>PLUM01000121.1 GCA_003165465.1 Acidobacteriota bacterium
CATCCCTGAAGAAGAAGCCATGCGCAGGATCGAGCGCCAGGTGCTGAAGCTTTGGAAAAAAGCCGATGATGAGAAGAAGCGCTACTTCCCGTACGAATATATGTACCAGCTGATTCGTTGCGGACTCATCAAAGAGAGTTATCAGATCGATCCCAAAGATTCCTGGGTAGTCGCCGCCTGCGAAAAGAATCTGCCGATTTTCACTCCGGGCTGGGAAGACTCGACGCTTGGCAATATTTTTGTAGCCAATGTGATTCGCGGCGACGTTTCGACGTTCCAGGTTGTGAAGTCGGGCGTGGAACAAATGGCCGCGCTGATCGATTGGTACCGCCAAAATTCGGCTAACGAATCGATTGGCTTCTTCCAGATCGCAGGCGGAATCGCGGGAGACTTTCCAATTTGCGTCGTGCCTCTGATTACGCAAGACCTCCGCGAGAAATGCCGCCTGTGGGGATACTTCTGCCAAATATCGGACAGCACCACGTCCTACGGTTCCTACAGCGGTGCAGTGCCCAACGAAAAGATTACCTGGGGAAAGTTGGAGGCTGCCACGCCGCGCTTCGTCATCGAATCCGACGCCTCGATCGTCGCGCCGCTGATCTTTGCCTACATCTTAGGGCAATAGATCGCTTCTGAGTCCGCAAATGGAAAATCGTGAAGTCGCTCGCATTTTGCGCGAAACCGCGCAACTGCTGGAAATTGACGGCGCCATGATCGGCCGCTTCCGTACTTACGAGCGTGCCGCGCAACTGCTTGATTCCCTGCCTGAATCCGTCCAGGAACTAGCCGGCGATCGCGAAAATCTCACGGCGCTGCCTGGAATCGGCGAGGGCATGGCCGATCACATCCAGGAAATCCTTACAACCGGCGACTACTCGCTGCGCAGTAAAATGCTCCAAAAATATCCGCAAACAATCCTCAGCCTGCTGGAACTGCAGTCGCTCGGGCCTAAAAAAGTCGCATTTTTGTGGAAGACATTTCAGGCCAGCACAGTGGAGCAAGTCGAGCAACTGGCCCGCGACGGCAAGTTGCGCGATTTGCCCGGCTTCGGCGAAAAGAGCGAAGAGAACATCCTGAAAGCCGTGGAAGTATTCAAGAAATCTGCCGGCCGCTTTCATATTGACGTAGGGGAGGAAGAAGCGGAAAGGCTCATTTCCCACATTAGCTCCTTTGGAAAGCAAATCGAAATTGTGACTCCCTCGGGATCGCTGCGACGGGGAAAAGAAACTGTCGGCGACCTCGACCTGCTGGTTACACTCGCTCCCGGAACACTTACTCCCGACCTGATCGACTCCATTTCGGCGCACATTCTGATGTATTCGGGAATAGACCAGACACTTGCGCGCGGAGAGAACAAGGTTAGTTTTGTGCTCAAAAATGGATTGCAGGTGGATGTTCGAATCCTCGAAAAGAAAAGTTTTGGTGCGGCGCTGCTCTACTTCACCGGATCGAAGGAACACAATGTTGCCTTGCGCGGCCGCGCCAACAAAATGGGCTACACGCTGAATGAATACAGCTTGGCGAAGCTCCCGGACGAAGAGCCTGTGGCTGGCGAAACGGAGCAGGAGATCTATGCCAAGCTGGGGCTGGATTTTATTCCGCCGGAGCTGCGCGAAAATACGGGAGAAATTGACGCGGCAGCCGAGCATCGTTTGCCCAAACTCATCGACCTAAAAGAAATTATCGGCGATCTGCAGATGCACACCACGGCCAGCGACGGCAAGAATTCCATCGAGGAGATGGCCCTGGCGGCAAAGCAACTGGGCTACCAGTACATCGCGTTGACCGATCACAGCAAGGCCGTAACCGTTGCGAATGGCCTGGATGAAAAGCGCACGCTGGAACAAATCCGGAAGATACGCGCCGCCGATGCAAAGAATTTGGGCATTCGCATCCTGGCCAGCAGTGAAGTGGATGTGCTTAAAAACGGCAAACTGGATTTCGCCGACGACATTCTGGCGCAGCTTGACATTGTTCTGGTTTCCATTCACTCGTACATGAATTTAGAGCGCGCGGAAATGACGGAGAGAATTTTGGCGGCGATTGAGAATCCCTACACGCAGATTGTCGGACATCCTACCGGGCGACTCGTTCTGCGCCGCGACGCTTACGCCTACGACATGGAAACCGTACTGGATGCCGCGCGCAAGTACGGGGTGGTCATGGAGTGCAACGCCTCGCCGGAGCGTCTGGATTTGAAAGACACGTACTTACGCATGGCCAAAGAACGCGGTGTAAGAATTGCAATTTCCACGGACGCGCATTCCACCCGCGGGCTTTCGCTGATGCGTTACGGCGTGCAAATGGCGCGCCGAGGTTGGCTGGAGGCCGGCGACGTCATCAATACACTTCCCTGCGATGAACTTCTGGCCGGACTGCGGCCGAAGCCGGGAGCGAATTCGCAGTTAAAACCGCCGGATGAGTTTCAGCTGGAAATCCAGAGCGGACAAGCGCCGGGAGTCAAAGCGAAATCGCGCAAGACAAAGTGAAATATTCGCAAACATCCGCGAAGAAGGTCACGGAACGAAATTAGCGATTGTTTTTGAGAATCGTTTTTTTAAATCGCAGCGTTTCCACATTGCAAATCATGCCGCATTCACGCATGATACTGTGTTCGCGCTCAGGGTGATTTAGTCGTTGTGTGGCAACGTAGACGCCACGCCGGCGCAGCTTCACTGTTCCACCAAATTTTACGAACACGGGAGAAAAATCGAATGCGCAAGTCCGCCAGCATTGCTCCGCCAAAAGGAAAATTGGGAGTGCTCACCGTCGGAATGGGAGCAGTGGCCACCACATTTATGGCCGGCGTGGACTTGATCCGCCGCAAAAAAGCGCAGCCGGTAGGCTCCCTTACGCAACTCGGAACCATTCGCCTCGGTAAACGCACGGAAGGGCGCGCGCCCGCAATTAAGGATTTTGTGCCCATCGAGAAATTGGAAAACATCGTATTTGGCGGATGGGACATTTTTCCCGACAGCGCGTATGAAGCGGCCAAGAAAGCGGCCGTACTGGGACCGGAGCATCTTGCCGAAGTAAAAAAGTTTCTGAGCACGATTCGCCCGATGAAGGCCGCGTTCGACCAGAAGTATGTGAAGAAGCTTACCGGCACGCACGTCAAGAAGGGGCGCACCAAGTACGCTCTAGCCCTGCAAATTAAGGACGACATCAAAAAGTTTCAAAAGAAAACGGGCGTGTCTCGCGTCGTGGTGATTTGGTGCGGATCCACCGAGATTTTCCTGAAGCCGCACGCCGTATACGCTACGCCCGAAAAATTCGAGGCCGCGATGAAGGCCAACCATCCGGCGATCGCGCCATCGATGCTTTACGCCTGGGCTGCGATCACCAGCGGCGTTCCCTTCGCCAACGGCGCACCCAATTTGACCGTCGATATCCCCGCGCTCATCGAGCTTGCGCGGCAACATAGTGTTCCGCTGTGCGGCAAGGATTTCAAGACCGGACAGACCTTGCTGAAGACCATCCTGGCGCCCGGTTTCAAGGCGCGCTTGCTCGGCATGAACGGCTGGTTTTCCACCAACATCCTGGGAAATCGCGACGGCGAAGTCCTGGACGATCCGGAATCGTTCAAAACCAAGGAAGAATCAAAATTGGGCGTGCTCGAATATATCCTTCAGCCCAAGCTTTATCCTGATTTGTACGGCCACATTCACCACAAGGTCCGCATCAATTACTATCCGCCGCGCGGCGACAACAAAGAAGGCTGGGATAACATCGACATTTTCGGCTGGCTGGGCTACCCGATGCAGATCAAGGTCGATTTCCTGTGCCGCGATTCGATTCTGGCGGCGCCCCTCGTGCTCGATCTGGTTCTCTTCCTCGACCTCGCCAAGCGCGCCGGAATGCGCGGCATTCAGGAATGGCTGAGTTTCTACTTCAAATCGCCCATGGTCGCTCCGGAACTCTATCCCGAGCACGACTTCTTCATCCAATCGATGAAACTCAAGAACACGCTTCGCTGGATGATGGGCGAAGACCTGATCACGCATCTCGGCCAGGAATACTACGACTAAAACATGCCGTGCCCCGGGGCCGAATATGTGCGAATCGGCTCCAGGGACGGCATAAACAGTTCAGGACAATTCCAGATTTCACCCCTCAATTTTCGTCCGCGCTAAAGTCGTATCCCTACGAGGCCCGTCCCTGATGCAACATTTAAGGAGCAAAACCTGCCATCCACTGGGCACATTATTCTTCAAAATTAGTCCAACATTTGATCGCGCTCGCTGTGTCCTCTGGCCGCCGTGTGTGATATTCTTCTAAATTCACGTCAGTGCAGTGACAAATCACAGGGGAACTATAAACATGAAGCCATCGTATAACGGCAGGGCAATTCCGTCCGACGGACAGACAATTCAGTATGTTGGAGGCAAATTCGTCATTCCCGACAACCCCATCATTCCTTATATCGAGGGCGATGGAACGGGACGCGACATCTGGAAGGCGTCGCAGCGCGTGTTTGACGCCGCCGTCAATCTCGTCTATGGCGGCAAGAGGAAGATCGCCTGGTTTGAAGTGTTCGCCGGCGAAAAAGCGCACAAAGAATTCAAGCAATGGCTGCCGGATGAAACGATCGAAGCCGTGCGCGATTTTCGAATTTCGATCAAGGGGCCACTGACAACTCCCGTGGGCGGCGGCATCCGCTCGCTGAACGTCACGCTGCGGCAGGTCCTCGATCTATACGCCTGTGTGCGTCCGGTGCGCTATTTCCAGGGTGTCCCCTCTCCCGTAAAGCATCCCGAGCGGATGAATATAGTCATTTACCGCGAAAATACCGAAGATGTTTATATCGGGATCGAGTGGCGATCCGGGACACCCGAAGTGAAAAAGCTGATCGATTTCCTGAACAAGGAAATGCTCGGCAGCGGGGCAAAACAGATTCGCACTGATTCCGCCGTAGGCATCAAACCAATCTCTCCCTTTGGCACGAAGCGTCTAATGCGCCGCGCGATTCAATTCGCGCTCGACAACAAGAAGCGCGTCGTGACCATCATGCATAAGGGCAACATCCAGAAGTTTACCGAAGGCTCGTTCCGCGACTGGGGCTATGAACTGGCGGTGGAGGAATTCCGCGCCCAGACCGTCACCGAACGCGAAACCTGGATCCTCGGAAATCGCGATAGCAACCCGAACATCACGATCGAGCAAAATGCCGCACTCGTCGAACCGGGCCTCGAACAGGCCACCGATGCGTTCCGCAAATCGATTTGCGACGAAGTGAAAGCGGTGCTCGACAAGATTTACGCAACGCACGGACAGGGCCAGTGGAAAAAGAAGCTGCTGATCAACGACCGCATCGCCGATTCCATTTTTCAGCAGGTGGTCACGCGTGCGGACGAATATCAGGTCATCGCCGCTCCCAATTTGAACGGCGATTACATTTCCGACGCCTGCGCCGCGCAAGTCGGCGGTCTCGGCATGGCGCCCGGCGCCAACATTGGCGATGGCTACGGCTGCTTCGAAGCCACGCACGGCACCGCCCCCAAGTACGCCGATCTCGACAAGGTCAACCCGGGCAGCGTCATCCTCTCGGGCGAGATGATGTTTCGCCACCTCGGCTGGCCCGAGGTCTCCGACCGCATCATCAANNATGATGTTCGATTTCATGGGCTGGAAAGAAGTGGGGAAACTGATCGAATCTGCGATTGAGCGCACCATCGGACAGAAGCGCGTAACGTACGACCTCGAACGAATGATGGAAGGCGCGACCAAGCTGGGCACCGCGGAATTTGCCAGCGCCATCATCGAGAACATGCAGGCGCTCGCGGCCAAAAAGTAATAGACGCAAGGGCGGCGGAGGCAGTCGCCTCCGCCGCATTTCACTTTCATTCTGACTAATACAGGAGAACGCATTTATGCGGAAAAAAGTAACGGTTGTAGGCGGCGGATTTGTGGGATCGACGACGGCGCAGCGCATTGTGGATCTTGAGCTGGCCGACGTGGTGCTGACCGACATTCTCGACGGGCCGCCCGCGGGCAAGGCGCTCGACATGGTCGAGTCCACGGCGATCACAGGCTCGAACGCTCGCGTCACGGGCGTTTCCACGACGTCGGGCGATTACAAGGAGACTGCCAACAGCGATGTTGTCGTCGTCACCGCGGGCTTTCCGCGCAAGCCGGGGATGAGCCGCGATGACCTTTTGAAGGCGAACTACGACGTCATCAAGGCCGTCGTGGAACAGATCGCGAAGTATTCGCCGAATGCCATTCTCATTATGGTCACGAACCCGCTTGACGCCATGGTGCAGGCGGCGTTCAAGGTCAGCGGCTTCTCGAAGAACCGCGTCATGGGCATGGCCGGAGTGCTGGACTCGGCGCGCATGAGCGCGTTTGTCGCCATGGAGCTTGGCGTCTCGGTCGAAAACGTAACTTCATTCGTTCTGGGCGGGCACGGTGACGACATGGTGCCTCTGCCGCGCTATTCCACCGTCGCAGGCATTCCCCTGCCCGACCTGCTCCCCGCCGACCGCATTGCGGCCATCGTGGACCGCACACGCAAGGGCGGCGCTGAAATCGTCAACCTGCTGAAAACCGGATCGGCCTACTACGCGCCATCCGCCGCAGTCGTCGAAATGGTCGAGGCCATCTTGAAGGACAAGAAGAAAATTCTTCCCTGCGCGGCTTACCTCGAAGGCGAATACGGCATCAATGGATTGTACGTCGGGGTTCCGGTAAAGCTCGGAGCGCGCGGCATCGAGCAAATCATCGAGATCAAACTCACTGCCGAAGAAAAAGCGGCGCTCGACAAGTCCGCGGCTTCCGTACGCGAACTGGTCAACATCCTCGGCGTGGCATAGCCGGGTTCCGGCTTCGGCCACACGAACCATTTGCTCATCGAACGGCCACGGCGGCGATTGAGCCTGCTTTAGTCGGATGCAGGCTCAATCGCGCCGAATCCCGCAAGTTTTATAAGTCCCGCACGAACATTCGCACTAGACCAACACAGGCGTTTTTCAGTGGCACAGGCTTCAGACTGTGTTCTTTGACTTTCCACTCCGCGCGCGCAAAAATTCAAAACCACACAGGCTGAAGCCTGTGCCAATGAAAAGCCACAACCTCGAAATCACGCGCTGGGTTTTTGGTCTTTGGGCAGTTCCGCCGCAACCGCGTCGTGCACGCGCTGCGCAAGTTCATCGCGCTGCTCGACCGTGTACGCCGACGCATCGATGGGCTTGCCGAATCGCACCGTAACTTTTCCAGGGCGGACGAGCAGTGAATTTTTCGGCATAATGTGATGCGCACCGGCACACGCGACCGGCACAATCGGGATGCCCGCTTCGATCGCAATGGCGAAAGTGCCCTTCTTAAACCGGCGCAGGCGTCCGTCCGGGCTGCGTGTCCCTTCGGGATAAACCAGAAACGAAAATCCTTCCCGCATGTATTCCACGGCCAGCTTGACGCTGGCGAGCGCGGCGTCGCGATTCTCTCGGTCCACGGGAACGAATTTCGCCAGGCGAAACGCCAGCCCGACAATGGGAATATCGAACAGCGATTTCCGGCCAAAAATCGCGATGCGCCGCGGAATGGAGCCGACGATGGCGGGAGCGTCCGCGTTGCTCGTGTGATTGGCGGCAAACATGCAAACGCCGGAAGGAATATTTTCCAGCCCTTCCACCGTGACGTTTTCTCCCGCCATGCGCGTGACATACACCACCAGCTTCACTCCGGCCCAGTACATCAGCGTCGCCGATTTCGTCAGCAGCGTGAGCAAAATAAGCGGTGGCCCCATGATCAGGGTGCCCAGCGCAATGGCTGCCGCGACAAAAACGGATCGTATCATTATGGGTTGGTCACTCCGCGCAGGATGCCGTCTCGAATGCGCCGCTGCCTTTCCGTGGGAGACGCGATGTCCGCGATCTGGTATGCCCCATCCGCCTGACGCCCCAGCGCAAAGGACAAATCTATTTCTTTCCCGCCGCGCTCGACTTCTAGCTGAACGCGCTCCTCCGGCTGGTGGTCGCGAAGCCAGCGCTCCGGCGCGCGCGGAAACGGTTCGCCATTCAGTGCGATCACAATATCCCCTTCTTTCAGGCCCGCTTCGCTTGCCGCGCTTTCGCCGTCCACAGACGCAACGCTTGAAGAAACTCCGCTATTGCGATTGACCGAGAAACCGAGCGCCGCGCGGCGCTGGCTCGTATCGTAAATCGTCCAACCGGCGCGCGCCAGAAAATCCGCATACGGAATCTCGTCCGTACCCGAAATGTAACGCGTGAAAAAATCCGACAGGTCGGAGTCCGCCGACGGGGCTTTCCCGCGAATGACGGCTTCCAGCGCGGCTCGCAGCGCATCGCTGTCATCGTAGAAGCGGCCCGCCTGGGCGTATTCCGCATTGAGCGCCCGCAGGACATCGTCGAGGCTCGCTCGATTGTCGGTCCGGTCGCGAATCAGGATATCGAGCAACACACCCACGATCTGGCCCTTGTTATAGTACGAAATACTTTCCTCGGGCCGATTGTAGAGCGGATATTTTTCGTACCACGCATCGAGGCTCGATTGCTCGACGCTTTGCCACCGGTGTGCGGGACGGGATTGCAGCTCGCCGATTGCCCCCGCCAGATTGGCGTAAAATTGTTGCGTGGACCAGAGATGCGCGCGCACGAGCGCATACGCTCCATACGTATTGGTCACGCCTTCGGCGAACCACAGCGAGCGCGTCCACATCTCCCGCGTGTAATCCACGGGCTCAAGAGACCGGGGCCGAATGCGCTTCACGTTCCAGACGTGAAAAAATTCATGCGCCGAATAACTGGGCAATTGCTCCGGAACATCGGCGGAAATGGCCGTGCAGTTCATGTGCTCCATCCCGCCGCCGCCGAAATCGCTCCCCACGTGAAACAGAAAAAGATATTCTCGAAACGGCGCTCCGCCCATCAGCGAAACTTCGTAATCGACAATGCGCATCAGCCAATCCTTAAGCCGCGCGCGGTCGCCGGATTCGCCGTGAACGACAATGCGAATGGGTCTTCCGCCGGCATCCATGCGAAATTCGTCGAAATGGCCGATCTCGACCGGCGCATCAACCAGCGCGTCGTAGCTGGGAGCGACGTAGGCGGCGGAGCGGCCTCCGGCGGTGATTGGTGCGGCATCGAGTTCGACGGCCACGCGCCAGCCGTCCGGTACGCCGTCAAACGCCACTTTCGTGTCCTCGCCGCGCCGGTCCGGCACATACAACAACAGCATGGCAAAATTGAGAAATGCGTGGTCCGCATTTAATTGCGACGCAAAAGGCCCCGGCTCGTCCCAAAAGATTGGATAACTTACGGTGACGATGCCGCTCCCGGCGACCGTCCAGGTTTGCTTGTCGAGCTTGCGCAACGCGAGCGGCTGTCCCTCTTCATTCCTGGCGCTCACCTGCATCAGGTGCGAGGAAAAATCGCGAATCTGATACAGGGCGGTCCATGCGGGCATTTGCAGCGTCACATGATCGCGCACATTCGGGATGCGCATCGCCACTTGCAAGATGTGCCGCTCGGGATGAGAGAGAGAAACCGTGTAATCGATTGTGGCGTGCGCCGAGGCTGCGAGAGAAAAAACAGCCGCGAGGATTGCGGGGCGAAACCAAAAGCCGAACCAACAGCCGGGCAAGTTGCGCGGGCGAACCATCATGCCTTGCTTTTCCCCGCTGGCACGCCACGTTCCCGCAGCTTGTCGAGCAGTTTGCCGCAAAGCCCATCAAAGCTGCCGTTGGACATCACAAGGACGAGATCGCCGGATCGCGTTTCCGCCGCAAGATAATCGGCGATTTCGCCGGCGGATTCGAATCCCTCGGCCTTTCGTCCGGCAGCGCGAATCGCATTGAGTACGCGCGCGGGCGACATTCTCTCCTCGTCGCTCAGAAGATTGGCGCGGTTCACAGCTCCCAGTACGGCGGCATCGGCCGTGGCGAGAGACGCGGCAAGATCGTTTTCAAACACCCGGCGCCGCATCGTATTCGAGCGCGGCTCGAACACGGCCCACACTTTCCGGCCCGGCCAGCGGCGGCTCGCCGCATCGATCGTCGCGCGAATGGCCGTCGGGTGATGCGCGAAATCGTCCACCACCAGCACGCCGGACGTTTCCCCTTTCACTTCCAACCGCCGCAGGACGCCGCGAAATTCGGCCATGGCGCCGGCAATCGCTTCGCCGCTTACGCCGCGCCCATGCGCGATAGCGATGGCCGCGACCGCGTTCAAAACATTGTGCCGCCCGGCGAGCGACGTCCCCACGCGCGCCACTTCGTTGCCTTTGTGCGACACGCGGAACCGCGTTTCGCCGTCGACGATTTCCAGATCGCCGGCGAGCCAGTCCACGCCCGGCGTGAACCCGTATGTCTCGACCGGGCAGAACGCTTTTTGCACCACGCCGCGAACCGTTTCGCTCTCTCCCCAGGCCACGATTCGCCCGCGGCTTGGCACGAGATTTACCATGCGCCGGAACTGAAGCTCGATCGCGGCCAGATTCCCGTAAATATCCGCGTGATCGAATTCGAGCGACGTGATGATGACTTCCCGCGGATGGTAGTGCAGAAATTTCGGGCCCTTGTCGAAAAACGCGGAGTCGTACTCATCGCCTTCGAGAACAAATTCGCTGCCGCCGCCTAGGCCAAAGCTGCGTCCGAAATTTTCGGCCACGCCGCCGATGAGGAAATTCGGGTGGCGCCCGGCATAATGCAAAATCCAGGACAGCATGGACGTCGTCGTGGTCTTGCCGTGCGTACCAGTCACAACGAGCGAGTCGCGCCCCTGAAGGAAAAATTCCTCGATCGCTTGCGGGAGTGAGCGGTATGGGATTTTATTGTTCAGCACGGCTTCGACTTCGGGATTGCCGCGCGATAGCGCATTGCCGATCACGACGATGTCCGGCGCGGGATCGAGATTGGCCGCGTCGAATCCGTTCGTCCATCGAATGCCCAGGCCTTCGAGCAGCGTCGATGCGGGAGGATAAACGCCCGCGTCCGATCCCGTTACGCGGTGCCCGCTTTCGGCCAGCATTCCGGCGAGCGGCGCCATGGCCGCGCCGCCGATTCCCGAGAGATGAAAATGTATGGGCCGCGTCATGCGCGCACCGCCGGTTCGAGAATGTCGATGCGCCCTTCGCCCACAGCGTGCAGTTTCGCGCGAACACCCAGCGGCAGCGTGAGCATCGGACGCGCCGTGTGGCCCACCGGAGCGCCGTACACGATGGGAATGCGCAGCGGTCCGAGAATGCGGCGGCACACGTCGGCAACGGTCACGGAGCTGCCTTCCGGCGTTTCGGACTCCGGGAACTCGCCGAGAACGATTCCGCGCACACCATCAAATTTGCCAGCCTGCTTCAGATGCAGCAACATGCGATCGAGCTGGTAGGGTTTCAGTCCACGGTCCTCGAGCAACAGGATCGAGCCGCGCGTATCCAGATCCCACGGCGTGCCTATCGACGTTTCGATCAGCGTGATGCAGCCGCCGAGCAGGGTTCCTTCGGCGTTGCCGCGCGTAAACGTTTCCCCTTCGAGCGGCACGCTCCAGCCGCTGTTCGTCGCGGTCATCGCCCACATGAACGAGTCCGGATCGAAACCGCCCGTGGCGTTCGGGCCGGCATCAAAACCTCCGGCCACCAGCGGACCGTAAAACGTGACCCAGCCGAGCTTCTGCCACAGGAAAATATGGACTGTGGTTAAATCGCTGAAAGCGCAAAATATTTTTGGCTGCTTGAGGACTGCCGTTTTCAGACCATCGAGGGTCTCCGCGCTGCCATATCCGCCACGCGAACAGAAGACGGCGCGAACATCGCGGCGCGACAACGCGTTTTGCAGCTCGTTGCGCCGCTCAGCAAGCGGCGCGGAAAAATATCCGTCCGGAATATGCTTGGAAACGTGCCGCTTTACACGATAGTCGAGACTTTCCAACGTCTCGCAGCCGCGTACGATGCGCTCTTCCTTCGCCGAGCTGGCGGGCGCAACAACAGCGATTGTGCTTCCTGGAACCAGCGCCGGCGGCTTGAGAAGTTTGGGCATGGGAAAGTTGGCGACGAAACAGAAGTATACAACGCGCGGGCGAAGAGCAAGACCATTCACCGCGCGGCATGTTTCGCGAATCGCAATGCGGCCGCCGCTCGCCTCCGCGCGTTTAATTTAGCATTTATTGCGCAACCTGGAGAATGGCCCCGCCTCTGAAGAGGCGGGCTACAGCAGATGCGTACAAGTCGCTGTAGCCCGGGTCTTCAGACCCGGGGCTTTTCGCTGCGTTCGCGGACCACCTTCCCGGAGAGATCGTGTCGCAAAATCTCTCGCTGGATTCCAAATGGAGCGATGCAACGGCTTCTAGAGAGTAAACTGCGTCATTTTGTGAAAGTGGCGGGCGCGGGTGTTGATCTCTGTCTTTTTCAGCGACCGCAGGCGATCCAGTCCGAATTTTTCGACCGCGAAGCTGCCCATCACACAGCCGTAGACCATGGCGCGCCGCAGCGCCGCATCGTCCACTTTGCGCGCGGTCGCGAGATAGCCCATGAAGCCCCCTGCGAACGAATCTCCCGCTCCGGTCGGATCGTGCACGACTTCGAGCGGAAATGCGGGAACGCTGAAGGTTCGATTCTGGTGGACCAGCATGGCGCCAAATTCTCCGCGCTTGATGACCAGCGCTTTGGGGCCCAGCGTGAAAATGTGTCGCGCGGCTTTCAATAGATTGTGCTCGTTCGAGAGCTGGCGCGTTTCCGAGTCGTTGATCACCAGGATATCGGTGTGCTTGAGCGTCTCGCGCAGTTCCTTGGGCGTGCGTTCGATCCAGTAATTCATGGTGTCAAGCGCCACGACGCGTGGCCTGCGGCTGACCTGATGCAGGACCGAGGCTTGCAGCGTCGGATCAATGTTGGCCAGAAAAATGTGCGTCGAGGATTGATACGGCTCGGGCAGGCGCGGCTTAAATTCGGCGAACACGTTCAATTCCGTCGCGAGCGTTGTGCGCTCGTTCATGTTCTCGCTGTACTTCCCCGCCCAAAAGAAAGTTTTTCCATCGGCGCGTTCGAGGCCCTGCGTATCGATGCGGCGTCCCTTGAAAATGGACTCGTCCTTCGCCGTAAAATCCGTGCCCACGATTCCGACGAGATTAACGTGCGTGAAATAGCTGGCGGCGACGGAAAAATATGTGGCCGCGCCGCCGAGCATGCGGTCCACCTTGCCGTGCGGAGTTTCCACGGCATCGAACGCAACCGATCCAACGACGAGTAGAGACATGTTCAGCGGGCTCCCGGTGTAAGGTATTTTCCGGCGATCACGCTCAAGCGCTTGCGCGCCGCGGTCGGAATCACGGATGGATCGGTAATGATCGCGTGCGCGAGGGCGCGCCCGCACTTGCAGGCGCGTTCGGAGGGCATGTTGCGCACAGCCTCGCGGATCACGTTCTGCGCGTTTTCCGCGTTCTTGTTCAAATTGGAAATAATTTCGTCGAGCGTGACCGAGGCATGATTCGGATGCCAGCAATCGTAATCCGTGATCATCGCCACGGTCGAGTAGCAAATCTCCGCCTCGCGCGCGAGCTTGGCTTCGGTCAGGTTCGTCATGCCGATCACTTGATGCGACTGGCGATAGGAATTCGATTCGGCCAGCGTGGAAAATTGCGGCCCTTCCATGCAAACATACGTGCCGCCGCGGTGGACGCGCACCTTTGCCGAATCGCAGGCCGCTCCGAGAACGCCGGCAAGCTGCGCGCACACCGGCTTGTCAAAGCCCACATGCGCGACAACTCCCCCGCCAAAAAACGTGGCGACCCTCAGGCGCGTGCGATCGAAGAACTGATCCGGAATCAGAAAATCGAGCGGTTGCAATTCCATCTGCAACGAGCCGACCGCGCTGACGGAAATGATTCTCTCGACGCCAAGTTGCTTCATCGCGTGAATGTTGGCGCGGTAATTGATCTCCGAGGGAAGGAAACGGTGCCCGCGCGCGTGTCGTGCCAGAAACGCGACGCGCTTGCCTTCGAGCGTCCCCACCACCAGAGCATCGGACGAGTCTCCGAACGGAGTCTTGACGCGCACCTCGCGCGGCTTCTCCAGCCCCGGCATGTTGTAAAGGCCGCTGCCGCCGATAATGCCGATGCCGACGGCCTCCATGCCCACGCCGCGCCGCTTGGTTGTCTGCTTCTTCTTTGCCATTCCGCCGTTTCCTTTTGAACAATAAATTGAACACCGAATTGAATACCGAATTGAACACCGAATTTAAACGTCGATCATCACCGGTTCAAGATCGTATTTGCCCTGGCGCTCCCGCAAATACACCGCCGGAGTCCTTGCCTCGTGTCCAAAAATCACGAGCCACTCCTCGCTCGCCGCACGTGGAATCCATTTCTTTTTATTCTCGAGCGTCGTGAGCGGATACAAATCGTACCCCATGATCCAGGGTAACGGAACATGCGCCGCCGTGGGAATCAAATCGGCGGTAAAGAAAACTGTTTTCCCGCCGCCCGTCAGGCGAACACACATCATATCGACATTGTGGCCCGGCGCGCGAATCACTTCGACGCCCGGGGCGATGATCGCGTCGCCCGCGACGAGCGACCATTGTCCGGATTTCTCCATCGGCATGAAGTTTTCCGGAAAATAGCTGGCTCGGTCGCGATCCGTGGGCGATTTGGCGTGGTCGAGTTCGCCGCGTTGCACGATGTAGCGCGCATTCGGGAACACCGGCACCGCTTCCCCATTTACAACGCGTGTGTTCCATCCGCAATGATCGAAGTGCAAGTGCGTGTTGAGGACGATGTCGATTTCTTCCGGCGGAACGCCGTGCGTGATGAGCTTATCCAGCAACCGGGGCGCCGCATCGAATGCGTAGATGTCCGAGCGCTTCGCGTCCCATTTGTCGCCCGCGCCGGTCTCGACCAGTATCCACTTGCCCGCCACGCGAATCAGCAGCGAATTCATGGCCATGAGGATTCGATTGCGCGCGTCGGGCGGCGCAACTTTCTCCCACATCGGCTTGGGAATCACGCCGAACATCGCGCCGCCATCCAGGCGAAACGTGCCATCCGTGAGCAACCAGAATTCCAGATCGCCGAGTTTCATGCGCGTTTTTCCGCAACGTCCGCGCGCGCGAGCAATTCGCGCACGGCCGCGTACGGGTCCTTTCCGCGGCTGGCCACTTCTTGCGCCAAACGATTGAGCGCGGCCTCGCCGTCCGCGCCGGAAACCGCGCGCCGCAAAACGGCTTCGCCCGCGAGCGCCAGCAGCCGCGTTCTCCAGTGTTCGATTTCCCGCGCTTCATGCTCAGGGCTCTTGCCAAAGCGTTCCCGGTACCGGGCAATGGCCCCGGTGAGTTCATCCACGCCTTTATTTTCCGTGGCCACGGTGCGGACAATTTCCGGTTTCCACCCGTCGCGTTCGGGAGCAAGCTGGAGCATCGCCTCCAGTTCCGCCTCCAGGCGGTTCGCTCCATCGCGGTCCGATTTATTCAGAACAAAAATGTCGGCAATCTCCATCAGGCCGGCCTTCATATTTTGCACGTCGTCGCCCATGCCCGGCACGAGCAGGACGAGCGTGCAATCCGCAAGCCGCACGATGTCCACTTCATCCTGGCCGACGCCCACGGTTTCGATCAGCACAAATTCGTTCCCGGCGGCGTCCAGAACCAGCGCCACATCGCCCGTCGTGCGCGCGAGGCCGCCGAGAAACCCGCGCGTCGCCATCGAGCGGATGAAAATTCCCGGGTCGCTCGCGTGGCCCTGCATCCGTATGCGGTCGCCCAGGATCGCGCCGCCCGTGTACGGGCTGGTGGGATCGACCGCGATAATTCCGACGTGATTTCCCTGCCCTCGATAGCCTCCGGCCAGCCGATCGACGAGCGTGCTCTTCCCAGTTCCGGGCGCGCCCGTCACGCCGATCACAAAGGATTTCCCGGTATTCGGGAAAAGTCGCCGCAATAGATCTTCCGCGCGCGCATCGCGATCCTCGATCGCGGTGATCGCGCGGGAAACGGCGCGCACTTCCCCCGCGCGTATTTGTTCGGCCCACGTTTCGACGGATGCGGACATAGGGAACGGTGAAGAAATTAAAACAAGCCCGGGTAAATTTGGAATTTCAAACGTCAGAGCGAAACAAGAAAGTTATCACAACCCCGGCGAAGCCCGTACACAAAAACCGGATCAGCGCCCGTCCAGAATCTGCCGCGCGATCACCATGCGCTGAATTTCGCTCGTACCTTCGCCAATCGTGCAGAGCTTGCAATCGCGATAGAATTTCTCCACCGGATAGTCCTTCACGAAACCGTATCCGCCGAAAATCTGCACGGCCTCGCTCGCCACGCGCACGCCGACTTCGGCGGCATACAACTTTGCCATGCTCGATTCCTTCGTGAAGCGCGGGCCTTTCTGGTCCGCGAGCCACGCCGCGCGGTAGACCAGCCAGCGCGCGGCGTCAATCTCGGTGGCCATGTCGGCCAGCTTGAATTGAATGGCCTGAAATTCGCCGATGGCTTTCCCAAACTGTTTTCTCTGCTTTGCATAGCCGGCCGCCGCTTCATAAGCGCCCTGCGCCATCCCCAATGCCAGCGCGGCAATCGAAATCCGGCCGCCGTCGAGCACCTGCAACGTATTCACGAATCCCTGGCCTTCCTTGCCCAGCAGATTTTCCCCGGGAACGAAGCAATCGCTGAAAATCAGCTCGGAGGTGTCGCTCGCGCGCATGCCCAGCTTGTTTTCTTTTTTGCCCGCGCGAAAACCCGGATTGCCTTTTTCCACGATAAACGCGGAAATCCCTTTTGTCCCCTTCGATGGCTCGGTCACGGCCATGGCCACGCAAACGTCTGCGTAGTGGCCGTTGGTGATGAACGTTTTCGAGCCGTTGAGAATCCAGCCGCCGTCCTTGCGCAGGGCGGTCGCGCGCGCGCCTCCCGCGTCGGAGCCCGCCTGCGGCTCGGTCAGCGACCAGCAGCCGAGTTTCGTGCCCTGAGCGAGCGGCGTGGCGTATTTCTTGCGCTGCTCCGGCGTGCCGAATTTGTAGATGTGATTGGTGCAGAGAGAATTATGCGCGGCCACGATCAGTCCGATCGAGCCATCGACGCGCGCCAGTTCCTCGATTACGGTCACGTACTCGACGTAGCCCAAGCCCGCGCCGCCGTATTCGTCGGGGAAAATCACGCCCAGGAAGCCCATTTCCGCGAGTTTTGGAATCAGTTCCGAGGGAAACCTGGAAACTTCGTCCCATTCCATCACGTGCGGGGCGATTTCCGAGGCGGCGAATTCGCGCACGCTGCGCCGCAGTTGCTGCTGTTCGTCGGTGAAGGAAAAATCCACGGGCCCTCAGGGGAATTGCTTCTTGAATAACGCTCATTCCTTTTATATCACAGTGGCGCAGGCTTCAGCCTGTGTGGTTTTGATTTTTGGTGAGCAAAAGTCAAGAGAACACAGGCTGAAGCCTGTGCCACTGAAAACCGTTCTCCTATTTACTCCAGCAGATGAACAAAGACTTCGTTGGAAACGGACAAACGATCCGGAGCAAGTCGCACGCGCGGTCCATCGCATTCGACGAGGCCCTGCGCCACCAGTTCCTGCACGCGAGGGTGCAGGCTCGCCCCGTACTTTGCCTCGATGGCCGCCAGATCGATTCCCGCAAGCTGTCGCAGCCCCAGGAACAGCTCTTCATCGAGAGCCTGCTCGCGCGTCACGCCTTCGAGCTGCACGACGGGAAAGCGCCCCTGCAGGACTACGTCCGCATACGCGGCTGGATCGTGGGCGTTGGCCCAGCGCTGCGAGCCGTTGAAGGAATGCGCGCCCGCGCCAAATCCGAAATACGGTTCGCGGCGCCAGTATTTAAGGTTGTGCCGCGATTCGTGGCCAGGCAGCCCCCAGTTTGAAATCTCATAGTGGACGTAGCCCGCGGCGGCAAGCTCGCGGCAGCCGTGCTCGTAGTACTCGGCCATCGCATCGTCCGTCGGCAACGCTTTGGCCGAGTAGCGCGCGCCGCTTTGCAGCACTTCCAGTCCTAGTCGGCTGCCCTCGTCAATTTCCATCATGTAGATCGATACATGCTCGGGGCGCAGTTGCAGCAGTTCTTCGACCGATTCCTTCCAACTGCGCTCGGTCTGATGCGGGAGTCCCGCGATCAGATCGAAGCTGAGACTCGCGAATCCGGCGGCGCGTAGAATTTTCGTGGCCTCGAAAACATCGGCGCGGCGGTGCATGCGGCCGGCGGCGCGCAATTCGGCGTCGTTGAAGGATTGCACGCCCATGCTGATGCGGTTGAATCCCGCTTCCCGCCAAGCGGCGGCTTTTTCGGGAGAGATGGTCTCGGGATCGGCTTCGAGCGTTACTTCCTCGAATTGCGACGGGAACGAAGCGCGAATCGCGTCCATGATTTGCGCGAGGCCCGCAGGTTCCAGAAGGCTGGGCGTTCCGCCGCCGAAATAGGCGGTGTCGACCACCGCTTCCGGAACGTTCGCGATTTCATTTTCACGAAGCAGGCGCGAGTATTCGGTGACTTCGCGGCTCACCGCGCGTACGTACGGCTCGTACAAATCCTTGGAAAACACGCCGGTGTGGAAATTGCAGTAGGTACACTTCGTCTGGCAGAACGGAACCTGCACGTATACGCCGAGTCGTATCATCTTCTCTTGAATTTAGCACAGGAGTAAGCGGCGGCGCTCGATGGGTTATTTCGTTTCAGTGGCACGGGGTTCCGAGGACTACGGAAAACCCCCGGGTCTGAAGACCCGGGCTACAAAACCTGGCGAATGCTGTAGCCCGCATCTTCAGAGGCGGGGTCTTTCCGCGGCGCATCGAGGATTTCACGGGGTTTGCCGGCTAAAAATAATTCCCTACGCCAACGCCGAGGACGATGTAACGCCGTAAAACGAAAACCACGGCTTCGCCGCCGTCAACCGGCCGTTGACGTTCTTGATGTTTTTCACGCCCTCGTCGTTCAGCCAATCTTCGAGAGCCTTTACGCCGTGCTTGCCGTAGACGGGGATCGCATCTTTCCACGTGGCGCGCCCGCACAGGACGCCCGAAAAGTTCACTCCCGTTTCGGACGCGAGATCGAGCGTTTCCGAGAACGTATCGTTGCTCACGCCGGCCGAGAGATAGATGAACGGCTTCTTCGCGACGGCGGCGGCCTTGCGGAAATGTTCCTGCGCTTCTTGGCGCGTGTAGGCGAAATCGCCCTTGCACGAGCGCGTGCCCTTGACGAACGCCATCGTGACCGGAACCTCGACCTTCAGCACGTCCACCGCGTACTGGGGCTTGCTGAATTCCTCCATGCTGCGTGTCACGCACTCCGGCTTCTTCTTCGCGAAGTCCAGCCCCTTTTCGTCGACGCCCTCTTCGTAGCCCACGAATTCCAGGAAGAACGGCACGTCAGCTGCGACGCATTCCGCGCCGATGCGCTCGACCCAGGCGTGCTTCACATCGTTAATTTTCGCGGAATCGAATGGCGTGTAGTACAGAAGAATCTTGACGCAATCGGCTCCCTCGGCCACGAGGCGGCGCACCGAATAATGGTCCAGCAGGTCCGGGAGACGCCCGGGCTGCGTGTTGTCATAGCCGCTGTTTTCGTACGCCAGCAGAAGTCCGGCGTTCTTGGCGCGCTGTTTCGCGGCCGGAAGGCCGTACTCCGGATCGAGCAAAATGGCGCTGGCATGAGGCGTCAGCACGCGCGAAACGGCGCATTTGAATTCGGACATCATCTCGTCCGTCACGGCTTTCTTATCGATGCCCTTGTCCTTGGCGATCGCGCTCTTCAGCGAGCCGCGCTGGTCCATCGCCGCCGCGGCAATTACGCCGCGCGAATCGGAAACGGCTTCCATACCCTTGCGCTTTCCAGGAGTGAGTTTCATTAGAAATGCCTCCGCTCATGTCGACCCAACTTTGGGAATCCAGTGCAAAATCTTACCACGCCAGACTGCTATCGAGCACTTCTCTTGAGGCCATTCTTGTGCCGCTGAGGCGAACAATAAATGGGCACTGTCGAGTAGCGCAGACTGAAGCCCGCGCTATAAAACACTTACTTCGCGGGCGGATCAAGGAAAAGGAAGCAATGCTCGCCGGTCCCTGTCCGGATGTGCTCGTCGAGGTGGTCGAGCAGTTCCGGCCCTTCGGCCGCGAGAACCGTGAGCAATCCGCAGGACCGCTCCTGCAACTCGTTATTCGGCAGCAGAGCGGCGACAATTTCGTTTTCATGCGTATTCAACACGCCCGTGCGGAAGCCTTCGGCGCGGCCGGCCTTGGCGCGCAGGCCGTTGAATTGATAGAGCATTTTTTCGGCCGCCGTATCAAGCGCGCCGAGGAGCGTCTGATCCAGCTTCGTCAGCGGCTCGCGCAAGCCTTCGACGAGGGCCTTGATCGCTTGCTCGCCGTCATCAAAGCGCGCGGAGAGCGCCTGCGGCAAAGCCTCGGCTTCGAGCCGCGCGCGAAGCTTGTGGCGTCCCTGCAGAATGTCCCGCACATCCAGATTGTATTTCTTGAGCAAATTGGAAACGGTCGAAGGCACCAAAGTAAAACTGGCGCGCGGCAAAATCACGGGAGCCCTACCAAGCAGTTTTTTATAAACTAGCGAGGTTTGCGCCTGGTAGGCCACTTCCGCCGCGCCGGCGATGTATGCGACCGTCGGCAGCAGCGTGTCCTGAATGACAGGACGAAGCAGCGCACTGGGGCTGAAGTCTTCGGGGCGCGCTTCCAGCGCTTTCAGCGTGTCGCCGAGCGATTCCGTTTTACTGCCGGCAGCAAGGCCGCCATTTGACGCGCGCAGGGCCAGCCTCTGCCCATCGACCACGCGAAAGACGAGCGTGCTTTGCGCGGTAACTTTTACCTGCGCGTGAAAACCCGCTTTTTCGAGCGCCTCGGATCGCGCGACAAGTTCACTGGCGATTTCCCGATGTTCCTTCACCGCGCGCAACAGTACGGGCAAAGACAAACGGTGCAGCTCCGGTGACATCGGGTCCAGAAAGATGAGGCCGCGCCCGGCAAAAATGCGCGTCATGAGTTTCCCGAACGAGGAGCCGAACGACTCCCCGGGCGCGTACGCTTCCGCGATCCATCGCGCGATTTCCTCGGACCACGATCCCTCGAGGAGAGCCGCCGCTTGCGCCGTAAGCCCATGCACGGCCTCGCCCAGGAGAATGTCTCCGACGCGCCGGTCCGCAACGCCCGATACCGCGAGATCCAGGCGCTCGATGCCGCCGCGCTTCGGCAGAAAACAATGATTCACTTCCGCGAGGTCGTGGTCCTCGGTCGCCAGCCAGAAAACCGGGACCGCATTCACGCCCCGCCCGGTCAACTCGCGCGCCACGTGAACAGCGGTAAGCGCCTTGTAAATGCTGTACGCCGGACCGCCAAACAATCCCACCTGCTGCCCCGTCACGACGGCCACGGCGCCGTCGCGCAGCCGGTCCAGATTGCGCGCCGTTGCATCGTCCGCGCCAAAGGCCAGATTCTGTTTCCTCAGAACTTCGACGACGGCGCGGCGAACGGAGTCTTCCAGACGAATCTCGCGAGCCGCCGCGTCGATTCCATTTGCAGTGGGAGGATGGCTGTAGAATTCGGAAACTCGTTCAAAATCGGAAAGAAATGAGAAATAGAGGCGCGTGGTTCCAGGCAATTCGACCGGCGAGATTCGGTGACACTCCATCAGGCGTTCCATCCTTGTGTTACACAACTTCTGTCCGCGCAACTTGAGTTTGCACAACCAGCCGCCCTGGCACAATGTCAAACATTATTGGATGCAGTGCGATGCGTTTGGATTCAGACCGTGGCCATCGAAGAAACCAGGCCCGCGATCATGGTTTCGATTTCCCTCTTTTGCCCTTCGTCCAAGGGCAGAAGAGGACCGCGCACCGGCCCGCCATAATATCCCCGCAGGTCCATGGCATATTTCACGCCGGAGATTCCCATCGCGCCCACGAAGCGGGCCGTCGGCGGAATGAGGCGGCGCTGCAGTTCGAGGGCTTTGGGCGCGTCGCCCGCGACAATCGCTTCATAGAGCATTACGCACAGTTCCGGCAGAAAATCCGCCAGTGCCAGAATCCCGCCCCGGGCTCCCATCACCATCGACGGATAAACGGTCGTGGAAGCCCCGGTCAGCAGCGCGAACGTCTCGGGGACCGAAGCGAGAATCGCTCCGACGCGGTCCACATTTCCCGAACTGTCCTTCATGCCCGCGACGTTGGGATGCTCGGAGAGCCGCGCCGCGACATCCAGCTCGATGGCCACGCCCGAATATTGAGGCACGGAATACAAAAGTATGGGAATTCGCGACGCATCCGCCACGCGCCGGTAATGTTCCACGAGCACCTTGGAAGTCATCGCCGGCTTGAAAAAGTACGGAGGCAATACGAGCGCGTAATCATAGCCGAGCTTTGCGGCCACTTCGGTGCGGGAGATGGTTTCCGCCGTGGAATCAACGCCCGTCCCGGCAATCAGGACACGTCCCGGCTTCGCCGCTTCGCGAACCACCGCAAGCAGGCTCTCGAATTCCGCGCGGTTCTGGAGAACCGACTCACCAGTTGAACCAAAGACCAGATATCCGGACAGTCCCGTCCCGTTATACGCGTGGATATTTTTGCGCATCTGCACCAGAGCCACAGCCCCGTCGGCGTCAAAAGGGGTCGCGAGCGCCGGAATGATTCCCTTGAGTTGTGCTCTGGTTCCCATGCCGATTCTCGTCGTATCTCCGTATCAAACGATTCGCCGTGAACTTAGTCGCCCGCGGAAGGCAGTTGCGACGCGGCCGTCTTCTTGGAATGGAGCGTTTGCAGCGCCGAAATCTCCAGCGGCTGGTCGACCAGCGCGCGAATCCCACGCGCTGCCGCGTTCGCTGCGGAAAGCGTGGTGATGCACGGGATATTGTATCGGATTGCCGCGCGCCGGATGGATTTCTCGTCGTAAAACGATTCGCGGCCAAGTGGCGTGTTGATGATCATGTCCACTTTTCCGGTCTTCACCAGGTCCACAATATTGGGCCGGCCTTCGTTCACCTTGTACACAGGCTCCGCCGGAACTCCCGCGGCTTCGAGCGCCGCGGCCGTGCCACGCGTGGCGATCAGACGGAATCCGAGGGCGTGCAACTCCTTCGCCAGAGGCCCGCAGTGGCGCTTGTCGTGGTCGCTCACGCTTAAAAAGATGGAGCCTTTTCTCGGCAGGCGCTGCCCCGCGGCGAGTTGCGCCTTGGCAAATGCTTGGCCGAAACTTTTGGCCACGCCCATGACTTCGCCGGTCGAGCGCATCTCGGGACCGAGAATCGTATCCACGCCGCGAAATTTATTGAACGGGAAAACGGGAGATTTCACCGCGAAATAATCGCGCACGGCGATTTCCGCCACGCCATCCGATATGACGACGGGAAGATTCATGTCGCGGAGCTTGCGGCCCGCCATCAGCCTGGCCGCAACCTTCGCCAGGGGCACGCCCGTCGCCTTGCTGACGAACGGAACCGTGCGCGAGGCGCGCGGATTGACNNGAATGGCGTATTGCACATTCATCAGACCAACGACCTGCAACGCTTTGGCCAGGCGATTCGTGTAATCGCGAATCCGCGCCAGCACCGAAGGCGACAGACTGACTGGAGGCAGCACGCACGAGGAATCGCCCGAGT
>PLUM01000065.1 GCA_003165465.1 Acidobacteriota bacterium
TAAATTCTAGCACTGATGGACGGACGATGAAGATTCACGAATATCAAGCAAAGGAAATCTTTCGGCGGTTCGGCGTGCCCACGCCCCAGGGGGAGATGGTCACGACCCCGGACGAGGCGCGCGTCGTGGCGGAATGGCTGGGAACAAAGATTGTGGTCGTGAAGGCGCAGATCCACGCCGGAGGCCGCGGCAAGGCGGGCGGCGTGAAGCTGGCGAAATCGCCGGCGGAAGCGGCTGTCCTGGCGAAGTCCATCCTGGGCATGACGCTGGTGACGCCGCAGACCGGCCCTGCCGGACGCGTCGTGCAGCGATTGCTGATCGAGGAAGGCCTCGACATCAAGCGCGAACTTTACCTGAGCATTCTGGTCGACCGCGTGTCCGCCGCCCCCGTGATCATGGCGAGCACCGCCGGCGGCATGGAAATCGAGGAAGTGGCGCACACCAATCCCGAGCTGATTCTCCGCGAGGCGATTCTTCCGGCGACCGGATTGCAGCCTTACCATTCGCGGAAACTCGCGTTTGGCCTGGGCCTTTCGGGCGACGCGGCTGCCGCGGTGGGTCCGTTCCTGCAGGCGCTCTACCGCACGTTCCTCGAAACCGACGCCTCCCTCGCGGAAATCAATCCGCTGATCGTGACGGGCGACGGCAAGCTGGTTGCGCTCGACGCCAAGATGGCGTTTGACGACAACGCGCTGTTCCGCCACAAGGACCTCGTCGAGCTGCGCGATTTGAACGAGGAAGATCCGCTCGAAGTCGAAGCCTCGACCTACAAGCTGAATTACATCAAGCTCGACGGCAATGTCGGCTGCATGGTCAACGGCGCGGGCCTGGCCATGAGCACGATGGACATCATCAAGCTGTCGGGCGGCTCGCCGGCCAATTTCCTGGACGTTGGCGGAGGCGCTTCGGCCGAGCAGGTGAAGAACGCGTTCAAGATTCTGATCAGCGATAAAAGCGTGAAAGGCGTGTTCATCAATATCTTCGGCGGAATCCTGCGCTGCGACGTGCTCGCGAGCGGCGTCGTCGCCGCAGCTAGGGAATTGAACCTCAAGTTGCCGGTGGTCGTCCGAATGGAAGGGACCAACGTGGAAAAGGGGCAGGAAATCTTGCGTGACTCGGGCTGCAACTTTACGATCGCGAAAGACATGAAAGATGGAGCGGACAAAATCGTCGCGCTGGCGGGAGGTGCGCGATGAGCGTATTAATCAACGAAAAAACTCGCGTGGTCGTGCAAGGTCTCACCGGCCGCGAAGGCAGCTTCCATGCTGGCCAGATGATCGAGTATGGCAGCAAGGTGGTCGCGGGTGTTACTCCCGGCAAGGGTGGCACGAAGCATGAGAATGTGCCCGTGTTCAACACTGTGTCGGATGCGGTTCGGGAAACGGGCGCGGACGCGTCGTTGATTTTCGTGCCGCCGCCGTATGCCGCGGACGCGATTCTCGAAGCGATCGATGCCGGCGTGCCGCTGGTCGTCTGCATCACGGAAGGCATTCCTACGCTCGACATGGTGCGCGTGGCGGCTGTGCTCAGGAATTCCAAGACGCGCCTCATTGGGCCGAACTGCCCCGGAATTATTTCGCCGGGGAAATGCAAGATGGGCATCATGCCGGGCCGCATTCACAAGCAGGGAAACATCGGCGTCGTGAGCCGCAGCGGAACCCTGACCTATGAAGCCGTGCATCAACTGACGCAGCTTGGCATCGGCCAGTCCACGTGCATCGGCATTGGCGGCGATCCGATTATCGGAACGACGCACATCGATGCCATCAAGCTGTTCAACGAAGATCCCGAGACGCACGCCATCGTGATGATCGGCGAAATCGGCGGCGACGCGGAAGAAAAGGCCGCCGCCTACATCAAGGACCATGTGAAAAAGCCCGTCGTCGGATTGATCGCCGGGCAAACCGCGCCTCNNCCGGGACGCCGCATGGGCCACGCGGGCGCAATCATCAGCGGCGGAGCAGGCACCGCAGCCGAGAAGTACAAAGCCATGGCCGCAGCGGGCATCCTGACGATCCAAAGCCCCGCGGACATCGGCGTAACGCTGGCCGCAGCGATCAGGAAGTAAAAGGGCAGGGAGGCAAAAAGGCAAGGAAGCAAGGAGGCAGGAATGGCAATCCGGACCTATCACGATCTGGATGTATTCCGGGAATCTTATGCGACCGCCCTCGACGTCTCCCGATTGGTCAAGCGATTTCCGGCTTTTGAACAGTATGAGCTGGCCAGTCAGCTTCGCCGTGCGGCTCGATCTATCCCGGCAAATATTGTGGAAGGCTGGGGAAAGCGAGCTTCGACTCCCGAGTTCAAGCGATACCTGCAAATCGCAATCGGTTCTTGCGATGAAACCAGGATGTGGCTGGATATGAGCAAGGACGAAGGATACATTTCGGAGCACGATTGCAAAGAAATCAAAGACCGATATAACAGGATAGGAGCGATGCTGGGCAGTTTGTGGAAGCAATGGCGAGGCGCCGCGAAGTAGTTTTCTTGCCTCTTTTCCTCCCTGCCTCCTTGCTTCCTGCCTCAATCTTGACTTATGGAGAATGACTGAATGGCAATCGAACGAACGTTAGCAATCGTCAAGCCGGACGCCTTCGGGCGCGGTCTGACCGGAGAAATCGTTTCACGTATCCAAAAGGCCGGATTCCAGATCGTCGCGGTCAAATCAATGCGCCTCACGAAGAAAGAAGCCGAGGGCTTTTACGCCGTCCACGCCGCGCGCCCCTTCTTCGGCGAACTGACCGAGTTCATGAGTTCCGGCAAGATCGTCGTGCTCGCGCTCGAAGCCGAAGGCGCAATCCTGAAGTGGCGCGACACGATGGGCGCCACCGATCCCGCCAAAGCCGCTCCGGGCACCATCCGCCGCGATCTCGGCACCAGCATCGGCAACAATTGCACGCACGGCTCGGACGCCCCGGAAACAGCCGCGTTTGAGCTGGGCTATTTCTTCGCCGGCCACGAATTGATCTGAACTTTTTCGGCTCGCAGAAAAGGCCCCGAGTATGAAGAACGGGCTGCAGTATAGCCCGCAGCTGATTGTTTGCCGGTCCTCGTGAGTTTTCGGGCGCACCTAGTGGAATATACCGCTTGTATTATGACCCTTATCCTAACGCTCGGAAACACGTCAGGGGTATATCAGTCATCGGATTACCAGCTAACTGATGGAGAAACGGGTGCACCTGTCTCTGATCGGGTCGGGTCGAAGCAGCTTCAGGCAAGCTTCAGAGGCTTTGATTTGCAACTCGCCTTTACGGGGATTGCGGAGGTCGGCCCGACTTCGGCACGCCAACGCACAGTCGACTGGCTTTCGGAAGAGTTGAGGGCACTATCGCACGATTCACAGCTTCAAGATATCTGCGATGCCCTTGCGCGTCGATGCGTCGCGATGGCAAAACCCCTCGGATCGCGATATATCCTTGAGCTTATACTTACGGTCGCAGCCGTCGGCGAACCTTTCCGTGTCGCTGTAATTTCTAACGTCGATTGGCGCAAGCGTCCGCCCACGGCGAAGCCAGAATTCACTATTAGAGTTCACACAATAACGAAGCCCTATCACCTTATCTCAGGATATCGGGAATCAGTTCCCGCTCATCAACGGCATCGCTTGCGGGCGCTTGCGAGGGACGTAGGCAGGGCACCGGAGCACATATTGAACGTGTTGGCGCGCGTCAATGCGATCGCGGCCAAGCATAGCAGAGGTTGCGTAAGTGAAGACTGCTGGGTTACGTCCAAGATCGCAGACGGTCGCGTTCGCCGTTCTGCGAGTTTGAACGTTGGACAACATAAAGGTGGTGTTCCCCTGATCTCAGAAGGCCTCGACCTACACGAATGGATAAAACGGAACTTTCGGGCAGCACCAGGAGAGGAAATCACCATTGTCCAGAGTGCCGGCGCTATATTCGGACCAGGCGACGGCATACCGTTGTCACCGCCTGCCGGAGAGCATAGGCGATTCACACTGTCCGGATCGACTGTTGCTGGCTCATGTTCTTCACTAGCTGGTAGCCAGCCCGCATCTATAAAAATCTCTCAACTCAATTGTGTCCTCGAAATGCGCTGTAACGAGGAAGCTACTGTGCCCTTCGCGACAGTCGTGTTGAGCGCCGTCGCTCCGATCGGCAGTGCGTTCCCCAAACCGCTGTATCCTTGGCCGCAGCTAGCACCCTCCTTGATGATTGATGGGGCCGAGGTCCCGCGGGGCTGGGAATACTCGGTAGGCTACTGGATTGAAAATGAAACCCATCACCTCATCATCCCCCAATCGTGCCGTTCTATCAGGGGTCTTGCCTTCTTGGGACCAGAGGATGAGCTGATTATTGTCGCGCCCTCAACAACCATGGAGTTCGCGTGGAGTGGGAGTGAACAAGCACCCTCAACGACAGCGTATGCCAGAGTCTCATGGAGGTCGAGACTCGACGGTACGCGTGGTTAACCCAACCCAAGACACTGCGGCGTGTGTTCGGACGCCGCCTAACCACTGTTCGCAGCAGGCTCCGTCTCTTGTAGTTGAGTCCCTGCTAAATTAGATAGGATTGACACCGGTGGAACCCATGCGAGAACTTGGCAGAACGATGGTCTTCGCAGGCGCGGCGCTCGCTGCGATTGGCGCGCTGGTGTGGCTCGCGGCGCGGCCGGGAGGGTTGCCGTTCAAGCTCGGGCGGCTGCCGGGCGACATTGCGGTGCAGGGAAAACATGGCTCGTTTTATTTTCCCGTAGTGACGTGTATCCTGCTTAGCGTGCTGCTTACGCTGATCCTGTGGCTGGTGCAATGGCTGAAAAAATAAAACAATTGGAATTCAATCTCGCGCCGGAGCGAAAAATCTGGAGCGTGGCGGAGCTGACGTCGCGCATCAGCGGCATTCTCTCCTCGCAATTCTCGAATTTGTGGGTCGAGGGCGAAGTTTCCAACTATCGCCCCGCGCAATCCGGGCATCTCTATTTCACATTGAAAGACGCGAAGGCGCAGGTGAAGTGCGTCTGCTTTCGTTCGCAGGCGATGCGGCTGAAGTTCCGGCCCGAGGACGGATTGAAGCTGATCGTGCGCGGATCGATCAGCGTGTACGAGCCGCGCGGCGAATATCAAATCTATGTCGAGCACATCGAGCCGTCGGGAGTCGGCGCGCTGCAACTCGCGTTCGAGCAGCTCAAGAAGCGCCTCGATGCCGAGGGACTCTTCGACGAAGCGCGTAAGAAGCCGCTGCCCATGTTGCCCAGCCGCATCGGCGTCGTGACCTCGCCCACGGGCGCGGCGGTGCGCGACATCATTCGCATCCTGCGCCGGCGTTTTCCGAATCTGCACCTGATCGTCTATCCCGTGCGCGTGCAAGGCGAAGGCGCGGCGGAAGAAATCGCCAACGCGCTAAAATATTTCAACCGCAAGCAATCGGTGGACGTCATTCTGCTCGCGCGCGGCGGCGGCTCAATCGAGGATCTCTGGGCGTTCAACGAGGAAGTGGTGGCGCGCGCGATTTCGGCCTGCACGATTCCCATCGTGAGCGGCGTGGGGCACGAAACCGATTTCACGATTGCCGACTTCGTGGCCGATGTGCGCGCATCGACCCCGTCTGCCGCCGCCGAAATCGTCGTGCAATCGCGGCAGGAGTTTCAGCGCCATCTCATGGAACTCGAACACAAGATTTCGCAGCGCATGAGATACATCCTGCTCGAATGGCGGCATCGGCTGAAGGAACTGACCACGCACATGGGTTTCCGCCGTCTGGAAGATTTGCTGCGCCGCCACCGCCAGCAGACGGACGAACTGACCGCGCGGCTGGGCGTCGCGCTCGAGGGCCGCATCGAACTTCTGCGCCACCGCTACACGATTGCCGCCACGCGCATCGCGTCGTTCGACCTGCGCGCGCGCATCCGCACGCTGGGCCTGCGCCTCGTGCAGCGCTCGGCGGAACTCGGCATGAGGATGGAGCGGCTACTCGTCGGAAAAATTCAACGGCTGGAGCGGCTGCGCGTGCAGCTCGACGAGCGCAGCCCGCTGCGCGTTCTCCAGCGCGGCTACGCCATCTGCACGGACGCCGCGGGAAACATGGTGAACGCCGCCGATCAGGTCGCCATCGGCGCCACGGTCAACGTGCAACTCGCGCGCGGACGCCTCGGCGCGGAAGTCCGCACCCGCGAAATTCCCAAGCCCTAATCCGGATTTCCCGGGGGGATGAGCGCTTTTCAGTGGCACAGGCTTCAGCCTGTGTGGTTTTGATTTTTTGTGGCAAGCGAAAGTCAAAAGAACATAGGCTGAAGCCTGTGCTACTTGATTCAGGCTTTAGCTGCGGCGTATTCGCGCATGGCGGCGTCGAACGCCCGCTCGAGTTGTTGCGCGAGCAGGCCCATCGTGACGGGATAGCGGTGTCCGGAAATTTCGCTCACTCCCAGCAGGGTGCGATTCGTGGACGTGATGAATACTTCGTCCGCGCCATAAAGATCGTCGAGCGTCAGCGTTTTCTCGATCATGGGCACGCCCGCGCGCGGCGCGATTTCCAGGAGCACGGCGCGCGTTACGCCTTCCAGGCATCCGGACGAAAGCGGCGGCGTCAAAACCGCGCCGTCCTTCACGCAAAAAATATTTGCGGACGTACACTCGGCCACTTCGCCGCGCTCGTTCAGCAAAATCACTTCGGTCCAGCCCGCCTTTTGCGCCTCAGCCAGATGCCACACGTTGTTGAGCCACGCCGTGGTCTTCACGCCCGCCAGCGGCGAGGCCGCATGCCGTCCATGCTCCGCGACGCTCAGCCGCGCCTGATCGGAATGCGCCGGCAGTCCGGCCGTGCACATAATTAAATCCACCTCCGGCATCGGCTCGTCGCTTCGCCAGAAGCCGACGCGGTTCTGGATCATGTAGATGCGAGCCGTGCCTTCCACCACATGATTGGCGGCCAGCAATTCGCCGAAGTTCCGCCGCACCTGCGCCGCATCGAAAGCGAAGGGCAGGCGTATGCGTCCCGCGTCTTTTTCCAGGCGCCGCCAGTGCCTTTCGTACGCGAACGCCACGCCCTGAAAAATGCGCATCGTCGTGAACAGTCCCCAGCCATTCATCAGGCCAGCCTGGCCGGGAGACAGGCGCGTCTCGCCGATGGGAACGATGCGGTCGTTGTGGAAGATCAGGCGATGAATCAAGGGAACCTCGTGCGCGGTCTTTTCGTGACGCGCCCTGATATTCTAGCGCACTCCGGCAAGATGGCGTTGCCCTTGCGGAATGCGGAGTGACGAAGAAAACACACAATTCGCGGCTCATGATTTTCCACGGCGTTCTTCATAGCCCGCGGAAGAAGTTTCCATTTTGCCGCTTCGCTCGGAATGACAAAAGTATGGGCGCTTTTTCCGCAGCCTCTACCGTGTGCGTTTTGAGCGCATCGGGCCATTTGCGCGTTGACAGGCCCGCTCATTCTTCATACTCTGATGGATGATTCGAGGATTTTGTGAGCAAATCGTTCATCGCCGTGTCGAATGCGATTCTGGCCATTGTTCTCGTGTGCGCGCCTGCCAAGGCGGCGCCCGCGGGCGCTGCGTCGTCTCCGCTTGGATTTGTCGTGGGAGTTGAGAATTCGAATGTGGCGGGTGGCGCAAGCATGGGCGGCGCGACGATTTACGATGGCGATCGTCTGCGCACGCAAGAGCACGAGACGATGCGAGTGCGGATCGGCGGCGGACAAATTTTGTTGCGCCAGAACACCGCAGCCGACGTGCACGCGCTCCCCAATGGATTTTCTGCAAGCCTGGCCAGCGGAACGGTCGTCGCGTCTTCGGCGGCGGGCCAAACGTTTCAAATTGTAGCGGACGGCGTAACGATCCGCCCCGCGAACGCGCAGGCGGCATCCGGGCAGATCGCGATGATCGGCGCGAAGGAACTTGTTTTGACCGGCATTCACGGAACGCTCGAAGTCAACATGGGCGGCGAATTGAAAACCGTGGAGGCCGGAAGCTCCTACCGGTTGGAAGTCGAATCCGAAGAGTCGGGACCGGATGGGCAGGTTCCGGTGGGAGCCGCCCGTAAACACAGGCACTATCTCTTGTATGTAGTGCCCACTGTCGCAGTCGTGGCGAGTCTCGTGATTTGGCGCGCGCTGGTTAGCCCCTGCCTTCCGTAATTGCGAGTTGATTCATTACAGCCCTTCGCTCGACAAACGTCTCCGCATGAATTCTTGCAATTTACTGGAATTTCCCCCGAGAGACACATAGGCGCACCGTAGGGGCACGGCATTGCCGTGCCCCTACAGCCGCGAGGCCAGAAAAATCCAGGGACCCAATCACGCTTGTGAGAAATAAGGGCGAAGCGGCGTGGATGGAAAGGGTGCGGAGATGGCCGCGCGTTCCGGCCGAAAAAATTATTCGTCGGACGTGCTGGCAACTTTCAGTACCGCGAGGAACGCTTCCTGCGGAATATCCACGCGCCCCACGCGCTTCATGCGTTTCTTTCCCTCTTTTTGTTTTTCGAGCAGTTTGCGTTTGCGCGAGATGTCTCCGCCGTAGCACTTGGCGAGCACGTNNCGCGGCCTTCGGCGCGCTGGCGGTTCACGATCATGGACAGCGCGTCCACTGGGTCGTCATTGACCAGGATGGACATCTTGACCAGATCACCTTCCTCGTAATCCTCGATGTGATAATCGAAGCTGGCATAGCCGCGTGACACGCTTTTCAGCCGGTCGTAGAAATCGAGCACGATTTCGTTGAGCGGCAGCTCATAGGTGAGCATCACGCGCTGCGGCGAGAGGTATTCGAAATTTTTCTGGACCCCGCGCTTTTCCTCGCAGAGCTGCAGAATCGGGCCGACCGAATCCTCGGCCGTGATGATCATCGCGGTGATAACCGGCTCCTCGATCTTGGCCATTTCGTTGGGCGGAGGAAATTTTGTCGGGCTGTCCACCTCGACCACGTCTCCGGCTGTCGTCGTAATGCGATAACGCACGCTTGGCGCGGTAGTGATGAGGTTGATGCCAAACTCGCGTTCCAGGCGCTCTTGCGCGATCTCCATGTGCAGCAGGCCCAGAAATCCGCAACGAAAGCCGAAGCCGAGCGCCACGGAATTTTCCGGTTCGTAGAAAAACGCCGCGTCGTTCAGTTGCAGTTTGCCGAGGGCGTCCCGCAAGTTTTCGTAATCGGTCGCCAGCACCGGAAAAAGTCCGGCAAATACCATGGGCTTGATCGCTTCAAATCCGGGGAGTTGCGGCGCGGGGCGCGCGGCATCGGTGATCGTGTCGCCCACGCGCGCGTCGGCCACTTGCTTGATGTTGGCGATGATGAACCCGACGTCTCCCGCGGTCAGTTCGTCCAGCACCACGGGCTTTGGAGTCAGCGCGCCGAGCGATTCGACCTCATGCACCTGATTGTTGAAACACAGGCGAATCTTCATGTGACGCGTGATTCGGCCGTTCATGACGCGCACGAGAACCACCGCGCCGCGGAACGCATCGAACCAGGAATCGAAAATCAGCGCCTGCAGCGGCGCTTCCGAGGTACCGGTTGGAGGCGGAACGCGCGCGACAACGGCCTCCAGCACCGATTCCACGCCGATGCCGCTCTTGGCGCTGATCAGGAGCGCGTCGGACGCGGGAATCGCAAGAACATTTTCGATTTGTTCTTTCACCTGATCGGGCTGCGCGGCGGGCAGATCGATTTTGTTGATGACGGGAATGATCGTGAGATTGTTCTGCGCCGCGAGAAACGTGTTGGCGACGGTCTGCGCTTCGACGCCCTGGCTTGCGTCCACCACGAGCAGCGCGCCCTCGCACGCGGAAAGCGCGCGGGACACTTCGTACGAAAAATCGACGTGCCCGGGCGTGTCGATCAGGTTGAGCTGGTATTCGTTTCCGTCTTTTGCATTGTAGTGAAGGCGAATGCTCTTGGCCTTGATCGTGATGCCGCGTTCCCGCTCGAGGTCCATCGAGTCGAGCACCTGCGCGCTCATTTCGCGTTGGCTGAGCGCGCCGGTGAGTTCGAGCAGGCGGTCGGCCAGCGTGGACTTGCCGTGGTCAATATGCGCGATGATGCAAAAATTGCGGATGAAGCGTGGATCCATCGTTTAGCCTGCCGACGCGCGATCTTTCGCGCCGGTAAAAGTCTCCCGTCCGAAGCATTTCGCGGGCGCAAGCCGATCGGTTTGCCGCCCAGCGTGATTCTTGAACTGTCCCGCGATCATTCAGTGTGCCACAATTGTGCGCAGGCAGGAAGCGGCGCTCGCGCGGCAACTCTGTTTCCGAATTCATGGATACTGGATCGATGTCCGCGTGAATTGGACTGACGGGATCAAACTTTCCACATCTGCGTTGGCACGAGCCGCGGCAACTCGGAAACCCAAGGGGGCTAACGATCCGTGCGTTCTACCTGCCATCGGGCGGAATTGCTTCATTGAACAGCCGGTTGGGGATCGGTTTGGCACGCGAACCCGCAGCGGTATATAGTATTTTTGTAGTGTTCAGTGCCGATCCGTGCGTTTGTGGTCGCAATTTCACCGAGGAAACCGCCCGAGCCCGCATGAGCGTTGATATCGCCAAACAGTTGGATAAAGCCAAGCGCTTCGTCGAGAAGAACCGCATCGATGACGCCATCGAGGCCTATCAATCGGTGCTGTCGGCCTCTCCCAATCACCTTGAATCCATGCAGTCCCTGGGCGACCTCCTCACGAAGCAGAACGAGCCCGACCGTGCCGCCTTCTACTACGGAATGCTGTTTGACCGTTTTGCGACTCCGCGAGAGGATGCCAAGGCGCTCGCCCTTTATGCGCGCTTTCTGAAGCCGCACGAGCAGCCTCCGGAGCGTATCTCCCGCTACGCCCTGCTCCTGCAAAAACAAAATCGTGGGGAAGAGGCCATTGAACAATTCACGGTCGCCGCGATCTCCTATGAACGGAGCAGCAAGGGAGAGGACGCCCTCACCTGCCTCGTGCGCATCGCGCAGATCGATTCCGAAAATCGCGACCGTCACATCGCCCTGGCCGCATTGGCCGAGCGCCTGGGCAATCGCGATGCCGCCGCCAAGGGATATTTGCGGGCCGGTCAGCTTACGACGCAAAATGACGCCGAAGCGATTGAATTGTTCGCCAAGGCGTACAAGATCGATCCGAACGATCGCAGCATGGCGCTGATGTATGCCCAGGCCCTGCTTCGAAAGGGGGAAGCGGCGGCCGCCGCGGCCCTGCTCGCACCACTGAGCGAAAACGAAAAAGATGTGGCGTTCATCGAGACCTATACCGATGCTTTGATGCGCTCCGGGCAATTCGACGCCTTGCTCGCCGTTCTCGAGCGCATGCCGGATCAAGGCGCCGCGTCGACAGAGAAATTATTTACGGTTGCGGCCGAGATCCTTCGCACCGGCCAGGAAGACAAAGCGATCGATCTGCTCGGATCCGCCATGAAAAAAATGATCGCGGCCCGGCGGGAATCGCAATTGGCCACGGCCATTGACCGGCTGGTCGAAGCCTACCCGAAGTCGCTGCGGCTGGCCCAGTTCTGGGCTGCCATGTACGCCGATCTCAATCGCGAGGCGAAGTATTTTGACGCCACGGTTCGCCTTTTCGATTTGTATCTGGCGGAAGGACTTCTTCCCGGCGCCTGCGAATCGCTCGAAAAGCTCGTCGAAATCGATCCCTACGACGCGCGCAATCAGGGGCGCCTGGACCAGCTTAAAGGGCGCGCGGACGACGCGTTTTTGAGGCGCTTGGGCGCCCAGTTATCCAATGTCGCGACGAATCGTTCTGAATTCCAGGAGGATGAGGGCCAGCAACGCGGCAAGGCCGAGGAATCCTCCGCGCCCAAACAGGGCGATGCCCAGTCGGGGCAGAGCCTGGAAGATCTGCTGGTTCAGGCGGAAATTTTTGTCCAGTATTCCCTCCAGTCCAAGGCCGTCGAGCGGCTGCAGCGCATCGTGGAACTGTTTCCTGGGGAAGTGCAAGGTAACGAGAGATTGCAAGGTCTCTTTGAAGCCACGCGATGGCGGCCGGCGGAAAGCGCGGCTCGGCGCAAGCCGGGGGAGTCGTCGCGCCCGGCTGTTCCGGAGCCGGCGGGTTCGGCTGCGGCCAACATTACGTATGCTCCCGAAACCCTGCGCGATCTCGCGAAAATTTCGGAAATCAATCAAAACGTATTCCGCCAGCCTTCGCCGCGAGCCATGCTTTCGGTCACGGTCAACGATGTAGGGAATTATGTGCGAGCGACCAGATGCCTGGTGGTTGTGGGGGCGCCAGGGCAGCCGCCGCAAATGGCGTCGGAGTATTGCTCCTCCGGCATCAAACCTTCCACCGGCTCTCAGATCATGCGCCTGATCGGACTGACCGAACAGGCGTCGCCCGACGGGCTTGGCGGTTTGACGCTCGAAGCCATCACCGTGCCCCATCTCACGGAAATGGGGCTGGAGACGACTCTGGGAGTTCAGCTTACGGACCCGGAGACGCAATCTCCCGGCGGGATGATCATCGTGGGTTTTGCGGGATCCCATGCCTGGAAATCCAACGAAACGTATTTTCTGCAATCCATTGGCGATCAAATGCTCATGTGCGTGCACCACACGCGCCTTCGTATGCTTGTCCGGACTCTTGCCGTGGCCGATGAAAAAACCGGACTGCTTGCCCGGGGATCCTATATCGATTGTTTGCTCCGCGAATCGCAGCGCGCGCGAACGCAGGGCATACCTCTGACCCTGGCTCTCTTGCAGATCGACGGCGGGCCAGAACTGCTCCGCCAGCAGGGAGAAGGGCCATTTGACCGGCACATGGAGCAGGTTGGAAAGGCCGTACAATCGATCATTCGGCAAACGGACCTCGCGATCAAGTACACTTCATGGGCGCTGGCGGTGGTTCTGCCGGACACGCCGCTTTCCGGCGCGCGGGTGTTCGCCGAGAAAATGAAGAAATCGGTCGGCGCGCTGTCTCCTCCCTGGGCGGGAGTTCCGTTGACCATGAGCGTTGCCATCGCCGAGGCGGTCGCGCGGGCGGATTACGATAGCGAGGATATCGTCACCGATCTGATCAATCGCGTGGAAACGGGCCTTGATGAAGCGCGAAAAGGCGGCGGCAATCGAATCATCGGTTTGGAAATGGCGAAGAATTGAGGGATGCGGATGGCCTACGAAAACTTGCTCTTTGAAAAACGGGATCGCATTGGATTCATCACCTTCAACCGCCCGAAGGTTCTGAACGCGTTGAACCGGAAAACGATGGAGGAGTTGCGCGATATCCTGATCGCGGCTCGCGAGGACGACGAAGTGCGCGTCCTGATTCTGACCGGCGCGGGAGAAAAATCGTTCGTGGCCGGAGCCGATATCGCGGAACTCGCGGTGCAAACCCCAGTCAGCGGAAAGGAAACCGCCGCATTCGGCCAGGGCGTTCTGCATCTTCTGGAGACGATCGGGAAGCCGTCCATCGCCGCGATCAATGGCTTCGCGCTGGGCGGCGGATGCGAAGTCGCGCTGGCCTGCTCGATGCGTTTGGCCAGCAAAACGGCTAAACTGGGGCAGCCGGAAGTGAAGCTGGGTATCATTCCCGGCTATGGCGGCTCGCAGCGGCTTGCGCGTTTGTGCGGCAAGGGAGTTGCGCACGAACTTTGCCTGACCGGAGAATTGATTTCCGCCGAAGAGGCTTTGCGCATCGGCCTGGTGAATCACGTGTACGAGCCTGCGGAACTCATGCCCGCGGCGGAAGCCCTGGCGAAGAAAATTATCGCCAATGCGCCACTCGCCGTGAAGTTCGCGATGGAGGCGATCGAGCGCGGGTCGGAAATGCCGCTTGCCGAGGGCCAGTATCTCGAAACGATTATCTTTGGCCTGTGCGCCGCCACCGAGGACATGCGCGAGGGAACGCGCGCGTTTCTGGAGAAGAGGCAGGCGCAATTTCGCGGGAAATAGCGTGAACGTTTGGCGCAACAAATTATTCTCATGAAAAAACCCTTTAACGGAAAAGAAATTCGTGGGGCGGCGAGCGCGGCCGGCCTTCGGTTCGCCCTGGTGGTCAGCCGGTTCAATAGTTTTATTACCGACCGCCTGCTGGCGGGCGCGGTGGATGCCCTGGAAAGCGCAGGAGCGGACGGCGAGCAAGTCTTGGTCGTTCACGTTCCCGGCGCATTTGAAATTCCGCTCACGGCGAAGAAATTGGCGGAGGGCGGCCGCGTCGATGCCGTGATCGCCATTGGCTGCATCCTGCGCGGCGAGACCTCGCACTTTGATTACGTTGCGAGCGAGGTGGCCCGCGGCGTTCAACTCGCGCAGCTCGACACCGGCATTCCCGTTATTTTTTGCGTTCTGACCTGCGACACGCTCGATCAGGCCGTGGACCGCGCGGGACTCAAAAGCGGAAACAAGGGATACGATGCGGGACTCGCGGCCGTCGAGATGGCCAATCTGTCAAAGCAGCTTCGTTCAGCGGACGCTTCGCGTGGCGGCAAGACCGCTTCCCGCGGGAAGCGCCGCTAGATGACACTGCGAAGAAAATCCCGCGAATACGCCCTCCAGATGCTGTTCCAATGGGAAATGGGAAAGCAGGAGCCGTCCCGGATCGAGGACGGTTTTTGGAAGGAGGCCCGCGCCCAGAAATCCACGAAGGAATTTGCCAATCAGCTTTTTGAAAACGCCGCCGCGCGCGCCGCGGAACTCGATCCGGTCATTTCCGCGCACGCGAAAAACTGGCGCATCGAGCGCATGGCGGCCATCGACCGCGCCATCCTGCGCCTGGCCCTGGCCGAAATGCGCACGACCAGCACTCCGGCAAAGGTCGTCATCAACGAAGCCGTGGAACTCGCGAAGAAATTTTCGTCCGAGGACGCTTCGTCCTTCATTAACGGCGTTCTCGACGCGGCGTCAAAATCGTTCAGCGAAAAAAAACCGCCTGAAACTCCCCAGCAAAGCGGCTCGTAAAGCCTGTCCCCCGGTCACATTCATTTCGCGCGCGAGACGGCAGGTTCACTTAGGGTTTTCCGGAACTGTTTCGCGGGCCGGGCGTTTCGCCCTTCATGGCGTCGCTCAAGTTGATTTGATTGGCTTCGAGTGTGCGGCCCATCGCTTGGTTGAACTTCAGTTCGTCCTCGATCAAGTCGATTCGGTTGCGCAGTTCCGCGCCCTCGGCGGCGGTAACGTCGCGAGATCGCAGCACGACGTTATAACTGGTGGACGCTCCCAGCCTGTATTTTTCCCGCTCGTCTTCAAACGTTTGCACGGCCAGCTTGCGCGCCTCCTCGGCGGCCGCGAGCGAGGCGCGATCTTCCTGCATGGCGATGATGGCGTTGCGCACGCCCACGAAAATGGTGTTTTGTTCCTGCCGGTACTGGACTTTTTGCTGCCGCTCATTCAACAAAGCCTGGGCATTGTCCGCCTGCGCCGCGCGGTTGCGAATCGGCAGCGTGAAATTGATCCCGCCCTCGAACGTCGAATAATTACCGGCAAACATGCGGCTCAAATCTTGTCCCGCTCCGCCCGGGAACACAATGGTTCCTGACGTGGTCGTTGTCGTCTGGATTCCGCCGAGGCCCGTGGCGATGTATTCACCGAAAATGCTGAGCGAGGGTAGAAGTTCGTTCCTTGAGGCCTTCACGTCGGTCCCCGCGTTTTCCAGATTCAACGCCGCTTGTTTCAGCTCCGGCCGTTTTCGCCATGCTTCTTTTACGGCGTTTTCGAGCAGGATATTTTCGCCCGTGTCCGGTGTTGCAATCGGCGTTGTCGGAACAATTCCCGCGCCCAGCAGCGGCCCATCCAAGGGGTTCATCGTGATGTCGTTCAGCAATGTCGTCTCCGCCTGCAGTTGAACGGATTGCGCCTGAACGAGCGCGCGCTTGTCGGAAGCAAGTTGCGATTGCGCCGTCAGCACGTCGAGCGATGACAGCGTGCCGATTTCGACGCGCCGCGAATTCTCTTCGTAAAGCCGCTGCGAGACTTCCAATGCCGATTCCTTCACCTTCACGTTTTCCCGCGCGTACACCAGTTCCCAATAATCGCTTGATACCTGCGTCGTCGTGGCCATCACCTGCTGCTCGAGCTGCGACAGGCCAACCTTGACGGTTCGCTTTGCCTCGATAATCAGGCGTGCATTTGGCAGCGTCCCGAAGCCGCGCAGAAGCGGTTGCGTGATGGTGAGGGATAGCGCCGACTGTACATCGGGATTGTACAGATTGAAAAACCCGAAATTGGACGAAGTGCGATTGTTGGTCATGCCCGCTTGCAGCTGTGTTCCCGTGAAAAAATACTGGTTGTATTGAAAATTTACGTTGCCCATATGCTGGACAAATGCGGGAGGCGCCTGGTTCGTGGGAGTCGCCGAGCCGCTCGGCAAAACTCCGGCGAAGAGCGGGTTATTGAGCGGCGTGACCGAATCCTGGATGTTGAGATTGCTCGTAAACGTGGGATCGAACGGCACCAGGCCGTTCATCCCGGATTTGGCGCGCAGCAAGGCGGCTTCGTCCAGCCACGGCGTATAGCGCTCCACGTCGATCGCGAGATTATTTTCGAGCGCGAGCGAGATAGCGTCCTGCAAACTCAAGACCAGCTTTCCGCCCTGCAGCAATTGCTCGATGCGAGGCGAGTTCGTGAGAGTTGGTTCGACGCTTTTCATCGGCGTGTACGGACCGGCGATGTCCGGGAACCATTTCCTGCCCGCGGAATAATCCAGCTTCAAGTTCACGGTTCGCGGCGGGATGTCGCCGGAGGGCGCTGCCTGCGTGCCCGGTTGGGCCGAAGGCTGCTCTTGCGCGGGCTGGCCGCTCGTTTTCCCGTCTTGCCCATGGATCGGCGAAGGGAGCAGCGACATGGCCGCCAATAGCGCGATTCCCGCACGCATTGTTTTTCTGTCCATCATGGTTCTCTCCTTGGTTCTCTCCTCGGAATGAGGCGTTTCACAATTATGCAAAGTACCCTAAATGTGGATTTTTCGGAAACGGGGCGTTGCCCGGGGCGGCCACTCCATTACACCCCGCGAATGGCTTGTTTTTGAATTTGACGAATGAATTTTCTTGCTCAATAGTGTATGCATCAGTGCGAGTGGAACCCGGTTGGTAAAGAGAATGTATACGCGCTGCCAATAAAATGGAAAGTGATTCATTTTCCTGTACGGAAGATGATTTAATTGTGTAAATGAGCGAATCCTTGGCGACATTTCCGGAACGGCGTCGGACTCCACGAACGAAAGTTGCGGAGATCGCCTATTTCAGCATGGGGCCTGAAAATGGCGGCGTTGTTTTGGATGTCTCCGACGGAGGCCTTGCCTTTCGTGCCGTGGTCCCAGTCCAGACGGCCGTATCCATCCACTTCCATTTATCATTGCGGGGCCACAGCCGAATGGATGGCGTCGGCGATGTAATGTGGACCAATGAAACGCGAAATGTTTGCGGCCTGAAATTTACATCCCTCTCTCGCGGCGCCCGCGAAAAACTTGGCAATTGGATCAATCAACCGCAAATGCCGGTCGCCGCTCGTACAGGAGCCATATCGCGAATTCCGCAAATAAAATCGCCCATCTCCCCTTCCGGCCCAGCGGTTACAAACGGCAAGCGCGTTTCCGCCGTTTCTCGCCCGGCGGCGTCCTATTTGTCTGTTCCCCGTCTGTCGATTTCCCCCTTGTCTATTCCAAAGACGAGGTCGATTTGGCGGGAATCCTCGTTCCTTTGGATCATGTCCGGCATTTTAGGCGCCGCACTCCTGTCAATGGTGTTTCTCCATGGGGTTCGTGTGGCGAAATCGCGCATGGTCCCAGCGGCGGAGTCTTCGGTGGACTCCTCGGGCAACTCATCGCTGAACTCCGGTCCTCAGGCAAGTCCGCCGATCCTTAATCCCAGTTTGCCCAGTTCCGTTTCCGATTCGCCTAGGGCCAACGGCGCGGCTGCCCAGTCTCCCGAAACCGATGACGCATCCGGGACTGCCTTGCAACGCGCCGCAGCCGGCCAATCGGAATTAGTGGCCGCGCGGGCGTACTTGCGCCGTACCGATGACAAACGCGACAGCTCCGCAGCCGCGGAACTTTTGTGGACAGCGGTGGAAAAGGGTAATTCCGCGGCCGAAGTGCTCCTGGCCGGCCTTTACCTTCGCGGAGACGGCGTTGCCAAAAGCTGCGAGCAGGGGCGAGTTCTGCTGCAATCGGCCTCGAAAAGTGGAAACGCCGAAGCGGATGCGAAATTGGATGAATTAAATGCAAACGGATGCCCATAGGAGCCGATTCGAAATCGTCCGAAGAGCGATCGCACGATGCGGAAATCCGTCCATTCCAGGAGAAGTGCGGCTTTTAAATTTGGGATTCAGGTTGCGTGAAATCCGGGCAGGCCATGCTCGCGCCGCTTACTGAGCCGCTTTTTGCCGCGCACCACGGTAGTACAAAACCAAACCCAGCATCACCGAAAGCACGGTTCCGGCCAGCAGTTTGGCGTCAAACAGAAATTTGTTTGACGTGTCGCCCGGCGGAATGAAGGAGAGCGCGATTCCGGCGCTGACGATCGAAAGCCCCAGGCCACCGGCGATGCACACGCCCAGCCTGCCGCCCGGAATGACGGCCGCGTCGCGATTTTCGAGCCGGTCGGGCCGCGCGGACAGCTTGATCGCCGCGGCGTACATGTAGAGGAACGGAATGAAGTAGAGGATCGTAGCGGCATCCACGAGAATCTGATACGCACCGCGCATGTTTTCATTAATTTGCGCGACGAGCAAAATGGCGCCCGAAACGCACGCCTGCACGAGAATCGAAATGTAGGGCGTCTTCCACCGTGGATGAATTTTCCCGAACGCCGCGGGCAAATAGCGGTCAATCCCCACGATGAACGGAATGCGCGAGACTCCCGCGACCGTCGAGCCCACGCCTCCCGCGTTTCCCACGGTCATGAACAGCGCGGCAATCACGCCCAGCGCCGCCACGCGCAGCACGGTCGAGCCTTCCGCGAGCGCCTGAAACACGCCGCTTTTTGGATCGACCGCCTCGCTCGGCAGAATCGTCAGCACCGCCGCCGTGCCCGCAATGTAGATGAACGCGATCAATCCGCCGGAGGCGAGAATCGCGCGCGGAAACGTTCGCTGCGGATTTTGCACCTCTTCGCTCATCGCGGAAACCAGTTCAAGCCCGGAAAACGCGAAGGCGATCTGCGGCCAGAAATTCACCGTGTCCCAGTCCCAGTGAGGGACCATCGCGGCCAGCGTGAAGTGCGTCACCGATCCGTGGCGCATCCACAGGACGAGCGCCACGCCAACGATCATCAGCAGCGGCAGGTATGTGCCCACGCCGCCCGCATTTTGCAGCCATTTCCCAATGTGCAGCCCGACGATGTTCAGGCCCACCGCCACCAGCAGCAGCGCAAACGATGTGCCCAGCAAAAAAGACCGGTTCTGCGCCAACCAGGCGCTTCTCGCGCCGCCCACATACGCGGACATGGCCGCGCTGGCCATCAATAATCCGGGGAAATAAAAAACCGTGTAGATCCAGTACGTCCATCCGGCGACGAATCCGTGAAAATCGCCGAACGCCATTTTCGTCCAGACGTACAGCCCGCCCTCTTCCGGAAAGCGCGTCGAGAGTTCCACGATGATATACGCCGTCGGAACAAAAAATAGCAGCGCCGCCAGAATCCACAGGCTGATGGACGATTGTCCGTTGCGGGCCGCCGCCGCGATCCACCTCGGCCCCAGCACCGAGGCGATGCAAAACAGCATCACATCCCAGAAGCCCATCACGCGGCGCAACACCCGCGTCGCGCCGGAAGCCTCCGGCGTCACGCCGCTCACAGGGTCACGTCCAGTTCAGGGATGAGTTCGTCCTGCCGGATAAAATTGCGGAGGTAAGGCTCGGGCGAGGCCGCAAACCCGGCCCAGTCCCCAAAATAGGCCACGCGGCCCTCGTGGAGAAATACGATCCGGTCGGCAAGCTTTTTTGCCAGATGCGTATCGTGAGTGACCACGACCGAGGTCTTGCGGAACTTTTCCTTCAGCCGCAGGATCAGGTTGCCGGTATGCGTCGCCATGATCGGATCGACCATGGTCGTCGGCTCGTCGTAGAGAATCGCTTCCGGATCCTGCGCCAGCGCGCGCGCGATGGCCACCGCGCGCTTCGTTCCCGTGCTCAGCTCGGACGGCAGCTTGTCGGCGACATTCGTGACCTCGAGCATCTCGGCAAGTTCCGCGACGTGCGCCTCTTTCTCTTCATCGCTCAGCGCTCCGCGTTTCTCCAACGGTAACGCAATGTTTTCCTCGACCGTCAGCGAATCGAAAAGCGCGCCCGACTGGAAAACCATCGTGATCCGGCGGCGAATTTTGGCCAACTGGTCTTCGTCCCAATCCGTAATGTCTTCGCCCGCAACCAGGATGCGCCCTTCGTCCGGCTGCAGGAACCCAAGAATATGCTTCAGCGCGACTGATTTCCCCACGCCGCTGCGCCCCATGATGACGCACGTCTCGCCGCGATCCACGAAAAAGCTCACGTCGTTGAGCACAATATGCCCGTCAAACGATTTGCTCACATTGCGGAATTCGATGAAGTGGTCCACGTCGGCCGCTATTGTTGACGACTCCGCGCCCGGAATCAAACCAAATTCGCAAGTAGCGCGGGCTTCGGCCTGCGGGGTTTAGCTGTTTGCAATGACTAAACCACGCAGGCTGAAGCCCGCGCTACTCAACCGTCCTGCGGGCATCGAGGCTGGAGTTCATGTAAGTGATTGAATATAAAGGAGTAGCATTTAATTAAATGTCTTGCTCCGAGGCCCCGGCGCAGTGAGTTTTCTTGACTTCCGCAACCAATTTGCTATATTAGCACTCGTCCAAGAGGAGTGCTAACGATCGGCTCAGCATTCCGCGTTAACCATTCCGACTTAAATTGAACGGAGGCACGAAAACGATGTCAGTAAATGTTACTCCGCTGCACGATCGCGTTCTGATCAAGCGGATTGAAGAGAAAGAATCCATCAAGGGCGGCATCATCATCCCGGACACGGCGAAAGAAAAGCCGCAAGAGGGCGAAGTGATTGCTGTTGGCGCAGGCAAAATCGAGAAGGGCGTGCGTATTGCTCTCGATGTAAAAGCCGGCGACCGCGTGCTGTTTGGCAAGTACAGCGGCACGGAAATCAAGGTGGACGACGAGGATTACCTGATCCTTCGTGAAGATGAAATCCTTGCAAAGCTTTCCGGCGCAGCAAAGGCCGCGGGCGGCAAGAAGTAACTTTCCCCCGATCCCCCCGATTACGGTGATCTTTCACGGTAAGCCCGGGTGGGCGCGGGGCCGCAATCTTTTGAAACTCTTTGAAGAGGAGAAATACTCATGGCAAAACAAATCGTGACTGGTGAAAATTCTCGCCAGTCCATTCTGCGGGGCGTGAACGCCCTCGCGGACGCGGTAAAGATCACGCTCGGCCCAAAGGGCCGCAACGCGGTGATTGAAAAGAAATTCGGCGCGCCGATCATCACCAAGGACGGCGTGACCGTGGCAAAGGAAATCGAGCTGCTGGATCCGCTCGAAAACATGGGCGCGCAGATGGTACGCGAGGTCGCTTCCAAGACCTCCGACGTGGCCGGCGACGGCACCAC
>PLUM01000007.1 GCA_003165465.1 Acidobacteriota bacterium
AATCCATGGTGCTGGTAGAAGCGCGCATCCTCCGCGGCGATTACAGAGTGCTGGAGATCGGGCGAGATTTGGTTGAGCGGAATGAATTTGTAGCGCTCGCGATACGGCGTGTGGTGAATCCAGGCCTGCAAGCGGCGCTGGATGTGCACCGCGGTTGTCGGCGGGTCGATCCACCGGGCGGTCACAAGGATCAGCGCGGCAAGCGACCAAAGAAGCACCACGCCGATGACAAGCCATCGAATAAAGGATCGGAGGAAGCCCGTCCGAAGCGGGGTCTCGGTGTCTGTGTTCGGCATTGCAGTCACATTTCAGAATAATAGCCTGGGCTGGGTTGCCGCTGATGGACAATCTTGCGCGCGCGAACACAGAGTGCTGCGTTCTACTCAGGCCACTCGGGACAAAGCCCCTTGGTCTTGAATCACATGGAACCACAGTACAACGATAAAGTGGGATCAGTCCCGAGAAGTCCGCTTCGAGGAAGCGGGTTGCCTCCCAAATAATGATGCGCTCTGATTTCCTCGAACCCCGTTTCTGGACAGATTCCGGATTGCCGACGATACGGGGTGAGACCCTTAATCCATCAGTTTATCGAGTCCGTACCGTTCAACCACGGTCCTTTTCACTGCCCGGAGCGGTTTATTCTCCTTGATAAACGATCGCGTTTTCTCGTCCTCGGCCCAAGGAAACTCTACCCGACACCACTGAACATCGCACCAGCCTGTGTCATGCTCCGCGATGAAGGCGAGGCCAATACATCTTTCCAAATGGACGTCATATTTGTGCAAATATGTAAAGGATCGAAGAGCCACATCTCTGTCAGGTATTTCTTTTTCAGTGAGCGGAATGAAAATAAAGCCGCAACCCGTTGTCGCCACAAACCGGTACGGAAGGACAGATTCATCTTTTTGGGCCTTATCCATTGAAAGAGCGAAACGCTCTTTGAATACCCGCATATCCAGTCTGTTCAGTTTAGCAAGCTCCTTAACAATACTGTAGTGTTCCGTCGCGCTACTCTGCGGTGTGGTTCTCCGGTCGGGAAACAGCGATATGATCCGGGATATGTCCCATTCACCTTTATCCTGTCGCTGAAGTTCTGCAAGAAATTTCAGAAACTCAATGCTTGGTCTTCGGTCAGGGAGATTCCTCAAATAATGCCCCACGAGTGCTGGTTCAGGCACCTCCTCAAGAACGGTGCCCCAAATATTTGCGAGGGTTTCACGATAAGCAAGGTACTCGGCAACCTCCACCGGAGTGACAAAGGTTTTCAGAATGCCCAAGTAATCCGCAGCTCTTATCAGATGGATAACGCCAACCTTCTGGCTCTTGTGATATTTCTTCGATGCGCAACTCGCCGGTAGCAAATCATGAGGTTCATACACAACGAGCTTGTGTGTGTGCGAAACAGAGGCCGCTGCCAAGTTGAATTTATGTCCACGATCATTGCACACTTCAATGTGACTGTATTTCTGCAAGTATGCGAGCGTGTCCCTCACCTGCTTAGTCGCCTTTCCAAGAACCTCAGACTTGAACCACTTCTCTTCTTTTTCGACAGTTGTACCGGGGGGAGCGTTTCTCTCTTTTACCTGGTAGATAATCCGCAAATCGTCGAGCGACACGACTGCATCGGCCAATTCAACTTCCAGGGACGGTTCGGGCTTGAACTTATTGCGTGAAAAAGTGAATTCCCGGAAGAAGTACGACGCATTCAGAAGAGCAACCCTCTCTTCAAAAGTAAGTTTCATTTTAGCTCCAACTCAAACTCCCGTTACCCAATTGTGTATACAATGCATGGACAACGCAATCTCTAAGAAGTCTTCATTCAACTCCCGTATCACGGCGTACTCGGAACTATTTCTGCGACACTGTCCGGAAGTCCGGTTGTGGGAAGTTGCAGCTCCAGGAGGCTTGTGATCGATTCTGGTTGGATGACGGCGTATCCGGAAGTTGAGACCGATAGACGTGTGGGGCTACAATAGTCTCGCCGGCTTTCAGCTTTAACCTTCGGCCAGAGGCATATTCCGGGCCCGGAAATCTCAAATCAGACCAGCTACTTGTCACTCGGAGAGAGGACCCCCTGATTGAGGCATTTCAGGCGATTTGGGTTGCAGGCCATGTACTTCTTATAATCCGGCCGCGCAGGAACGAACATATTCCGACTCGGCATCTGGACCTTCGGCAAACTCTTGGCATCCATAACTTCGTCTTCCTTAATGACGCCGTTCCAAAAGAGCAACGCAGCTGTCACAGCGTAAACTTGATTCGCGGTGAGAGTTCCCTCCTGATATCGGGGCATGCTGCGGTTGATCGCATCCCATAGGGTTGTCGCCAAAGGAAAGTTAAATGGTGGGCCTTTGGGTGTTACGATGGCGCCGCCAGGACCCGCAGCAGAAACGAACACTCCAGCAACACCGCCCCCTCTCCCACCTGGCCCGTGGCATCTCATGCACTTCTGCGCAAAGAGAGGTATGCCTTCGTCGGCGGATCCACTCCCCGGCGGGAGTTCCTTTCCATCGGGACTGATAGCGATGTCCCACGCGCGGATTTCTTCCGCGCTGGGCGTCCTGCCCAGTTTATAGGTAGGTCCCTGAGCCAGAGCTCCCTCGCATATCGTCAGGGCCATCGCTAGCACGAAAAAATTAAATAAGGAACGCATTTTCCACCCTCCCCTCACGGTCCACCTTCCAGGGTTGAATGACGTTGACCATCGCTCCGCTGTTCGTATTTATGTCGATAGAGCCGGGTTTGTAGCCCCAGAGCTCGGCAAACTCGTCCATCGACTTCTGAACGTCGCCCTGCTCGTCCGTGCATCGGGATTGGAGCACAGCCTCTTGTCCGTCCCAAGTCCAGTCCAAGAAAAAGCGGCTAAAGGCTTTTCGATGCACCGGGTCCTGAAGCCGTGCCTCCTTCCAGGTCTGGCCGCCGTCGGTGGACACTTCGACCTTGCGGATGGCGCCACCGCCGGACCAAGCCAAACCGGTGATCTCGTAAAATCCGGGGCGGGGCAACTGCTGTCCACCGGATGGGCGGGTGATGACCGATTTCGGTTGCCAGTAGTAATTGAACCACAACCTTTTACCCTGCAGATTCGGCCGAAGGTCGGCATAGGTATTTTCCGCTGCCAGCATGTAAGGCTGGTCCACCACCTTGATTCGCCTCAAATACTTTACGTTGAAGATTCCCACCGATCCGGGGGCTATCATCCGCATGGGGTAGCCCTGCTCGGGACGCACTGCCTCGCCATTCTGCCCGTAAGCCACCATAAAGTCGTCCATAGCCATTTCCATTGGAGTGCTTTTAACGTGATGGCCCGCATCCGCCCCTTCCGCAATGATCCAAGTGCCTTCCTTTTGCACGCCGGCTTCCCGGAGCAGCGTGGACACCAGCACCCCGGTCCATTCGCTGCAACTGGCCTTGCCGTGGGTTTCCTGGACGGTTCGGAAACCACTATGGTTCCCCCCGGGCCATATGGTGTTTCCGCGGCACTCGATAAAATGAATCCGGGAGACGGAAGGAAGGCGCTTCAGTTCCTCGAGTGTGAAAATCAAAGGACGATCCACCAAACCATGGATGAGCAGACGATGCTGCTGGGGGTCAATGCTCGGAGGAGCGTCATGGTTGCGGAGATTTAAAAAATGGAGCCCCGACGGCGTAATGATCCCTACCGAATCCTGCTGGGGAGTCAATGTCGATAACATGTGGGGGTACTGATTGGGAGCCATCTCGCGTACGGTACTCTCGAAATGCGAGGGCACACCGTAGAAACTCGAATAGCTCCGTTCGTCGGGCACTCGGGACTCGGACTTCTGGCCACGCGCGGAGCGTATCCCTCCCACGGCAGTCAAACCGGCCAGAGCGGCGCCCTGCGTCAGAAATCTTCTTCGGCTAGATTGCTTTACTTTCGCATCTTTCTCCGTCGAGTCCATATGTTGCTCCTCTTTGAACTGTTTGGAAAAATCCTAGCGCAGTTTTCCAAAAAATGACCTTCAAAAAAATCAACTTCAGCGCAAGCTGAATCTGCCGTGAGGTTGCCGTACAGGCGCTGGTAATCACTCCCGCGAACGACACACCCATCAGCCGGAATTTCTGTTTTGAGTTTCCCATTCGCCGAAAGCCTAGCCCTCCTATCCAGTCGCGTCAACAGCAAGTTGCGCTGGCCCATACCTTGGCTGCAAACAGCGGATTCAATCAGCAGTCAATGATTGCATTGGCATCGAGCCGAATTCTTGAGAGGTTGTGGAAGGATTGCCGACAATGCGGGAGTAATTCGGTTCGGTTTACACCACGGCGCCACTTTGAGACCTAATTTTGGCTGCCGAATTGATTTGTGACGAGGGTCACAGTATCGCCACCGTTGCCGGATGATACTTAGCAGTTGGGAGGAACGTCCGATGGCAAAAGCAAGAGTTTTGGTGCTTGGAGCCGGTTTCGCTGGACTCGAAACCGCTTTTTATCTGCGGCATACACTGCACGACAAAGTTGATCTGACATTGGTCTCTGACCGGGATTATTTTCTTTTCAAGCCGAACACGATTTATATCCCTTTCGGCGAGGACCCCGAGAAGTTCAAAATCCAACTCGACGACCCTGTCCGTCGCAAGAATATAACATTCATTCAGGATTCCGTTCAGGGGATTGAACCGGACGGCAAAAGAGTTCTTCTGCGCAAAAGCGAGCTCAATTATGACTATCTCGTCGTTGCTACCGGGGCTGATATGCGTCCGGAGGAAATTCCGGGGCTGAAAGAACATGCCGTGACGGTGTGGACACCGGAGGAGATGCTGCGTCTACGCGTTGCATTCTCTAGATTGGAGGAGAACGCACGGAGCGGTGCACAGCAGAGATTGCTCTTTCTCGTTCCCCCGAATAATCGCTGCTCCGGTCCGCTCTACGAGATCGCGATGATGACGGATACGTGGCTGCGAAGGCAAAAAGTTCGCGATCGCGTCGATATCACGTGGACGACATATGAGGATGGATTCATTCAAGCTTTTGGGCCCCGGTTAAATACAGTGGTCACCGATGAGTTTGAAGAACGCGGCATATCAGGTCACAAAGGCTTTGTGGTGACGCACGTTGAATCAGGGACGGTTCATTATCAAAACGGAGAACACCTGAGCTACGACCTTCTCGTTTCTTTCCCGCCTTACATTGCCGGACAGCGCTATACCCCCTTGCCGATGGACGAGCGCGGGTTTATTCGCGTGGATCCCGACAGCCGTAGGGTAAAAGGCTACCCCAACATTTTTGCAGTGGGGGATACTGCTGATTTCCCCATCAAGCAAGCATTCCTGGCCCTCCTCCAAGGAGATGCTGCGGCGGATCATTTGGCAGCGGAAATCGAGAACAGGAAACCGAAGGTTCTGTACGAACCCGTCAGCATGTGCGTCATGGAGGAGTTTAACAAAGCGACCTTTGCGCAAGTGCCATTGAAATACACCGGCGATCCAGCGCGGCCCGTCGCCGTTGACACGGACGACACCGACCATTACAAGGTGGGAGTTTCACCGCTCTGGCGCGTCGGAAAGAAAGTGTTGGGCTACTATCTCCCGTGGCGCTTCCACAGCGGAGAACCGTTCCATGCCGGGCTTGCATGGGAGGCCATGGAACTCGGTCTCAAAGCAATGTCAAAAGTTCTCGCTCGATAAGTCATTAGCACATATCGACTGGCTGTGACCTGAAAAGAAAGTGGAAGAAAAGATGCTGCGCTTGTGACCGATTGCTGTCGGATGACGGCGTAACCGGAAGCAATTCCCACCTGGACTGGATAGATCCTGATAAACAGGGCGGAATGTGGGGCCACCTACTTAGCCTATAAGTTCCTTGTGAGCCAACTCGTCAGAATCTGGGCGACGGAGAGCTGTCAGGTGCGCTATCTCTAGCGTTTGCAGGCCGATCATGCGGGCGAAGCCATCCTAATGTCATCGATCAGAAGGGGATGGTGCGATGGCAGAAGGGAATTTAGCGCGAGCCCGATGGTCTTCTTGTAACTGGGAAAGGATTAGCCTGAACAAAGGCATAATCAATGCCACCAAAGTCTTTTCGTCAGCTTGGGCGCTGCTCAGCCTCGATCTGAAATCATTGTTCTGCTCAAAAGCGAGCTTTGTGAGGATTGCCGCTGCGGTTTCGATTTCCATTGTTTGCCTCTTTTATCGTAATGATCACGCACAAGAAGGAGAGTCTGAACTATATCACCCATTCCGGATGAGCGGTTCTGATACGTCGAAGCGGAGGATTTCCGATTGGCAGGAAAGCCGGATATGTTGGTATCCGCTAATCGTAAATTGATAGGTCCTGAGAAGTCTTATCGGAATATGGCCCCAGTATCCGGCAAGCCGATTTGGCTCCCTAAAACAGATTTGCCACGCAGCAAAACAAAGTCTTATAATCTCCCAATCGGCAGCCATGCCGAGAAGGAGGTGATCCAGTGAGGTATCGGAAACTTTGATTGATCTGTAGGGAGAGGCGCTGGTGAGTCTGCCGAGCGCCTCTCTTTCTTCCGCATTGTCGAATCCCGCCGGTACTGTCCTGAATGTTCTCTTGCTCCCCATAACGGGATTGTCGGAAGCTGGTCCAAGCTACCGGAGGTCCCGAAGCCAGTTTTCCATAAGCTGACTTATCAGATGGGATGAGAAGGCCGGTCTCCGACGGGATGCGATATGATCCAAAAGATTGACGCGCTAAAGGAGCAAAGGAAAGGAGACCGGCTTATGAAAAAGAATAGCACCGTG
>PLUM01000067.1 GCA_003165465.1 Acidobacteriota bacterium
TTGGCGCTGTTGAGGATCGCGTTCTGCAAGGCCCCGGTTTTAAGCAAGGTCTCCTGGCGCCGGACCTCAGTGATGCCCTCGGTCGTGCCGGCGGCGGGGTTGAGAATGGCGTGATTGAGGATTTCTTTGGGCATGGCGACATTTATTTAAGAGTGAATCAGTCTGACGAATCGTGCGGCCGAAAGTGCGTGCGGCACCTCATAAGAAAGTTGCCCGCCTCGCCCAGTTTCCATCTCTCATCTCATCAAGGATAGCTAACAAAGAGCATGGGCCCATTGTACGTCGCGCAGAAGCCTCAGAGGGATGTCCTTTCTGGGCGGTTTCTAGAATACTTCGATGTCGATGGATATTCCTGGCCAAGTCCTGTGAAGTCCATTATCGGAACGTGGCTTTGACCGGTGTTCCGAAAACACCTCTTCGCGGGCCCGTCCAAGCCCTTGAATCTATACGACAGGAAATTGGCGGCTCAGGTGTTCCGGAAACAACTGAATTGGCGCGTCCCGCCGCGACCTAAATTGAGCGAAAAAGTCTTGGAACAATTGAGAGGGCTTTGGAACATCCCTGGAACAAAACCCTCAATTTATGGGGCGATTTTCAGCAACTTCCAAGAGTAGAGACAATCGAATCAATAGGATTTATGGAGCGGGCGATGGGAATCGAACCCACGTCTAGAGCTTGGGAAGCTCCTATTCTACCATTGAACTACGCCCGCGCTACGCTAACGCTACCAAACCAGGGGGAGTCTTGCAAGAATTCAATCGCCTGCGTTTCATGCTAAAGTGACGCATTGCGATTATGGCGCGCTGTCCGCTGCGGCGCGGGCGGCTTTGCGGGGAGGATGTTTTGGCGTACCGGGATTTGCGCGAGTTCATTGCCAAGCTGGAAAAAGAGGGCGAGCTGCGGCGCATTTCCGCCGAAGTCGATCCGGTCCTCGAGATCACGGAGATTACCGACCGCGTGACGCGCGCGGGCGGGCCGGCGCTGCTGTTTGAAAAGCCGAAAAACTCGCGCATACCGCTGCTCGTCAACATGCTCGGCAGCGAGCGCCGCATGAATCTGGCTCTCGAAGTTTCCCATATTGACGATGTGGCGGCGCGCATCCGCGGCTTTCTCAACATGCAATCGCCGCAGGGCCTGTTCGACAAAATTAAAATGCTGCCGAAGCTCGCCGAACTCGGTTCCTTTTTTCCGAAGTCCGTGAAGAATGGCCCGTGCAAGGAAATTATTCGCCGCGAAAATTTCTCGTTATTCGAATTTCCGATTCTGAAATGCTGGCCGCAGGACGCGGGGCATTTCATCACCTGGCCGCTGGTCTTCACGCGCCATCCGGAAACGGGGAAGCGCAACGTGGGCGTCTACCGCATGCAGGTGTATGACGAGCGCACCACGGGCATGCACTGGCAAACGCAGAAGCACGGCGCCGCGCATTTCCGGAGCGCCCGCGCCGCCAATCCCGAGGGACGCATCGACGTGGCCGTGGCCATCGGATCGGATCCGATGACGTGCCTCGCCGGCATCCTGCCCATTCCTCCGGATCTCGATGAAATGATGTTCGCGGGATTTCTGCGGCGCGAGCCCGTGGAAATGGTTTCGTGCGAGACTTGCGATCTGGAAGTTCCGGCAAATTCGGAAATTGTGCTGGAAGGTTACGTGAACTTAAATGAAATGCGCACGGAAGGCCCGTTTGGCGATCACACCGGCTTCTATTCGCTGGAAGGCGAGTTTCCCGTTTTTCACGTGACGTGCGTGACGCAGCGCCGCGATCCCATTTATCTGACGACGATCGTCGGGCCGCCGCCGCAGGAGGATTTTTTCATGGGGCACGCAGTGGAGCGCGTGTTTTTGCCCGTGATGAAAATGCAGTATCCGGAAATCGTGGACGTAGCCATGCCGGCCGAAGGCGTGTTTCACAATCTGATGATTGTTTCGATCAAGAAAACGTATCCGGGCCAGGCGCGAAAAATCATGCACGCGATTTGGTCGCTCGGGCAGGCCATGTTTACCAAGGTGGTCGTGGTCGTGGATCACGATGTGAACGTGCAAAATTTCAGGGAAGTGGTTTGGAAATCGCTCTGCGCGATCGATCCGGAGCGGGATGTGGAATTTGTCATGGGCCCGGCGGACACGCTGGACCACGCCTCGCGCATTCAGGATTACGGTTCGAAGATGGGCGTGGACGCGACGCGCAAGTGGGAGAGCGAAGGATTCCGGCGTCCATGGCCGGATGAAATTGTGATGGACGCTTCCGTAAAGCGGCGCATCGACACGATTTGGAAGACGCTGGGCGTCGATCGGTAGCGGAAAGTTCGGGAAAAAGTGCTCGAAAAGGTTATACTAGTAATGGTAGTCCTAGTATTCACTGAACCCCATTAGTTGTGTTTTTGTTCCTTTTCCTGTCCACCCGGTCAGGCGTCTAAATGGTATTCCTCAGAGCAACTTGCAAATCCCTTTACTTGACACTCCGGCCAATGAATGACAAATTCACATCACGCGGCGACCGCCCCGCAGGGAAGTATTCAGGTCGCGCCGAGTTTTCGGGGGCGTTGTGGCCCCGGCGGGGAATTCGATGGAAGCGAGAATGGAAGCTGCCACGGGAACGTGGCGGCGGGAAAAAGTTGATCAAGGAAACTGGGCTGGACGGGTGCAGGGAAGCCCCGGATTCCTGATCGAGACAAGTTCGGGTGTGAGGGCGGCTTAGATTCCTTGAATGCGATCTGAGCCGACCGCTTGACGGCCCGCAGTGAGGATGGAGAGGGCCGGCAAGCGCTGGGATTCCTGAGGGGTTTGGACATGTTTGGTGGCTCAAAACAAAAGGCTCTTGTCGGTCTGGATATCGGCTCGAGCTCCATCAAAGCGGTCGAGCTGAAAAAGTCGAAACACGGGTATGAACTCGTGAGTTTCGGGCTGGAGCCGCTGGCGCAGGATACGGTGGTGGACGGAGCCATCATGGACGCGCCGCTGGTTGCCGGCGCGATCAGCAATATTTTCGAGACCCACAAGATCAAGACCGTCAATGTGGCCACCTCGGTTTCGGGACACTCGGTAATCGTCAAGAGGGTCTCGCTCCCGCCCATGACCGAGGAAGAGTTGTACGACCGGCTGCAATCCGAAGCCAGCCAGCACATTCCCTTTGACATTGCCGACGTGAACCTGGACCACCAGCTGCTGGAGTCCACGGATTCGCAAATGGATGTTCTGCTGGTGGCCGTGAAAAAAGACAAAATTCTCAACCACACAAACGTTCTGGCGCAGGCGGGAAAGACCTCGACGGTTGTGGATATCGATGCGTTCGCGCTGCAGAATTGCTTTGAAGTGAATTATGATCCGGATCCCAGCCAAACGGTTGCGCTGCTGAATATCGGCGCAAGCGTGATGAACATCAACATTGTGCGGGGCGGCATTCCGCTGTTTACGCGCGACGTTTCGGTTGGAGGCAATCAGTATACGGACGCGCTGCAGAAGGAACTGGATCTGAGCTTTGAGGATGCGGAGCGGCTGAAGCAGGGCGAGAAGATCGCCGGAGTCGCCGACGAACATCGCACCACGATTCTTCGCTCGGTGACCGACATTCTGGTACTTGAAATCCAAAAGACATTCGATTTTTTCCGGGCTACCGCGACAGGCGAAAGCATTCAGAAGATCGTCGTGGCGGGCGGCAGCGCGCGAGTGCTCAGCCTGGTGGATGTGCTGCGGGAAGAATTCGGCATTCCGGTCGAGGAAATGTATCCGTTTCGCAAAATTTCGATCAATCCGGCGCGCCACAATGAGGAGCAGATTCGGGAGCTTGCCCCGCGGCTGGCGATCGCGGTGGGTCTCGCGCTCAGGAGTTTTGACTAACCATGATACGAATCAACCTACTGGGTCGAAATCGTCCAAAGGCTGTTCGAGCGTCCGTGCCGCTCGAGGACACGCTGCAGTATGTGTTGGGTGCGATTGCGCTGCTTGTGAGCATTGGGGCTCTCTATGGGCACTATCGGCTGCTTGACCAGGAGAATACAAAATATTTGGCGCACATCCAGAAACAGACGGGTGAAAAAGCGCGACTCGAACATTTGAAGGCGGAAGTGGTCAATTTTGAAGCGCAAAAAATCGTGTTGCAGCAAAAGATCGGCATCATCGAGGGGCTTCAGCGCAATCGTACTGGTGGGCAGGAGCTTCTCGACGCCATAGCCAACACCGTCAGCCGCTCGGATACCGTGTGGCTTGTTTCCGTGGAGCGCCGAGGGAATGGCCTGAATATCAGGGGTTCGGCGGGTTCAATTAACGCGGTTGCGAATTACATCACGCAACTCAAGCGCTCGGGCTTTTTTCAAGGGGTGGAAATCAGGGAAACGCATCAGGACGCATCCAGCAAAGGCGTGGAGCTTTTTGTGTTCAACATAACCGCCGATTTTGCTCCGCTGCCACCCGCAGCCGCCACGCCAGCCGCCATCGCGCCACAGCCGGCCGGTAAGGCGGGGAAGACCTAGGGGGAGTGATGGCGATTTCGTTCCGCGAATATCCGTGGTATCTCCAGGCGCTGATCTTTTTCGCGCTCGCGCTGGTGATTTTTGGAGCCGGTGAATACGTGCCCATGTCGCCCGTGGCAACCATGCGGGAGACCTTGGACAACAGTCACAAGACGGATTCCGACTTGAATCGCCAGGTGTCGGAACTGCAGGTTTACGAGCGGCGCAATGCCGAATTTAAGGTTGAGATGGCGGCTCTACAAAAGCAATTGGAGACCCTGAAGACGATCGTGCCGGAAGAGAAAGATGCGGACGAATTCATCCGCATGCTTCAGCAAGCGGCAGCGGCTTCGGGCGTGCAGATCCGCAGCCTGACGTCCCTGGCCGTAGTTCCCAAGGACTATCACTACGACCTGCCATTCGATATTACGGTCGATGGGCCGTATTTCAGCATTGAAGATTTCTTTCAGCGTTTGAGCGCTCTGTCCCGAATTATTAATGTAGGGGACCTGACATTTAACGGAGTTTCCGATGCGAAGAGTTCGGCATTTCCGCTTCGTCCCGGGACTACGATTACAGGCAAGTTAACGGTAACAACATTTTTTGGCAGTCCACCGCCTGCGCCTCCGGGCAAACGGTAAATGGAATGAGCCGAACCAATATGCGACTTGTAAAAACATATCGAACGCTGTTGCTGCTAGCCTTATCGGCGGTTCTTGCGACGTCTATTTTGGCGCAAGACGCGCCGAATATTCGGCCAAACGCGGTGCGCGACCAATTAATGCAAGCCGACCCCGGAGGATCCAATTCGCAAAGCGCCTCGCCAGCGCCCGCGAAGGCGCCGGTTAAGGCTCCGGTCGAAGAGGCTCCCAAGAATGCACCGGCCGAGAATCCGGCTAAACCAGCCGGCGAAACACGGGTCATGGAGAAGGGCTCGTTCGTGAAGCGCGATCCTTTCAGCGATCTGATTGCAAAGGGGCGCATGGGAAATATAGTTCCGGCGAACCTGCCGCCCGGGAAAGCCGGTCTATTGGTAGGAATGTTGCGCGTCCAAGGTGTGGTGAGCAGCCCGAACGCGGTGATCGCAATCGTTTCGAATCCGCAGGAGCGAGTTTACTTTTTGCGGGAAGGCGACAAGTTGTACGACGGCATGGTTGGAAAAATCACGCTCGAGGCGATTTCATTTCAAGAATTTGGTAAAGATGCGTTTGGAAGAACAGTGGAGCGCGTGGTAACCAAACGAATTTACCCAAGTCCAGGAGAACAGCAATGAAGACGAATTGGCCGGCTTTCGGGTTCGGTTGCCTATTGCTGGCAGGCGCCGCAATTGCGGTTTTACCCGCAGGCGCGCAAGATGCTCAAGGAACGTCCGCGAGCACGGCTGTACCGGTGGCCTCGATCTCGGCCGTCGAAGTGGCCCAGCCTGGGCCGCAAACGACCGTGCATATCAGCGGGACTGGCGAGTTGCACTACCGGACGTCGCGCCTCGATTCACCTCCCCGGCTTGTGATGGACTTTGCCGATACGCGCTTGAAGGTCGCCAGGTACAAGGTTTCCAGCGAATACGCGCCGGTACTCGATGTGCGCATGGGGCAACCGACTCCAGGGCAGTCGCGAGTCGTGATCGATCTTGCGAAACGCGTTCCGTTCACCGTGCAGGCGAATGGTTCGGATGTAACGATTTCATTCACTGCTCAGGACACCTTGGCGACTCCCGCGGCGCTCCCTCTGGCCAAGAAGCCAGCGCAGCATCGCCTGGTCGCGTCCAAAATGCCGCTTCCAGCTTCCTTGACAGGGAAAGACACGGGTTTTGCCCGCCCAGCCGACGCGCAAAATGCGCCAGCGGCAGCGACCGATCCATCGTCGCAGGCATCGTCCCAGACGGCAGCAAGCGCTTTGCCTATGGACACGCAAGATGCTCCGGCACCTCCGCCTCCAGCGCCAGCGAGCGCACCAGCAGCACCCGATGCGCAAACCGCGCCCACGACTCCGCCACCGCCTTCAGAGCCAGCGAGCGCTCCGGCCACGCCCGATACGCAAAGTGCACCAGCGCCCGCGGCGCCAGCAAGCGCTCCAGTTGCGCCCGATACGCAACCGGCGACGCCTACAACTCCGGCACCAGCGAGTGCGCCAGTTTCGCCTACGCCGCTAAATCTTCCGGGGTTCTCGCCTACAGCGCCTGCCACTACACCGGCAACGACCGAGCCTGCGCCCGCACCGGCGCCAGCGCCTCAAGCACTCGCGCCTGCTCCGGCTCCAGCCGTGGCGCCGGCCGCACCCGTGCCGCAAGCTGCTCCAGCGGCTGATATTCAGGTTCCGGGCAATACGAATTTTACGGGCGACCCGATTTCGGTGAATCTTAAGGACGTTGATTTGAAGGATTTCTTCCGCCTGATTCATGAAGTGAGCGGGTTGAACATTGTGCTGGACCCCGCGGTTCATGGAACGGTAACTCTGGTGCTCGACGAGATTCCCTGGGATCAGGCCCTGGACCTTGTGCTGCGCAATAATGGGTTGGCCAAGGAACTGAACGGCAAGGTTTTGCGAATCACGCTGCCGGATACTCTGAAGCACGAAGCGGATCAGCACCGGGATCTGAACAAGGCTCAGGTCGAAGCCACGGAACCGGTAACTGTCACGCGAGAGCTGAGTTACGCGAAGGCCGCGACGATGGCGCCCCTGCTGAAGAAGTTCCTGACTGCTCGCGGCGACATCATCTCCGATACTCGGATGAATACGCTGATTATCAGCGATCTTCCGTCCTCGATGCCGAAGATCGATAATTTACTGAAGATGCTTGACCGGAAAACCAAGCAGGTGGAAATTGACGCCCGCGTCGTGCAGGCTACCCGTTCGTTTGCGCACGAAATCGGCACGCAATTCGGGTTTTCCACTCCCACCGGATCAGCCGGAAACACAGCCATTGGTGGAGTTGGCGGAATCGGACTTCTGGCAACCCCCCTCCTGCATAACATCACGAACTTGATCACTCCGTCGGGAACGTCTCCTCCGCTTGCTTTCAATTCTCCCGCCAACGGGGCGACCAGCGGCTTCACGTTTGCCACACAAGGCCATAACTATGCACTCGATTTTGTGCTTAGCCTGATGGAAAACCGCGGCGTCGGCAAAATTATTTCAGAGCCGAAAGGCATTACGCAGAACAACGAGAAACTGACGGTCAAGCAAGGTGAACAGATACCGATTACGACGAACATCAATAATACGATTACGACGCAGTATGTGGATGCCGTCTTGAAGCTGGACGTAACCCCGCAGATTACGGCGGATGGCACGGTGTACATGGATATCACGATCGAAAATACACAGATTGACGCCAGCGTCAGCGTTCAGGGAACTCCCGGACTGACCACGCAGTCAACGCAGACGAAAGTGATCGTAGCCGATGGCGGGACGGTGGTGATCGGCGGTGTGGTCATTACACAACAGCAGACTACGATTGTTCAGGTGCCGCTCCTTGGGGACGTGCCTTTGATCGGCAATCTGTTCAAACATACCGCGGTCAGCACGTCGACCCAGGAATTGATGTTCTTTGTAACTCCTCGGATTTTGCCGGGATAAGGCAGCACGGTACAATATCGGGTATCAGGGGAGGAAGCCGAGACTTCCTCCTTTTTTTATGCCGATCATTTAATGCCGATCATTTAATGCCGATCAACGCCAACAGCAGATTAAAACGCCTGCGCCAAGCGCTGGACTCCGCCGGGGCTGGCACACTGCTGGAAACGCACCTGCCGAATATTTTTTACCTGTGCGGATTTTCGGGGGATTCCGGCGCGCTGCTCATCGAGCCCTCATCCGCCACGCTATTCACCGACGGCCGGTTCACCATCCAGGCGAAGGAAGAAACATCCGACATACGCGTGCATATCCACAAAGGTCCCATTCTGGAGGCGGTTGGCGGCTACCTCCGCGCCAGGAAGAGGCAGAGTGTCGCGGTGAGCCCCGCGCGGCTCACGTTGGCGGGCTGGAAGGCTCTCCGTAAGGCGGCGGGAGGGCATACCAAGTGGGAGGCCATCGATGGCATGGTGGAAAGCCTGCGAGCCGTGAAGGATGCCGGCGAGATCGATCGAATTCGGGATGCGGCCAGGCTGGGCTCCGAGGTCATGGAGGAAGTGATTCGCCTGATTCGCCCCGGTGTCACGGAACTGGACATTGCCGCTGAGATTGGCTACCGGATGCGCCGGAAAGGGGCCTCCGGGGAATCATTCGAAGCGATTGTGGCTGCCGGACCACGCTCGGCGCTGCCACATGCGCGTCCTACGGCTCGCCGAATCGGGAAAAACGAGTTGGTCGTGCTAGACCTGGGTGCTATACTGCGCCACTACTGCAGCGATCTGACGCGCACTGTGCACGTCGGCAAGGCGCCCACGCGGGTCCGCAAGTGGTATCAAGCGGTCCTGGAAGCGCAAACGGCGGCGAGGGATGCGTTGAGGTCGGGAATAACGTGTGCGGCTATCGACCATGCGGCCCGAAATGTCTTACAAAGTAAGGGGTTAGGCCGTTATTTTGTGCATAGTACGGGCCACGGAATCGGTCTTGAAATTCACGAGGATCCCCGAATTGCACGGGACCAGAAATGGGTTTTGCAGGCCGGCAACGTCGTGACCCTGGAGCCGGGTGTGTATGTCGAGGGTGTTGGGGGAATCCGCATTGAAGACGATGCCCTGGTGACCTCGCGAGGAGCCGAAATTCTGACGACTGCCCCGCGGGAATTTCTCGAACTTTGAGTAAAAGAACGGGTACAACAACGGGTACAACAACGATGAAGGGATCCAAAAAGCAAGTGGCCGGTTCGGACGCTTCCATGTCCGGAGTCGATTTTGGCCAGTTGGAACGATTGCTTTCGTTCATGTCTCAACATGGGCTGGAGGAGTTCGAATATGCCCATGGAGATCTGAAGATACGCCTGAAAAAGGCCGGGTCTCAGACCAGCGCGGCCCATGTGATGGCGCATCCCTTGGCGCCGGTTTCGGCTCCGCCTTTGGCTCATGCTGCGCCCGTGGCAGCGGCGCAGGCTGCGCCCGCTCAGGCCGCGCCGGTTGCGGCCGCGGACGAGCACATCATCAAGTCGCCGATTGTTGGGACGTTTTATGCAGGCCCGAGTCCGGATGCAGGGCCGTATGTGCGAGTGGGAGACTTTGTCGAGGCGGGCCAGACGGTCTGCATCGTCGAAGCGATGAAGTTGATGAACGAGATTGAAGCGGACATCAGCGGGGAAGTGGCGCGTGTGATGGTCGAAAATGGCCATCCGGTCGAGTATGGCGAGCCGCTATTTGCGCTGCGTCCCACGGGGAAAAAGAAATAGGCGGCGGATCGCCGCTTCCACCGGCTCGAAATGTTTCGAAAAATCCTCATAGCCAATCGCGGTGAAATCGCCCTGCGCGTGATCGATGCGTGCAAGGAACTGGGTATTGCCACGGTCGCCGTCTATTCGGAGGCGGACCGCAATGCGCTGCACGTGCGTTTCGCGGACGAAGCCGTGTGCATTGGGCCGCCCCGTTCGAGCGAAAGCTACCTGAACATCCCGCAGGTGATCAGCGCCGCGGAAATCACGAATGTGGACGCGATTCATCCCGGCTACGGATTCCTTTCCGAAAACGCCAATTTTGCCGAAGTGTGCGAGGCTTCGCACATCACGTTCATCGGTCCGGCGCCGGACTTGCTGCGCATGATGGGCGAAAAAGATCAGGCCCGGCGGCAGATGGCGTCCGCGGGTGTCCCCATCGTGCCCGGATCGCAGGGAATCGTGGCGGACGAAGCCATGGCGCTGGCGGAAGCCTCGCGAATCAAGTATCCGGTGATCCTGAAAGCGTCGGCGGGAGGCGGAGGGCGCGGGATGCGCATTGTCCGCGGCGCGGAAGAGCTTCCCGGCGCGTTTGCAACGGCCAGCAACGAGGCGCAACAGGCTTTTGGCGTGCCCGATTTGTATCTTGAAAAATTTATCGAGCGGCCGCGCCACATCGAATTTCAAGTGCTTGGAGACAAGCACGGGCACGTGATGCACCTTGGCGAGCGCGAATGCAGCATCCAGCGCCGCCACCAGAAATTGGTCGAGGAGTCGCCCTCGCCGGCGGTCGATGACAAACTGCGCGCCGAACTCGGCGTTCGCGTGGTCAAGGCGCTCGAACAAGTGGGTTACACGAGCGCGGGCACCGTCGAGTTCCTGATGGACGAAGATGGCTCGATCTATTTCATTGAAATGAATGCTCGCATCCAGGTGGAGCATCCGGTCACGGAAATGGTCTCGGGCGTGGATTTGATCAAGTCGCAGATTCGCCTCGCGAATGGCGAACGGCTTGGAGATGTGGTCGGCAAGTTCGAGTTGCGCGGCCATGCCATCGAGTGCCGCATCAATGCCGAGGATCCCGAAACGTTTATCCCTTCCGCCGGGCGCATTACCGTGTTTCGCACGCCGGGCGGCCCCGGAATTCGCGTGGATACGGCGTCCCATGCCGATGCCGTGATTCCGCCGTACTACGATTCGCTGGTGGCTAAGCTCATCGCCTATGGAGGCACTCGCGGCGAGGCCATTGTGCGGATGCGGCGCGCCCTGGAGATGTTCGTGGTCGAGGGCATCAAGACATCCATTCCGCTACATCGCAAGATCCTGGCGGATGGGGATTTCGCCGCAGNNCGCCTCTATGCCATAATCGACCCCAGTTTGCTCACCATTTCGGAGCTGGCTATGGCCGAAGAGCTGGCAGAGGCCGGGGTCGAGTTGATTCAGTACCGCGATAAGACGGCTTCGTCTCGCCAGTATTTCGAAATTTCCCGGAAACTTTCTAGTGTTCTCGGTTCGCGTAACGTCAGGCTGATTGTGAACGATCGTCCGGATATCGCGTTGCTTGCGGGCGCGGGAGGCGTGCACGTGGGGCAGGATGACCTCGGCGTGGAAGATGCTCGCGCGATTTGCGGGCGGGATCGCTGGGTGGGAATTTCCACGCATACGCTCGATCAGTTGGCCGCGGCCGACCGCACGTCCGCCGACTACATTGCCATCGGTCCGATATTTCCGACGGCGACGAAGAAAAATCCGGACCCGGTCGTCGNNATTCGCTGGCCGTGATTCGCGATCTGATTTGCGCGCCGAATCCCGGCGCCCGGGCGCGTGAATTTCTCGGCGTGGCCGCGTCGTCGGTGTCCCGCGGAGCGTGATGGGGCGGAATCTGGTTTTACAGGTTGCGGAAAANNCCTCGCTTCGCTCGGAATGACATAAGTGTGGGCGCTTCGGAGCGGGGCGCTTTTTCATTGCGTGTTTACATTGAACGCTCGTGTGAAGCGTGGAGCCCTCGGGCATAAGGAGCAATCCGGTGTCTGAAACGAAATCCACCATGGCCAGCGCGCTTCTCGCCGACGCGGATTCCTCAGGATTTGTTCGCGGGCTGGGCTTGTTCGACTCGACGACGATTGTGGTCGGTTCGATGATCGGCTCGGGCATNNCGGCGAACTCGCGGCCATGATGCCGAAGGCCGGCGGGCAATACGTTTATCTTCGCGAGGCCTACTCTCCGCTCTGGGGATTTTTGTACGGCTGGACGCTTTTTCTCGTCATTCAAACAGGGACCATCGCCGCTGTGGCCGTCGGATTTGCCCGGTTCCTTGGCGTGGTGTGGCCCGCGGTTTCTCCCAACACGTGGATCGTTCCTCCGATAGCGCTCTCCGATAAATATGCGATCAGCCTTTCCGTGCAGCAACTCGTGGCGCTGCTCCTGATTCTGTTTCTTACGGCGCTCAACACGCGCGGGTTGAAACTTGGCAAGCTGATTCAGAATGTGTTTACTTCGGCGAAGACGCTGGCGCTGGCCGCGCTGATTTTAGCGGGACTTTTTCTGGGGCGGAACGCCGCGGCAATTCACGCGAATTTCAGCGGCATCTGGGCCCTGCACGATCCGCAAACCATCGAGCCGGGCGCGGGATGGATGAAGTCGTTTATTCCCTCGGTGACGGCGGGTGCGGGAGTGTTTGGATTGCTGATCGCCTTCGGCGTTTCGCAGGTGGGATCGCTTTTTTCCGCCGACGCCTGGAACAACATCACGTTTACGGCCGGCGAAGTGAAGAATCCAAGGCGCGATATTCCGATCTCTCTCGCAGCGGGCACGGCGATCGTGATTACGCTCTATTTTTTGGCGAACCTCGGATATCTTTCGACGCTCACGCTGCACCAGATTCAAACGGCGCCCGACGACCGCGTTGCGACCGCCACGCTGGCCGCGATTTTCGGAAATAGCGGCGCGACACTCATGGCGCTGGCAATCATGATTTCGACGTTTGGATGCGCGAACGGGCTGATCCTGGCGGGCGCGCGTGTTTACTACGCCATGTCACGCGACGGACTGTTTTTTCGGAGCATCGGACGGCTCAACGCCAATCACGTTCCGGCCATGGGCCTCGTGCTGCAGGGAATTTGGGCGGGAATTCTGGTGCTGCTTCGGACGAGGCTGGTGAACGCGGCAACCGGGCGGGTGAGCTACGGAAATCTCTACGGTGTCTTGCTCGACTACGTGATCTTCGCGGTGCTGATTTTCTACGTGCTCACGATCGGCGGACTTTTTGTTTTGCGCCGCAAGCGTCCTCATGCCGAGCGGCCCTATCGCGCGTGGGGATATCCCGTCGTTCCGATTCTGTATATCGTGACGGCCGTGATGATCATGCTGATTCTGATTTTGTATCAGACGCAGGATACGTGGCCTGGCCTCGTGATCGTGCTTCTCGGCGTTCCCGTGTATTGGGCGTGGTCACGGAAGTCCCAGGCTGCGAAATAAAACCCCCGGGTCTGAAGACCCGGGCTACAGCAATCGCACAGCAGGTGTTGTAGCCCGCCTCGGGGATTTTCGATTTGGATCGCTTGAACGGCGAAGGTGGATATGGCTAACCAACTGTTTCAGATAAAGACGCACGAATCGCTGGTCGAGGAGTTGCAGGGCGAGAACCGGCTGCACCGCGTGCTCGGCCCCGTACAGCTATCGGCCCTGGGCGTGGGCGCGATTATCGGGACGGGCATTTTCGTCCTGACCGGCGTTGCGGCGCATGACCTTACTGGTCCGGCGCTGATGCTCTCGTTCGTCGTGTCCGGGATCACATGCCTATTCGCGGCGCTGTGCTACGCTGAATTCGCGTCGATGGTTCCCGTGGCGGGATCGGCCTACACCTATGCGTACGCGACCCTCGGCGAGTTACTTGCGTGGATCATGGGATGGGATCTGATTCTTGAGTACGCGGTGGCATCGGCTACGGTCGCGCACGGATGGTCCCACTACTTCCAGGATTTTCTTCGTTTTTTTCAAGTCGGATTGCCGCACCACTTCACCAACGCGCCTTTCGATTACGATCTGACGTCCGGACGCCTGAACATGACGGGCACGTGGTTCGACCTGCCGGCGATCGTCATCGCGCTGATCGTCACGGTGATTCTCGTGAAAGGCATACGCGAAAGCGCCGGGGTCAATACGGTATTCGTGATTGTGAAACTCGTGATTGTCTTTTTCGTGATTGGCGTCGGGGCGTTCTATGTGCATGCGGAGAATTGGCATCCTTTCGCGCCGTTTGGTTTGTCGGGGCTGAGTTTCTTCGGCCACACCGTGATGGGGCGAACAGGGCCCGGCGGGCAGCCGATGGGCATGTTGGCCGGAGCGGCGATTGTTTTCTTTGCGTACATTGGTTTTGATTCGATTTCGACCCATGCCGAGGAAGCCCGCAACCCTTCGCGCGACGTTCCCATTGGCATCATGACTTCGCTCGTGCTCTGCACGATCCTGTACATTGCCGTCGCGGCCGTGCTCACCGGGATGGTGCCGTACAATCACATCAACATCGACGCCCCTGTCTCCGACGCATTCCGGCAGGTGGGTTTGCCATGGGCGGAGTTGCTGGTTTCGGTTGGGGCCGTGGCGGGGATCACGTCCGTGCTACTGGTGATGATGCTGAGCCAGCCCCGCATTTTCCTGGCGATGGCGCGGGATGGTTTGCTGCCGACGGGGTTCTTTGGCGCGGTGCATGAACGTTTTCGCACGCCGTGGAAGTCCACGATTCTGACGGGCTTGTGCGTCGCCATGATGGGCGCCTTTCTGCCGTTGCGGATTCTGGCCGAACTCGTGAATATCGGCACGTTGCTGGCGTTCGTGATTGTTTGCGCGGCGGTCCTGATCATGCGGCGCACGCATCCAGAGGTGAAGCGGCCATTTCGCGTTCCGCTGGGCTCGGTGATTCCAGTTCTGGGGATTTTGTGCTGTCTGGTCCTGATGTTTTCCCTGCCTGTCGAAAACTGGGTGCGGCTGGCGGTGTGGCTGGTGATTGGCCTGGTGATCTATTTCAGTTACGGCATTCGCCATAGCCGCATTACCAGTAAAAGGAATGCGGCGGCGGCGCTCGGCCAGAAATAAATGGACAGGAATGATTTGCCGAATGCGTTTTTCTGCGAGAAGGTTTTGAGTGGCACAGGCTTCAGCCTGTGTGGCTTTGATTTGCGGCGCGCTAAAATCAAAAGAACACAGGCTGAAGCCTGTGCCACTCGAAGGCGCTCGTTTAGCCCTTTAATCGACACACCACACTCGACCGTGAAGCCATGTCCTCAGCCATGACAAAACGAAGCCGCGCCATCTGGGCGGGAATGAATCTGGCCGACTGGGCCACCCTCGCGATTGTCCTGGTGTACGGAGTTCTGCGGGGATTGCGGCAAATCTATCCACGGACACCGGTGAGCGGGTTCCTGTTTTTCCTGGCGATTTGCGGGGCGGTCTATTGGCTGGTGCGCGGATGGCTGTGGGCGCGCGCCCATTTGCTCTGGAGTTTGCGCAACCGGCTGATTATGGCGTATGTGTTCATTGCCGTGGTGCCCGTACTTCTTTTGCTGGCGATGGCCGGACTTGCGGCGTATCTGCTGTATTGGCAGCTTGGCTCGTACGTGATTTACACGCAGATGGAGCAGCGCGAGGAGCGAGTGGGCGTCGTGGCCAGCGCCATGGCCACATCGTATGCGGTGGAAGCGACGTCGGGACACAGCGCGGCAGCTCAGGCGCTGCCCGTGGAGTCCGGCACGTACATTAAAAATGCCATGACCGAACTGCCCGGCCTGAAGATTGAGACGGGCAATGGAGAAGAACTGCTATCGAAGAGCGATGAGGGCGTGAGGAATCGTTTTCGGGGACTTGTTTTCAGCCATGGCCAGCTTGTGTTGCGGGGTGTGGTTGTGCGGCCCACGCCCGCCGGGCGTATTTTAGTTTCTGTAACCGTTCCCATCACGCCGGAACTGCTGGAAACGCTCCCTACGGAATTGGGGCCGATCCAATTCAATGTTTTGCGGCCGGAGGCGGGCGATATCGATTCCGAAGTTCCTGTGGTGGTCAATACGCAGCGGTTCAATTCCGTGCAGCAAATCGGGACGCGCGGGCGCACGGTTCCGAAAGCGATGAATCCGTTCGATAAATTGATCAATGGCATCGTGGGTCTTGATGTGCTGGACATGGATCAGAAACAAGGGGATCAGAAACAAGGGGACCAGAAACGAGGGCAAGCGGGTGCGGTGCGCGTGTTCGCATCGTTCAGCACGCGTCCATCGCTATTGAATCGCAGGCTCTTTAGTCCGCTGGGGGATTTGGGAGGCGCGGCCGCGACCGCATTGCTGGTGGTTGGCGCGGTTTTTCTACTGATTGAAATTGGATCGCTGGTGACGGGCATTATTCTGACGAGGACGATTACAACGGCGGTCGACAGCCTATACAGCGCAACGCAGCACGTGCTGGAGGGCGATCTCAGCTATCGCGTGCGCTTGCCGCATCGCGATCAGCTCGCGGCGCTCGGCGAATCGTTCAATTCGATGACGCAGTCGGTGTCCACGCTGATCGAGGAGCAGCGTCAGAGGCAGAAACTCGAGAACGAGCTGTCCATCGCGCATGAAGTGCAACAGCAACTGTTTCCGCGCGCGCTGCCGAATCTGCAGGGAATCGATATTGAAGCGATCTGCCGCCCGGCGCGGGTGGTGAGCGGCGATTACTACGATTTCATCCGCATCTCGCCCACGCGGCTGGCCATCGCGCTTGCGGATATCAGCGGAAAGGGAATCTCCGCGGCTCTCCTTATGGCCAACGTGCAGGCGGCGTTGCGCAGCGATGTTCTGCGCTACCGGGATAAGGCGTCCGGAGCGCAAGGCGAAGAGATCGACACCGCCGAAATTGTCGCACACCTGAACCGGCACTTGTTCCGCAACACTTCGGACGAGCGCTACGCGACGTGTTTCTTTGGCGTGTACGATGCCGAGACGCGCCAGCTCCATTACACGAATGCCGGGCATCTTCCGCCCATCTATATTTGCAATGGAAACATCCGGCGCCTGGAAACCGGCGGAATGGTGGTGGGATTATTCAACGATGTGCCGTTTCAGCAGGGCGCGGTGGAAATCGGACGCGGCGGCATGCTGGTGGCGTACAGCGATGGTCTGATCGAACCGGAGAACGTATACGGGGAGGAATTTGGTATTGTGCGGCTTATCGACGTGGTGACGCGCAATAAGGACGCATCTTCGCACGAGACCGCCGAGGCCATGGTCCGTGCGGCGGAGGAGTGGTCCGGCACACCCGATCAGGCCGACGATATGACCGTGATCGTGATGCGTTTTCCGGGGACTTCGGCGGAGGCGCGCGCATGAAAGTTTTGACCGCGGAGCAGATGCGCGAGGCCGACCGGCTCACGACAGAGCGGTGCGGCATTTCGGGCCTTGCGTTGATGGAGAATGCGGGGAAGGCCATCGCCGAATTTTTGCGCGAACAATTCGCGGACATCGCGAGCCGCAAGATCGTCGTGCTGTGCGGGAAGGGGAACAACGGCGGCGACGGGCTGGTGGTCGCAAGAATGTTGAAGGGCTACGGCTCCGCGCCGGTGGTTTTTCTGTTTGCGAATCCGGGCTCGGTCGAAGGCGATGCGGCGGAGAATTTAAAACGCTGGCGGCGGGGTTCCGGCGAACTGCACGTTGTGACCAGTGAGGCGGAATGGGAATCGGGGCGCGCGTCGCTCGCCGATGCGGGCTTGATCGTTGACGCGCTACTAGGCACCGGGCTGCGCGGGCCCGTGGAAGGGCTGCTGGGCCGTGTCATAGAGGATGTGAACGCGGCGCGGGGGAAGAGACACGGCGGGATGGCCGTAGTGGCTGTCGATATGCCCTCGGGGCTGGCTTCCGATGCGCAGGATTTTGGCGGGCCTGTGGTCAGCGCTGATTTCACGGTGACTCTGACCGCTCCCAAATTGGGGCAGATGGTTTTGCCGCATTCGCCGCGCTGCGGCGTGCTGGTCGTAAAGAGCATTGGCACTCCGCCCGAGATGATCGAGTCTGACCCGCATTTGAAGATTCACTGGATCGAGCCGGCAGAGTTTCGCGCGCTGCCGCTCGTGCGTGAGCGGGCGGCGAATAAGGGGACATACGGCCACGCGCTGATTGTCGCAGGATCGCTGGGGAAATCGGGCGCGGCGATTCTCGCGGCGCGCGGAGCGTTGCGCGCTGGAGCGGGCCTCGTCACCGTGGCGACTCCGCGCGATGTGCTGCCGATTGTGGCCGGAGGAATGCCGGAGATGATGACGGCTCCCCTGGAATCGACCGAAGCCGGGACGGCGAGCCTGCGCAATCTCGATTACGGGAAATTTCCAGAGATGATGCGAGGCAAATCCGTGCTCGCCATCGGCCCCGGGCTTTCCACACACAATGAAACACAGCAATTCATACGCTCGGCTGTTCGAGATGCGGTGCTTCCCGTTATTTTGGATGCCGACGGCCTGAACGCATTCGACGGCGCAACCGGCGCGCTGAGCGAACGCCGTTCACCGGCCCTGGTGCTCACGCCGCATCCGGGCGAGATGGCGCGCCTGCTGGGAATCACCGCAAAGGAAGTGCAGGCGCGACGGCTGGAGGTTGCGCTGGAAGCGGCGGGGCGCTGGCGCGCGCATGTGATCCTGAAAGGCTTTCATACGATTCTCGCGACGCCCTCGGGCAGCGCCTATATCAACACGACGGGGAATCCGGGGATGGCGACGGGCGGAACGGGCGACGTGCTTACCGGAATTCTTGCGGGGTTAACGGCGCAATTTGGAGTCGAGGATTGGGCGTGTGTGCTCAGTTTCGGAGTGTATCTGCACGGGCTCGCGGGCGATCTTGCAGCGTCGCGCGTTGGAGAAGCGCCGCTGGTTGCTTCCGATGTAATTGACGCGATTCCCGAAGCGTATGCGCGTGTTCTGGCGGAGTGGGGACATGCCCGCTAGCGAATTTGTCACGCACTCGTCCGAGGAAACCATCGCCATTGGCAGGGAAATCGCCGCGAAACTTCGGCCGCCGGTACTGGTGCTGTTGAAGGGCGACCTCGGCAGCGGGAAGACCACGCTGACCAAGGGCATCATCAGCGGCCTGGGCGCCGCGCGGGAAGAAGACGTCACGAGTCCCACGTTCAATCTCGTTCACGAGTTCCGCAAGCCCATTCCGAAAGGTTCCGAGCTTGGCCCGCCGCCTTGCAAGGTCTACCACGTCGATCTCTACCGCATCGAAAACTTTCACGATCTCGAATCGCTGGGACTGGAGGACGCCTTGTCGGAAAAGGCCATCGTGATTATCGAGTGGCCGGAGCGATTCACGTTCCGCACGGATTGGCCCACGATTGAAATTCGCCTCGTTCACGCTGGCGGGGATGCCCGCCGGATCGCCATCGCGGATTTGAGTTTGAAAAACACTTTTCAGTGAAAACCACACTCTTAAAGGCAAAGAGGCGCCGCATTGTCAAATGCCCGATCTGCTGTTAACGGGTTGGATTCGCGGTCTTGTTCGCGCTTTCCCGGCTTGTTACTCTGGATAGGAGACTGACGCAGCCAATTATGTCTGAACGCACGTCCATCCAATCCTCGGGTACGCCTGCACGAGTCAACCTGAGGTCTTATTCGGCGGAGCTTCCCCTCGGCACACTGACCGTTGGGGTGGACAACATCCATCATGATGTTTTCCTGAGCCCGATGTTCATGGAGATGACCGAGGCGTACCTGCTCGAATTCATCCGCCAGAGCGCCAATCTTCCGTTTCTTTCCAAGGGAGACCGTTTGCCGATGGACCGGAAGCAGCCCGCGCGCCGGGAACCCGGCCGGAAGGGAGGGCGCGCTCCCGAGGCGGCCGTCTGGAAACGCCAGCTTTCCGAGCTGATGCACGCGGGGGTTCAGAAGGCCAAGTACGAAAAAAATATTGAGGTCGATCTGCTGCTTCGTGCGACCTTGTTGAAGTATCTCACGCAGGAAATCGGCGCACAGTTCGCGAACCTGATGCTCGAGGCCAAGGAGTGGATTCGCGGTCTTGGCGATCATTTCGATCGTTCCGAGCAGTCTCAAGTGATCAAGGCGCGTCTGTCCGAACTGCAGGCGGACCGCCGCAATCTGTTCCGGGTCGTGGGCCAGCATGTGTTTCAAGCGATTCTGGAGATCGAGGAGAACGTTCTCAGCCGGTCGCGCAAGGCGTTGTTCGGCGACGAAGGTTCCGCCTCGTACGATATTTTGAATAATCGCCTGGCTTTCGTCGAGGGCGGAAAGGACGACGTGCTCTTTCTGGAGCAATACGTCCTGCTCGGGAACTACCTGCGCGATCACGACCGCTTCGAGACGGTCGACACCGTTTTTCTGGATTTTCTGCGCGAATCCGTCCTGGCCGGGGAGCAGGGAAGCGACTTGGACGAGTCGTGGCGCGAGCACCAGAATGTGGCGCGCAGTGCGGTGGCGTACCAGGCGGAAATTGCGCGGCTCACGGAAGAGCGCGACATGATTGCACGGAAGCTGGAACGCGCCGATGGTCTGATCGGGCGCGTGGGATTTGGAGCCGATCCGGCGAATCTTCGCGCGTCGATGTCCGATATTGAAAAACGGCTTCGCTACGCGCGGCAAAAACTCGAGGAAGCCACTCCCCGCATGGAAGCAGCACGGATCGAAGCCGACGCCCTGGCCAAAAAGTATCAGGAACGTTTGGGGGACTATTTAAACCAGCCGGAAAACGCGAATCGTCTGTTCGGTCCGGCCGCGCCGGGCGAGGCGCGCGGAGGCGCGGCGGAAATGCGCGCGCGGCTGCTCGACAATTTCGTGGCCCGGCTTGAGCAGCGCGATTTGCTCACGCACGTTCTGGCCAGCTACCAGTTGCGGAACATCTGCCACGACTACTGCCCGCCGATCCACCTGCAGCAATTGAAAAAAGCCCTGGTCTCGCGCGAGGAATTCAAGCGCGTCGAGGAAATCCTGAAGCAATTTCCATCGCGCCAGTTTTCCACGCAGCGCATCGAGGAATTGTCCAAGAAAATACGAAAGATGTCGCGCGACGATGTGCGCAGCGTGGTTCTCCGCTTCGTCGAGGACTTCATGCGGCTCCGGCGCGATACCTGCAATTTCGAGCGGCTGAGCGCGGCAATGGAGCGCGTCAATCTGGTGCGCAACGAGCGCACGCGCGAACTTTCGGAAATGAACCACAGCCTGTACGAGTTCCTGCTGCCCGAGGAAGCACGGCCGGCCGAGGACCGCGTCATCGCCCACACCATCATCAAGGCGGATGTGCGCGGGTCGACCAAGATCACGGCGGACCTGCTCTCGCGAGGCTTGAATCCCGCGTCGCTCTTCAGCCTGAATTTTTACGAGCCGGTGAAGCGCATTCTCGAACGTTATGGGGCGGCGAAAATCTTTATCGAGGGCGACGCGCTGGTTCTGGGGATTTTTGAAACCGAATCCAATCGCACGCAACAGCGCGGCGTGTCAAAGGCCTGCGCGCTGGCGCAGCAGATTCTGGCGGTCTCGGCCGCCTACAATGAGAAGCCGGAATTGAGCGACCTGCCGCGGCTGGAGCTGGGCGTGGGAATCGCGTTTCAAGGGTCCGCGCCGGCGTATTGGATGGACACCGATTCGCGCATCATGATTTCGCGCGCGCTGAATCTGTCGGACCGGCTTTCGAGCTGCTCCAAGGCCGCGAGGCGCATGCTGTCCCAGAGTCCGTCGATGTTTCGCGTATTCCTGTTCCAGACGATGACGGAGGGCGTCGCGGAGGACGAAGCCGATGAATTCCTCATCCGGTTCAATCTGAATGGCGTGGAATTGAACGACGAAGGTTTCAAAAAACTGCAGGAAGAAATTTCCATGACGCCGGTGGAAACCGATTGCGTCATGCCCTGGGGCAAGGAACACGTCACGTTTTACTACGGAGAAACGCCGGTGGGCGAGGGACTCGAACCCATTCTGATCCGTCGCGGATTCATCCGGCAATTGTTACCGGGCGGAAAAATTGGCGATGCCGGCACGCGTATGTACTACGAAGTTTGCGCCAGCCCCAAGGTGAAGGAACTCGTCGAGAGCCTCATGGCCACGGCCGAGGTGCGACGCGTTTGAAGTGGTAAGATAACGCCAGGCGCTGGCCGCCGGGGCCAGGCCTTCCATGAGCCGAAGCAAATCCAGACCTAAAAAGTTTACCGCCGGAGGCGAAGCGCGTCGCCGCGCGCGCGAACTTGCAGGGTCTCCTCCCGCCGCGCGAGTCATTCCCGACAAGCGCCTGAAACCGCTCAAACACAAAAAGAAATTGTTGGAAGAGAGCGGCCAGTAGCCTGGATTTCACAGCCAGTAGCACAGGCTTCAGCCTGTGTTCTTTTGACTTTCGCTTGCCACAAATCAAAACCACACAGGCTGAAGCCTGTGCCACTGAAACCTGCATATTTCGTGGTTTACACGCCGGTGGCGGGATCCGTGAATCTTTTTTTCACTTCCTCGGGAATTGGCTGGCCCTGAAACCTGACCGGATCGTCGCTCACGCGCGCGACCCACACGCGCCGCTCGAAAATTTCCAGGGCGAGGACCCCATCGGCGCGGAAGACTTTGTGGTGGACGAGGAAGCTGCTGCGCCCCCATTCGGTGATGGACGTTTCGTAGACCACCTCGTCGCTGAAATCGGAAGGCACGATGAATCGCGCGCGCAGGTCAACCACCGGAATGCCCGCGATGTTGTAGGTTTTGAGCATCGCGCGCTTGGACAAGCCCACCTGCGCGAACAGGCCGTTCGAGCACGCGTCGCCGTACTCGACGTAACGCGGGAAGAACACGGTTCCGGCCGCGTCGCAATCGCCCCATTCGATTTGAATGCGTCTTCGGTTGATCAACATCGGGCACGTCTCCCTTACGAATCGCGAAATATGACAAGCCTGGACGCGGCTAAATTCTTCATTCCGGCTGGCGGGCCGCAGGCAGAGATTTTAGCCCGCATTTCTCGCAGGATCGGAAAAAATGTGTTGAAATAATTTTGTTTTGTTTCTAGCCGAAGTTACAGAGATCGCGATCTTGCTCCGGGCTGGCGGTACCGCCGAGCTTCTGCAAACGCTGATAACCGAGCAAAGCGGCGCCCAGCGCGGCGACCATCGCCGGCTGATCGCTGACGTTCACCTGGCGGCCGATCGCGTCCTGCAGGGAGGCCACCATTCCGCTCTGGCGCGCCACGCCGCCGACGAAGGTGACTTCGTTTTCGAGTCCTACGCGCGCCAGCAGCGCCTTGGAGCGCGAAGCGAGCGAATTGTGGATGCCGCGAATGATATTTTCAATGGTCTGGCCATCGCTCACGAGGTTGATGATCTCGGATTCGGCCAGCACGGCGCATACGCTGCTGATCATCGTGGGTTTTTCAGACGCCATGGAAAGCGTGCCGAGCTGGTCGAGTGGAATTTCGAGATAGTGCGCGGCCCGCTCCAGAAATCCTCCCGAGCCCGCCGCGCACTTGTCGTTGGATTTGAATTCCTTCACTTTTCCGCCTTCGCGCAGACGGATGGCGCGCGTGCTTTGCCCGCCCACGTCGAGGACGCAGGCCGTCTTGGGGAAAAGGAATTCCGCGCCGCGCGCCGCGCACGTAATGTCCGTGATCTGGAGATTGCGGAAGGGAATGTTGTAACGGCCGAGGCCTGTGGTGGCCACATACTTGACGTCTTCCACCTGGCCGCCGGCCTCGTCCAGCGCGAGCTTCATCGCTTCCCTGGAGACGCCGGGAAAATCCGGCTTGGTTTTCACGATGCCGGTTCCACAAACCTTCCGTGATTCATCCAGGAGCACGGCCTTCGTGCTTCTGGAGCCTATATCGATTCCCGCTACGTACGTCATAGGCCACCTCGATCGTTTTCAGTGTGATTCGATTACTCGCAACGGAGAACTGCCGCCCGTCTGCTGCGCCGCTGGAACAACCTTGTCCGAAACGGCGGAAGGTTCTCCGCCCAATGCCCGCTCCAACGCAAAAATCGCCGCGCCAATGGCCCCGATATAGTGCGAATCGCTGCACACATTGACGGGCATCCCCAGCCGCTCCTCAAGAGCTTTCACCATTCCGATGTTGCGCGAGACTCCGCCCGTGAAGGTGACTTCCGGTTCGATGCCAACCCGGCGCACGAGACCCACGGTGCGGGCCGCGATGGCGCTATGCACGCCGCCCAGAATGTCCGGCACGGTTTTTCCCTCGGCGAGGTAGGACATGATGTCGGACTCGACGAACACCGCGCAGACCGTACTGAGACGCACGGGCTTTTTCGCATCGAGCGAAATTGGGCCAATTTCGTCCAGGCTAAGGCCCACGGTTTCAGCCGAGTTGGAAAGAAATCGCCCGGTGCCGGCGGCGCACTTGTCGTTCATCACGAAATCCTTCACGTCGCCGTCTTCGCCTACGCGTATGCCCTTGGCGTCCTGGCCGCCCATGTCGATTACCGTGCGCGTTTTCGGGAACAACAGATTGGCGCCGCGCGCATGGCAGGAGATTTCCGTGATTTGGGCGTTTCCGAAATTTACTTTGTAGCGCCCATATCCCGTCCCCACAATGTAGGCGATTCTTTCGGGAGCGATGCCCGCGGATGCCGCCGCCTCGCGGAACGCCCGCTCGGCCGCCATCGAGACGTTGGCCCCCGTGTTGATCAGGCTGCGGCCCACAATTGTGCGGTCCTCGGACAAAACGATGGCCTTCGTCTGCGTCGATCCGACATCCACTCCGGCTCCGTAAATCATCCCGCTCCGCCTTTCTTTGTGCGTCTCACGGCACTGTGCGCATGACGCGCGACGGCCTACTTCTTAACCAGCATCCGCTGGTGCTGCAAGGACTCGAAGAACGCGTCCACGCGGTTTCGCAATTGCGCTTCGGAAAAATACCGCGGGTCTTCCAGATCGGATTCGATCAGTAGAGTGGGCACATTCAGTTCCTTGGTGAAGTACTCCCGCATGTCGCCCTGGCCGGCCGAAAACAGCCGGCAACTTTTTACGGAATGAATGATGAGCGCGTCGGCGTGCCAGTCCTCCACGTAGTCCTTGATCTGCTTGTAGCGTTGCAGGAAGTTCCGGTTCGTGACGTTCCACTGCAGCATGTGCCGGGCAATGCTTTCGAGCGGCTTCTGCGGATCGTGCCGGAAACCGAATTCCCAAATCCCTCCGACGGTCGAGTACGTCGAGGCCACTGCCACCGCTCCCCATCGGCTGAACATATCGCGAAACTGCCGCAGAAATGGCCAGGGTGGAGGACCTTCCATGACGACGCGGAACTTTTCTTCCGGCAATGGCCCCTGATGGTTGTCCGCGCGCTTCTTCATTTCCTTGTACGCTTCCTTGAAAAACCAGAGGCCGTCCTCCGTTCCGCGCAGGCAGTAGAGCGGGGCCATCATCATGACGGAATCGAAATAGGCGTCGTACGGAGCGGGGCGCTCCATCGTGAGCCGTTTGATGTTGGACCAGAGCGCGCCCGTCTCGCTGGAAAGCTCCATGATGCGCTGCAATTTTTTGTAATCGAGTTTCTTGCCGGTCATCCGCTCGAGCACTTCGACCAGTTCCTCGAGCTGCTTTACGACGTAGCGCACGTCATCCTCGGAAGGATCGGCGGTATCGGTGCGGAAGAAGGGAACGTCCAGGTTGTACAACGGGGCTTTCGAGTACTCGGCCAGGTGCTCGAACCATTGCAGGTAGACGTTGCAGCCGACGTAGTTGCACAACAGCAGATCGGGCTGAGGAATGGTGGCGAAAGGCGTCTTCCGCCCTGCAAAATACATGCCCACGTCGGCCTTCACGTAGGCGCAGTTGTCGGTCGAGTAGCCGAGTTCCTCCGCCGCCAGGATGAGAGGCAGCGACTGTTTTTTCACGGCCAGTTGTAGGGCGTTGACCTCGGGATAAACCGGGATCATGTCAAACGCCAAAATCAGCTCGACCGGATTGCCGCTGATCAGCATGTAGACGGCCTTGTTTCCCTTGCCTTCGGCCGCCGCCGTCAGGCTGGCGTAGTAGCGGCCAATCATATCCTTCTGAAGATTATGGATGACTCCCTGATAATCGGATTTCGCGGCGGCTTGGGCCATGATCGATCTCCTTTGACCGGCATTTCAGTCGAACAAAAGCGACTCCACGAATGTTTCCACCTCGGAACGGGCGCGATCGAAAATCCAGGTCTTTTCCTCGAATTCAAGCAGCAGGTGTGGAATCTTCGCGTCGTCCAGAGTTTTGCGGTACAAGGCATAATCGAACAGGGCCGGCTCGCAAAACTTTGCCGCCTGAAAAACTACCGCATCCGCCTTCTTCTCTTTGACCAGATTGATCAGGTGCGCGGCCTTCACCTCGCGAGTATCGTGTTTCGTGCCGGAATAGCAGGCGCGTTCCGAATAACTTTCGGCCAATGAGAACAGGGGATTGGCCTGAATGGGCACGTCCTCGGTAAACCAGCGCGAGCCGCGCAGGAAATCGTCATCCAGGATGTAGCATCCCGCCTCTTCCAGGGTTTCGATCAGCTCCACGGGCGGAAGTTCGCAGAACGAACCTTCGAGGACCACACGAATCCTGTCCTTGGGCCGGGTAGGACGCCCGGGAAGCTCGGCCAAAACCTCATCGAGAATTTTCTCGAATGCTTCCGGAGCCATCAGCATCCCCGCGCGCGAGAGCACGAACGATTCGGCCGCGGAAATCAGGTGCGGGGTCTCGGCCCTGATCCGGTAAATTTCGCGCAGGCCGGAGCGAATGCGGTTGTAAAGACGAATGCTGTGATTTAGATCGTCGGCAGTGGGCGCGTATCCCGACCTCTGCTGGAGGTGGTCGAGAATTCTTCGATATTCGGTTGCCAGGTATTGCCGTGCCAGGGGCGAAGCAAAATTTTGCGGGAAGTGGATGTAATCCACGAACATGGTGGGAAAATTTCTTTGAAAGACGCTGGCCAGATTGCGCGCCGGATCGCAGATCGAATGGAAGAGCATCCCTTCGAGGAATTCGAGGCGCTTGGTCAGGCCCAGCTCCAGCGTGCTCTTTACGATCGAGCAGACGAAGGATTGGAAGCGTGAGTCGGCGAAACTGATCTCGATTTGATTGCCTCCGCCGATGACTCCGACGGGCAACATTCCGGACGCATGAATCAGTTCGACGGGGCAATAGATAGGAAAGCAGCCGATCGCTTTCTTTCCGGGGTTTTCCTGAAGCCATTGCTTGGCGGCGGCGAAGTTCACATCCTGGGCGATTTCGCGGCAGGAGTCGATGATGGCGCCGAGTCTGGAAGTTTCCTGAGTTGGAGTTGTGGCCACGGTTCACCCCTTCCTTGCGGCGCCCAGTCGGGTGCGGCGCCTCGTGCTCGGCTGCGTTTGTTTGCCGCGATACCCGTTCATAAGTGGAAGTCTACGTCCGCGCCTGAAGCTTGTCAATATGAATATGGTACTACAATACCGGAATAGCGGGCGCGAATCTTTTTGAGCTGCTGGGGGAATCTGCCGGGCGAAAACCCCCGCCTCTGAAGAGGCGGGCTACAGTAATGTTTAGGGTTGGGTGCGGGGCGCGGGCTTGCGATTCGGTTTTGAGGGACGCAATGAAGTGGCCCACGGACGGCGCGCCACGAGCTTCAGCATGGTGGAAATGGTGATGGATCGGAATGTTGCGACCGCGTGGCTGTCCAGTTCGTCGAGCACCATGCGCAGCGCGCATCCCGTATCCGTGGCAAGTTCCGGGTCGCTTTTCGTGGCGCTTGGCGGGCCGATGGATTCAAAGATTTGGATGATGTCGAGGAGTGTGATTCGCTTCGGATTGATGGCCAGGCGATATCCTCCGCCCACGCCCCGAACGGCTTCGACGATTCCCGCGCGTCCGAGATCGCGCAGGACTTTTGCCAGGTGATGCGCTGAAATGCCATATTTATCGGCGATTTCCGTTCCCGCAAGTTGGCTCGCGGGATTTGCGGCAAGCTCAAGCACGGCGTAGAGCGCGAAGGAACTCGACTTTTGTAATTTCATGAGATTGCGCCTTTCGATCGGCTTAGTCGAGCGCTGCTTCCAGCTCGATAAACGGTCCTGCCATCATTCCCTGACTGCGAAAAAAAGAGAGGACCAGATGATTGTCGCGCGCCGTTATCGTGCGCACTTTTTCGACGCCGGCGCGCCGAAATGCGCCGCAAAGAGTCCCGAAGAGTTGCGTGCCAATGCCTTTGAGGCGAGTCTTGGGACGCACTTGCACCGCAAAAATCCAGCCGCAGGGCGGCTCGCCGAATTCCCAGGCGCGCACCTCGCCGACGATAAATCCCTCGATGCGGCCCCGATGCACGGCCACCAGCAGATATTGCGGCGGCCTGCGGCGCACGCCGTAACGCACGAAGGTGTCCTTCCAGTATTTGCGTTTTGCGAGGCCCGTGATTTCCCGATCCAAGGCAATCAGCCCTGAAAGATCCGAGCTGGTTGCCGGACGGATTTGTAATGCGCGTGATTTGTCGGAAGTGTTGGCAGTCGTCATAACTGGCAAATGGAAGGTCGGGTGCTCCGAGTACCTGAAAGAAGTAATGTAGTACTGCTTTGCCCAACATGCAAGGCGCCGGCGAAGAATTGGCCGCATGACTTCGCGCACCTTGCCGGGGCAAAATAATTACGCTGCTTGTTTACCAGGGATGATCCTGCATATGGCTGGTTCCGGGAGGCGCGAGAGAAGCATGGTTGTGATACAGCTTCCACGTTCCCTGGTCGCGGAGAAATACGTCCGTTCCATAGCCTTCGCGAAGAAGTCGAGTGCCATTCAGTTTGGACCGCCCGTCGGTGCGCCATTCATAGACCGCCGTGGCGACATCGCCGAAAACGCGTATCTTGCGCGGGCCGAAGTTTAGCGTGATCTCTTCCAGGTTATCAAAATATCGTTCCAGCATTTCTTTCGCCGATTCCCAGCCATAATAGGCGCCTCGTGAAGTGAAAAGAACGAAGCCATCGTTGTGCCAATAGTGGCTGAATAATTCCGGCAGGTCCTTGTCGCTCCACGCCTTTTCCATGGCATCCATAATTCGGAGAACCGCATCCACTTCCGGCCCGGCAATTTCGGGCTTGGTTGTTTTTCCCGTGGCGGCTGTATTTTGCATTTGTTTCTCCTGTAAATCCCATATGGCAATTAGAACTTTTTATCCGCATGTTTGTGCGGTATCTCTTTCGGTCCGGCAAGAGTTCCAGAGTCAGCTGAAATTGCTTTCTAGTTCCACGGCACGTGGAAACAGAATGTTGTTCTCGAGGTGAATATGCTGATGCAAGTCCGCCTCGAATGCAGGCAACGCCCGATAGAGTTCTTGATAACTGGCGCAGGCATCGGGCGGGATGGCGTAATGATTCGAGAGCTCGCATATTTTCTGGAGCGCTTGGCCCGAAGCTTCATGCTCCATCATCATGGCCGCCACTGGATTCTGCACGGTCCCGAACATGGGCGCGGTGGGATGGCGATGGATACGTGCCGCTTCTTCGATTTCCGCGATGTAGGGGAAGAGCATCCGCTCTTCCTTCATCATGTGCATGGTTAATTCCTGCACCACGGCCTCGAAAGTCAATTGCAGGCGGGCCAGTTCCGGATGATTTGCGCCGTGCGCGGAAATTACTTTGGAAATCAGGCTTGTAAGCCGCGCAAGCTCCGCGCGCGTGAAGGAGTGATGCCGATCGACGATGTGCTGGGCGAGGTCGGCAAGCGGTGCATTGCGCCAATCCTTTTCGGGGGGAAGGGAATTGACCTTCTGTAGCTCGGCGTTCACTTCCTCCGGCGACCGGTTTGCCAAGCGGCAGGCCTGGGCCAGCGTCTGGCTGCCGCCGCAGCAGTAATCGATCCCAAGGTTTTCGAATATGCGCGCGGCCGAGGGTTTTTCAAGGACGAAGTCGCGTACCGCGGTGTCAAGGTTCAGTGAAGCGGGCTTTCCATTTTCCTGGGCGCGTGCCGGGCTGTTCATGGGTGCCTCCATATGAAGTATTACAGTACTTGAATACATGTATAGGTGTCAACCGAAATGTATTTTGAGGTTTGACGCAGGACACGAAGGAGCCCCTTCAGGGAGAGGCATTCGAAGAAAGCGCCCTATCCTTCTTCGCGGGCGGTTTCCGGAAGTTCTTCCAGCGGCCGCTTTGCGAGTGCGCTCAATTCGCGGCGGATGGTGTCGGCGGAAAATCCCGCGCGGAGCAGGTTGCGGTAAAGCGAAGCGACGCGGCGCTCGTCGAGCGGGCCGCGCAGCAGTTTGATGCGGCGCTCCAGGCGCTCCCGTACAAGAGTGCTCTCGCTCGATTCGGCGGGACGGTCGGCGAGGGCTGCTTCGATGTGGCGGTCGGGAACGCCGCGGGCGCGGAGATCGCGCGCGATGCGGAACGCCCCCTGTTTTCGCAATTCCGTGCGCACGCGGACAAACTGGATCGCGTAGCGCGCGTCGTCCAGATAATTCAAATGCTTCAGGCGGTGCAAAACGGTCTTGACCAGGTCCTTGTCCTCCGCGCGACGTTCCAGGTAAACCTTCATTTCGTGGACGGAATAGGCGCGGCGCGCAAGGGCATTGATCGCGGCGGTATACAGTTCGGTCTCGGTGGAAAGTTTTCGCGGAGAGGATCGCACGGGAGAAGCATAGAGCGATGGGAAAGGGAAGTAAAGGAAAGCGGGGGGAATGGAAAACTTTTTCGGCTATACGCTTCGCCCGATTCGCCTATAGAATGTTCCGCGGGTGACTGGAACTTGTCCGGCAATGTACGCCGAGGTGAAAATATCTTGAGAATACGAGCGATCGCCGCAGCCGTGCTTGGACTTGCGAGTCTTTTGTTTGCGGGAGCTGAATATTTGCCGGCGCAGACCAAGCCCGCGGCTGGCCTGCCCGCCTCCGACAAGCTAAATGCGCAGGAGATGCGGGGAGAAGGACTGTTCCTGCAGCGCTGTTCAATATGCCATCTGCCTCGGAAATTGAAATTTGGATTCCCGGAGACTGTCGGGGCGGACCTCAGCGGCCAGTTTAAGGACGCCTCTCCCGATCAACAGAAAGTCCTGCGGGGTTTCATCTTAAAGGGCGGGCCGGATATGCCCGGCTTTCAGTACGGGCTTGAGCCAAAAGAAGTGGATGATCTGATCGCATTCTTGAAGACACTCTAAGGACGCTCTATCGAATTGTTCAGGATGAATGGAGGCGATTCGTGCCGCGAAAACTCGCTATTGTGTTCGTCGTGTTTGCCGTTGTGCCGTTCGTATTATTTTTCCACGCGCAAAATATTTCGTCGCAGTCCGCGTCTCCCTCGGGTGTTTTGTCGGGGAGCGTGCGGTCGTCGGACGGCAAGCCTCTGGAGGGTGTGGGCGTCTCGGCGCGCGCGAAGGGCGAGACATTTACGACCACGGTGTACACGGACGAGTCCGGGCGATATTCGTTTCCCGCGCTGCATGGCGGCCAGTACAAGGTGTGGGCGCAGGCCATTGGTTTTGAAACGTCCTCGGCCGAAGCGGGCCTCGCGGACGGATCCATCAAGCCAGTGGATTTGACGCTGGCGACGCTCGGCGATTTCCACAAACAACTTTCCGGCACCGAGTGGGCCGCGAGTTTGCCGGAGGATACGCCCGGTGACCGGCGCATGAAAACGGTATTTATCAACAACTGCAGCGGATGCCATCAAGTCAGCTTTCTGCTGCAAAACCGGTTTGACGCGGCCGGCTGGGGCGCCGTGATTACGCTGATGGAAAAAATGCAGTCCATTGGGTACGTGCCCGAAAATGTGGTTGCGAATCCCGTGATTCACGCCTACAAGCAGGAACTGGCCGAATATCTGGGGCGCGTCCGCGGCCCCGGAGATTCCACGCTGCATCTGAAATTGCTTCCGCGTCCCACGGGCGAAGCGGCTCGCATTGTGGTGACCGAGTACGACTTGTCGCGCCCCGACATGCCGGGCTGGATCATGGAGCACAACGGCACGGATTGGTCGGAGGGGACTCCGTCCCGGTGGGATGGGCGAGCCGCGCACGATGTGGCCATCGACAAGGGCGGATACGTCTGGTTTGCGGACGACGCAACCCCCGAACGCACGCTCGGAAAACTCGATCCGCGCACAGGACGCATCGCCGAGTACAAGCTGGCCGATGAGAACAACGCTGCGGAAAGCTCTCATGCGGTGCTCTTCGACAAGATGGGCAACATCTGGTTTGCAAACGGGACGGAAGGAAGCCCGACAAAGTTCGATCCCGAAACCGGCAAGTTTTTCCGGTATCCACGACCAAAGGATTTTCCGTTCTCTGGCGATTTCATAACGCTGGATACGAAGGGGAACGTGTGGTCCCCGGACCGCGAGGGAGCTTTCAAGCTAGATCCGCAGACGGGAAAATATACGAATTTTTCCCTTCGCCCCGGAAAAGCGAATTACGACATCGCGGCGGACAACGAAGAGCGAGTGTGGATTTCGCAGCCCGGCGGAAACGATATGGAGCTTGTGGATTCGCGCACGGGAAAAATCGAGCAGGTGGATTTGAAGCCCGTGGTTTCGCAAGACTACGAAGTTACGGCGAAAGACCGGGAACTCTCCGCGAGCCTGGGTCTCACGCCCAATACCGCCACGCCGCTTGAAAAGGGGCCCCGGCGATCGGCGGCTGACCGCGATGGCGACCTCATCTGGGTCTGCGAATTTTTCGCGGACCGGATTGCGAAAATCGACGCGCGCAGCAAGAAGGTAACGGAATATCCGCTGCCGCATCGATTCAGCCAGCCGTATTCGGCGACCGTCGCCAAGGACCACACGGTATGGATCACCATGCTGAATTCGGACCGAATCGCCAAGTTCGATCCCACCACGGAAAAATTCACGGAATACCAGCTACCGACGCGGGGCACGGAAATCCGCCACATTCAGGTGGATAGCAGCACGAATCCGCCGACGGTGTGGCTGCCGTACGACCGCACCAATAAAATCGCGCGCATTCAATTTAGATAGAGCAGGCTGCGAAAAAAGTCCTTAATGCTGTCATTCCGAACGAAGGGGGGAATCTCTCTTTGTTTTAAGCCCAGCAAAAGAGAGATTCCTCGGCGAAGAACACGCCTCGGTTCACCGAGAACGTTCTCCGCGAACGGAATGACAGTTTTTTAAGTTTTCCGCAATCTGTAAATTCTGCGCCACAAGCCAACCTCGGGCTCAGATTCACGGGAGCAGGATGATTTTGCCTTGCGCGCCCGGCTCCAGAATTTCCTTGTGGGCACGGATGGCTTCACCGAGCGGAAGTTCCTTGCCGACCACAGGCCGGATTGTTCCGTTCTCGAGCCCCGCCGAGATGCCTGCGTGGACGTCCAACTCATCGGCCTCCGAGATGCCCCAGAGGACGAAGCCGTGCACGGAGGCCGTGCGCGCCATCAGGTCGCGCGGCGTTATGGTGACGTCTCCACGGCTGCCGATGACAATTACGCGACCGAATTGCGCGAGGAGCTTGAGATCGGCGGCGAGATTGACGTTGGCCAGCATCTCGAGTACAACATCCACCCCGCGGCCGTTCGTCGCCTTGAGAATGGCGTCGGTGTATCCCGCGGTGCGGTGGTTGAAGGCATGATGCGCGCCTTCGCGCCGCACAAGTTCCAGACCTTTTTCCGTGCCCGCCGTGCCGATCACCGTCATGCCCATCGCGCGACCCATTTGCACGGCGGCAATTCCCACGCCGCCGCTGGCGCCGTGCACGAGCAGCGTTTCCGAGGCGTGCGCTCGCGCGTGATGATAGAGCGCGTGGTAGGCCGTGCCGCAGGCCACGTAGAGGCCCGCACCTTGATTGAATGTGGTGCGCTCGGGCAGACGGTGCAGTTGCGATTCGAGCGCGAGCGAATACTCGGCGTACGTGCCGGTCACAGGATGCCCCACATACACGCGGTCTCCAGCCTTGAATTTCGTGACGCCCTCGCCGACCGAGTCCACGACGCCCGCTCCTTCGCCGCCGGGAATATAGGGAAGAGGCGGCTTGATGGGATAGGTGCCGGCACGCATGTAGGTGTCGAACGGGTTCACGCCCGCCGCGTGAATGCGGACCACCGCTTGTCCGGGGCCGGCCTTCGGCGTGGGGAATTCCTCCAGCTTCATGACTTCGGGCGCTCCGAATTCGTGCGCGACGATCGCTTTCATCGTGGTTCTCCCTTTTCGCCCCGGCCCGCGGGCGGCTAGAAAATTTCTCGTACTGGATTTTGGCCAGACGCGGCCGCAAAGTCAATGCGCGCCATTCACGGGAGCTTCCCGCGCATTGTGTGATAAATTTAACGGCTTCTTGGCGTTCATTTGTCAATCTGTTTTGCGATGCCCGCCTCGCGGCGGTCCGAATGCGATTCTTCATGGGAGAGTTGAAATGATTATCGATTGTCACGGGCATTACACTTCCGAGCCGCAATCGTTTCTCGATTTCCGCAAACAGCAGATTGCCGCGCACACGAACTCCTCGAACGCTCCCGCGCTGCCGAACATCGGCGACGATGAGATTCGCTCCAAGCTCGAACCCGCGCAGTTGAAATTTCAGCGCGAGCGTGGAACCGACGTGACGATTTTTTCGCCGCGCGCTTCCGGCATGGGCCATCACGTGGGCGACGCGAAATTGAGCGAGGCCTGGACGCGCATCTGCAACGATATGATCCATCGCATCGTCAATCTCTACCCGAAAAACTTCATCGGTGTATGCCAGTTGCCCCAATCGCCCGGCGTGCGGCCCGAGAATTGCCTTCCGGAACTGGAGCGCTGCGTGCAGGAACTGGGTTTTGTCGGGTGCAACCTGAATCCCGATCCCTCCGGCGGCTACTGGAAAGAACCGCCGTTCACCGACAAGTGGTGGTATCCGATTTACGAAAAGATGGTGGAGCTGGAAGTGCCAGCGATGGTCCACGTGACGGCCACGTGCAATCCCGCTTTGCATACCACGGGATCGCATTACATCAACGGCGACACGACCGCGTTCATGCAGTTCCTGACCTCCGACCTGTTCAAGGATTTTCCGACGCTGAAGTTCGTCATTCCGCACGGCGGAGGCGCGGTGCCCTATCACTGGGGCCGTTATAGGGGCATCGCTCAGGACCTGAAGCGCCCGCCGCTCACCGAACTCCTGCTGAACAACGTGTACTTCGATACGTGCGTGTATCACCAGCCGGGAATCGATTGCCTGACGAAGGTCATTCCCTCGGACAACATCCTCTTCGCGTCCGAAATGGTCGGCGCCGTCAAGGGCATTGATCCCGAAACCGGCCACTATTTTGACGACACGCGCCGCTACATCGATCAATCGACGATCCTCAGCAGGGACGACAGGAAGAAAATCTTCGAGACGAACGCGCTGAAGGTCTATCCGCGCCTGGCGAAGCAGATGCGGAAGCAGGGAATCGCGGCGAGTGCGTGATTCGTGATTCGTGATTCGTGATTCGTGATTCGTGATTCGTGATTCGTGATTCGTGATTCGTGATTCGTGATTCGTGATTCGTGATTCGTGAAAACCATGTTGGGATGGTCTGTTCTACGTTTCAGTGAGGTGAGGGATGGGAAGGTTGTGGGTGCCCCATCGTTGCGGTTTTTGCAAGGGTGGGGATTTTCAGGCTTTGCGTTTAGTGCCGCATTATCGGTTGGTGCGGCACCAACCCCCCACCCTTTGAAAACCGCAAAGGGTGAGGCACCCGGGACCAAACCTTCCACCCACAAAACATTCTCTCCCACCCATGCGGGACAGTTTTTCTTGACGAACCGTGGTGGTTTCCGCACAATCAAGCGATTGGTGTTGTTCGAGAGTAAGTCACGCGAAGCCAGAGACATGAGTGTCGAGTGCCTGTCACCGGCGCGCCTTCTGACGAAAACGAGGAAATCAACATGGGGAAAATCGTAGCGGCATTTGGAGCGGTACACGCACCGCAACTGTTTGTCCGTCCGCCGAGTGAAGACCCCGCGCAGCTCGACGCCGATATCGCCGCCCTGCGCCTGCTCGGCAAGGACTTGGACGAGACCAAGCCGGACGTGGCGATCGTAATCGGCAACGATCATATGGAGACGTTTTTCCTTTCCTCGGTTCCGACCTTTGCCATCATGTCCGGCGAGCGGGCCCACGCGGAATTTGCGCGCAAGACATACGATCTTCCCGTGCATCAAGGACTCGCCGAAGACCTGCTCGACAAGCTGGTCAACGACGATTTTGATATGGCCTATTCGCAGGACGCCGTCCTCGGCCATGCGTTTGCCGCGATGTACGAATGGATTATTGAAGGACGGAAAATTCCCGTTGTCCCGATTTTCGTGAACGCCTACTTGCCGCCGCTGCCCACCGCGCGGCGCTGCGCGCAGTTGGGAAAATCCATTGCCAAGGTGATCGCCGCGCGGCCGGAACGCGTCGCGGTCATTGCCAGCGGCGGGATGTCGCATTTCCCCGGCACGTGGAAATATCCGACGCCCGATTTTAACTTTGACTACTGGGCCATCGCCCAGATGGAAAAGGGAAACCACGAGGCGCTTTTGAGTCTAACCTCGCAACAGCTCGACGTCGTGGGAAATACCGAGATGCTGTCCTGGATGATCATGTTCGGAATGATCGGAAACCAGCCCGGAGAACTCATCACGTACCAGCCCACCTGGCACCATGGTCACGCGGTGATGCGTTTCCTGCCGGACAAGAGAACCGGAAAAGTTTCGGCGGAAGGCGCGAAGGGTCCGGCCACCTACAAGTTCAAGGGTTCGGAAGGATATGAGTTTTACAAGCATCCTTCGCCCTCGGCCTACAAGCTGAACAAGATTCTCTACGATCTGCGATTCAAGCAGAGCATGCGCGTTCGCCTGATCAACGACATACCGGGCGTGGCGGCCGAGTACGGCTTGCCGCTGGAAGAAGCGAAAGTCCTGGAGACCTTGCAGGACGAGGACATCGAGAAATTCCGCAACGGCGCGGTTCATCCGCTGGTGAAGGCGGGGGCGCATCCGCTGGGAATGTGGATGAGCGTGATCGTGTTCCATGCGGAATTGCGCAGGCTGCGCGCGGCGGCCGCCAAGGGCGAATCGGATATCGCCAGCGTGACACAGTAGTTTGTTTGTTGCACGATTGAGGCGTCGAATTTCGTGTTTGTTTTACGTAGCGCGGGCTTCAGCCTGCGGGGTTTTGTTCTTGCACGCACGAAACCCCGCAGGCTGAAGCCCGCGCTACTCAGAAGCGCCAGTCATTCTTTTCATTTCACATTTTATTCCGGAGGAATCATGCCCAGGATGCGGGCCGTTCAAGTGCTGCACGCGAAGGGACCGTTTCAACAGGTGGAGCGCGAAATTCCGGAGCCTAATGCCGGTGCGGTGCGCATTAAGGTGCAAGCCTGCGGCATCTGCCACAGTGATGAATACGCTAAGGAAGGTTCGCGGCCGGGCATCACGTATCCGCGCATTCCGGGACACGAGATTGCCGGTGTGATCGATGCCGTGGGCGCTGGGGTTCAGGGCTGGGAAGTCGGGCAGCGCGCCGGAGTGGGTTGGCATGGCGGCCATTGCGGCTACTGCGATTCCTGCCGCAGAGGCGATTTTGTGACGTGCAGCAAGGCGCGGCAGATCACGGGCCTGACCTGCGATGGCGGTTACACCGAGTACATGCTGATTTCCGCCGCAGCCGTGGCCGCGATTCCCGACGAAATTTCGGCCACGGATGCGGCTCCCTTGTTCTGCGCGGGCGTCACCACGTTCAACGCCCTGCGAAACAGCGGCGCGCGGCCCGGCGATGCGGTCGCCATCCTCGGCCTCGGAGGACTCGGCCATTTGGGCGTTCAGTTCGCGGCCAAGATGGGTTTTGAAACCATCGCCATCGCGCGAGGAAAAGAGAAAGAGCCGTTCGCCAAAAAGCTCGGCGCAAAACACTACCTCGATAGCGAATCGCACAACGTTGCAGCAGAACTGGAAAAGCTAGGCGGAGCCAGAGTTATCCTCTCGACCGTGACCAGCGGGAAAGCGGTCAACGCCCTCCTGGGCGGCATGGGCATCAACGGAAAGACCGTACTTGTCGGCAATCCCGATCAGCCGCTGGAAATTACCGGACGCCTCCTCATTGCCGGGCGCCGCTCGATCAGCGGCTGGCCCTCCGGCTCACCGATCGATTCGCAGGACACACTGGACTTCTGCGCGCTCACGGGCGTGCGTCCCATGACCGAAGTGTTTCCGCTCGAACGCGCGCCCGAGGCCTACGACCGGATGTTAAGCGGGAAAGCGCGTTTCCGCGCGGTGTTGTCCACCGGCCTTTAGAAGAGCTCAGGCGATTTAGCCGATGTCCTCTTCGCCGGGCTCATCGGCTGCATTCACTTCGAAGACTGCGATCACTGGTTCCAGGTTCGCTTCCACGAATTTGGCTGTCTCAAATCAATCTTCGATGATTTCCCGCTCGACGGGAACGGCTTGGGTCGCCTGTTTCCTGGAGGCGTGTGTCCGGGCACGTGCATGTTTCTTGCCCCGAGTGCTTTTCCCCGCTGGTTTTGCGTGCCGCATCCTTCTTCTGGCTACTTTGGCTTTCATGGCGCGTACCTCGCTTTTCCTTGAATATTGGACTCCGCGGATCAGTTCATCTTCGGGCCTGCGCTAGAACCACTTGCTGGCTTTCTTTCATCTTCTTTGCCCGGACGCTGCATCGGCGATTCAACGTATAGAAGATTGCGCAATATGCGGCCATGACGCAGGGCACGATGCCTCGTGATAAAAATCACATCTTGAATTGCTTCCAGGGTGCTAGGTTTCGTTCATGAGGAAACCGCAATGCCCAAGATGTGAATTGTCTCCCGCAAAGAGCGGGAACTGAGCATCACGTGTGAAGACCGTCCGGGAACGCTCTCTCACCTTTCGAAACTTCTTGGCGATGCGAAGGTGAAAATTATGGCGACGAGTTGCACGACGTCAGGCGTGCAAGGCTTCGTTCGAGCTGTTGTTGACGATGTTCCGCGTGCAAGGAAGGTTCTGGACCGCGAGCATATTTCCTACACGGAGCATGATGTTCTCTACGTGGAACTGCAAAACTTGTCCGGAGCTCTGGCGGGCCTGTCAGAAAAACTTGCGGCGCAAAATATCAATGTCACGTCCGCCTACGGCGCCGCGCCCAAGGGCAGCAGGAAGGCCATCGTCATTTTTAGAGTGTCCGATCTCGATAAGGATGCGAGCATTCGATAGGCGCAGGTTTTAGTAGCACAGGCTCTTCGACCTGTGTGGTTTTGATTTGCGGCAAGCGAAAGTCAAAAGAACACAGGCTGAAGCGTGTGCTACTGGATTTGCCGGGATGGACCGCATCGCTCCGTGGTTCTATACTCCTTCCGTGCCTTCCGAGAATGAATTGCTGACACCGCTTCGCCGTTACTGGGGATATGACGCGTTTCGTCCCTTGCAGGAGCGCATTGTGCGCAGCCTGCTGGGCGGGCGGGACGCATGCGTCGTCATGCCGACGGGCGGAGGCAAGTCTCTCTGTTACCAGTTGCCCGCCGCGATGTCGCCGGAGCAAACCGTCATCGTGATCTCTCCGTTGATCGCGCTGATGGAAGATCAGGTCGCGCAGCTGGGCCAAATGGGAATTTCGGCGGCGCTCCTGAACAGTTCAATTACGGCCACGCAACAGGCCAAGGTGATCGAAAAGGCGCGCGCCGGAGCCTATCGACTCCTGTATCTTTCGCCGGAGCGTCTGGCGCGGGAAGACACCATCGAGTGGCTGCGGGGCGTGCCGATCTTGTTCTTCGCGATTGACGAAGCGCATTGCATTTCGGAATGGGGCCACGAATTCCGGCCGGATTACCGCCTGCTCAGCCGCTTGCGCAAGCACTTTCCGGATCGCGCCATCGCGGCGTTTACGGCGAGCGCCACGCAACGCGTGCGCCACGATATCATCCGGCAACTCGAACTGCGCGAGCCGCACAAATACATTGCCAGCTTCCATCGCCCGAATTTGCGCTACGTGGTGAGGGCCTGCGACGCCAGCGCGCAAACGGAACTTCTGCTGCGCGCGGTGCGCAGTTACGGAAATGAAAACATCATCGTCTATGCGCCCACCATCGCGAAAGTCGAATCCACGGTGGATCTTTTGCAGGAGCGGGGAATTCCCGCGATTGCCTACCACGGGCAGATGAGCGCCGCCGACCGCAGGCGCAATCAGGAGCGCTGGATGGCGGACGAAGTGCGCGTGATGGTCGGCACGATCGCCTTCGGCCTGGGCATCAACAAGGCGGCCGTGCGCGCCGTGATTCATCTCTCGCTACCGAAATCCATCGAGCAGTATTACCAGGAGGCGGGCCGCGGCGGACGTGACGGCCTTCCGGCGGATTGTGTGATGCTCTGGCAGAAGAAGGATGCGGGTTTGCATGCGTACTTCATCGGCGAGATCAACGATCCGGAGGAAAGGAAGCGCGCCTGGCAGCGCTATGGCGAAATCAAAGAGTTTGTGGAAGCGAACGATTGCCGCCACCAGAGCATCTGCTCGCATTTTGGCGAGAATAAAAAGTGGGCCTCCTGCGGCGCCTGCGATGCCTGCGGTTACGAACCCGCATGGCTGTCCGCGCCGGTGGCGAAATCCGTCCCCCAGCGGAAGCGGTCCAAGTCCCGGTCTTACGATCCCGTTGATGTTCCGGCGAGGCGTTCGTGGGAAATGCCCGAGCCCGCGCCGGAGCGGACGAAGGAAACGTCCACCGTCGACCCGAATTTGCGCGAACTGATGCGCGAGTGGAGAAGGGAGACCGCGAAGGAACAGGAAGTCCCGGCCTTCGTCGTGATGCATGACACGACGCTCGACGAGGTCTGCGCCGTTCGCCCCAGTTCGACGCTCGCCCTTTTGCGAATTACCGGCATCGGCGAACGAAAGGCCCAGATGTACGGCCGCCAGATTCTGGACGTCCTCAAACGGTTTGACGCCGGAGAGCGCGCCACGGCTCCGGATAAAAAGACGACGCCCACCGAGGAAACGATTGCGCTGATTCAAGAAGGGAAAACGCTGGATGAAATCGCCTCGATTCGAGGGCGCAGGCGCTCGACCATTGTCAGCACGGTGTCGGACCTTGTGGAGCGCGGACTGGTGGAGTTTCAGAGCGGTTGGGTCGAAGAGGACAGGCAAAAACAAATTGAATCGGCGGCCGCGAATCTTGGATTGGATAAAATCACGCCGATCAAGGAAGCCCTGCCGCCGGATTACACGTACGATGAAATTCGCCTTGTCGTTGCCAACCTGCGCCAGCAGCAGGGCGGCCAATCCTTCACTGCCGCGACGTGATGCGCCGCTCGAAAGAGTCGGGTCAAGCGCGGGATTGCGCGAGTAACGCCTCGTCCGGCGCGTCTTCCCGCAGCGTGACCATTTCGAGATTGCCCATCATGCGGTGAATGATGAACCACGCGATAATGTAGAAGCAGCTCATTCCCATCAGCACCGGCACATAGCCAATGTGCGGGATCACGGTTCCGGGAATGATTCCCGAAAATAACGCGCCGCCCAGCCCTCCGAGGCACACGCCAAAACCGTTGGCGCTGCCCACGGCTTGCGAAGGAAACACATCGGCGGGCATGATGAAAAGATTCGTCATCCAGGCCTGATGCGTGGCGGTGGCCAGGCCAAACAGCAGGACCGCGAGCCGCACGTCTTGGACCACGACGCCCAGCGTGCACGCTGGCATGACAATCGCGCAAAAAAGCAACGTCATCTTGCGCGCCTTGCCGACCGTCCAGCCGCGTTTCATCAGGAAACTGGAGACAACGCCTCCCATCAAGGCGCCAACCGCCGAAATGCTGTACACAATCATCAGCGCCATGCCGCGCCGTTGCGGAGTGAAGTGGCGAACGTCGGTAAGATACGTCGGCAGCCAGAATAGATAGAACCACCAAACCGGATCGGTTAGAAATTTCGCCAGGCCATAGCCCCAGGCCTGCTTGTACTTCATCACCTCGCCGATTGTCAGTTTCGCCCGCGCCGCCACGCCGGTTTGCTTCGGCAGGCGATAGGTCAGAAACCAAAAGGGCAGCCAGAGGAATCCAAGCCCGCCCATGATGGCGAAGCACACCTGCCATCCCAGCGTGAATGCAATCAGGATGAACAGTGGCGGCCCGAAAATATTGGCCAGATTGGTGCCCGCGTTCACGATGCCCATGGCCGTGGCGCGTTCGTCGGGAGGAAACCATTCCGCGGCGGCCTTGCTGCAAGCGGGGAAATTGGCGGACTCGCCAAAACCAAGCACGGTGCGAAACAATCCAAATTGAAATGCGCTTCCCGCGAACGCATTGAGCATGGCCGCGAGCGACCACACGGCCGCCGCGATGCCGTAGCCAACCCTCGTGCCATAGCGGTCCAGCAGCTTGCCGCCGAGAAGCGATCCTCCCGCATACGCGAACTGGAAGACCATCTGGATTGTGCCGTAGGCTTGCAGGCCGAAATGAAATTTGTCGCGAATCTCCGGAAGAATCACGCCGAGAATCGCGCGGTCCAGATAGTTGATGGTAGTCGCAAAGAACAGGAGGCTGACGATCACCCAGCGCATGCGCATTTGTGACTATCATACTGTATGTTTCACCTTGCACGGCTCAAAATCCCAGTGAATTGCAAACGGAAAGTAGCGCGGCCCGCGCTACGCGTTGCCAACGCGCGCCGCAAACGCCTGGCTGGATATGGACTCTGGAGAGGAGAAAGCAACGTGCAATTCGCCACCGCGCCCCGCCGAAAATTCGTACCGCTCCGACACCAATTTGGCGATCGACTCGGTGAGGCCGTGGAGATGGCCGAGGCGAAAGCGCTGCTCGACTTTGCGAATCTCCGAGGCAAGCGCGTGGTCGTGGAATACGTCGGCAATCCATCGCGAGAAATCTTCCCGGTGCGCATGTCCCACAAGTACGCTGGGCGATGCAAGCTGCAATAGCGCCAGAAATTCCTTGAGGGTTCGCGCCGGACCGGCCAACGTGCCACCGCCATCCGTGAACCAAAATCCCTGCTCGGCGAGGAGTTGCACATCGAGATATTTTGCTTTGTGGCGGACGTGCGAGGTCAAGCGCGGGAATAATTTGAATGTCAGGCATTGCAGGCCGGTTTCCTGCAAGCCCGGCAGGAGGATGGCTTCTTCGATGCCCAGAGACGAGAGAGTGGCCACGGGAATGGAACAGCCGCCCTTCGCTTGCAGTATTTGCATCAAGGTGTGAATTTCGCGCGGGTCGGTCGTGCGTTTCACGATGATGCATTCCATTGCATTGCGAAGATGCGCGTCCAGGTCGGCCAGCCGGTAGGTGACGAGCGTGTATGCGCCCAGCGTGAGGTCCAGCAATTCGCCGACATTCGGGTCGTGCAGGAAATAGTGCGCTTCGTCGATCACGATGCGATGTGGCAGGCCGGTGGTCCTGCGAATCGCCGCCAGCATGGGCAGAAGCGATTTCATGTAATTGATCTTGTCCTGATAGGGCGCGTGCGATAGATCGATCACCACGCTCATATCGGGATGGTGGAGCACGCGAGCGAGATCGGGCAATTCCGGCGGCGGGTCTTCTCCCCCAAACACAACCACTCCCGGCAATGTTTCGAGCGTGCGATAGTCGCCTTCGGGATCGATCACGCAGACCGAATAACCCTGCAGAATCAATTGTTCGCACATCAGTCCTGTGACCCACGATTTTCCGGAGCGGGGATCGCCCGCGATGAGCGAGTTGAGTCCGCGAGTGGCAATCGTCAGCTCGCGGCCGTCTTCCGCGGTTCCGAGCGACAGCCGGTGCTGCCCGATCTTTTCCGGAGGCAGCCGCAAATCGCTTGCGACCTGGCGGATATAGGCAGCCACCGCGGTTGGCCCTTCGCCCGGCAGGACTTCGTCGGCGGCTTCCTGAAGCAGGCGGCTGCCCCAGGCGACGGCCACGCCCAGCTCGCACGCCGCCAGCAGATCGTGATCATTCTCCGCGTCTCCGATCGCGATGGCGTTGTGAACCGACAGGCGCAGCGTCGCGAGCGCCTCGCGCAGGCCGGCGCCTTTGCTGACGGCCTGCGGAAGCACCATCAGCCGTCCGCGGTTGAACAGTTGCACGAGAGGCAATTCCAAATCGCGAATGATGGCCAGCGCTTGAGGGGCTGCGGACGCATCCAATTCCACGACGCATTGTCCCGCCTTGAATTCAAGGCCGCGCCGGCTGAGTTCCTGAAGAAACTGAATCGAAGTGGGAAAGGTGAGATGCCTGGAATAGCCATTCGCGAACCACAGAACCGCGCCATTTTCCGCGACCACCGCATCCACGAAATGAAGATCGCCCGCGACGCGTTCAAGTTCCGAAAGAATGCGGCCCGTCACAATCACCACGGCGATGCCGTGCGCGCGAACTTCGGCGATGGCGGAACGCACATCGGGATCGAGAACTCCGTCGCACGCGATGGTCCCGTCATAATCCAACGCCAGGACTCCAAATTTCATCGTACTCACCCATTGCGAGGCATCTTTGTAGCGAGAAACCGACTCCAATTCTACTGTGAACCGTATTTGCGTGGAATCACAGTGCGAGCAGTCACTTCCGAAAGTGATTGCGATCACATCTAAAAATGGATTTTCAGCCAGAATGAAATCGCTGTAAGGGTTGGAAGAAGCACCATCGGAGCTTGTGGAAACAGAGGGCCCCAGGGGGAAGACATGACGCTTCCGCTGCAAATCACGTTTCGCAATATGAAACATTCCGCAAAGGTGGAGGAGTGGATTCGTTCAGAAGTCGGGAAACTCGAAACGTTTTATCACCGCATCATTGGTTGCCGGGTGGCAGTTGAGGTTCCGCACCGCCACCACAAGAAGGGAAAGCCGCTACATATCCGGATTGATCTGACTTTGCCCGGAAAGGAAATTGTCGTCAAGCGCGAGCCTGTTGTGATTCACCGAAGCCCGGTGAATGGAGAAGCGGCTGCTTTGAGTCCCGTGCTGGCAAAAGTGCCGCATCCCGATCTTCAGTTGGTGATTCATGACGCGTTCAAGGCCGCAGGCCGCCGCGTCCAGGATTTTGCGCGCCGCCAGCGAGGCAAGGTGAAAAAGCACCAGGCAGCTTTGGCAAGATTGTAGGCGCAAGGGAAAGGCCGTGCCGGAGTGGGTTCGGCTGAGAATCCACTCCGGCACGGATGAAGCTGAAGTTGAAGTGTTCGTTTCTATGCGCCGGCAAAACTTTCGAGCGCGGCGCGATTGGGGATCATGATGGTCGATCCGTGCATGGCGACCAGATTCCGCAGCTTGAAATCGCTCAACGTGCGCGTGACCGTCTCGCGAGTGGTGCCAATCAATTCGGCGATTTCCTCGTGCGTCAAAGGCAGGGTGATCCGTGCGCCATCCTTTGTCTGGTGTATATCCTCGGACCAGGAGAGCAACATCCGCGCGAGCCGTTCCTGGGCCGATGCCGAGAGCCCGACCGTGCGTAATTGTTCACATGCTCCCTGATATTGAGAACTCATCTGCTTCACCGCATGCTGCGAAGCGTCGGGATGATTTGCAAGGAATCGCAGGAAATCTTCCCGGCGGACAAACGCAACCTGGCAGGGATGGATCGTCTCGGCCGTCACTTCATAGGGCAGTCCCGGCATGGCGGCCATCAGCCCGAGCAGTTCGCCGGGCCGGGCAATTCGCAGGATCAGGGTCTTGCCTTCGGGTGAACTCATCGAGAGCTTGACCTCGCCCTCGCACAGTAGATATACGCCTCTCGCTTCCTGTTTCTCGACAAATAATAGAGCGCCTTTCGGATAGGTGGCCGTCGATTTGATCGCGTCAAAATCTTTTATCGTAGCGGGTTGCAACTGGCAGAAGAATCCCGCGCTTTGCAGCTTGCAATTCTTGCAGCCATCGTTCAGTTCCAGCCCGTATGGACCTTTCATGATTGCCTCCTCGAATTAGTATCTGGATCGGATAATGGTCGAGCGCCTTGCTGGGCCTCCTCCGCGAAATATTTCGTGAGTGGCGTGTCGCCAACGAATTCGGCCGCGGTTTTGGCGTGAATTTCAGCCAGAAGATTTCGGCCGGTCTCGTCGATATGCGTCACGCCGCGAAGATCCACCAGCAGCTTTTTTTGCCCCAGCGAAGGCGCCAGGTCTTTCCATGCCCGGTGCAGCTCGGGAACCTGGAGACCCTCAATCTTGCCTTCGATCTTGAGCGTCACGTCTTTACCTTCGCCCTGATGAATCGTCACTCTCAATGTATTTCCAACCCACTCGTCGATAAACCTTGAAACGCTATATAGATATAGGCATTCCAGCGGCCAAATGGCGTTTGCGGGGCGGATTTTTGGTATCTCTAATGAGGGAAATAACTTAACGGGGAGGGTTGGTTTCTGTGCGCCAGCGCACAGGCGCAAGTGACGAAGATCACCGGCGAATAATCGTCAGTAGTGACTAAATGTAGTCTTTCCGCTCGATTCCCAGCTTCTTCATTTTGGAATTTAGCGTCGTACGGATCAGTCCGAGGCGCTTAGCGGCACCGTGAGGCCCTCCGATTTTTCCCCTGCTCTCGCGCAGAACCCGAAGGATATGTTCCCGCTCCGTCGCTTCCAGCGAAGAATCCTGTACGGGGATGGTATTTTCCGGTGTTTCAAGCTCGCTGAGCGGTGCGCGCAGGACCGGACCGCTTGTGAGAATAACGGCCCTCTCGATGAAGTTCTCCAACTCCCGGATATTTCCCGGCCAGTCCCAGCGCGTGAGCGCGCGCATCGTTGCTTCGGGAATCGTTTCAATTTTTTTGTACAACTTGCGCGCGTGGCGATCGACGAAGTAGCGAGCCAATAGGGAGATGTCCTCGCGGCGTTCGCGCAGGGGAGGCAGAAGGACCGGAAAGACCCTCAAACGGTAATAGAGGTCGCTTCGAAACTGCCCCTCGGCCACCATTTTTGCGAGGTCGCGGTTGGTTGCGGCCACGAGGCGCACATTCACCGGAATCGGTTTGTTGCTCCCCAGCCGCTCGAATTCCTTTTCCTGCAGGGCGCGAAGAATCTTGGGCTGAAGCTCGAGGGGAAGATCGCCAATTTCGTCGAGGAAGAGCGTGCCTTCGTGCGCCAATTCGAGGCGGCCGATCTTGCGGCCGATGGCTCCGGTATAGGCGCCCTTCTCATGGCCGAAGAGTTCGCTTTCGAGCAGGCCTGAGGGAATCGCCGAGCAGTTCAACCTCACCATGACGTGCTCGCTTCGCGGGCTGAGTTGATGAATGGCGCGTGCGATCGCTTCCTTGCCCGTTCCCGTTTCGCCCAGAATCAATACCGTAACGTCGGTCGCCGCGACGGTTTCCACATGTTTCAGGACACGTTTCAGGGCGACGCTTTCGCCAACGATTTCCTCGAATCTGGACTCGGTGTTCAGTTCCTCTTCCAAATAGTGTTTCTGCAGATCGCTTCGCCGCAGGGCCTCCTCGGCCTCTCTCTTTTCCGTGAGATCGCGTATCACGCTCAGGACGACGCGTCCTTCCGATGTTTCCACCGGCCCCAGCATGATGTCGACGGGGAATTCGCTTCCATCCTTTCGTCTGCCAAACAGTTCCAGACCCGCGCCCATGGGCCGGACTCGGCTTGAGGACACATACTCCTTGCGGCGATCGGGATGCGCATGGCGAAACCGTTCCGGGACGAGGCAGTCGACGGACTGGCCAAGCAATTCGCCTGGTTGGTAGCCGAACATGCTTTCCACCCTGGCATTGACCTCGGTGATGCGTCCATCGCGGTCGCTGGCAATGATCGCATCGGGTGAAAATTCGAAGAGGGCGCGGAATTGCCGTTCGCTGCGGCGAAGGGATTCCTCGGTTTTCTTCCGGTCGGAAATATCGCGAATGATGCCGATCGTGGCGCGGCCTTCCGCTGTCTCCACCGGACTCAGCATGATGTCGACAGGGAACTCGCTGCTGTCCTTGCGACGGCCAAAGAGTTCCAAGCCCGTGCCCATCGGGCGAACGCTGGGGTGGCTGTTGTAGGCATCGCGATGGCTTGGATGCACCGGACGAAACCGTTCGGGCAGAAGGATTTCCACGGGTTGGCCGACCAGTTCCTGGCGGGTGTATCCAAAGAGCTTTTCCAGTTGCGGGTTGATTAAAGCGATTCGGCCATCTTCATTCGTTACAACGATGGCGTCAGGCGAGGCTTCGAATAGCTTTTCGAAAAGGGTCCAAGGATCGGGAGATTTCGATGCGCTAAGGGACGGCCCGCTCATGGTTTACCGACTCCAATGTCCAGTCGATCGATTCCGGTCCTTCACCCAAAAGTCCGGAAAATTATATGTAATCTACAGGCGTTCGAAACGCGGGCGCGGCCTTCCGTGAACCGCGGCCGTTCCCGCCCGATTCTAGCAAATTATTCAATCAGTGACCTGAATTACATTCAACCGTGATCTAAAGCACGGAGATTCGGCACATGGCGGAATAAACTAACGCTGGCTGCCTTCGCCCGGAACGAACGGCGCACTTCATGGCCAAGGAAGAGATTCGCTTTCCCCGAGCCAGCGCAGCCAACCTCGCAAGAGAAGTGGAAGGAGAATGAAGATGACCGCTCAAACCGCTACGGCAATGCAACCTGTCAAAACGTCGGCAGTAGCCAAACCGACTGAGACTCAAGATCTTTTCGAACGGATGCAACAAACCTATGGCTCGATCGCGCAACGCGCTTTTGAGATCTTCGACAATAACGGGAGGTGGTTCGGCAGCGATTTGTCGGACTGGCTCCAGGCCGAATCCGAAATTCTTCATCCGGTACATCTGGAAATCGCGGAGACGGACGATGCCCTGACCGTGCAGGCGGAAGTGCCCGGATTCACGGCCAAGGAACTCGATATTCGCGTGGAAGCCAACCGGCTTACCATTTCCGGAAAACACGAATCCAAGGAAGAGGGCAAGAAAGGCAAGACGATCTACTCGGAGCGGTGCGCGAAGGAGATCCTGCGGTCCGTTTACTTGCCGTACGATGTCGATAGTTCGAAAGTGGAGGCGACGTTGAAGGACGGCGTTCTCAAAATCGATCTTCCCAAGGCTCCCCATGCGAAAAGCATTCATATCGAGCCAAAGGCCGCCAGCTAGCAAATAAGTGGGCGGGCAACGTTTTGCATGGGCCCGCCCTCCAACCTTGAGTGGGGGACTTCCGTCGCACGGCCGAAGGGGGCGGAATCATAACGAAAATGATAACGAAATGCTGCAATCCTGAGTGTGAAGAGCCGTTTGATTATCGCGAAGGCCGGTTGATCCGGTTTTCGCGCGCGATGTCCGGTGGTGAGCACGCTGAAAACCGGCAATGGATCGAGCATTTTTGGCTCTGCGGAAAATGTTCGGGGATCTATGTGTTTGAATGCAATTCGGGAATAAGCGTAAACATAAAACCGCGTGACCGGGAACTATCCCAGGACGATATTCCTCATTTCGTTTCCGCTGATTGATCGTTTCGCGAAAAGCAGGAGATGTCCATCTGCTTGAATCTCGTAATTTCGCGAAACTGATGATAAGTTGAAGCGGTCCAAAGCATGAAGGGCACGGGAGCGGAAGTGTAGCCCCGCCAATTGAGGGGTGTGCAGGTTGACGCAAGGGAAACGAACCGCTGCGTGTGTTTTTCTAATCCTATTGGTTCTTTTTCCGGCAATGTCGGCCATCGCCGACACGGGCGGCAGCATTTCCGGAACGGTAAAGGACTCGACGGGCGGGGTGGTTCCGAACATTGCGGTCACGGTTCGCAACGTCGATACGTCCATTCAACAAACCGCGAATACGAACGCCAATGGCTACTACGTTTTTCCCCTCCTGCCCGTGGGCCGCTACGAAATCGAAGTTTCTTCGGACGGGTTCAAGCCCTACAAGCGCACAGGACTCGCGATGGACGTAAATACCAAGCTTCAGGCGGACGTGAGCCTGGAGGTGGGCGAGCATTCGGAGCTAATTTTAGTTTCCGAATCCGCCGTGCGCGTGGAGACCGAAAGCTCTCAGATGGGCGAGGTCGTGCCCGGCACGGTGATCACGGCCGTCGCGCTAAACGGCCGGAGTTTCACGGACCTCATGGCCTTGCAGCCGGGTATCGTGCCCATGTCCACGCAGCTTCCGGACTCGGTCGTCATGGCGGGCGCGCAGGTGGCCATCGCTCCTTCCGGTGGGTTGAATCCCGGCAACGAATCCATCAGCGGGCAGCGGGAAGACGCCAACGGTTTTCTGGTTAACGGCGGAGACGTGAAAGAGATGATGAACGGCGGCACGTCGATTGTACCGGACCTGGATTCAATCTCCGAGTTCCGGATTCTGACCAATAATTTCGATGCCGAATTCGGGAATTATAGCGGCGGCGTTGTTAACGTCGTGACCAAATCTGGCGCGAATCTAGTCCACGGCAGCGCGTTCGAGTTCCTGCGCAACACGGACCTCGACGCGAAAAATTTCTTTTCGCCCAATCGTGGCGTATTTCAGCAGAATCAGTTCGGCGGAACCGTGGGCGGGCCCATCGTAAAGAACAAGGCGTTCTTCTTCGCCGACTATCAAGGGACGCGAACCATCCAGGGTATTGATACCGGATACATTTCCGTTCCAACGGCCAACGAGCGCACGGGCAATCTTTTGGGTGTGGCAGGCGCGCTGGCTGGAAAAGTGTCGGGGCCTAATCTTGCCAATATTCTTTCGACGGAACTGCGCTATCCGGTCGCGGCCGGCGAGGCTTACTACACGCCGGGATGCACACAGAGCACCTGCGTTTTTCCGGGCGCGGTAATTCCGCAAGCCGCATGGTCGGCGCCGGCGAAAAATCTGCTCCCGTACATTCCGGCGCCAAACTTCGGCAGCGGCACGTTTTCCACTGGATCGCAAGACAGAAGGGTGCGCGACGACAAAGGTTCCTTTCGCGCTGACTACAACTCCCAGCGCTGGGGCACGTTCTCCGCCTACTATTATTTTGACGACTACAGGCTGGACAACCCGTATCCAACCGGGCAGGGCGGCGCCAGCGTCCCAGGTTTCAATGCGCTGACTTTGGGAAGGGCGCAGCTCATCAATCTGGGCGATACGAAAACGTTTGGCAGCACGAGCGTGAACGAGTTTCACGCCAGCTACATGCGGAATGCGAACAATGTGGGCGAGCCGGTGGGAGGCGTAGGCCCGACTCTGGCTTCCCAGGGATTCGCGCCCGGATCGGCCGGCGGCATCGTTCCTCTCGCGCCGTCCATCGTGGGCGTGGAAAACGTGGTGTTCAATTCGTTTGTGATGGGCGTGCCTGTCACGAACCTGCAGCAGTGGAACGATACCTATTCGTTCAACGATAATTTTTCCAAGGTAATCGGCGCGCACACTTTTAAAATGGGCGTGGAAGTCGGACTCCAGCAAGTCAACGTGAATCCCAACGCCACGTTTAACGGCACATTTTCTTTTTTCGGATCGGAAACGGGATCGGACTTCGCCGACTTCCTGATCGGCGTGCCGAGCAACTACAATCAGGTTGATTCGATGAGCTACTATCCGCGGCACAAGTACGTGGCCGCTTTTGCGCAGGATAGCTGGGCCGTCAGGCCGGGCCTGACTCTGAATCTGGGGCTGCGCTGGGAATTGATGCAGTATTGGTCGGAGAAATATAACCAGATTTCCGCCATGGTCCCAGGGCAGCAATCCCGGGTGTTTACGAATGCGCCGGTGGGAATTGTGTATCCGACCGACGCGGGAATCCCCAATACGCTGGTGCCGCGGCGCAACCGCTTTTCGCCACGCATCGGCCTGGTCTACTCGCCCAGCATGTCCGGCGGGCTTTTCGGAAAAATAATCGGCGGGCCTGGAAAAACGAGCGTTCGCGCCGGGTACGGAATTTATTATGCAGAGATTCAGGGCAATACGGTCGCCTTCGACCAGCCGCAGCCTCCGTACGGGCTGAGTTATACGAGCCCCGCGCCGCCGCTCTTTGCGCAGCCATTTGTGAGCGCGGCGGCCGGAGCGATCCACGCGCAGCCATTTCCGCTGACGTTTCCGCCATTGAATGTGTCCGTGAGCAATCCAAACTCGACCATCACGTTTCCTCAATTCGAGCCGATTGCGGGCATGACGGGACCGAACCCGAAGAACACCTATCCCTACAGCGAAAATTATTATCTGTCGATCGAGCGGCAATTGAACGTGAGCACGATGATGAGCTTCAGCTATGTTGGTTCGCAGGCCCATCATCTGCTGCTGGTCTATTCGGCCAATCCCGGCAATCCCGCGCTTTGCCTGGCGACGCCCGGATGCGGACCGTTTCGCGAGGATGCGTTCGGAACGCGCGGGCCGCTGGGCCCAGCCTTCAGCAACGATGACTACGAGGGTAGCGCAGGAAATTCGGTCTACCATTCGTTTCAGGCGAGCGTGAGGCATTCGGGAGAGCGGCTCAATGTTTCGGTGGGATACACGTTCAGCAAATCCATCGATCAGGGATCGAGCCTTGCGGATGTGGCGAATCCGTTCAATCTGGCGTCCATGCGCGCGCTTTCGTCCTTCGATCTCAAACACAATTTTACCGCCAGCTACGAGTACGAACTTCCGATCGAACGCCTTTTCCATCGCGACAATAAACTGACCCGCCAGTGGTCCATCTCCGGGATCACGCGCGCCACTTCCGGATTTCCCGTGACGCTCTCGACCAGCGGTGACAATTCCCTGATGGGAAGCATTCCGAACGGTGTGAACAATCACAGTTTGGATTTGCCGGACTTTACCGCGGGGCCTTTGAACCTCAACGGCAATCCGCGAAATGGCCTGCAGTATTTCAACACTTCGCTCTTTACGGTCAACGCTCTCGGAACACCGGGAAACGTTCCGCGCCGGTTTTTCTACGGTCCCGGATCGTTTAACTCCGATCTGGCCTTGCTGAAAACGGTCCCTTTGTCGGAAACGCGGTCGCTCGAATTTCGGCTGGAAACGTTTAACACGTTCAATCACACGCAGTTCTTCGGGCCCGCGGCCGTGAACGGAAATCGCGACAGCAACCTGTTTGGCCAGGTGGTGCAGGCCGCTTCGCCACGCCTCATGCAGGCCGCCGTGAAATTTTCATTTTAGTTTTTATTCTTGCGGCAATCTCGAAGCAGGAAAGCAAGGTTTCCGTAACGCCGGCGTCTCGCCGGCATCTTTTCAGCACTCCACACAACGCAAAAGAGCCGGCGAGACGCCGGCGCTACGAATGCGCGGCGCGCGCCTTATGGCCAGATCTGATTCAGCAGTAGGGCAAGCCGCGCGCCGGCTTTTGCGATTTGTCCCCAGACGATTGCCTCGGCCGTGTCCTGATAGGGCTGGGCAATCCGCTCGTTGAGGTTCAACATGCGCGTCGAAATGTGATTGTCGTCCGCGCAGGACGTGATGGGTTGCGGGGCTTCCGCCGGAATGCGCACGGGCAATTTGCCGTACACATCCTTCACGGCCAGCTGGTAGCTTTCCCAGGCCCATGCGTCTATGTTCGTCGCCCCTTTTTGCCAGCGGGCAATTTTCTTATGGAAAGATCGATCCAGATCCGCCGCGACCTGCTCCACGTTTTTTCCGTTTGTCGCTCTCGCCAGAATGTTTGTGTCCCAGATGCCGTGCAGATTGGGCGCGTAGCTTTCCGCCTGCGGATTTCGCAATTGGGGCAGGATGTCGAAATACGCCACCGGGACGCAATTGCCGCCTTGATCGTTATTGGTCGTGGCGTGCAGCGGCTGGTGCAGGTCGCCGACAAAATGAATCACGAAGCGCAGCGCGTCGGCTCTCTTGCGAGGATCGGTTTCAGGGGAACGCAGGATCACGAGCTGATCGGCGATGGCGCGCGTCACGCAGCCTTCTTGCGGTTCGCAGAATTTCGCGATGTCGCGGCGGGTCGTGCCCAGCGGAATGTCGATGTAATGCCACGGGCCGGTCTCGGGATGCTGCGTGCGGAAATCGTCGGCCCAGGTTGCGGAGTCCGACATAAGGTCGATGCCGCCTTCCTTGCAATACCGGCTCAGCGTTGGATCGATGGGGCTGTCGCTCAGGATTTGTTTTACTTTTGCCAACGCGCGAGGCGTGAGATGGCTCTCGGCAAGCAACGCAATCACTTGATGGCCTTCGCAGCCCCAGGCGTGCGCCGTGTTGGGCGCACCTGCAATCGCGGCAAGCAGAAGAAATGAGCAAATCGCGGCCCGCGTGAAATGGCGCGCGACGAAACCGCGAGCGTGAATTACAGCAGGGCGGGGAGCCGCGCCGTCAGGCATTATTCGTCCTTCTCGACCAATTTAATGGAGACGGAATTGATGCAGTAGCGCTGGCCGGTCGGGCGCGGGCCGTCGGGAAAAACGTGGCCGAGATGCGCGTCGCACCGGCTGCACAGGACTTCCTCGCGCGTCATGCCATGGCTGGTGTCGCGGTCGATCTCGACTTTCGCTTCGTCGACGGGAGCATAGAAGCTGGGCCATCCGCAGCCGGAATGGAACTTCGCTTCCGAACTGAACAGCGGCTGTCCGCAGCACACGCAGACGTACATGCCCGGCTCCTCGGTGTTTTCGTATTCTCCGGTGCCGGGCGGCTCGGTGCCTTTTTGGCGGGCCACATAAAATTGCTGGGGCGTCAGAAGTTTGCGCCACTCGGATTCGGTCTTGCGAATTTTGTCGTTCGTTTTTTCGCTCATCGGTTTCGCTCGATTCTATCCTCGCGGGAACATCTTATCATTGTGCCGAACCCCCAAGAAATCGCTTGCGCTCGGACGCGCGCAGCGGACAGAATCTCGTGAACGGAAAGCGCGAATGCTCGCGAGCCATCGAGAAAATGGCAGTTCCTCGATGAATCGATTCACGGGGGAGCTCGCAACGACGCTGTCGCTTTCGGCCATGGGAATTGTCGCGCTGGCACTGGCCGCGCACGTCTCCTTTGCGCGGCAGTCATCGGCGGGTGCTTTCCTGCATGACGCGAAGACCTGAACGCTCGAAAGAAACTCGAAAGAAACTCAAAAGAAACGAGGACCCTGCAAAATGAATCGACGTGAATTGTTCAAGAGTTCCCTGGTCGTATCGGCGCTCGCGCTGACCGGCGGACGCGCGGACGCCGCTGCCGCTCCTGCTCCCGCGGCGGAATTTCCGAAAGCTCCCGGCCTGACCAAATCCGTGGCCGAGTTCATCGTCAATACAAAGTACGAGGACATTCCGGCCGATGTCATCGAACTCGGCAGGAAGTCGATGCTGGACGGCTTTGGATTATCGCTCGCGGGATCGGTGTCCGTGATGGGTCCGATCGCGCGGCAATATGTGCAGTCGTTTGGATCGTCCGAGATGAAGGCCAGCGTGATCGGCACGGGAATGAAGGCTCATCCGCGCTTCGCGGCGTTCGTGAACGGAGTCTCGATTCACGCCGACGATTATGACGATACGCAACTCGCCGCGGCGAAGGATCGCATCTACGGCCTGCTGACGCATCCGACGGTTGCCGTACTGCCTCCGGCATTCGCGTTGTGCGAGCTGGGCCACCGCTCCGGCAAGGAGATGATGCTCGCCTACCAGTTGGGCATTGAAGTGGAATGCAAGATTGCCGAAGCCATTTCGCCACGTCATTACGACGAAGGTTTTCATACGACCGGAACGTGCGGGACTTTTGGCAGCACCACGGCCTGCGCCAAGCTGCGCGGCTTGAACGTATCGCAAACAATCTACGCGCTCGGAATCGGAGCCACCGAAGGCGGCGGCTTTCGCGACAACTTCGGCTCCATGACGAAGCCATTCCATGCCGGGCACGCCGCGGAAAACGGAACGGTAGCGGTGGACCTGGCCGCGCTGGGCTGGACCGCAGCGGACAATATCCTGGAAGCGCCGCTCGGATTCTTTCAGGCGGAGGGCGGCGGCTTCGATCCGTCCGCGATTGTCGGGCGTTTCGGCAAGCCGTGGACACTGGCTTCGCCGGGCGTTTCGATCAAGCCGCATCCTTCCGGCTCGCTGTCTCATCCGGCGATGGGGGAAATGCTGCGCCTGATACACGAGCACGACATCAAGGCGTCGGACGTGGAAAAAGTGGATGTCGGCGCGAATCACGCCATGGTGACTTCGCTCCTGCATCACCGCCCGACGACGGGCCTGCAGGGAAAATTCAGCATGGAATACTGCATGAGCATTCTTCTGCTCGATCGCAAGGCGGGCCTTATTGAATATCAAGATAAAGTTGTGCAGCGCCCCGACGTGCAGGAGATGGTCAAGCGCGTGAATTTTTATATCGATCCGGAGGCGGAGAACGCCGGGCTCGATAAAATGACCAGCATCCTCAAAATCACGATGAAAGACGGAAAAGTGTTTACCGGGCGCGCCGAATTCGCCAAGGGCAGCCCGTCCAATCCCATGAGTTACGACGAAGTGGCCGACAAATTCAGAGGATGCGCCGAATTCGCAAAGTGGCCCAAGGCCAAAACGGAAGCTGTCATCGCCGCCGTGAAATCGATCGAGAACATGCCGGACGTCAGCAAGCTGGCGGCATCTCTGACGAGCTAAGTGCCGGAAAAATCCGCGAGTCTGAAGGCCAGGCCTACAGCGATACCACGCTGCTGTAGCCCGCCGCTTCAGAGGCGGGGTCTTTCCGCGGGTGATGCGCACGTTCTGACATGCAGGCCGCGGATGTTACGTAGCGCCGGCGTCTCGCCGGCATTTTTTCGGAACTCTACGCAGTGTAAAAGAGCCGGCGAGACGCCGGCGCTACAACGGCAAGAAATTTGGATTTGATCGTTCAGTGTTGCAACGTGTCCGGTTTGGAAAGGACGCATGGGATCGACTCCAGAGCGAAATGCGATTCGAGGATCGGGGGAAGATTCCGCGGGCGTGTTTGCTCGTCTTGGAATGGGGTTGGCCGACTGGTCCCAGATGTGGTTTCCGGATGCGTTTGTGTTTGGCCTCGCGGGATTGATAGTCGTATTCGCGGCCGGATGGTTTGCGGGAGACGGGGCGGGAAATCTGGTCAAGTATTTCGGGGACGGATTCTGGGGACTGGTTCCGTTCACGATGCAGATGGCGATGATCGTTATCGGTGGCTATGTTGTCGCCACGTCGCCGCCGGTGCACAAGCTGATTCAACGCCTCGCGAAAATTCCCCGCACGCCGCGCGGAGCCGTCGTTTTCGTCGCCTTCATTTCGATGACCATGTCGCTCTTGAGCTGGGGATTCGCCCTGATCTTCGGCGGGATCCTCGCTCGCGAAATCTGTAAACACGTGCGCGGCATCGACTACCGTGCAATCGGCGCCGCTGCTTATGTGGGCAATGGCAGCGTCTGGGCGCTGGGGCTGTCTTCGTCCGCAGCTCTGATGATGGCCACGCCCGCGTCGATTCCTCCCGCACTGCTCAAGATCAGCGGCGTCATTCCGCTGAGCCGCACGATTTATACCTGGCAGAGCATGGCAACCGCCGCGATCCTGATCGTATCGGGTGTCGGCATCGCGTATTTTTCCACGCCCGTGAGTTCGGCGAAGGACGCGGAATCGTTTGGTGTCACGGACGGACTCGCAATCGGGAAACTCGAGGAGCGCAAGACGCCCGCGGAATGGCTGGAATACTCGCCCGTGCTTTCCGTTGTGGTCGCCATACTGGGCCTCGCCTATCTGGCTCAGGTGCTCGCCGCAAAAGGTCCGATCGCGGCCCTGGATTTGAATACCTACAATCTTCTGTTCCTGATGCTGGGGCTTTTGCTGCACTGGCGGCCGCGTTCGTTCATGCGCGCGGTGACCAACGCGGTTCCCGCTGTCGCCGGCGTGCTGATTCAATTTCCGTTTTACGGCGGCATTTTCGGGATCATCGTCTATTCGTCCCTGGCCGGGAAGCTCGCCCACTTTTTTGTAAGTTTTTCCACGACGAATTCGTATCCGATTCTGGTCTCGCTGTATTCGGCGCTGCTCGGAATGTTCGTTCCCTCGGGCGGCAGCAAATGGGTGATTGAAGCGCCGTACGTTTTGCAGGCCGCCAAGGAACTGCACGTGAACCTCGGATGGGTTGTCCAGATTTACAACACTTCGGAATCGTTGCCCAATCTGATCAATCCGTTTTGGATGCTTCCGCTCCTGGGTTTGCTGAAGGTGAAGGCACGCGATTTAATCGGATACGCAATGCTCTATTTCATGGTGAACATGATGCTGGTGCTGTTCCTCATGTGGTTTTTCTCGCGCACGCTGCCTTACGTTCCGCCCCTCCTTCCTTGACGCAAGTGTCGTGGCACAGGCACTCTGCCTGTGCGGGTTTTGCGATCGTAGATGATCCGGTAGCGTACGGGCAGCTTACAAAACCGCACAGGCAAAGTGCCTGTGCTACTCGACCTGTTCCACAGCTGTATAATCCGTGGCGATCGCATACCAGCGGGTTCGGTGAGTGCGGCGCAGGATTCCACGGCGTCGCAACCGGGGAGAGAGCAGACCATGACACGATTGCAGCGTTCGGCGGTGTTTCTGTTCCTGTGCGTCACGGCGCCCTTGCGCGCGCAACAGCCAGCGAGGCCTGCGGGCAACTCCTACCAATTAAAACCTTCGCCGAAGACCGTGGCGTGGGGTTATTACGACGCGAAGACGCCTCCCGCGCTGCGGATCAAGTCCGGCGACACGGTGGAAATGCAGACGCTGATCACGGCCAGCCGCGAGCGTTTTGAGAGCGCGGGCCTTTGGCCCGATCGCGTCGAACCCGCGTGGCGCGAAATCTACGACCAGGTGAAGGATCACGGCCCGGGGATGCACATGCTCACCGGCCCCGTCTACATCGAGGGCGCCGAGCCGGGCGACGTGCTGGAAGTGCGCATTCAAAAAATTCGCCTGGCGATTCCCTATGCGCTGAACGCCTTTTCTCCAGGACGCGGTTTTCTTCCCGAGGATTTTCCTTATGAGCGCGTGAAAGCGATTCCGCTGGACGAGAAACGCATGGTCGCGCAATTTGCCGACGGCATCGAGATTCCGCTGCGCCCGTTTTTCGGAAGCATGGGCGTCGCTCCGCCGCCGAGCGCCGGGCGCATCAGCAGCGCTCCGCCCTGGGTGAATGCCGGGAACCTGGACAACAAGGAGTTGGTTGAGGGCACGACGCTCTTCATTCCGATTCAAGCGCGCGGCGCGCTCTTCCAGGCGGGCGATGGCCACGCAGGCCAGGGCGACGGGGAAGTGGACATCACCGCGATGGAAACTTCGCTCGTTGGCACGTTCCAGTTTGTCGTACGAAAGGACATGCGCCTGCGCTGGCCGCGCGCCGAAACACCCACCGAGTTCATCACCATGGGCCTCGACGAAGACCTCACCGCGGCAACAAAAATGGCGGTCCGCGAAATGATCGATTTTCTAGTGCAGGAAAAACACATGACACGCGACGACGCCTACATGCTGTCGAGCGTCGCCGCCGACCTGCACATCACGCAGGTCGTCGACGGCAACAAGGGCGTTCACATGATGATCTCGAAGGCGATTTTTACGAAACCAAGATGAATCAGTGGGACGAGGATGCGGCCCGCTAAAGACGAGTGCTCAATTCAATGATGTCCGTTATGCCAAAGGCTTGAACTATAGCACTAAGTGCTATAATATGCGGGTAGCTGTGCGAATTTTTAAGTCCAGGTGGTTTCAACGCTTTGCCCGGAAGGAAGGAATTACGGACACGGTCTTGCGTGAGGCGATTGCTCGCGCCGAAAAGGGCCAGATCGATGCCGACCTTGGCGGTGAGGTCATCAAACAGCGGATTGCCAGGCCAGGGCAAGGAAAATCGAAAGGTTACCGAACCATAGTCTTTTTCCGCCGCGGAGCCAGGGCATTCTTTGTGTATGGGTTCGCCAAGAGCCGACAGGCGAACATCAATGACAATGAGGAGCAACAGTTCAAGGAAGCCGCGAAGATCGTGCTGTCATTGACGGAGAACGAACTCGCGGCGCGGTTGAAGAGAGGCGACTTTGTGGAGGCGAGAAGCGAATGAGCAAAAAGTATAAAAGCGAAGCCATGGCGGCCATTCATGAAATGATGGGGGACTTGCACACTGGCGGGGTCATCGACAAGCAAACCATGCGGCGTTTCGACGATGCATGCCTTACGCCGGTCCGGGCATTGAAGCCGAAAGAAATCAAGGCGATACGGGAGAGAGAACGCGTCAGCCAAACCGTTTTCGCCAACTACCTCAACGTCACCAGTAGCCTTGTCAGCAAGTGGGAGCGCGGTGAAAAGCGGCCTTCCGGAGCTTCGCTCAAGCTGCTATCGCTGGTCGAGAAGAAGGGGCTTGCTGCCGTTGCATAGCCGCATGACAGGATGTTGCGATGAAAAGTGAAAAACTTGTAGTGGTGCGGGGAAGCGGCAATGTGTTCCGCGATTTGGGGCATAAGAACGCCGATGCCGAACAATTCAAGGCCATCCGCGCCGCTGAAATCATCAAGGCGCTTGATCGGGATCACCTGACTGTGCGCGCCGCACACGGTCGCACGGGCATTGCGGCGGCCGACTTCTCNNATGCGGACCTCGGGCGGTTCACCGTGGATCGGCTCATGTCGATCATCAACCGGCTCGGCTCGCGCATCGAGGTGAAGATCCGGGTGCGGCGCGCTGAAGCAGTCGAGCATAGGGCGATAGCGTAAGACCGGACTGTGCCGCCAGTACTAGCAAGGAGCGCCAATGCCCTACCACTCGCGATTTGCAAGTGGTAGGGCATTTTTAGTGCATCCTCACTTCTGCGCCACGGCCTTTTCCGCATCCGTGCGCAGGTGCACGTAGCCAACTTTTCCGTAGGGTTGTGCGCCGTACCACATGCGGCCCTGCGCGTCTTCGAACATGTCACGGGTTCCGCGCTCGCCGTAGGGAGTGGGGTACTCGATGACCTTGCCGGTTTTCGGGTCGAGTTTGCCAATGACGTCGGTGTACATGGACGCGTACCAGAGGTTGTCGTTGTGATCGATGCCCATTCCGTACGGGGTGGGCATGGGGCCGGGCAGCTTGAAGGCCTGGAAGGTTTGCGTTTTGGGATCGAACCGCGTGAGGTTTCCCTGGAAATAGTCGCCGAACCAGATCATGCCTTGCGAATCGATCTTCAGGCGGCGCGGCCGCGTGTCGGAGTCTGGAGGAGTCCACTTTGTGACCTTGTTGGTCTTCACGTCCACTTTACCGATGCTGTGATGATCCTTGGAATTGAATTCGGCGAACCAGACGTTTCCTTCCTTGTCCACGGCAATGCCATAGATATCGGGAACTTCGGGGAAGAACGTGAATTTCTTCGTCTCAATATCGAACTTGCTGAGCGGGCGCCCCGAACTCCAGATATTTCCCTGCAGGTCGGCGACGGCTGTATGCCTGCGCGGATCGCTCGTCTGGTCTCCGGATGTGTAGCGCATGTTGGGCCACGGCGCGTTTGGCTCCATTTCCACGGGCGGCGGGCCGTCGTACGGCTGGCGGTAGACTTCAAACTTTTCCGTGCGCGTGTCGAATCTCGCGAGCGCATTTTGCTTTTCAATCGTGAGCCACACGGAGCCGTCCGCCGTGGGCAGAATTTCATGAATGAACGGGCGCGTCGGGTCCGGCAATCTCCACGTATGAAGCTCTCCGGTCGCGGGATTGAGCCGCGATAGGCCGCCGCCCATTTCCATCCAGATGTTGCCGTCCTTATCCTGCTTCCCGCTGCCGGGACGATCCTTCGGCTCGCCCGTCAACTGATAATCGACGTACACGATATTCAGGGAGTCGTCGGAAAAATAATCGTGTTCCTGCTTCACCTTTTGATATTGCGGCAGGAGACCGGGCGACGTGGGCGTTTCGGCATCCGGGCCAAATACCGTGCCCAGGTATTCCGACACCTGAGCTGCCACGTCGGGCTTTACGTCAACGACTCCGACCTGCCGCATGTGATCGATTGACTCAAGCCAGCCCTCGCGGTCGCGCCCCATCACGCCGATTTTGCTCATCGCGTGGCAATTGAAGCATTCCTGCAGGACCACATCTTTTCCCTTGGCGTCAGGCAACAAAATTCCAGCCTGATACTTCGTCAACTGGCTCCACTGCACCGCGCCCTTCTTCATCGTGAAGCTGGCGGGCGTGGTTTTGCCTTCCTCGATCGTGATGTCCGAGCGGCGCGATGGATCGCTCCGGTAGCCGGTCGATGTGGCCCACACTTCGTAGGTTCCGGCGGGGAGACTCTCCGTGCGGTATTGCCCCTGGTTGTCGGTCAAGACCATCATCAGCATCCGGGTCTTCACGTTTTGCGCGCGCACGAATGCGGCGCGAAAGGGAGTTCCGTCTTCACCCTTGACGATCCCGGAAATAGTTCCACCCGGCGCGGCGTGGGCCGAAGCTGTAATGAGCAGGGCCAGAAAAATAATGTAGGGAATTTTTTTCATCGCTAGTCTCCACGGAAAAAGTGCATCGCCACCGAGACCCACACCGGCCGAAACGTAACGCCAGGATGCGTTCGGGAGAAGTATATCGCAAAGAAGACCGTAGCACAGGCTTCTGCCTGTGTTCTTTTGACTTTCACTTGGCGCAAATCAAAACCACACAGGCTGAAGCCTGTGCCACTAAAAAACATCACTGCCAGGAAACGCGACCCGGCTCATCAAGATTGTTTTTCCGAACGAATCCATCATGAACTTGCCAGGAATGATGGCTGCGCCGTCCACAGTCCAAGGCGCGAAAATTCGGAGAGGAGTTCGCCGGCGGAAATGAAGTGGAAGGCATGGATGCCGAGGCTGGCTGCGGCGGCGGCGTTCTCGCGCAGGTCGTCGATAAACATGGTTTCGCCGGGCGCGGCGCCGGTTTCGCCGAGCGCGCGGCGATAGATCTCCGGCGCAGGCTTGCTGCATCCGACGCGGCAGGAGTAGACGCGCGCCGGGAAATGGCGCACAAACGAATAATTGGCCTCGAAATGCGCCACGTGGAGGGGATCGGTGTTGGACAAGAGCGCGAGACGGCACTGTGTAGCGAGTTGCTCGAACAGCGTGTCCGGCAGGATCGTGTCGGAGCAAAGGACGCTATTCCAAATGGCGCAAAATTCGTCGAAGTCGAGCGCTAACTGAAATTTTTCGCACACATGCTGGTGCCAACTGTGGGCATCGATGCGGCCTTCCTCCCAATCCGGCCACCGCGGGTCCGTCACGATTTCCCGCAGGAGTTCCTCGTGCGATCTGCCTGTGGGTCCGCCCAGGGTTCCGGACCAGCCCGATAGATCGACGCGAATGATGACCCTGCCGATGTCGAAGATCACGGCGCGTGGAACTTTTTCGGGCGGAGCACCAAGAAACGGCACGGCTAGTCACGCTCGTTTGGCGCAGGTTGCGGGACGGAAGCGGCGCCAGGCCGTCCGGAATATCTGGAGCGCAGCAAACCGATCATGGGAGGAAGCAGCGAAAGGAAAATAACCACGGCGATGACGTAATGAATGTTTTCACCGATGTTCGGAATTTGGCGGCCCAGAAAATATCCGCCCAGAATCATGCTGCCAACCCACAGCAGTCCTCCGGCCACATCGTAGGCAAAGTAGCGCCCGTAAGACATTTCGGCCGCGCCGGCAACCGGCGGGCAAAACGTCCGAACGATGGGAATGAATCGCGCTATGATGACGGTCTTCCCGCCATACTTTTCGTAGAACTGGCGGGCGCGCTCCAGGTGGCGCTTGCGGAATATCAGAGAATCTTCCCGGCGATAAAGTGCCTGGCCCGCTTTCCGGCCAATCCAGTAGCCGATCTGGTCTCCGCCGATCGCGCACAGGGGAACGAGAAGCAAGAGCTTCGAAAGATGCATTTGCCCGGAGGCGGCCAACACACCGGCCGTGACCAGCAGGGAATCGCCGGGCAGAAAAAATCCGACGAAGAAGCCCGTCTCGATGAAGACGATGACGCACACGAGCAGCGTGCCGCCCCACTGAATAAGGCCTTGTACGTTAAACAGAAAATGAAGTAAGTGTTCGATCGATCCGATCATTATGTTTTTGGCGGGCTGCGATTGGAAGCTCAGCGTTAATGAAGTTCAGCGCGCACCCGAATCCTCTGTTACCCGCGCGCCGCGAATTTTCCGAAGAATACACGCGCAGGCCCCACTCCTATACGGTAACAGAAAATGACCGGATCTTCGCTGCAGAGTTGCCACTCCAGCGCCAACATGGCAATAAGCGTCCGCATCAGGAGGGAGGTACTCGCGACGCCGACCGGCCCTTCGAGTTGCGGCACTTGCCCGGGATCGTGCGGAATCTTCATGCATTCAGTTTGGAGGAATCACGCAATGGCCGCAATGAAGCGGAAGTTTTGGATTCGCGGTACGGAAGTACCTGGCTTGAATGATTGGCGGTGTTTGCAGTAGCGCGGGCTTCAGCCTGCTGGGTTCGGCTTTGCAAGGCCTAAACCCCGCAGGCTGAAGCCCGCGCGACTGTGGCGTTCGCGACCTGCAAAAATTGTGCTGCAAATGCCAATAGTACTTTTGGCCTACTAGTTTGTACCTTCCGTACCATTGTGAGGCGCAGTACTCACTCAGAAAATGACACCAGCAAGAGAGCCTCTGAGGGGGTATGGAAATGCCAAGCGCTTATGCGTCATGGGTGGGGCAGTCGGTTGTCCTGCAGGTTGCGGTTGGGGATTTGCGTGTGCCGCTTCGCGGCGTCATTTTAGGGGAATCGGACTCCGCAATCCGGTTTCGGGTCGGAGATGCTTGGGATATCGATATTTACAAGCCGATGATTCTGGCCGTGGAGCAGGACAATTGGGCCAGCATCGTTATGAACTAGGCGATCGGTCCCGGTATCCACGATGATGCCCTATAAGCGACCGAGCCGCATGCTGGACGAGTCCACTCGTCGAGAAACAATCGACGAGAGCAAGGCCGCGTTTTTGCTGGCCTTGCCGAGAGAGCAATTGCGCGAAATTTGCGAATTCACCGGGTTGGGACGCCTGGAACGGGAAAGAACCGCCGTGAGACTGGTTTTCACGACCGAGGAATTTTACAAGCTGTGCCGGATGGTTGTGGGTCCGGCGTCGTAGCTTGATTCGAGATTGAATTTACTCCCCCCCGGGCCCCGGGTTCGCATCCCCCTGACGAATCCGGGGCCTTCTCCCTTTATTATGTGATTCGTGATTCGTGAGTGGGACGTGTTGGGTAACGTGTTGCGCGACCTGGCCGAAGTCCCCGCCTCTGAAGAGGCGGGCTACAGCAACCTGCCGTCGCTATGGCAAATGCTGTAGCCCGGGTCTTCAGACCCGGGGCTTTTCTGCGTGATTCGCGATGGCTGACCGGGACTTCACATGTTTTGCTTAACTCTCAACTCTTAACTCTTGACTCTCAACTCGCACCGGGCCAATCCCGCGGAACATCCACATACGTCCGATCCAGTTCGCCGATGCACGAGCATCCCAGCAGCTTCATGGTGCGCTCCATGTCCGTGCGGAGGATCTCGATGGCTCTGGCGGCGCCAGTCTCTCCTGCGGCGGCCAGGCCATACGCGTAGGCGCGGCCAACCAGAACCGCGCGCGCGCCCATGCAGATGGCCTTGACGATGTCGGCCCCCCGGCGGACGCCACCGTCCATCAGCACTTCGATCTGTCCATTCACGGCTTTCACGATTTCCGGCAGTGCGCGCAGCGTCGCGGAAACGCCATCCAGCTGGCGGCCTCCGTGATTGGATACGACAACGCCCGCAGCACCCGCATCGATGGCGCGACGCGCGTCGTCGCCCGTAAGCACGCCCTTGGCGACGATTGGGCCGGGCCACACTTCCCGCAGCCATTGAAAATCCCGCCAGGTTACAGCCGAATCCGAGAGTGCGTCGGACACGTCCATGAGCGACATCGGTCCCTTGCCAGGCACGATCACGTTGGGCAGCTTGTGCAGGCCGCCGTCCATCAAATAGGAGGCAACCCACCCCGGACGCGAGAAAAATTGCGAGAGATACGGGATCATTCCCATCCAGTTTCCACCCATGAGCTGTCCGATGCCATTGCGGGTATCGCGCTCGCGGTTCCCGATCATGCCCGTGTCGATCGTAACGAATAAGGCTGAATATCCAGCGGCCATTGCGCGCTCCAGCGCCGCTTCCGCCGCTGGCCGGCCGCCTATCATATAGAGTTGATACCAAATCGGTCCGCTCGATGCGGCGCGAACGTCCTCGAGTTTGTACCCGGCAATCGTGGAAAGGATATATGCGGTGCCCGCCTTGCCGGCCGCGCTGGACGCGGCACATTCGCCCGCGGGATGGATCATGCGGCTGTAGCCAACCGGCGCAAGGATCGCGGGGAAGGAAAGCTCGGCGCCAAGAATGTTGACGCGCAGATCGCATTGCGGCACGGCCACGGCGTTGCGCGGGCGAAACGTCAGGGTTTCAAATGCGCGCGTGTTCTCGCGCATGGTCTTTTCCGCCTCTGCTCCGCCGTCGACATAATCGAAGACCGCTCGCGGCAGGCGGCGCTCGGCCTTTCGGCGCAAATCTTCAATGTTGACGACATATGGTGGAGAAACGGAGCGCGGCCAGTTATTCATTTGCCACCGAATGCGCCCATGCGCGGAGATTCGCCGGTTCCGTCTTCCTGGGATTGGACATGGCGGAAGGCATTGTACACGATGCGTCCATCGGTCGAATACACCAGGCACGGCTTTCTCCAGTTTTCGTTTGACACTTTGCCCGGTTGTAACCACACTTAACAACCGATTACTGAAAAATGTCCGAATTAGCCGGGAATCGGGGTACACATTGCGCCGTCTTTTATGCAAAAAAAGACCGGAAGACGGCGATGATCATGGGGAAATATCCGGGTTAGGGGGCGGCTTTGTTTGACAAGGGGCGTGACAGCGGTGTGCCGGGGCTTTCCGGTTCGGGCCAGATTCATGCGGTAACGGCGTCCTTTCTCGGATGGACGCTCGACGCATTCGATTTCTTTGTCGTTGTCTTCCTGATCGACAAGCTCGCAGCGGATTTTCATGTGGGGAAAAAAGCGGTCATCGCGTCGTTGTTTGTGACGCTGGTGATGCGTCCCGTCGGCGCGGTCATCTTCGGCCTGATGACGGATCGGTACGGACGGCGAATTCCGCTGATGGCCAACGTGGTTTTCTTTTCCCTGGTCGAGCTGGCCTGCGGATTCTCCCCCAATTTCACATTCTTTCTCGTGATGCGCGCGCTCTATGGCATTGGGATGGGCGGCGAGTGGGGCATTGGGGCTTCGCTGGCAATGGAATCTGTTCCCCCGCGATGGCGCGGAATTCTCTCCGGAGTTTTGCAGAGCGGCTATTCGACCGGGTACATCCTTGCCGCTGTGGTCGCGCGGTTTGTGCTGCCTACATGGGGCTGGCGTCCGATGTTCTGGCTGGGCGGACTGCCGGCGCTCTTGGCGTTTTATATCAGCGCGCGCGTGCCAGAATCGGAAGCGTGGAAACAGCATCGCGCGCCATCGACGCTCGCGGTCCTCAGGATTGTGGCCACGCAATGGAAAAGTTTTCTGTATCTCGTGCTGCTGATGACCTTCATGATGTTCCTCTCGCACGGCACGCAGGACCTGTATCCGGATTTTCTCGGCAGCGTGCACAAGCTGGGACCGGCCATGCAATCGTACATGGCCATGCTCTATAACGTCGGGGCCATCGTTGGCGCAATCATCTTCGGGCAATTCTCGGAAAAGCTGGGGCGAAGAGTCACGATGATCGTCGCGATGTCGCTTTCGTTGCTGGTGATTCCACTTTGGGCGTTTGGCACGTCGCTCGCCATGCTGGCCATTGGTTCTTTTCTGATGCAGGCCGGGGTGCAGGGCGCATGGGGAATTATTCCGGTCCATCTGAGCGAGTTGTCGGCGGATGAAACGCGCGGGCTTGTCCCTGGGCTCGCCTATCAGCTTGGGATTCTCATTGCCGCGCCAACCAATTCCGTTGAATTCATGTTACGCGAACATGTGGGCTACCAGTGGGCGCTCGCCGGATTTGAAATTGTGACCATCGTCGTGCTCATCGTTACCATCGCCCTGGGGAAGGAACGCAAGGGACGCAGCTTCCATCGGGCGGTTGCCAGTACGATTGTTGAGTAAAAGACCATGGAAACCGAAAACTCGCCAAAAGGCTTCGCTGGGCTGCGCGTGCTATCGCTCGAAAGCAGGCGAGGACAGGAAATGGCGAAACTGATTGCCAATCAGGGCGGCGAAGCCGTCGTGGCGCCGTCGATGCGCGAGATTCCCCTGGAAACCAATACGGCCGCGCTCGAGTTTGCCGGAAAACTTTTCGCGGGCGGGTTCGACATGGTTATTTTTCTTACGGGAGTCGGGGCGCGCGCGCTCGCGCGTGTCGTCGGGACGATCCATCCACAGGATGAATTTCTCGCGCAACTCCGCAAGGTTGCGGTCGTTGTGCGCGGGCCGAAACCCGCGGCGGTGTTCAGGGAATGGAATGTGCCGGTAGCCGTCACCGCGCCCGAACCGAGTACCTGGCGCGAACTTTTGCACGCGCTGGACGAGAGTGCCGCTGCATTTCCATTGCAGGGGCGGCGGGTTGCGGTCCAGGAATACGGCGTATCGAACCCAGAGTTACTTGCGGGCCTCGCGGCGCGCGGCGCGCAAGTCACATCCGTTCCCGTTTACGAATGGGCTTTGCCCGAGGACGTGGGACCGCTGCGTTCCGCGATTGCCGCAATCGCGCGCAATGAAATCGACGCGATCCTGTTCACGACGGGGAGGCAGGTGGATCATCTCCTGCAAATCGCGGCGGAAATGAACCTGGAAGACGCTGTACGCCGCGCGCTTTCGCGAATCCTCGTGGCGTCCATCGGTCCCACGACCAGCGAAAGGCTTCGCGAATTCGGAATCGCTCCGGACATGGAACCAACCCACTCGAAAATGGGATATCTCGTCGGCGAAGCGGCCGAGCGCAGCGCCGAGATTTTGCGGCGCAAACGAATGGCCGCGAGCTGACTATTTTCCGAGAGTGCCCCATCTTTGTAGGGCACGGCTTCAGCCGTGCCGTAAAGTGCGAGGAAT
>PLUM01000058.1 GCA_003165465.1 Acidobacteriota bacterium
TGATCAACAGATACGACCCGGATGCGGACCTGTTCGACTACGGCGCGGTGTTCTTGGCCAAGCAGGATCACCCATGAGCACCGACACTGCATTCACACCGCGATCTCTCACCGCTTCGGAGTATGTCCGGGAGCTTTTCGAGCCTGCGGACAACGCCGCGATCCTTGTGCGGAATCGCTCCACAGGTCACACGGTGCAACGAATCGCCAAGGCTGAGACGATAGCGAGCCCCGACTTTCAAACTTGGCTCGCCAATCAGAATGCCAGCGGTTCCGACGTGTTCATGGGAATGAATCCCATNNATTCGCCACGTCTATCTCGACCTCGACAGAAAGGGTGACGTAGCTCTCGAAGCGATTCGAAATTCGTCTTCAGTGCCAGCGCCAAACTTTGTCCTCGATACCTCTCCCGGCAAGCATCAGGTCGTGTGGAAAGTGAGCGGATTCAGTCAGGATGAGGCCGAGTCTTTGCTGCACGGTCTAGCAAATCAATTCGGCGGCGATCTGGCGGCAACGGACTCGACGCGCGTGCTTCGCTTGCCGGGATTCGCCAACCGGAAGCTTCCAGAGGAATTCATCGTGCAAGCGCGACAGGAAAACGATGCGGTCTACACGCTCCGCGATTTCACGATTCATGAAGATTCCCCCGAAACGCCCCGGCATTTAAGCGACGACCAAGAACGCCCACGGAAGGTGCCCAGCGACCACAAAAGCCAATCCGAGTACGATTGGGCCTATGCGAAGCGCGCCCTCGCTCGCGGCGACGATCCCGAAGTCGTGATTCAGCGCATCGCCGACTACCGCTCGGAAGATAAAGACGATCCGAATTACTACGCACGGCATACCGTCGCGAAAGCCCAAGCGCAGCTGCCAAGCGAACGACACAACCCTGGAACGTCCGGGGTTTCCGAATCTCCACCTGCCGACAAGGAACCCGATCACTGAAGGTTTTATTCCGATGGAATCTTTCAGAGAAACTCATCTTCTTCACTCTACAAGGAGGCACCATGCTCCCAACTAGTCGTCCCATAAGGCCGATTGAAGACGGCAGGACCAACGGCGATGCAGCCACCAGGAGTTCGGCTGCTACAAAAGAGGACTCGTCACCGGCTTTCGTTGCCTGCTTCGTTCTGCCTCCCAAGCAGGCCGAGACTTTGATCTCGGTCCTTCATGAATTTATGTCCAACGCAGAGGGTCTCGCCCCGGCGAGCTTTTCGACCTTGGCAATTGCCCCAAACGAAGATTCAACCACCGTCTGGTTGACCCATCCCGAAGCCGCAAAATGTCTTGGGATCTCGACCACCACGCTTTACCGCTACGCAGAGCAGGAGAGAATCGAGTTTAGAAAGATCGGAAACCGTCTTGAGTACCGCCGTTCCACCCTCGATCAATTCAAAGAGCAGCACGTACGCCCAGCACGGCGAACGCGCCGCCAAGAGGTATAATTGCGGCGGCGCCTAACTCCGGCAAGTCAGAGGAGCGCCATTGGGACTGTACAAAAGAAATGCATCACGATTCTGGTGGATGGCTTACACGATGAACGGTGAGCAGTATTGCGAATCGACCAAGACAGACAGCAAGGAACTCGCCACGAAAGTGTGGAAGAAACGCGAGAGCGAGATCGTGCTGGGACTGTTCAAGGTCGGGTGGCCAGGGGAGCGGACTACGTTCGAGCACTTGTGTGCGGAATTCGAGCGGTCTCATTTCGCTGGCCTCACCGAGAACACCGTGCGAGGTCATCGCACCTATCTCAAACAACTGAAAACGTTCTTCGGCGAGAGCAAGTTGGACAGAATCACCGTCGAAATGATCGAGGACTATCGCGATCAGCGTCGCCGGCAACCAACGAAACTCAACCCAAATCGAACGGTCAAAGGAGCAACGGTAAATCGAGAGCTGGAATGTTTGAAGTGTGTCTTGGACCTCGCCGTTAAGCGGAAATACATACCGGAAAATCCCGCTTCGACGGTGAAGCACTTCAACGAGCTCCGCGACCGGCCGGTTCGAAGAATGCTTACCGTCAAAGAGGAGCACCGCATTTTGGAAGCTGCGCCACCTCATCTTCGGGTGGCCATCATCCTGCTCTCTCAGACGGGCGGGCGAACCTACAGCGAGGGGTTCTCGCTGCGCTGGGACCAAGTGGACCTAGAAAACAAGCTAATCCGCTTGGGCAACAACGTGAAGACTCCAGGCTCATCCGAACCTGTTCCCCTTTCCGAATACGCTTGCGATGTTTTGCGGGCGTGGAACAAGGAACAAGCATCGAAGAGTCCTTTTGTCTTCCCTAGCCCCCATCTCCCTGACCGGGCGATCTCCACGGTTAAGACCGCTTGGAAGGCGACACTCAGACGGGCAGGCGTACCGCACTTTCCGATCTACAACCTGCGGCACGTTTTCTGCACTCGGTTGAGTGGAGTCGCACCGGATGCCGTTGTGCAGCGCGCGATGCGGCACACGAGTCCGGAAACCAAGCGGCACTACCAGTTGGGAATGGCGGATCAGGTGCGGGAAGCGATGGAGAAGTCCAACAAGAAAGCGTACGGCCGAGGCAAATTACTGCATTTTTACTACAGTGGCCCGGACACGAAGAAGGAAGGAGTGAAAGCCGTCTCTAACTAATTGAAGAAGAAGGAGAATTTGGCTCCCCGGGCTAGATTCGAACTAGCAACCCTTCGGTTAACAGCCGAATGCTCTACCATTGAGCTACCGGGGAACGGCGCAAAGTAATTTTGATTCTACTACGCTGCGCGGAGATTTCGTCAACATCCTGTTCCGCAATTCTCATCGCCAATTTCACTATGTATCGCCGGCCCCGGCGCGGCGAAATTTCCCGCACCTCAACCATTCGACGCTTCTTCGCTTGTGAGAATTACGGCTTAAGGCCTTGCGGAATTTTGCTGTTGCGTGCACACTTTGCCGGTCGTTCGATCCTGGAAGGCGGAATGTTCGGAGGAATCCATCGATGAATGCCAGCGCGGCAATCGAAGAACTGGTGATCGCGAATCGCGTCATCGCTTTTTTGGGGCTGGTCGATTCCTTTGGGCATATCACGGTGCGCAATCCGGAAAATCCGGCGCGGTTTTTCATGGCGCGGGCGCGCGCGCCGCGCCTTGTGACGAAGGACGATATTCTCGAATTCAATTTGGACAGCACGCCGGTCGATCTGCGCGGGCTGAAGCCCTATTCCGAGCGGTTCATTCACGGATGCCTGTACGAGGCGCGGCCCGAAGTCCTGTCTGTCTGCCACAATCACGCGCACGAACTGCTTCCGCTCGCGGTGACCAAGACGGCCATGCGCCCGGCGCTGCACTCTGCGGCCATCATCGGCCACGAGGTGCCCGTCTGGGACATCCGCGACCAATTCGGCGACACCAATATGCTGGTGACGACCAACGACATGGGCCGTTCGCTCGCCGCCACGGTTGGCAGCGGCAAGGCCGCCTTGATGCGCGGACACGGCAGCGTGATCGCGGGGAAAAACATACAGGACGCCGTGTTCGCCACGTACTATCTGCGCCTGAACGCCGAGGTCCTGATCAAGGCCATGTCCATGGGCTCGGCGGTCACGTATCTTTCGCCGGGCGAAGTCAATGGCGCGGGCGAACTCCACAGCCAGCCGTCGGCGCAGGGCCGCGCGTGGGAAGACTGGTGCTCGCAGGCCGGCGTTAAGTTAATTTCGTAATGCTATCGTGCGCGCAGTTGCAAGTGGAGGAAACATGCCCGTATTGAATCGTTGGTGGATTGCCGCCGCCGGCGTTTGCATGCAAATGGCTTTGGGCGCGGCCTACGCATGGAGCGTCTTTCGCATCCCCCTCTCCAAGGAATTTGGCTGGACCATTTCGCAGGTTACGTTCACATTCCTGATCAGTTGGTTTTTTCTCGGCTGCACGACGACCGTAGGCGGATTGTGGATGAAGCGCGTTGGCCCGAAAGTCGTGGCCATGACGGCGGGCCTGTTCTGGGGCGGCGGAGTGTTTCTCGCCAGCTTTTCCGCGCACCGGCTCTGGTGGCTGTATCTCTCCTACGGAGTCATCGGCGGAATCGGGTTGGGCATGGGCTACATCGTGCCAATCACGGTGCTCGTGAAATGGTTTCCCGACCGGCGCGGGCTGATCACGGGCGTTGCGGTGGCCGGGTTCGGCGCGGGATCGCTATTCTCCGCACCCGCCGCGGGATGGCTGATGCGGCATGTGGGACTCATGCCGACGTTTGCGTATCTGGGCGTTGCGTACGCGATCGTCGCCATCGCCGCCGGATCGTTCATGCGGAATCCGCCCGAAGATTGGGCGCCCGAGGGATGGACTCCGAGCGCCACGCAACTCTCGCAGCGAACCGACCGCGATTACACGCTAGCGCAATCCTTAAAAACAGGGCAATGGTGGGCGATCTGCGCCCTGATGTCGATCAACACGATGGCGGGCCTGTCGATTGTCTCTCAGGCTTCTCCCATTTTTCAGGAGATGGGCAAGGCCAGCGCGGCGGCCGCTGCCGGACTCGTTGGCATCATCAGCATTGGCAATGGCGTCGGGCGCATTTTTTGGGCGTGGGTCTCCGATCTGACGACGCGAAAAACGTCGTTTTTTCTGATGTACCTGGTCGAAGCGGTGCTCTTCTGGACCTACCACTCGATCAATTCCCTGCCCGTGCTGATCGTCGTCACCTTCGTTCTCGTGATGTGCTACGGAGGCGCCTACGGCATTACTCCGGCATTTGCCGCCGACTATTTCGGGCCTCGAAACGTCGGGTCCATTTTCGGTTTGATGATGCTGCCCTGGGCGTTCGCCTCCGTCTTCGGGCCGCTGCTCTTCGCGCATCTGCGGCAGATCAACGGCAACTACACGCAGGCGCTCTACGTGCTCGCTGGAATCATGACCGTGGCGCTCATCCTTCCCATTCTCGTTCATCCGCCCCGCGGCAACAGCGAGGAAAAAACGCAGCTAAGCAGCGGATTCCCGGCGGGGGCCGAGCACTGAGATTCCGCTGGGTTTCAGTAGCACAGGCTTCAGCCTGTGTTCTTTTGACTTTCGCTTGCCGCAAATCAAAAACACACAGGCTGAAGCCTGTGCTACTAAAGGCAACCTTTATAGCTGCTAACGTGTTCCATGTAAGGGGAGGTTCCATCCTGTGCGTCTGAAATTCCGTGTACTGTTGTGCGCGCTTTTGGCGCTGATCGTGGCCGCGGCTTGCGGAAAATCCGCAAGCGCCCGGCCGGCCCAGGAATTGCTCCCCGAAGAGAGCGCCGTGAAGGGTCGTCAATTGGTACAGCAAACGATCGCCGCGCTTGGCGGGCAGGCATATCTGAACGTGCGCGACACGGATTGCGATGGGCGCGTCGCACAGTACGGCGTCGCCGGAACCCTGATGGGTTTCACGTTGTTCCGCGATCTGTGGCTCTTGCCGGACAAGAACCGCGTGGAATACATCTCCAAGGGCGAGCACACCATCCTGGGCTTCGTGCTCGGAACGGACGACCTGTCCATCACGCACGGCGGCGCGCTCATCACCGTGTTCACGGGCGAAGACGGCTGGACGCTGGACAAGGCCGGCGTGTCGAACGAGCCCGAAGACCTCGTCAAAACTTTTAACGAGGAAGTGAAATACGGAATGAACAACATGCTGCGCCGCCGCATGAATGAGCCTGGCGTGGAAATCCGCTACGTGGGCACGGACTTGATCGACATGAAGGAATCGGAGTGGATCGAGTTTGCCGACCGCGATCACCGCATCCTGCGGCTGGGAATCGACCGGTATACGCACCTGCCGCTGCGCTGGGTCGTGTACACGCGCGACCCCGAAAGCCGCGAGCACACCGAGGTCGTCACCAGCTACACGCAGTACATGACCGTGGACGGCGTCAAGACCCCACTGAACATCGAAACGTCCCGCAATAACCGCAAGCTCTCCCAAACTTTCCTGGACGAGTGCAAATATAATTCCAACGTCGCCCCCGACCTTTTCACCCGCGCCTCGCTCGAACACCACGCCAAGGAAGCCACCAAGAAGGGCTACAAGGGCTACAAGGATTCCAAGAACGCGCAGTGAGTCTCTATTTTTGTCATTCCGAGCGAAGCGAGGAATCTCTCTTCGATTTAGGACGAAGAAAAGAAAGAGAGATTCCTCGCTTCGCTCGGAATGACAAGATGTTTGGGGGACTTTTTCCGCAGCCTGTAAAGCCCTCGCCATGAAGTCCGAGGCGCTAATCCGTCGGAAAGTAAATTGCGGGAAATAAATTACAGTTTGGCATACACTTTGCGTCGCGGCATATCGGTGCGACTGACGGCGATGGAACGCCCTGCCAAGCGGGACCGGATCGGAAATCTCGTGCGAGGAACGTGTGGAGGAAATTGTGATGCGTCACAAGTTTTTGGGTCGTCTAGTACTGGCAAGCGCGGCAATGCTGTTCCTGGCGGGCGTGGGGCGCGCGCAACAAACGGGCGAAGTCGATGACGCAGCGCTGCGCGCGGCGGACGCGGATTCCGCGAACTGGCTCACCTATGGCCGCACGTATTCCGAGCAGCGCTTCAGCCCACTGAAGCAGATTGACGAGCAGAACGTCGGCAAACTGGGTCTCGCGTGGTCCTATGACCTGCAAACCTTGCGCGGCATCGAGGCGACGCCGCTCGTCAAGGATGGCGTGCTGTACACGACCAGCGCGTGGAGCATCGTGTACGCGTTCAACGCGAAGACCGGTAGCCTGCTGTGGAAATACGATCCGGAAGTGCCGAAGGAGCACGCGAAATACGTCTGCTGCGATGTGGTCAATCGCGGCGTCGCGCTCTACAAAGGCCGCGTCTACGTGGGGACGCTCGACGGGCGGCTCGTCGCGGTGGACGCCAAAACGGGCCTTCCGGTGTGGGATGTGCAAACAACGCCCAAGGATGGCAGCTACGCCATCACGGCCGCGCCGCGAATCGCCAAGGGGCGCGTGCTGATCGGCAACGCGGGGGCCGAATACCCTGTGCGCGGCTACGTCTCGGCGTACGACGCGGAGACCGGCAAACTCGCCTGGCGGACGTACACCGTGCCGGGCGATCCCTCAAAGCCATTCGAATCGGACGCGATGCAGCGCGCGGCGGCCACATGGTCGGGCGAATGGTGGAAAGCGGGCGGCGGCGGAACCGCCTGGGAGTCAATGGTATACGATCCGGAACTCGACCTCGTCTACTTCGGCACAGGCAACGCCTCGCCCTGGTATGACGAGTTGCGCGGCAAGGGCGACAACCTCTACGTCGCCTCGATCGTCGCGGTGCGCGCCGACAACGGCGAGCAGGTTTGGCATTACCAGACGACGCCGGGCGACAACTTTGACTACGACGCGACGCAGCCGCTGATGCTGGCGACGTTCACCATCGACGGAGCAAAACGCCGCGTGCTGATGCAGGCCAACAAGAACGGCTTCTTTTACGTGATCGACCGCGAAACTGGAAAGGTCATTTCGGCGCGTCCCTTCGCCCCAGTCAATTGGGCCACCGGCATCGACGCGAACGGGCGTCCGATCGAAAATCCCGCCGCGCGCGATCTGAAGGACGCGGCGCTCGTGAAACCTTCGGCCGAGGGCGCGCACAACTGGAATCCCATTTCGTTCAGTCCCGCGACCGGACTCGTGTACCTCGCCGTCCTCGAAGACACTTCCTTGCACGCCATCATTCCCAACTGGAAAATTAACCTGCACGATCAAACCACCGGCTCCGACCGGGCTTACCGGGGACCGGCGCGCGACGAGTACCTCAAGATAAAAGACGCCGGGCGGCTCCTCGCCTGGGACCCGATCGCGCAGCGCGAAGCCTGGCACGTGGACCTGCCCGATCCGAAAAGCGGCGGCACGCTGGCCACGGCCGGCAACCTCGTGTTTCACGGGCGCGCCGACGGAAAACTTTCCGCCTATCGCGCCACGGACGGCAAGCTGCTCTGGGAGTTCGACGCCGGAGTCGGCATCGCGGCGCCGCCCATGACCTTCTCGGTGGACGGCGTGCAATATGTCGCGGTCGCGAGCGGATGGGGCGGCCCGCAAGTCCTCGGCAACCGGCCCGCCGGCAAAGGCCACGTGGGTCTCGGAAAACTTCTGGTATTCCGGCTGGGAGGCACGGCGACGATCGCTCCCTACAAGCGCGTGGTTCGTCCGGTTCCGATGCCCACATTCAAGATGGAAGCTACGGCGGCTGATGTGGAAGAAGGACGCAAGCTCTTTGCCAATACCTGCTCGCGCTGCCACGGTGGAGACGTTGTCAGCGGCGGATCGGTCCTGGACTTGCGCTATTCCACGCAGTCCACGCACGAAATGTTCGAGGAAATTGTGCTGGGCGGCGCGCGCCGGGAATTCGGCATGCCATCGTTCACCGGAGATGTGACCTCCGCGCAGGTTCGCTTGATTCACGCGTACATTCTCGACCGCGCGCGCGAATCGGCCATCGCGGACGCAGCGGCCAAGTAGAGCGCGCGAAACTTCCGTGCATTGTTAGTAGTAGCGCCGGCGTCTCGCCGGCGATTTTCTGCGGCGACACGAACACAAAAACTGCCGGCGAGACGCCGGCGCTACCAAAACCACCAGCGTGTAGCCGCAAGCACCAGAAGCCGGGCTGTAGCCAGATTGGGCATGAGGCGCCAACGTGCGTCAGGCGGAGCAAGGCATTCTTGGTAAAATAAGCAATGATGTTTTTCGCGCCTCAGTTCCGTCGCTTCTTCGCGCTTTTATGCCTTGCCTTGGCGATGGCTGTCGGTGTGTCCGCCGATACGATCTACCTGAAGAGCGGCAGAAAAGTCACGGCCTCGCACGTGGTGCAGGAAAACGGACAGGTCAGTTACGAAACCGCCGCCGGCCGGACGAGTTTCTCGGCTTCCATCGTCGATCACGTTGTGCGTGACGATTCGTCCGACGGAATCCCCTCGGATCGCGCCGCGAACGTCACCCTTGCGCCGCCCAGCGCGCCGGTCACAACGCCCAGCGCCGCCGTGCGGGGCGGCTCGATTGACACCAGCCTGCTGGCGAGACTGGAATCCGAGGCGAGCGCGAATCCCACGCCGACGGCCGTGGCCCGTGTGGTGGCCGCGGAAAGCGCAGCCGCGCAATTTGAAATCAGCGTGGGCGATTACGATCGCGCCATGGACCACTACAATACCGGCCTGCGCTTTGATTCCGCGAGCGTCGATTTATTGCTCGCCGCCGCCTACCTCCATTTGCGCAAGAGCGAGTACACGGCCGCAGCGGACCTGCTGGAACGCGCCCGCCGCGACCATTCGGATTCCGCTGAAGTGGCCAAATTGTCCGGCTGGGCGTATTACGGATTGAACCGCGTGGGTGACGCCGTCACGCAATGGAAACACGCCATGGAAATCAAGCCGGACGAAGACACGCGGCGCGCGCTCGAAAAAGCGGAGCGCGATGCACGGGAAGAGTCGGAATATCGCGAGGGCGAAACGGTCCACTTCCGCCTTAAGTACAACGGCACGGCCGCTCCGGAACTCGCGCGAGACGTTCTCAAGACTCTAGAGTCCGAGTACGACGAAATTTCCACCGCGCTCAACTACGTGCCCCCCGAGCCCATCGGCGTGATCCTGTACACGAATCAAGCGTTCATGGATATCACGCAAGCGCCGAACTGGTCGGGCGCTCTCAATGACGGCCGCATTCGCGTTCCCGTCGAGGGCCTTTCCTCGATGAACGCCGAGCTGGCGCGCGTTTTGAAACACGAACTGACGCACAGCTTCGTCGGGCAGAAAACCGGCGGGCGGTGCCCCGTGTGGCTGCAGGAAGGCCTCGCACAATTCATGGAAGGAAAGCGCAGCCGGACGAATGCCGCGACTCTGATCCGGGCGCAGGAGCAGCACATGGAATTATCTCTCTCCTCGTATGAAACTTCGTGGCTGAATCTGCCGAAGGACGACGCATTGAAAGCCTACGCCTGGTCACTCGCCGTGGTCGAAACCATCGTGACCGTGAATGGCATGGACGACATGGGCCGCATCCTCGATCACCTGGCCGCCGGCTCCTCGGCCGAAGACGCGCTCCACGCCGTGCTCCGCGAAAATTATTCGGACGTATTGCAATCCACCGCACAGTTTCTACGCAGCGCTTATCGGTAGGGTTTCTTCAAATTGAAGCCAAAACTAACTTAATAATTTAATGCCAGGATATGCCGGAAATCAGTAGCACAGGCTTCAGTGTAAAGTTTCACGACA
>PLUM01000011.1 GCA_003165465.1 Acidobacteriota bacterium
GCGTACAGTTTCACTGGTGTGGGGCTAACCTGAACCAATACCGAATCCGGCGGCAATAGATTGACCGTGGCAGTTGCCGATTTCGTGGTATCCGCCTGGCTGGTGGCGGTCACCGAAACCGTCTGCCCCGCCGTGATGGAAGCCGGGGCTGTATACAGACCACCAACTGTCAGCGTGCCCACTTGGGGACTGTAGGTCCAGTTGACGGCTGTATTGGTACTCCCCGTAACACTGGCTGTGAACTGTTGCTGTTGCGATGCGTACAGGTTCACTGGTGTGGGGCTAACCTGAACCAATACTCCGGCAATAGCGCTGATCTCGATGGCACTGATCTTCGGCAAATCCGCGGATCCCATGATGAATTGGATCGTGATCGAACCGCCTGTTACCGTTACAGGAAACGATTTATCGATCGCGGTGAGAGCAGCTCCGGCGGCCGCAACGATATCAAAGTTGGTCAGGACCTGCGTGCCGTTGATAGCGACATTGAAGATGCGTTGCCCAGTCTTGGTCCAATAGAATTCCGCAAATTTAAGAACCACATTGTAGCTGCCATTTGGCACCGTGAACTGATATGAGGAATTGCCGTAGCGTTCCGTCTGGTACAGCTTGGGATCGGGGGTGTTCGCAATGCTGCTGGTTGTGCTTGCCGTGCTCCCGCCGGTAAAGCCAGTATCCGTCTTCCAAGCATTCCCCAGTGTATCGGTGTAGGCTGCGCCCCCGGAATTGACAAAGATCGGGCTAAACGAAACCGGCGGCAATAGATTGACCGTGACAGTTGCCGATTTCGTGGTGTCGGCCTGACTGGTAGCGGTCACGGAAATCGTCTGCGCCGACGTGACGGAAATCGGGGCGGTATACAGGCCACCCGCTGTCAGCGTGCCCACTTGAGGACTGTAGGTCCAGTTGACAGCTGTATTGGAATTTCCCGTAACACTGGCCGTGAACTGTTGCTGTTGCGATGCGTACAGATTCACCGGTGTGGGGCTAACCTGAACAAATACTCCGGCAATAGCGCTGATCTCGATGGCACTGATCTTGGGCAAATCGGCCGAGCCGGAAGTGAATTGAATCGTAATGGCGCCGGTGGAGGTCGTCATGGGGAACGTCTTGTCGATTGCCGCGTTTGAAGCACCCGCAGCGGCAATGATGTCAAAGTTGGTCAGCACAGGGGTGCCGTTGATCGCCACATTGAAAATGCGCTGCCCCACCGTGGTCCAATAGATCTCGGCGAACTTCAGAGTGACAGTGTAAGAGCCGTTTGGGACGGCAAATTGATAGGTGAAGTTTCCGTATCGCTCGGTCTGGTAGAGCTTTGGATCAGGAGTATTCGCGATGGCGTGCGTTGTGCTGGCCGGCGAACCACCCGTGAAATTCTTGTCGGCGCTCCAAACCTGCGCCTGGGAATCCGTATAAGAAGCCCCGCCTGAGTTGACAAGAATGGGAGAAAACGGATTCGTGTTGATGGTGATCGAAAAGCCGTTTGAGAGCGTGGCGACCTGCCCATCCGTATCGGTGATCGAAATCGTGTTTGTTCCGATGGTGGCATTGGCGGCGATCGAAATAGTCGCGGTGATCTGAGTGGCGGAATTGTAGATGCAGGAATTAACGGTGATTCCGGAGCCAAAGTTGCAAACCGGAGAAGTCAGGAAATTCGTGCCCGTCAGGATGACGGAGAGATTCACTTGCGCCTGCATCCCGGTGTTGGGGGCAGCGGAAGTGAGCGTTGGCGCGGGCCCCAGCGGAACGATCAAGTACGTGCTGCTGCCCACCGCGCTCGGAAGGAGCCCACTGGCGACTGCAAAGGCTTGGATCGTAGTTCCCGTGACGGTGACACTGACGGGAGTGGTGTACACCGTCGAGGCCGTCGTCGGCGTGGTGCCGTTGGTGGTGTAGTAGATCGTCGCGCCGCTCGTTCCATCGCTGATGGTGACCAACTGTCCCGTGCTGTAGGTACCGCCGGCCGGGCTGAACGTCGGCGTAGCCGCCTGTAATGATGTGTTCGAAAGACCATAAACATCCAACTCGCCAGGAATGGTGGTCGAAGAAGTGGCGCCTCCGATATTATTGCCTCGGGTCCCGACATAAACCTTGCCATTCGCCACGGTTGGCACATTGAATTTCACCGCGTTTCCGGCAGCATTGCCGGTTCCCATCGTGCTGTTCCACAATTCCGTGGCAACATTGGTAGCGTCGTAAGCATGCAGTACCGCTGGCCCACAACTGGTGGACTGGCTCGTGCAGTAACTGCCATTGTTTAAAGCCCAGACGATTCCATTTGTAGTGCTGGAGGCGGAGACCGAAGGCGTGCTCCCGGGAAAACCGAAGGTGCCCGGAGAATGCGGAACGCTGGAGAGGCCAAACATGCCCGTCACCGCATTAAACGTGTAGCCCTGCAGATGGCCGTTTACGCCGGCTAGATAGTATTGGCCATTCCAAAACGCCCCTGTAGCAAAAATCGGAGTCCCAAAGTAGAAGCGCTGCCAGGCGTTGGAATCGCCCAATCCGCCCATCGCGTCACGATTCAATAAGTATAAATACCCATCCTTGCCGCCGCCGATCACCAGATGGGTAACTGGGCTCGTGGGCTGATCGACAAGAATCGCCGCGCCACCCGATCCAAAATCCTGGTCCGCCGAGTTATCGTTCGCCTGATCCGAGGGAGTGAAGTACTGCGATACCGACAAGCCGCCGGTAAGCTTCAGGAATGAGTCCCCATAATCGTTTTTGGGCGCCGTGGTGCTCGTCGCATCGAATGTCGCATTGCCCGTGATGAGATAAAGATTATTGCTGGAGTCCGCGGAAGGCGCAGCGCCCCCCATCCATATCCCTCCGTAACGCACATTGGGAGTCAAATTCAGGATCACCGGCGCTTGCGCCAGATTAGCCGTGTTGTAACCCAAGACCCAGCCATAGTAGGGGGCCGTATCCTCATGCGAGGACCAGGCGATGTATACAATTCCGTTGACCAGGGCAAGGCCGGGGCGCTGGTTTTGCTGACGTGCGACAAAGGTCGTCGTCGTACCGCCATCGCCCGTTCCCGGATAAGTTCCAGCAATCGTTACCGGACTACCGGACTTCTCAGCGCCTGTAGTTATGTCTATTGCGTGGAGTCTCTGGAAAAAAGTTAAACTCGACGCGATGACGGACTTCGAAACAACATAGAGCGTGCCCGACGAAGGATCGATCACCGGTGTGCCGGTGACGCCGACTTCCGGCGTAATATCTCCATACCCGCTGCCGACGAGACTCCCTGTGGTCCCCGAAGGCACGGAAGTCTCGCCAGCGGTTCCCCCATGATTCGCGTCGACGAGGCTGACGCTCCAAAGCGTCGTGCACGGGCTCGCATCCGCGTCAAACGCATAGAGGCTCTCGTGCTGCGTCGCGACGAGAACGACATTGTGTTTTACGCTGCTAATCGTCACATTGGCGACCCACAACGGTTGTGTATAGATCGCCCCATCCACGGTGCACGAAAATAGTTTTGCAAAGGTTGCGGCCGTTACGTTGGAAGTCGTCAGCGCATATTCACTTGGATTGCTTCCGTCCCGCGAAAGATTGTTGTGATAGGTGAGGACTCCGGCCAAATCGGTCACGCCAATCGTTGCGGACGCTGATTTGGTCACGTCCGCGATGCTGGTTGCCGTAATCGTGTACACACCCGCCGTCGCCGCGCTAAACGACGCTGTCGTGGTCGTCTGCCCACTGAGCGTTCCGCCAGTCGATACGGTCCAGCTTACGCCCGCGGACCCAACATCATTGGTGACCACCACCACGATGGAAAGCGTTTGTCCAACTGTTACGCCACCGCGTTGAGGAGAAACCACGACACTCACGGTTGTTTGCGCAAACGTGACGACGGCAGAGAGCAGAAAAAGGGACACCACCAAGAAGAGACTTTTCGAGAGGCTGAAACGAAAGCGAGATTCACTAATTCTTCGTTCGCAACTCGCGGTCCCGCAACTTAAAAATGAGGGCATGACTCCATCGCTCCTTGGCAGACTCAGAACCCGGCTATCCGGGCTTATTCAGCATTTTCCGTGCTTAGCAACGTAACTAAACCAAAAGAAACAATATATAGAGAAAGTCCCACGACAGCCAACGTGAAGGATTCGGGAACATCTGCCACGGAGACACCTCGCGGCGGCTATCAGAACAAGAATCTCCATCCCCTATCTGGCTGTTCTATGCCCCGTAAATTCCTGTGGCATCCCAATGCACTGGACTCATTTAGCTATGGATCCCATTCTGGAAAAAATAACCCTTTGTGTCACGGCCCAATTTCTCAGTACTCGGGTACCAGTACTCCACATGGCCGGGCCAAAAAAACACCACAAAACAAAACCTAATTTGCCGCGCATCCTAAGCATTCTCTAGCAATGAGAACAACGATACATTTACCGCCAATCGCGCACCTCCCGCGTTGCTCCACCCTGAAGCGACGAACAACGGCAAATTGGCGGCGCGGTCTGCATACTTTGGTTTGCAATCAGCGGAATGCACGGAAGTGGCCCAGTGGCTTGCGAGAGATACGGGACAGAACTGGACAATGAAAGCGGATCGGCGTTTCTGGTGGGTGCCACCGTTGGCGACTCGATCATTCTGCTGGTCTACGGTGAGCGGTTGCTACGGTGGTGGCTGCACGGGAGTTTGGAAATTAGCAAAAGCTTGCTTTGGGCCATTGCCGCTTGGATGCTCTCCCAGGCGCTCGCCCGCATACCGCATCTCCTGTTGAAAGGACTTTCCATTATCCGATTTCAGATTGTAGCGTTCTGCGTGGCGACAATGGTTGCATTCGGATTAGAATTCGCATTAAGTCCGTATTTGGGTGTTGCGGGGATTTTGTGGGGCACAACCTTATCCGTCCTGTTTATTTCCTTTCCGGCTATGATATGGCAGTGTTTTCGCTTGGTCGATCGTCCCGTAAAGCTACCGGTTGACCTCACGGGACATCAGGATGCAGTAGCGCCACTTATCAAACGATTCGACTGATCAATCGATCTTACCGAGATCAGCCGCGCCTCGTGCCGCTGCCATTCTCGCGGCGGAATTCAGCGTCATCCGAAAGGCCGAGAAAAAACTCACCGCGAGATTGCTCGATTAAAAACTCGCCGTGCTTTACGGCGTGGATCGTTGACGGATGTCGAAACGTTCGCAGCCCCCGGCCGGCATAACGGGCAATCACCTCGGGAGTCTCATCGGTCGATCCGTTGTCGGAAACAATGATCTCGATTTCCGGGGATGTTTGAGCGAGCGCGCTCTCAATGGCTCGACGCAAAAGGTTGGCACGGTTGATAGTGGGGATTGCGATCGTCAGGCGAGGGGGCATACGTTTAGGGATACGGAGTAAATCCTTACTCAGCACGCTTGCCCAACGGAAGAGCAACGATCCATCAAAATACTAACCGGATTATGCCACACGATCAACGCGGCGAGCGGCGGTTCCGACCGGCTGATGCCGCTCGCGTATGAGTAATTGGAAGAGTTCGCGTGAACGCTGCGAATTCCGGCGGCCCTCAACTATTCCTAAACAGAAGCAATTCGCGCGAGGTGTAGCTCGAAGCGTATCGCTGGGCCGGGCTATTGAGCAGGCTCGAATTTTTCAAGCGTGATAACCACGTGACTCAGCAAGTGCTCTCCCAGGCGCGTTTCTGTATCTTGCTTGACGTAGCCCACTCCGGAGGTGAACCAACTCGTTTGGCGTATTGTAATCGGCACGCCTTCGGTCGCGATCGTAGCGTCATAAGAAACCATCGTGGTGTGGAAGGTTCCCGCCGGAACGGTAAGATCAGCCGGGCCGACGACTTTGACTTGCATTAGAGCAGACCCATCAGATGGTTTCCAATCCCACGATTCGCCCGCCTTCAAGGTTGAGTTCAGAAGCTTCTCCGGCGGTTCCATGGGTACTTCCTGGCCCATTTCGGTGTCGCTTGACTTGCCCAGCAGCAGCCCACTGGCCGTCTGACGAAGCCACTCCATCTGCCAAAGGGTACCTTGCATGCGCGTCTCACGGCGCATGTATTTTTCTCCATTGATGAGGTCAGATCCGACGACTTCGGTCACTACAGAAATATCCATCGAGTTTCCCTTGGCGAACTTGGACATGAGCGGGCCGAAGTGAACGCCCTCCCCCATCTCCTGGTGAAGGTGATTGGTCCACCTGGTCTTGAGCGCGAGCGGGAAATCTGCCTGACCGGGCACCGCCGCGGGCCGAGCCGCGGCAGGGACATAAAGCATCCAGCAGAAAAAGGCCACGGGCAGCAACGGCATTACTCTGCTGACATTGAATGCGTTTCGGTTAAACACAGAATGTGCAAACTGATGGTCGCGACGCATCTTGGCCTCCATGATTGATAACCCCTATAATCCGCATCCATTTATACCAGCCACTGATGGCCGACGCCGTTTGGGACCTTAGGGGCAAATGCTCCTGCCAGCCTTGTCGAGTACATCGAGAAGCAAGTGCATCATGCCGGGCGAGCCTCGCACTCCCGGTAAGTAATATGGGTTCGGCGCAGGGCTGCAACTGAAAATCTTATTGCTTCGTAAGGGCCTCCAGATCCGCCAAGGTTCCATTGAACCGATCGAGATCCACTGGGTTCTGAATCCCCGGCACCGTTCCTGTTAGTGAATATAGCCGCAGGATCCAGTTTTGCCACGTGCTCGGGATAGCCGGGCAGCTCGCCGTGCCGGCGTTTGCGGTCCATAGCGGATCGTTGGCGAGGGTCGAGAGGGCCGATCCGAGCTGCACGAGGATGTATGTGGGAGAAAAAAGAATAGGAGTTTGACCCGTGTGTGCCTTTACGTACGTCATCCAACTGTTGATCTCCGCCCCAATCTGATCGCTGGCCATACCGCCCGTAGTCTCAACATTGAGGGCGAGAGGAAGGTCACCCGGCTGCAATGTTCCGATGGCTTGGAGGGCAATATTAGCTTGCGCGATCGGGTCCTCTTCCGGATGGAAGAGCTGGTATGCGCCACGAACCATCCCTGCGGCTTTGATGGCGGCGTAATTCTGCGGAAAGCTCAGGTCATGGTAAGTTCCATTGGCTGCCATGGCATAGGCAAATGTTCGACCCGAGGCTTGGACTTGCTGCCAGTTCACAGTGCCATTGAAAGTAGAAACATCCACGCCTTCCAGAGTAGACGGGCCCCCGCAAACCGCCTGCTCCGTCACTGTGGCTGCGGGCGGAGTTGTAGAACCCGGCGATGCTGAGGCGCGCGGCGGGTAGGGGTTCGTGCCTTTAGGTCCGCTGATCTGCATATATAGATATACAGACTGCTCATAGGCCCTGTTCGTGCGGAGAAGGTTAAGCGTCGCTCGCCCCGAAAGTGATGCCCCCGAGGGTTTGTTTACCAAAGTGAAAACGTCTGGATCCAGCGGGTTGAGTTGGTCGTCACTGGCACGAAACGAGACGATGGTCCAGCCGTTTTTCAATTGCATGCTGCCGTAAAAAAATATTATTGCGGAACAACCCAGGAAGGGCTGCGGCACTACTGGCCCGGGCATATACATATCAAACTTCACCTCAACGTAGCCAGGACGTCCGGACTCGGCAAGAGGGCGCTTGACAAGGGAGAGAGAAGTCTCGCATCGAGCATGGTTGTCGTCCAAGATAGGGTAGAAGCTACTGGTTTGCAGCGCTCCCGCTAGATTCGGATCGAGATCCATGGTTTCCATAGGCCCCTTCGCCTCGTTTGACAGCGCAATGCCCGGGATAATTGGCTCCCTGGGCGTCTTGCCCCCCGGCGCGATAGCAACGCCGCCATTGGCAGGGGGCGGATTGGTTTTTGTCGGTGGAGGTGGTATTGAATTCCCGGAAGATCCGCCAGCCGGGGGCAGAGGGGGCGGTGGCGGCGCAGCGGACGTCGCCGCCGAGCTTGTCGAGGTTGCGGGCGCTGCCGCCGCAATAACGATGTTGCAGCAGGCGGCTTTGCCATCCACGGAGACCTGACTCGCGGCGAAATTGGCGTAGATGCCCTGTCCGACTTTCAACGCATTCAGCAATGCAGAGTCAGCAACCTTGAACTGAAAAGCCTTTCCGGTGGCGTTCTCTGTCGCGGATACCATGCCCGTAGTGGAGTTAATCGCAGTGATGGGGCAGCACGGGACGGCAGGCGCTACCTTGTTCTGGATCGCGCCCACGGCCAGGGGCGCAGTTGCGGGCACTGCCGCCGCACTGACGATGGCGCAGCACGCGGCTTTGCCATCCACGGAGACCTGACTCGCGCCAAAGTTGGCGTAAACGCCCTGTCCGACTTTCAACGAATTCAGCAGCGCGGAGTCAGCAACCTTGAACTGAAAAGCCTTTCCGGTGGCGTTCTCTGTCGCGGAGACCATGCCCGTAGTGGAGTTAATCGCGGTAATCACGCAGCACGTCGTAGCAGCAGGGACCGGTGCATTCAACTTCCGGGACGTCAGTTTGCCCGGGCCTCCACTTACCTGAGCTTGCGACGGCTGCCCCATTCCCGAAAACGTCAGGATGACCGCGATGGCAAAAGCAGTCTTTAGCGAGCGTTTCATGTTTTTCTCTCCTCCTTCAAACTCATGCTGCAGCCTCGTGAAAATCCGGGTCCGACAGGATATCGCCGCAAGCTCAGGGTTGCGGCGGCGTAGAAACGTCTTGCACGAAACCGCCACTAGAGGAAATACCGTTGACCTGCGTGGAAACTGTGTTGAGGGCCGCCGCCGCGGCTTGCGGGTTGGACGCCTGGCGCAACGCGCGGATTGATTGCTTCAGCGTGTTCGCCTGATTCGCAACGCTATTCAAGAAATTGAGCCCTTGGAGAATAAGATTCAGGTTGCGGAAACGCTGCGAAAACGCCGGAACGTCTGTGGCGAAAGCATTGGCTGTCGTATCGAGTTGTTGAACCAGTGACCCGCAGCAGGTATCCATGTAACCGCCGCCAGCCGGCTGAGCGGCGGTGTCTTGCTGGAATCCCCCGCTTGGCACCGCGGCACTGGTTGTCGTGCCGCCGGTCTGCTGAAAGCCGCCACTTGGCCCGCCAGTGGAATTAGCGGCTGGCGCTCCTGCTGGCGCCGGCAGCTTCCTTTGTAGCTGCGCCACCACGTCGTTCAAAGTGGCCACTTGGCCCGACACTGTGGAATCGAATCCCGGCATGGCCGGCGCGTCGATGGAATTCGCTGCCCCTTGATAATTCGCGGGCACTACCCGATACCTGTAAATCATGCCGTGATTACCAGCAACGTAGCCGCGGTCTCGCCGGGGCAGGCTGAATCCCCCCACTTCGGCGGGAAAATGAAATGTGCGAGAGGCCCATCGCGTGCCGCCGTCGGTCGTGTACCGGAGCGTGTAATCAAACCCGTAATTGAAGTGATCGAAGACCCAGCCCACGTCCGGATCCGCAAATTTCATTATCCCGGGTATAGACGCATTGATCGCGTGCCAGGTGCGCCCGCCATCGGTCGTGCGGTAGGGCTGACTGCTTTTTTGGTGATCCTGGTTTAGGAAACCGTTGTTTTCGTCCTCAAAGAATATGCGGTCGACTGGATTGCCAAAAGCCTGGGCGAAATCGCGATTCGTGGAAATTCCCCAAGTCGCTCCTCCGTCCTCCGTCTTGGCGAGAAAAAGTGTATTTAGGTCCGCCCCGGAAATTCCCACGGCATAGCCGACCAGTGGCGAACCAAAGTGCATGGCCGTAAGCCTGCATTGCGCGTTCTGCGTCAGGCCCTGGATTTCCAGTTTGGCTGTGCAGGCCTTGTCGGGAAAAACCTCCTTCCACGTGCGCCCACCGTCAACGGTGCGCATGATGCGCGAAACGTTGTTGTTGCCGTCGATATAAATTCCTACGGTCGGAGACAGGAATTGATAATCCACTATTCCCCAACCAGCCGCGAGTGTCCCGAAGGGCTCCCAGTTTTCGCCGTCCGTTGTGCGAAGCAGCTTTATAGAATCGTTAACATCCTTCTGTAACGCCCAGCCATGGGTTCGGTCGATGAAGCGAAAACTCCGGATCTCCCCCTCCTGCGACTGCGGATCGCCACCGAGCTGCGCTTTCCAATTTTTTCCACCGTCAGTTGTCTTCAAAATCGTGCCGCTCGCGCCCGAGACGTATCCGACTTCAGATGTCACGAAATACACATCAGACAGTCTGAGATCTTGCGCATAATTCACGGGCTCCCAGATTCCCTTGTACTTCTGCTCCTGCGCGGAAGAAGCGGGAGCCGCGTCCGGGCGGGGCAGAGGCCTCTTCGCGGGCAGAGCCTGAGAATGACTGGCTGCCGCTGCGATCATTATCCATATGCCGGCGAAAATGCTGGTTCGACTCAGTCCGGTCAGGGCTTCTTTCAGTTTCATGGGATTCTCCTTTTCCATTGTCATGATCCGTACTTTGCTCTGTCGCTTCCGGCCTTTCTCCCGGGCCGCCTCACAGCAAAAGACAGCCGCAGAATCCAGCCTGTTATCACAGGATCGGAATCCCGGAATCGATAGCAGCCACAAAATCCTCGACGTTTCCGGGAAGGAGATTAAACTTCCAGACCCACGCGTTCATATACGCCTCCGAGCAAATGTGAGTGACGGCGTGACCAATGTTATTTTCAGTTAAAGCCGATCTAAATCGAGGGCCGACCAGGGTGGGTGAATTCCAACTGCAATTTCCGTTTTGAGCTTACCGTTCGTCCGAGAGCCTAGCCTTCTTGCCCCGCCGTGTCAACAGCAAGTGACACTGGCCCCATTGCCATGAAGCCAGTGCGGTGATTGGGCCAAGTCTCGATAAGTCCGGCGGTCTCAAGGGGTCGTTGCAACACTTGCTCAGAGCCTTCGTATGGAAGTCTAGGAGGCTGATTTCGCTCGCGGGCGTCAATTCAAACAAAACAAAGCGCTGTTTAGGTTCTGATTGAGTACTGCAGTACAGATCAATTTTCGATGGGAAGTAATGTCGGATCAACCGATTAGATGGTGTTGCATCGACCGGTTGAGCTGGCAGGTCTTATCAGAATGTGGCCGCGCCAAAGCTCAGAATGACTAGGTTCGATGATTCCCGGTGATATACTCGCGTGCAATATCACCAGTCGACGCGAAAAAGGAGGACGTTATGTCTCGAAATATTCGACGTAGGGACTTACTCGTGGGGGCCGGGGCTTCCTTCATAGCGCTGAGCATGGGGCCTGGCGCCGCTGCCCAGGTTCTGCAAAAGGAGAAAACTGAAAAGGAATTGTATCCGGGGGCGGGACTCCCAGGCGGTGGGCAGTTGGATGTTCGGATCACTGCCTCTGCCGACAATCCGGATCCTGATTTGCGCGAGGCCGCTCGCCGAATTAGACCGTACAACCCGGAGAGTTGGTTTGCAGAGTGGCAGCGGGTCGCGGAAAAGAATGAACAACTGGCGGAAGGCTTTGAGAAAGATGGGCGCAAAGTTACAGCGAACGAGTTTTATCTTCGCGCAGCGGACTTCTATCGCAGGGCCGTGACTTATCTTCCGGAGAGCGATACGAGGACGGTACCTACCTATAACAAGCTGAAAGAAACGTTCGATCGAGCGTGGAGATTGGTGAAACCTCCGTTTGAGCAGATGCAAATCCCGTATGAAGGGCATCAGCTGCAGGCGCATTTCTATCCCGTGCGAGGTGCGCCGGGACAAAAGTCTCCTGTGGTCTACGCCTATCAAGGCGCCGACGGAATCCTGTTAACCGGGAGTCGTAACGCGGGCGCGGAATATACTGCCCGCGGTATAGCGTTTCTCAATGTGGATGGTCCCGGGCATGGAGGGACTCTTCGGCTCGATAAGGTGTACATGCCCCCGGACACCGAGCGGGTTGTCAAGGCCGTTGTGGACTATCTCGTGACTCGTCCAGATGTGGACCCCAACCGCATTGGCATCTACGGTCAGAGCCTGGGAGGGTACAGCGCACCACGGGCTGCTACCGTGGAGAAGCGTCTGAAAGCCGTAGCCACTTCCAGTGGTTCGTTCAGCGCCTTGCCGGATCTTTTCGACTACTATCCTACGATACAGGATCGGGTTCGCTGGTTGATTGGGGCAAAGGATCTGACGAGCGCACGAAAGCAATTGGCCGAATACACGTTAGAGGGCAGAGTCAAACAGATCAGCTGTCCGATGCTTATCGGCTATAGCGAGGATGACCGGGTGATGGATCCTCGCGGGGCCCTAAAACTCTATGAGCAAGCGACCAATTCGAAACGCGAAATGATCGCGGGATTCGGACATACGCCGATTCCCGTGGAACTCCAGACCTACATCCCGGATTGGTTTGCAAAGCAGTTAGGAGCCAGCGGGGCGTGATGAGCAGCGAGTAGCCAACCTTACTTACCAAGCCCCGATAAACGGCATTCTCGGGAATTGGGAATCTGAACGGTCCCACATTCCTCTTATCGGAATGTGGCTTTTGAGGCATCACACCCCATTTCAGACCATTCAAACGGCGCAACAGAAGGAGCGTTCTGTTGCATTCGGCAGGATTCCTCCGCTCATCCTTCAAGGGTTAATCAATCGATGCAAGAGACAAACTGTGGCGTAATGTTGCATTTCAGACAGAAATTAGACGCTGATGCCCAGAATCACTTGATTTTGGACAACGACTACACTGTCCCCCGGCCCCAACCTGTTTTCTCCGCAGATGTAAACTGTAATTTCTCCGGGTTCAACATGCGCGCAAATTGAGAACGTGGCGCTCATTGCAATTCTTCCCAGCCAATCCATGGCTCACCGGGCTGGATTCGAGATGGTCACCACAGTGCTCGCGGGGCCGACCTTGCCGTCAGCAGTCACGTACGCGATGCGGTATCTCCAGTTTCCGGATGCCGGCACGTTGTTGTCCGTCATGGTTTGCGCGCTCATGGGGCCGGCAATGCGAATCCAGCCGTCCTGCGTTTGATCCTGCCGCTCGACAATTACATTGAGCCCGGCGGGCGGCTGCTGAAACTGCAACGCCACATGAGGATAGGGAGCGGCCGCATATTGCGCTGTGAGCACCGCGGGAGCGGGAATTTGCGGCGAACCCACGCGGATCACGACCGGGCGCGTGGGATCGCTGCGATTTCCGTTTTTGTCGACCGCCACCAGCCGATACCAGTATTGTTCGCCCGCGCTTACGTACAGATCCGTGAACTGGCGCGCGCTTCCCGGAAGCAGATCGCCCAGCACAACTCCCAAATCTTTCTCGCTCCCGGAACGCAGAACGAGGAACTGCGCCGTCTTCGCTTCCGGCAAAGCGGGAGCAAAATTGAGAAGGGCTTTGCCGTCCGCGCCGCTCGATCCAATGATGGATGGCGCATCCGGAACCGAGCGATCGGCGATGGTCACCTGCACCGAAGCGCTGGCCAGGCCTTCGGTGTTATCGAACCCCACCGCGAGAACACGATATTCCATCTTCGCATCGGACGTGAGGCCGAGATAATCGTCATAGAGCGGTTCTGGCGTCACATGCGAATTCAGGCGCGCCCAGTTTTCGACGCCCGAGGCTCCGGCCACGGCTCCGGTCAGGGCTCCGGTCAGGGCGCGGCGCTCGACAAAATATCCCGCCACTGGAAAACTCGCGGGCTTCCACGTCAGGTGCACGCGAGTTTGACCCGCGTCGGCCACGAGGCCATCCACTTTCGGCGGAGTCCCGGGATTTTGCGGCTGTGCCGATGCCGGGCTGGAAGGATTGCCCAGATCTCCACGGGAATTCACGGCGCGGACGCGATAGTAGTACGTCGTGCCTCCGCGAACCGTGGTGTCTTCGTATTGCGCGGTTGCGGGCGGCAGTGCCTGCGCCGAGAGCGCTTCGTAGGGACCGGCGTAGAGAAGCGCGCGCTCCAGGACATATCCGGCAAGATTGGGTTTCTGCGCGGCGGGCCAGCTCACAACAATTTTTCCAACTCCTGCGGCTGCGGTTACGGGGCTGGGCGGTTCGAGCGCGCGGAAGTCCGGATAGAAAATACGAATGGAAGTGCCAGCGCTGCGGCGGCCAAACGCATCCACGCTGAAAACGCGGTAGGTCAGCATCTCGTTAGGAGGAGCGTTCCGGTCGAGGACCAGAGGAATTTTCGAATCCCATCGCACTCCAGCGATCACGGGCTTGGCCGTCACGGCCGCGGCCGATTGTCCGCCGCCATCGCGCTCGATCGCATAGGAAATAACCGGCAGCTGGCGGTTTTCGGCTGGCGCGGCCCAGAACAGGGAGACGCCGCGTTCATCGACTTTCACCTGAAGTCCGGCGGGCGCGGGCGGCAAGGCCGTCGCGACGGAGGCATCGATGGGAGGCATCGCAAGTTGCAGGCCCGTCGGCTTTCCCGCGCCATCGAGCCCCTCGATTTTGTAGCCGCGGCTTCCGGACGGAACCGAAGTCAGTTGCCAGGCAAGTCCCAGCGCGCGCGCATACGCAGGCTCGCTGAACGCACGCAGGCCGATGATGTTGATCAGCTGCGTGCGTTTCGCGGTAGCATCCGGCTTGGCCAAAACTGCGGGCAATTTGCGGATCGCGTCCGCATCCTCGACCGAAAGAGACTGGAGAGCGGCCGCATCGCCGATGTTGATTTGCGGCACGAGGACTTGTCCCGTGGAATCGGACAGCCTCCAGCCGCCGGCCGGCCACCGGGAAGGCGGCGGAAACCAGAGCAGGGAAACACTTCCCTTGCCATCCGAGGCGGCAAAGATCGCTCCCGTGGCTTCCTGCGCGGCGATGTGCTGAACGAAGAGAAGCGGCAGTAGCGCCGCAAGGATCGAGAACGAAATGTTTGTGCGAGTCATCATTTTTCCGCCGCCGGAGTTTTACAAACAAGCATTACATATGCACGGAGAACGAAACCGATCCCAGCGGCCAGGGCAATCCGATGCTGGCGCTGGCATTCATTTCTACCGGCAGGGCTTCGGCATGAACTTGCGCCGAAACGCCGGCCGAGACGCAGACATCGTCCACGCAAACGCCCGCTTCAACGTTCGCCGAAAAGTCTCCGGAAATGTGCGGCTGCGGAGTAATCGCCAGCCCAATGTCCACATCGCCGCGAACGTACGCCGATGCGACCGAGTCGTCGCCCACGTTCAGGCTGATGCTCTCGCCGCCACCCATGGCGAGTCCCGCATCGGAGAGCATGACGTACATGTTCGCATCCGCGATCAGAAGATGGCCCGTAATGCGCGGGCCCTGCTGCTTGCCGGCGTCGATATGCCACGGGCCGGAGCCGATGTGCAGATCGACGGCGGCGTTGTTCTCGCTATTGCCCAAATCGACCGACGCCAGGCCGCTCATAAAATCCAGATGGCCCCACAGACGGCCATCGAAATTGCTGCCCGCATACTGAAAATATCCCTGAAAATCCCCGTTCCCGCTGTCCGCCATCTTGACCAGCCAGGCGTGGAAATCCATGCGCGCGCCCGCGTTCTGTCCCGTCGTCTTGATCACCAAATCGCCATCCAGCGTGTAGGTGAACTGGTCCGGCATGCCCACGCGCATTCCCGCCATGAACAGCAGAGAGTTGTCGAAGACGGGAGTTGCCGATCCGAGCGAGCCGGAATCCTTAAACGCGCTGATCGGAAAATTGTGGCCCAGGCCGCCTTGCACGCGATACAGGTTCATCACCGGCGGCACGGGAACCAATGGCACGCCGGTCGGTCCGAAATCGTAAGCGACGCGAGCCAGCCAGTAATCGTGCCCACCCTGATAGCCGAGGCGAAATTCGCCGGTAATGGGAGGGCCGCCCAACTCGGAAAGATCGACCTTGCCGGAATATTCGCTGCCGCTCGTGCCCGAGTAGACGGGAGAAATTTTGGCCTCGGAGCTGGGCTGGCCGGAGGGAAACGGCACGTCAATCGTGAAGGGCGCATACGTTGGACCGGCCGTGGAATAGCTTGAGCCGGAATTTTCAATCGAGTAATTCACCTGCACCGGCGCGGCGGCCATGACTTCTGAAAGATGAACATTAGCGCTGAAGAGGGCCACGAGAACTTGAGAGCCGGTGAGAGGCGCCGTCAAATGCACGGATGCTAGATCGACCGGGGTTTGCCCCAGATGCGAACTGCCACCGAGCGAAATATCCTTCGATTGCGCCCCCTGAGCGAAGTAGCCGCGCCCGTCCATGCCGAAATCGAACGGCAGATCGAAGGATGCAAACGGCTTGTTTTCTGCCGAGAAAACAAAATGCGCGGTGTTGGACGCCACGGCCCAGCCGATGCCCGGCACCTGTGTGAATTGCATGTTGTTGGCGGTAATCGCGAAATTGCCGTAGGTCTTCGAAGCTGATCCGCTGGCGGATGGGAAGTTGATCGTAGCCTGCTTGCCGCCGCCGGATTGCAGGACGCCGTCGCCTTTGATGTGAATGTCGATCCAGGGCACATGGATGTCCATGTCCTTGTACGTCGCCAGGAACAATCCGTTGGCCGTGGTCGCAACGAGCGAAGTAAAACTCACGCTGCCCGCGCCAAGCGTGGCCGTAAACGGCTTGGTCGTCAGTCCGCCGCAGATCGCGCCAACGACGCCCCAATCGGTGACCGTCGATTGCAGCGAGGAAGTGGAAACCAGGTCCATGGTGTAGGGCGTGATGGTGAGGCTGGGAAAACGCACGCCCACCCAATCGCCGCCCTTGAGATTGCCGCAGTAGGGCCCGGCGGCGTCGCCATCGTGGTGGCTCAAATCGAGCCGCACCGAACTCGATTGCATGGTGAATCCGCTCCAGCCGATCAACGTGTTGGGCAGGGCGAGTCCATCCTTCATCCAGTCTCCGTTCGAATGCAATTCCGCCGTGACGCCGTTCCACGAAACCGGCTCCTCTCCCGGCAGGCGTAGCGTGTCATCGCTCAGCGTGACGTTCAAGGTCGCGTCGAGTTCCCCGCCGGCCTGGCCGGAGAGCGACGCCAGAGTGCCCTGCAACGAAGGCAGGCCCGCGCCCAGCGTCAGGTTCGGAGAAACGTTGATGGTTCCCGTCTGCACATGCAGGCCGTCGGGCACGCTCCAGTTGTCAATCTTCACCGGGATGGGCGGATACTCGTCATAGCCGCCGCTGCCGGCGTTGGCCATATAAATGATCAGATTGCCCGTGCCGTTGTACGTTGTGCCCTGCTGGGTGACGCCGCTCTGAAGGCCGGAAATCTCAAACGCGCCGCCGCTTTTGACGGGGAAAAGAAAATTGCAGGGCTTTTTGGGATCGGACGCGACAACCTCGTAGACCTTGGAGTTCGAAGCCACATGCTGATCCGGAGCCGAACTCGCGACTTGCGAGATCACCTGTTGCAGCGGACCATTCACGTATTGCACCGCGCCCAGCCCGGCGGAGCTTTGATTCGCGGGCGATAGAACGCCGATCTTCAGCGGCGGCAAATTGCTGCCCGCGGGCGCGGCCAGAGTGTTCAAGAGCGATTGCGCCTCCGCCACGTTGAGCGCCGGCGAAGCCTGCTTGCCGCCCGAGTTGTTTGCGCTTGTCCCGGAGGATGGCGACATGCTCGTGGGCACGAGCGAACCGAGCGCCCGCTGCACGGCGCCCGAAAGATTGGGGATCGTTGGCTGCGGCAGCACGTCCGCCTGGACCTCGACCGTGTGATCGCCGAGCGACTCCACCTGCAATCCGGGCGAATCGATGGGTTTGCTCTTGCTGACGATGATGGGAGGCTCGGGCACGGGAATGGGAACGGTGAAGGGGCCGATTTGAATCGTGGTATACCCTTGCCGCTTGAGATTTTTTCGCTTCTCGGATGGCGGAATGGAAATGGTCTGCTGGGACGGAGTTCCGTCCACAGTCCAGGTGACGCGGACCAGCCCGGTGCCGTAGTACATCAGGTAGGACGTGGCGTCCATGCCGTCGTCGCAGGTGCTGCAAATGGCCGCCGCAGGCGCGCCCGATGGACGCAGGGGATTCACGCCGAGTTTGACGGGTGTTTTTTGAGTGCCCTTGGCGGGCTCCGGCTGGATCGGCTGGCCGATGTTCGCGGCCTGCTTTTCGTTTCCGGCCGAATTGCTCAAGCCACTCCGGTCTCCCAGCCTTCCGACGGGCAAGCGCCGCGCGTCCACGGCGTACGCGCCAAAATCCGGATCGCCAATGCTCATCAGGTGAAGCGGGCCAGTCGCGGCCAAATCTTCCGGGACGGTGAGGTACACCGTTAAGCAATAAATCATGTAGGCATCGCTGGCCACCTGCGCCGGCGAAGGGCCTTGCGGAGCCGGCTGCGAACTCTGCGCGGAAGAGCTGTTTGCCTGCGCGAGAATCTGCTGAAAATTGGATTGGACGCTGGCCTGCGTGAAACTGCCGCTCTTCGCGGCGCCCTGCGCCGCCAGCTTTGTGAGCAGCGCCGTCTGCATAAAGGGAGTCGTGGGACCATCGACGCTGGCGGAAACCGAGGCGAGATTCAGATGTTGCAAATCCGCTTCCGGAAGCTGGAACACGCGAATCGTGAAACTCCCCGGAGAGTTGTAGGTGTGCTGCATGGGGCTGGCGGAATTCAGCGGCAGGTAAAGCGGCTCCTGCGGGTTGCGCGGATCCCAATTGCCGAGATTTGGATTTTGCGGTGGCGCGGATAACGGTTGAACCGTGCCGTCGCCCCAATCCACAAAGACGTTGTCGAACTGTACGGAAGCGACGTTCTTCACCAGGCATTGATTGCCGCAAGTCGCTCCCAGCGGAACCGCCGTCTGTACCGTGAAATTGGATTGATACGTCGATTTGGATAGATCGATCAGGCCGCCCAGCCCCCAGGTGTCGCCGGCGTAGTTGTTGGGATCGTTTCCGATGGCGGAGAGGTTCTGCACCTGCAATGTCGAGCCGGTATTGTTGCACGCCAAACCTGTTGGACCCTGCGGGGCCTTCAGCGGCCAGCGATTCGAGATTTCCACTTCCAGATCGACGGTCTCGCCCGAGGACTGCGTGTTCGCCGAGTTCTGTAAAGCATTCGAGGTCTGGGCCAGGCTCGCAATTTGGCCGCTCTTCATGGCGATGGCTTGCGAACCGGATTGCGGAGCGACGCCGTTTTTATTGTAGGTGTGGAACCCCGCCACTTCCCATTGCAAGTCACCCTGGCTGAGTTCGCCGCTTAACTGGTCCGGAGCGGTGTTTGCGTTGGGATTGCCGGAAGCGCTGGATGCCGAACCGCTTTGCTGATTTCCGCCAAGCCGAAGGTTAGCCGCGCTGGAGAGAACGGGGTGCCGGACCGGCTCCAGCACCTCTTTTATAAACGTGTCGTCCGGGCGGTAGTAGGTGGGCACAACCGTCAGCGATCCTCCGAGAGCCAGAACCTTGATGCCGCTGATTTTCTGCGTCGCCAGCAGCGTTTTCCCGTCGTGCGCGTAGACTCGCAACTCGTAGTAGTCGGCGAGGCCGGGATTCTGTTCATGCCATTTGAAAACGGCGGTATCGTCCAGCCAGGGAACTCCATAGGTGACAGATTGATCGCTGCTGGTGGCGGCTCCGAGCGGCGCGTCCAGCTTGATCACGCCCAAGGGAACATTTTGAAGTGTGATGGGCGGAATTTTCATGACGGTGGGCAGGCCGGATGGCTTCGTGGCCAGCACGTTCAACATCCCTTTGCCCATGACGGACAGCCGGCTGGGCGTTTCCAACTGAATGTCGCGCCCGCCGGGGAGCGCGGAAGGCAGTGCGTTCACGCTGACGTGCAGTTCCGTGCTGTTGACGTAACGCGCCGGACCATTCGCGAAAACGGCGGCGGGCACTCCCGCGCCCACCGTGAACGTTACCTGCGTGCCGGGAACGAAATTGATGCCCTGCAGTGTGAGGTCGACATTTTGGCTTCCCGCGACGATTTGGTTGGGAACCACACGGAGAATCTGCACGGGCAGCGCGTGGCTGAGGCTTGCGCCGGAAACAACGGTGAACGTATTGGACGCCGGGATGCGCGTTTTTCCGCCCAGCACCACGACGACCCCGCGCGCGCCGAGCGAGGCGTTCGGCGCAATGGCCATCTGGACCTGCAGTTCATTGGAATTCGTGACGGTGGTTGACTGCACCGCGATGCCGCTGCCGGGCGTGAATTGCACGGACGCGGGCGAGGAAAAATTCACGCCGGTAATCTTCAGGATCACGGAAGAGCCCTGCGTTCCCTGCAAGGGAGAGAATTCGCGAACGGCGGATACCGCGACGGGCGGCGCACTGCAGCCTGCGCTCGCAACGGCCGCCAAACAATTCTGAGTCTGAGTTTGAGTTTGAGCCGCGGCGGAGACGATCGTGAAGGCCGCCGCCGCGAGCAGGCTGCGATCCGCGTCGATCAGTTTGACCTGGCGGCTGCCGGGCGAAGCGCTCGCGGCGATCTGCACTTGCGCCGAAATCTGCGTGGAGGAAAGAACGCGAACGTTGCTCACCGTAATGCCCAGCGATGGCGTAAACACAACGTTAAACGAGCGCGCAACAAAGTTCGCGCCGGTGAACGTGAGCGTGACGGTGGAACCGGCGGCGGCCTGCGTGGGAGCGAAACCGGAGAGCGACGGGGGGATGGCCTGCGCATGGGCCATCGCGCCGAACGCGAGACAGAATACGCACAACAGCGGGAGCCGCCATCCCGGTCTTCGAACGCGCGAGGGTGCATCGCTTCGTTTCGTCATAAGTTTGAACGCTCGTTATTTATAAGGTGCGCTTATGGCCCCAGTTCGCCGTCCACAACACCAGTAGTTGCGTGCTTTTCTGGTCAAAGCTCAAGATACGGTCGCGATTCTGGTTGTAGCTTCCTTGCGCGGAAAATGTGCTGAACTTCAGCGCGCCGGGAAGCGTCCACGAAATTCTGCCGCCATACTGGCCGGTGAGCGTGTCGCTCGTGAGCGTGCCGTCGGCCAAAATCGTACGGCCTTTCGTCAGCGTAACGAGCGGAGAAATTTGCAGCGCGGGTTTCTTCCAGTTGAATGCCGGCTGGATGTAGGCCGTGACGTTGCGCGTCGTTCCCACCGTCAACCCGTCGGCGGCCACCCAGTTCGCGTTGACTTGCGCGTTCAACTGGAAGAATCCGCGCGTCATCAGGTTCGCGCCGAAATTGAGCGAGGAAGTGATCGTGTCGGCTTCCGGAAACAACGTGTTGTGGTTCCAGTCCCGCGTGCCGCCCGCGGACACCGTGATCGTGCCAATCTGCCGGCTCACATTGATATTTCCCGAAAGGTCGCGCATGTCCTGCGCGCCGGTTTGATCGGGAGGCAGGCCTTGCAGCGCCGCGGGCACCGTGCCGGTTTCGGTCAGCGATTGCCGCGCATCCACGACGAGATTGGTTTTCAGCCCGAACGGCTTACTCCAGGATTCGTCAAAGCTGTGCAGAATTAATTCGTCGCTCGTCGTGGGATGAACGTTGTTCGCGAGAAACGTATAGTTCAATCCGAATGTGCCCGCGGGCGTCATCTGCGCGATGGCCGAATCCACGCCGCGCAAATCGGGCTGGCTCGCCTGCGTGAGGCTCGGGTTCGCCGGGTTGCCGAAATTCTCGCCGACGTCGCGGTAGGCAATGTTGATATTCGTTTTGCTCGTCTGCCCGGAAATCCCCGTGCGCCAGGCGCGGCCAAATTCGCTTTTCGAGGTTGGGTCCGACGTGTCCGGATTCTCGCGACTGAAGGCGTACTCGGACGACCACAGCCATTTCGGAGCGAGATGAATGTTCAGCAGCGCGCCGTACACATCTCCCGATGAGGTTGTGGCGATGGGATTGGGCAGAATAATCGGGTTGCCCTGCGAGTCAAACGAAACCGTGGTGGGCGCGCCGGTATCCTGCGCGCTCAGCCACATCAGGCGGAATTGCGCCCACTTGGGCAGGGGCGCCTGCCAACTGGCTCCCATCATTTTCTGATGAAAATTAATTCCCGCGCCGCCACCCAGCGCTTCGTCGTTCGTGTTCACGAAATAGCCGAATATGCCCGCGGGCGTTTTGAACGTGACTTCGGCGCCCTGGCGGGGAGTCGCGGCGGTGACGAATTGCGCGTCCGTGTATAACACGGGCGAGACGATGCCGAAGCGCAGATTCGCTCCCCACGCGCCTTGCAGGTAGCCAACCTGGATCACGTAGTCGTTCACTCGACCCTGGCTCGTGCGCTGCTCCGCCGGATTCAGGATGGAATTCAGCAGCCCGCTGCCGTTCATTTCCACATGCCACGGCCCTTGCCGGTACTCGATGCGCTCGGCCGCCGACACGACATTCGAGTCGGGGGGATTCGATCCCGAAGCCCACTCGGTAGTCATCCCGATCTGGCCTTCGATCGAGGGCGCGGCGGATGGTGCGGCAGTCTTTGCTGCAGGATGATGCGCGGCCGCGATGGCGGCAGGAGCGGGGAGCGCGCCGGGCGTCGCGGGCGCGGCTTCCGCATCCGTTCCAGGCTGTAGCGTGCTGGCCGCCGGGACGGCAGTGGAAACGGACGCAGCAGCAGCCAGGACCGTGAATTTCCAGGTTGTGGCTTCGCTTCCCAGGCTGAGATTCACGTTGTGGTCTCCGCCAGTGAGCGCTAGCGGCGGCGTGAAGGCAACTTTGACCTCGGTCAATTGTGCGAGGGAGGTGATGTCCACATCGTCGACCATCAGGCTGACGTCGCTCGGATTGACTGCCGATTGAAAGCTAGCCGAAATCGCCGGCTGCAACTGGCTGATGCTGCTGTCCGGAACGGGCGTGCGCGCGGCGATTTGCGCGGCAAGGTCGGGCAAAGCTGTCAGCGATTCGGGAGTTCCAAGAGAAGCCCACAGCACCGGGCGGCCATTTTCGCCCCAGTTCGCCTGTGGCGATACTTCCGCCACAAAACTCTGCACCGGTCCCGACATCATCAGCATTCCGTTCGGCGCGATGGCGTCCACCTGCCAGTAGTAGGTCGTCCCCGGAATCAGGATTCGATCCACGGCTCGCAGATCGAGTTTCGGGTCCGCAGTGAGATATTGGCGGAGAATATGCGTGGCCGCAAAGTCGCTGCTGATGGTCACGAAATAGAAACCATTTTTTTGCGCGGGCTTCCACTCGATCAGCGTGTTGCCCTTGGGCGTGCGCGCCGGAATCCTACGCGCCGCTGCCAGCCCTCCATCCACAACGTGGTACACGCGTCTCATCGGCAAAGGCTTGCGCGGCGGGCCCGACGATTCGACGGCGCGCACCGTCCAGTAGAGTTCGCCTTCCGCCAGATTTTCCCAGGTTTTCGCGGGCACTTCCCAGCTATTGTCCGTCACGTCGAACCAGTCGACGATCGTCTCCAGATGAGGATCGCTGGAGAAACCCACTTGATATTTTGCCGCTCCCGGAACGGGCGCCCACAGCAGGCGCGGTGGATTGCCGCTGGTAAAAGCAGCGCCGAATTCGGGCTGAATGAGTTGTTCGAGTTTCCAGTTGCCGGGACTCACCACCACCACGATGGGCTGGCCGGCCAACTGATTGGGCTGCACGATCCGCAATTGCAGAGTGTGCTCGCCCAACAGAAATGTCGGCAACGATTGGCGCGTGCGTATGGCCGTGCTTTGCCCGCCGACAATCGCGGCGGAAAATTGCTCGACCACGTTTCCATCCCACAACCACTGTCCGATCACGGTTCCCGTTCCGGCGCCGGCCAGAACCGCTTCGCCGTCGAGTTCCTGGCCCTGCGCCACGACCGTTCCGTTTCGCGGATGGTTCAACGCCAGGTTCAGGATCGAGACCGGCGCACCGAGCGAGCTGGAACTTTGCACGCGAAGCGGCTGCGTGGTTCCCGAACTTGCGAAGGTAAGAATGCCGGAACTCGCGGTGTTCGTCCCGTCGAGATTCAGCACATCAACGGCTCGAAGCCCAAGCGTCGCCCGCGGGCCAAGGCTGACGATCGCGGTCATAAGTCCCGAATTCGCAATCGTAACGCTGAGGACGGATACGTCGCTGGCTCGCGTATTCCCCGTGGAGGACGTCAACGCGGCCAGCGGCGGCGAGATCACGACGGTTGCGCCAGGCCGGAAATTCGCTCCCACGAGAGTCATCCGTAGGTGATCGCCGCCCTGGGGCGCGAATTCAGGCGACGCGCTATACAGGACCGGCGCGGGCGCGGTGCTCACCACGAGCGGCACAGCGTTCGAGAGCAGCCCGCCGCCCGCCGCGAATGGATTGAATACCGTGACGTTGAGTGTGGCGGGAGCGGCGATGTCCGACGCAAAAACCGTTGCGGTCACCTGCAGGGTGCTTTTGTATACCGTGGGGCGGTTGCTTCCGTTGATTTGCACCACGGAATTTGCGAGGAAGCCGCTGCCCGTCACGGTCAGCGTGAAGTTCGGGCCGCCCGTGAGCACGGGAGTCGGACGAATGCTGGCAATTGCCGGTGTGGTCTGGGCAACCGCGGACGGGTGAATTCCCGCCAGCGCGAAGAGCAGAGCAATTGGAAACTTTCTAACTGCACCGCGTAACTGGCAAGCCATGGAACACCTTAGCTTCATGACTGAATGAGAAACGGTTAGAACACTCAATCTTTACGGTCCGTGACAATGAGACCATGCGCGGTTTGACGGTGCAACCATAGAGTGTGTGCTGGTGCGTGTCAAGGGCGGAGTGAAATTAGACCGCTGGGGCGGAGGAAAACTAGACCAGATGAGTGTGCGGGAGATGGGGATTGGCAGAGAGGGTGGCGTCTGGAGCGGAGGCCTGCGGTCCGGTTTGCGGGTCTTCCGCATATGGAGCGCGTCTCGATTCTATTGGGCCACACATCCATCAGGGTCACAGAGAGGCATTACGCGCCCTGGGTAAGATCCCGCCAGGAGCAATTGGAGGCTGATGTTCCTCGGGTTTGGAGTAGCGATCCCCTGGCACTACTCGAAGCACAATCCCAGACGAAGGGTACGCCAGAGGTACACGGAAAAACTGTGAGGCCAAACTAGATGAAAACAATAGCGATATTTTGGTGCGGAAGGGGGGATTCGAACCCCCACGCCTTACGGCGCCACCCCCTCAAGATGGTGCGTCTGCCAGTTCCGCCACTTCCGCATGAGGTGATGAGAAACAACTTTGCTGCACGGCCATGAATCAGCCGACAAATCCTGAACCAAAACGCTCCAGCTTACTTCGACGGCGCAGGCGCCGATGCCGGCGCCGCAGGTACCGGAACCACGGGCGCCGCAGGGGCCTTTGACGTCTTCGAGAACTGCTGCAACACCGAACTGCCGGTGGAAGCCACCGCCGAGTTCTGGTGCATGGTCAAGGCCATGGACGTCATCATAAACATAATGGCGCACCACGTTGTGGCCTTGGAGAGAAACGTGGCCGCTCCGCGCGGACCAAATGCCGTCTGGCTGCCCGCACCGCCGAAGGCGCCCGCCAGGTCCGCGGCCTCGCCGCTTTGCAGCATGATGACAATGATCAAAAGTCCGCAGATGATGACATGCAGCGTGACCAGCACGAAATATACTTTCCAGCCGAGCGCCAGCAGCCCGGCTCCGACCAACAACGAAATTGCCCACTTCACTTCTCTTGGCATTTCTTATCCCTATGCTTTCAGAATGCTTTCAGAAATTCACGATCGAGGCAAACGCCTCGGCCTTAAGACTTGCGCCACCGACCAGCGCACCGTCGATTTCCACCTGCGCCATCAATCCCTTGATGTTATCGGGTTTGACGCTGCCGCCGTAGAGGATTCTCAACCCGGCAGCGCGTTCCGGAGTGAAACTTGCCGCCGCCTGCCGCCGCAAGAACCTGTGCGCTTCGGCAGCTATTTCCGGCGTCGCCGTACGGCCCGTGCCAATCGCCCACACCGGCTCGTAAGCAAGGATGATACGCGAGAACTCTGCCCCGGTCAACGCGGCAACGCCTCCTTGAAACTGGCGTTCGAGAACTTCCTCGGTTTTGCCGCCTTCCCGTTCGGCAAGCAATTCGCCCACGCACAGGATCGGCGTCAGGCCCGCCGCCAGCGCCGCCTTGACCCGCTTGTTGGCGGTCTCATCGGTTTCGCCGAAAAATTGACGCCGCTCGGAGTGCGCGATGATGACCGCGCGGCAGCCCGCCTCCACCAGCATTCCAGAAGAAACCTCTCCCGTGAACGCTCCTTCCACTTCCCAGTGCATGTTCTGCGCGGCGATGGAAATGGCTGTGCCGCGCACGGCTTCGACCGCCGCCGCGAGCGCCGTAAACGGCGGCGCAACAATCACGTCACAGTGCGTGGAGCCCTGCACGAGTGGCACGAGCGCCGAAAAATACGCGCGCGCTTCCGCCTGCGTCTTGAACATCTTCCAATTTCCCGCCATTACAGGCCGCCGCATCGTATTCTCTTCTCCGCCCTGTCTTCTCTGTGCTCTCTGTGCCCTCTGTGTCAAAAGCTTTTAGGATTTTTCGGTCAGAGCTTCCACGCCCGGCAATTTCCTGCCGCCCAAAAATTCGAGCGACGCGCCGCCGCCGGTCGAAATGTGCGAAACCTTGTCCGCGAGCCCGGCCGCGTGAAGCGCGGCCACGGAATCTCCGCCGCCGACAATGGTCGTGGCGCCATTGGCTGTGGCCGCCGCAACCGCGCGCGCGATTTCCATCGTGCCCCTGGCGAACGCCGGCATCTCGAACACGCCCATCGGACCATTCCACACAATTGTTTTCGCACGAGAAAGCTCGGCGCAATACTTCGCGATGGTATCCGGACCGATGTCCAGCCCCATCCAGCCGTCGGGCGTTTCCGTGACGCTGGTCGTGCGCGTCTCGGTGTCCGCCTTGAATTGCACGCCCAGCACGTGGTCGGTCGGCAACAGGAACCGGAAATTTCGCTGCTTCGCGTCGGCCAGCAGTTTTCGCGCGAGGTCCAGCTTGTCGGTTTCCACCAGTGAATTCCCGATGGCCAGCCCCTGAGCCTTCAGAAATGTGTACGCCATGCCGCCGCCGATGAGCATCGCGTCCGCGACGCGCATCAAGTTTTCCACGACTTCAATTTTGTCGGAGACTTTTGCGCCGCCCAGCACGGCGACAAAGGGCCGCTCAGGATTCGAGAGCGCGTTGCCCAGATAGGCCAGTTCGCGCTCCATGAGCAGCCCCGCCGCGGCCTGCTTTACAAAACGCGTGATCCCCACGACGGATGCGTGCGCGCGGTGGACCGAGCCGAAAGCGTCGCAAACAAAAAGGCCGTCGCACAGGTTCGCGAGTTGGCGCGAGAAATTCTCGTCGTTGGCTTCTTCCTCGGCGTGGTAGCGCACGTTTTCAAGCAGGAGCACGCCGCCGTCGGCGAGTGCGCGGCTTCGGGCTTCGGCATCCGCGCCAATGCAGTCCGGGACGAAATCGATGGGCGCGCCCAGCAATTCGGCGAGTTTCGCGGCCACGGGTTTCAAACTATATTTCGGATCGGGTTTTCCCTTGGGACGCCCCAGGTGCGACGCGAGGACCAGCCTTGCGCCGCGCTTGCGGGCAAACTCGATCGTCGGCAGTGTTTCGCGGATGCGCGTATCGTCCGTGACGCGCGCGCCATCCAGAGGCACGTTGAAATCCACGCGCAGAAAGACGCGCTTGCCGCTCATTTCCAGATCGCGAATCGATAGTTTGCTCATGACCTAATTTAGAGAACGCACATGGATAAACGTGTTGCATAACTTGGCGGAAGTCCCCGCCTCTGAAGAGGCGGGCTACAGCAACTCGTTCGCAACTGCTGTAGCCCGGGTCTTCAGACCCGGGGTTTTTCCGCGCACGACGACTCGCAAATCATATTTCGCAATTCACATGCAACGACTCACGAATTACAAATCACGATTCACGAATCACCAGTCACCGGTCGCTAGTCACCGCCCCTACATCTTCGACGCGATCAGCTGGATCAGATCCCGGCAACGGCTGGAATATCCCCACTCGTTGTCATACCAGGCAAGGACCTTCGCGCAATTCGTCCCCACAACGCGCGTGAAGCCCGAGTCCACGATCGAGGAATGCGGATTGCTTCGGAAATCGATGGAAACCAGTTCCTCTTCCGTGTATTCGAGAATGTTCTTCATGGGGCCGTCGGCCGCGGTTTTGAGCGCTGCGTTCAGCGTGGCCACGGTCACGGGCTTCTCGGTGAACACCGTCAGGTCCACGACGCTGACGTTCGGCGTTGGAACGCGGATGGAATAGCCGTCGAGCTTCCCTTTCAGCGCCGGGATGACCAAATGCAGCGCCTTGGCCGCTCCCGTCGACGTGGGAATCATGGAAAGGGCCGCCGCGCGGGCGCGCCGCAAATCCTTGTGCGGCAGATCGAGCAGTTTCTGGTCATTCGTGTACGAGTGGATCGTGGTCATCGTGCCGCAGTTGATTCCAAAAGTGTCCTGAATCACTTTCGCGACGGGAGCGAGGCAATTGGTCGTGCACGAGGCGTTCGAAATAATGTGGTGCTTGGCCGGGTCGTAGGCTTTATCGTTCACGCCCAGCACGACCGTCAGGTCCTCGTCCGTGGCGGGCGCCGAGATGATGACTTTTTTCACCGTGCCGCGCTTGTGCTTGGCCGCGTCCGAAGCCTTGGTGAAGAGGCCCGTGGACTCGATCACGATTTCCGCGCCGACCGACGACCAGTCGATCTCGGCCGGATCTTTTGTCTTGAACACGCGAAAACTTTTGCCGTCCACCGCGATCGAATCGTCGGTATGAGTCACCTTCTGGTGCAGATTTCCCAGGACGGAGTCGTACTTCAGCAAATAGGCCAGGGTCTTCGAGTCGGTAACGTCATTGACCGCGACGATTTCAATTGCCGCATTTCCCAGCGACGCCCGCATGATGTTCCGCCCGATGCGTCCAAAACCGTTGATTCCCACTTTAATCGACATGAATCCTCCGGAAGAGTGAACAGCGCAATCCCCGCCCAATCCCTAATCGGGCGCAATTCCATACTTTCGTCGTCAATCTTTCACACGGAACACAATCACACGATGCTAGGGTGGACGCCCTGAAAAGTCAAACGAACACGCCCATTGCCCAGCCAAGGATGAGTTTGCCTTCACCGGATGATCTTTAGAAGTTTTTTTCAATATCCCTCGCAACGCACTCAGGTTGCCGTCGATTGGCCCTGTGCGCAGCCCCAGGATTCTGGCGATCAGTGGATACACATCGACGTTTTCGAATGGGGCCACGGTCACTCCGGCGCGTATGTCCGGACCGGCGGCATAGAAAATCGCTTTCATCGACGGCATGGTTGACGGATCGTATCCGTGCACGCCGCGAATGGACGCCATAAAATCATCCGGCGCATGCGCGGTAATTTTGAATGGGCCGGTGGGCACGACGATGGGATCGCCCTCGCGCGCGTTCGAATCGAAATGCAGGCGCTTCGGCATTTTTCTTCGGCGATACACCTGGAACGTGTCGCTCGCGCCCAGTAACGAGTTGTAGGCCTTTTCCGCGTCCGCTTCGGATTTCGCGTACAGCAGCGATCCTACCGTCTCAAATTGTGACAGGTCAGCCCATTTATCGAGCACAATCACATCCGCCTTTGTGGCTACCATTCCGTGATCGGCGAGCACAATTAAATCCACGGGCAGACCCAGCGCCGCAATCCCCTCGGAAAGTTTTCCAATCATCTCGTCCACGTGCCGCACGGCCTCGGCCGTTTCCGGAGCGTCGGGCCCGAACACATGCCCCGCGTGGTCCACATTGGAGTAGTAGAGCGTAAGGAAGTGCGGCCTGTTCTCCGCCGGAAGACGCAGCCAGGCCAGAATTTGTTCCACGCGCATCTCGTCCGAATATTTATTATCGAAATGCAGGTAGTAACTTGGCCGCTTGCCCTGAATTTCCGCCTCCGAACCCGGCCAGAAGAAGCAGGCCGCGCGCATTCCCTGTTGTTCGGCGAGCACCCAGAGCGGCGTCCCGCCGTACCAACTGCCGTCTCCGCTGGTTTTTGCGTCCGAATAGGAATACTTCTCCTTGCGCGACGGATCGTAAAAATTATTCGCGACAATGCCGTGATGCTCGGGATACAGCCCCGTCACAATCGTCCAGTGGTTTGGAAAGGTGATCGATGGAAACGACGGGATCATGCCATTCGGCGCGCTCGCACCTTGCGCCGCCATCGCCAGCAGGTTCTTTGCGCCGTACTTCGCCGCGTAGTCGTAGCGGAATCCGTCGAGCGACACGAGCACCACATACGGCTTCGATTGCTGCTCCGCCGCGTTCGGCGGATTTGGAACCTCGACGACCTGCGCCATGGACGGCGCGGCGCAAATCGCCGCCGTCAGGATCAGAATCAGCAGCGCGGCCCAGGCACGCGTTCTATCCGCGCCAAAACGTTTCCGATTCATCAATCCTCTCCAGGTCCGGTACTCGGGTGCTTTGTTGCTCGGGTGCCCCATCCTTGCGATTTTTGCAAGGGTGGGGTTTTTCCACACTAAACCATCGTTTTTCATTTCACGCAAAGGTCGGAATCAACCCCCCACCCTTGCACAAACCGCAAGGATGGGGCACCCAAACCGTATTTGTATTTACACTCGATGAAAATACAATCGATACAGAAACTACTGCGGAAACTGCCGCACCTGCGTGACCTTGTCGCCTTCGAAACTCACGAAAATTGTTTTGGCCGGAGGCTTGCCATAGATCCAGTCTTCGATTTCCCCGCCATCCGGCCCCTTCTCGCGAACCTTGCGGTCCGGCCGGCCTATTGCGGCGAGGACCATCTCATGGTCCATGCCCACGATGGGCTGCTTGTCCTGGATCGCTTTCCGGATGTCAGGGGGCAAAGTCTCCACCCACTGCACGGCCGCGGAGTGTTGCATTGAAAAATCGAGCAGGCCGGAAAGGAACTGCTTCAAATCCTTGGGAGTCATGTCCGGCAGCGGTTTTCCGAAATCCAGATACAGCGTGGCGCCCGCGCTCGTATTCACGGGAGTGTCCGTCGTGGTGGTCATCGTGGGAATTCCGCCAACTTCCAAATGGATGCGGTCCCGCAACCGGGTTCTCCCGCGGCCACCGCCATTGATATCGACGATAATTTGGCGCTCTTTGAATTCCAGATTCGTGATCTGTGCATGGTCGCCCGGATTGATGGCCGAACCCGCCGAGGCAATCGCTATCCGAAGCGCATTCTCATCGAGAGGAGCGCCTGCTTTCAGATGAAACCCGCGCTTGCCCGCGGGAATAGTTTTCACTACACGCACGAGTTCCCCATCCACATAACGAACCAGCGACAGGCGCGACATCGGCTGTAGAGGCCGCTCCGGGGCTTTTGCCGATGGAGCGGGCTTGTCAGTGGGCTTGTCAGTGGGCTTGTCAGGGGACTTGTCAATTGGCTTGTCGGGGGAAACGTTCCGCGGGGGCTGCGCTGGATCTGCGCCCTGCGGCGTTCCCTGCAAAGTGGGCGAAGGATCATCGGGCGCGGAATTTGCAATCGGAGCGAGAGAGGGCGCGCGCGGGGCTCCATACGCATTGGCGCTCAACAAAAGCCCGCCGATCGCAATCGTGGAAGCCAGACGGAACATTCCGCACCTTCCGGCAAGATTTTAACACCAATCGAGCGCGGCAAGCGCATCAACACTTCAGTGGGCTTTAGCGGGAAACCTCGCCGCCGGATTGCACGTAAACTCCGCCGCGATCGATGCGCACGGGCAGCAGCTTTGCGCCCGAGGCAACGACGGAGGCTTCGACGCGCGCACGCGCATCGGGATCGATCAGGAGCGTGAGGCACCCGCCGCCTCCAGCGCCGCAAACTTTTCCCGCCAGCGCGCCATTCCGCCGCGCCGAGGAAATCACACGGTCGATCAGGGGCGTGGAAATCGTGCGCAAGTTGCGGCGCCGGAAATTCCATTCCTCGCGCACGAGGCGGCCAACTTCGCTCCACGCGTTTCGCTCGATCGCCGCGCGCACCGCTT
>PLUM01000036.1:0-89358 GCA_003165465.1 Acidobacteriota bacterium
CGGCGTCATCCGCGTGAACCTGAGCTCCGTCGCTACAGCGGGCGATCTACCGCTCTAAATTGTTTTTGGATCGATCAGAGGGAGGAATTAAACATTCCTCCCTTGATCGATGGCGGCAAAGAGAGACCGGCACCGGTAAAGAAATGCCGAGATGAGGGAGTCGATCATGAGATTAAATCCGAGCAGCATAACTGCCGAGAAGAAAAGGAAGAAAAGTTTGTCGGATCGAGGGTTCTCACTGATTGAATTGCTGATCGTGGTCGCGATCATTTTAATCATCGCGGCGATCGCCATCCCCAATTTCATCCAAAGCAAAATCCGTGCGAATGAAGCGGCTACGGTCGCGAACCTTCGGACCATCACAACAGCCAATGTCATCTACTCCACGGCTTACAGCATTGGTTACGCGTCTGACCTTCTACCTCTCTCAGGCTCGGGGGCGGTGAACGAATCGAATGCCCAATTAATTGACGCCGTACTGGCGAGCAAGACAAAAAGCGGTTATTCGTTTAGTTATGCTGTTTTGTCGACGCAAAGCGATGGGAGCATCAGCGCCTATTCCATAAATGCCGATCCCCTTGCTCTGAACTTAACCGGAGTGCGGCATTTCTACGCGGACCAGTCGGGTGTCATTCGCGTGAATGTGGGTGCAACGGCCGGGCCATCGGACAATCCGCTCCAGTAATTTCGGTGCAAGGGCCGTGCTAGTTCCCCCCAACGCCAACTGCTAGACTGGTGCAATGAATTCCAGATACTTCTCGGGTCTTGCCGCCATTGCATTGTTGTGCTGCGTGCCCGGCGATTTACTCCGGCCCAAGTCCGCGCTCGCTCAGGAATCCTCGGCCTCGGCCGAATCGCTCACCCGGCTTCTGGAAGAGCATTACCGCCGGCCGCGCACCCTGCGGGGCGTTTTCCTGGAACGCTACAGCGAAGGGCAAAGGCAGGTGCGGGTCGAGTCCGGGACCGTGTATTTTCAAAGGCCGGGACAGATGCGATGGGAATACGATTCGCCCGAACCGAAGCTCTTCCTCGTGGATGGCAAGACCACATGGTTTTATGTTCCCTATGACCACACGGTGACGAAAGTGCCTGTCAGGGAGAGCTCCGATTGGCGCACACCATTCATGCTTTTGATGGGGAAAACCGATCTCGCGCGCCTTTGCAGCCGGGTTGAGTTGATTAGCCAAAGAGGAATTCCCAGCGGCCACGCGGTCCTTCGCTGCCTCCCAAGAGAGGCAAAGGAACCGCGTCCGGCGGCAAATTCGCGCTCCCCGCAACCGGAATTCACTCCGGGGAAAGCCCCCACGGACGTTCTATTGGAAATCGACGCATCCACCGGAGAACTTGCGCGCATCGAGATTCGCGAACAAGGCGGAATCGATCTGGAATATCGATTTGGAAACTGGCAAACGGACGTTTCCCTGCCGAAGGAGTTGTTTCATTTTCAAGTTCCAGCGGGAGTTGCCATTGTGGATGGGGAAAGCCTCGCCGGGGAATCGAACTGAAGACGTGCGTGTCGCGAAAGCATTGCTAACTCTTGTGACATATTCGGCGCAAGCCGGCGGTGCACACTGCCAATGAAAGTGCTAATTTGTGTTCTCTGTGCCCTCTGTGTTAAAGATTTTTCCGGAAAGGCTTTAACACAGAGGACGCGGAGAGAACCCCGAGGACACAGAGAAAAACTAGAGAACTTGGAAATGGCTCGATGGAGAATTTGAAAAATGGCACTGCCAGAATCCAAACCCATTCAATCCAGTGAGCAGAAAGAAAAAACGCTTGACCGGCAGCTTCTCGGCTCCGCGCTGCTGATCGCCGCAATTACGTATGTAAGCGCTCTTCGATATGGCTTCGTTTATGACGATTCTCCCCTGGTTGTCAATAATCCATTCATCAAATTCTGGAAGTATCTGCCGCAATATTTTGTTACTTCGCTTTGGAAGCAAATCTATCCATTGGATCCCGGCAACTACTATCGCCCATTGTTTTTGGTCTGGGTTCGCCTGAATTACGCTTGGTTCTCGGATCGGCCTTTCGGATGGCATCTCGGTGCGCTCGTATTGCACATCGTGGTTACGTGGATGGTCTATGCGGTGATTCGGAAGATGACAGGCAGCGCGGGGCTTGCGTGGATGACGGCGCTTCTGTTTGGCGTGCATCCCATGCACCACGATGTTGTGGCCTGGATCTCGGGCGAGTCGGAATCATTCCAGGCAATGTTCTTCCTGGGAGCGTTTCTCGCGTATTTGTACGCACGGGATGGTGCCAGAACGGCCTGGATGAGCGTTTCGTGCGGTTTGTACGGTCTGGCGTTACTCAGCAAGGAGACCGCGATTGTTTTGCCCGCTCTCGTGTTCGCTCACTACTGGATTGCGGGCGATCCCGTGGCAGCGCGGGAGTCGCCGGAATCCCCTCGGCCATGGAGGCGGGCCATTGGGGCAGCGGCTTTTTATGTTCCCGTCGCTCTGGTTTATTTTGTCGTTCGCTACATGGTGCTATCGGGGTTCAGCCACGCGAATTCGCAAGAATCGGTGTCCGAGTGGTTCCTGACCTTGCCGAGCATTCTGTTTTTCTACTTGAAGCACTGGCTGCTTCCCGTGCGCCTATCGGTCTACTACGATCTCACGGTTCAATCGCAACTGACGATGACGGGAGTCGTCCTGCCCGCATTGGTTCTCATCGCGGTTGCCGTTGCGATCTGGTTCTTTCGAAAGCGCCTGGGAGCCAGGGATGTAGGGTACGCGTTTGCCTGGATGGCCATCCCGCTTCTGCCCGCTCTCGATACATTCGTGTTTGCCCCGGATCAGTTTGTCCAGGACCGATATTTTTATGTTCCGAGCATCGGCGCCGCGCTTCTCGTTGCTCTGATCGTCGAGCGTGCGGCAAAAAAGCCGGCGGTTATATTTGGGCGGCCTTTGCACGTGGTTGTGGCAGCGTTCGCGCTCACGACAGCGCTGGTCATTTGCGCGGCCCGAGTGCTGCCCATATGGAACGACGATTATTCGCTGACAGAGCGGGGATACCTCGTCGCGCCGGGTAATGCGCGAGCGGCGAACAACTTCTCGGTGGAGTTGCTTGACCGCAAAGAGATCGATAAAGCCCATGCCGTGCTCGATGCCGGGATTTTGCGGCATCCCCAAAATTCCGGACTTTTGTATAATCTTTCCCGCGTGCTTTACATGAAGCGGGAATTTCCGCAGGCGGAACAATACGTGCGGCAGTCGATCGCGCTGGCCCCGAATTATCCGGACGCATACGAGTCCCTGGGACGAATCCTGTTGAGGCAAAACCGTACGGCGGAATCGCTGGCGAACTTTCGTCATGCGGTGGAGTTGAATCCCTATTCAGCCCCATTCCATACAAGCTACGGCGTTGTTATGGCTTCTGGCGGCGATTGCGCCGGCGCCGTGAAGCAGTTTGAAGAGGCGCTGGCTCTAAATCCGGGTGACTTCGTTACGCAGCTCCAAATGTATCGTTGCCGCGCCGCACTGTCTCGTGATTCGTCTTCCACGAAGTAGTCCGGGTAACGCGATGTGGATTCAGCCTGTATTCGACTGAAGGCCAGCGCAAAGGTGTCCGGCATCGCAGCGCCTCCCACATTCTTCAGCCTTTGTGATTTCCGGATGCGCTCCCATGCGGCTGGCGTTACCGTTCACATGCCTTACAATAAGAGAATCGTGCCATCCGCCAATCAACTTACACGTCTGCGCGTCGTCCTGGTCGCGCCGCGCAATCCGCTCAATATCGGAGCGGTCGCCCGGGCCATGAGCAATTTCGGGTTTCAGGCTCTTCGCCTTGTGAATCCCTACACGCCGTCGTTTCGCGAAGCGCGTTCCGCCGTTGGCGCGTCGGATATCCTCGCCGGCGCCGAGCAATACAAAACCGTGGCCGAGGCTGTGGCGGATTGCACGCTGGTTGTGGGAACGACGGCGGTGCGCAATCGCGACCTGCAACACCCGGTCAGGCGTCCGGAATACGGAGCGCGCCAGATTCACAAGCGGCTCGGCTCCGGCAATGTGGCTCTGCTTTTCGGCTCCGAGAAATTCGGGCTTTCGAATGACGCCCTAAGCCATTGTCACTGGCTCATCCGCATTCCGACGGGCGACGGAAATATTTCGATGAACCTTGGCCAGGCGGTCGCCGTTTGCCTGTACGAACTCATTCGTGATTCCAGGTATGCACGGGCCGCCGGACAATCGAAGACGGCCACGGCCGAAGAACTCGAACGCATCACCGCGCTGTTGCTGGAGGCGCTGCAGACGAGCGGGTTCCTGGATCGCCGGCGCGTCACGGACTCGGACGAAAGGATTCGCCGCCTCGTGCGGCGCTTGCATTTGCCGGAGCGCGACGCCGTGATCTGGCTCGGAATGTTGCGGCAAATGTTGTGGAAAATGAACGAAGGCAGGAAGCCTGGAGCTTGACGGGATCCAGTAGCGCGGGCTTCAGCCTGCGGGGTTTAGGTCTCGCGAGGCTGAACCCCCGCAGGCTGAAGCCCGCGCCACTAGCGGCGCGCGGCGAAAAAGGAACGGAGCAGTTCCACGGACTCCCCGGCAAGAACACCGGAAACGACTTCAACGCGATGGTTGAGCGCGGGCGCGTCGAGAACCTGCATGCATGTGCGAATGGCGCCGCCCTTGGGTTCGTCGGCGCCGTAAATCAGGCGGGCGATGCGCGCCTGCACGAGCGCACCCGCGCACATCGCGCATGGCTCAACCGTCACGTACAGCGACGCGCCGATGAGTCGATGGTTTCCGGCCTCCCGCGCGGCTTCGCGCAGGGCCACGATTTCCGCATGTGCCGTCGGGTCGCAATCCGTGATCGTGCGATTTCCCGCCGCGGACAGAATACGGTCTTCCAGCACGATCACGGCGCCGATGGGCACTTCTCCGCGCTGCGCGGCGTCCTGCGCCTGCGCGATGGCCAGTTGCATGTATTCGGAATCGTTCACGGCTGCGGTGAGGAAGAGGTTGGGATCAGGTATTCCACGAGCATGACGTCGTGCAGGCTGCCATTCAGCCGGGCGTGGGCCGAGTGGCGGCCCACATCTCGCCAGCCCGTCGCGCGGCACAGAATCAACCCATCATGATTTTGCACGAGGACGCGGCCGATGAGTTTCCGGTATCCAAGTTTTCCGGCGGCTTCCTGAACGGCGCGCATCAACTGGCGGCCCACTCCGTAACTACGGAATGCGCGCCTCACGTAGATGCAGACCTCGCCGATATCGTTCAGCTCGATTCGAGTGTCGTACGGTGCGAGCACAGCCCAGCCCGCAATCCAGTTGCGTAATTCGGCGATCAGGATCGGATGCAAGGGATCATGCTCGGCGGCGGCGATTCGCGAACGCTGATCGTCAGCGGTGCGCGGGCCGGAATCGAATGTATCGAGGCGGTCCTGCACGGCTTCGTTGAAGATTTCGCACAGGGAAGAAGCGTCGTCTTCCCGCGCCGGGCGAATCACAAGTTGAGGCCGAGTGGTGGCGGTGCTCATGGCCGCTTATTTTACCATTGTAGGAGGGAGAAAGTAGCGCGGGCTTCAGCCTGCGGGGTTTAATTCTTGCAAGAATTAAACCTCGCAGGCTGAAGCCCGCGATAACAGAACGAAAGAGTATCTACAGGTTGGGCAGTTCCTTGCCGTTGGACAGTACAATTTTTTCCAGCCGCAGGAAGTTCGTTCCGTTCTTGGTTCGATGGCCGTGCAGCGTGATGACGTCGCCGACCTTGATCGTGTTTCGGTCCCATCCACCGTAGCGGGCCAGCATGGCCGGGCTGCGGGCTTCGCCCGTCCACTTCTCGATTTCGCCCTTGTCGTTTTTCACGTCCATGGTGATTTGTACGTGAGGATTGACGAATTCAAATTCCGTCACGGTTCCCTTGACCGCGATGGTCTTTTCCGTGTCGTAGTTAGCCTCTCCATGATGTGCCGGCAACGGGGCGGAAATAAAAATCACGCAGAACATCGTCGCTAGAAAAAGCGCCAGTTTCTTCATTCCGGTCCTCCTGAAAGAACCCTTCTGAAAACAAATCCGCGCCGAGTGGCCTGATGGCCAAAATTGCCGTTCCACGCTGGGAAAAAGTCTTATCAAAAATATCCACTGTCGCTCGGATTAAGTCAATCGCCAAATCCGCGCCGGGCGGCGATGGAGAGCCGATTCGTGCTCAACATGTGGTGTGCGTTGCAGTGCGCGTTGCAGTGCGCGAAAGCGCTGCGCTACTTTCCCTGCGACGCTTCCTTTTTTTCGAGTCCCAGGAACGTTTCGCCGTCCTCGCAAAACTGCTCGGTCAGCTTCCACGGCCTTTGCTTGAATTCCAGGCGCGCGGTCCAGGGTTTTGTGTAGGCCTTCGGATCGTCGATGGTGATGTCATCCACCAGGTGATCGGGAGCGGTCCGGCGGAATCGCTCGATGACGTGCAAGGCGTCGCTGTGCGGGTGACCCACGCGGTCCAGCCAGGTCTTGTCGTTGAAGTTGACGGTGTCGACGACCAGCGTGTCACTCTCCCAATGCCCGATCGAGTCGCCCATCCACAGGGGAACGAGAGCGGTATCGTGCGGCTTCCCGTCGGTGTAAATCTCGCGCCGCAGGGAATCGACCTCGAAGAGCATCACGACTTCGTTAGGTGTCTGAATAAATTGAAAGGGGAAAGGGTGCATATAAACGCGCGGCACGCCGGGAGGAAAACAGCCACGCAAAACGGGATCATTCGTCTCCTCCAGCGGATACATGTGCGCGCCGAAGGATGACTTGGTCGCTTTGAATTGCGTCTCGCCCCAGGCGGTCATGGGCGGTTCCTCGAGGTTCAGCTCATAAATCCAATACTGCATTGCCGTGGCAGGGGGCGCGTCCCGCATCCAGACACCGGACAGGTCGCCGATTTTCGTTGAACTCGCCGACTTGGCCGGCGCGTCCGGCTTCTTGGTTTGAGCCGGGGCCGTCAGCGCGCAACCCATCAGGATTGCCAGCCCAAGGATAATGCCCATTGAACGATTTCGCATAGTAAACCGTCTCCTGTGATTCGGTAGCGCCAGTTTGAAATTTGCGTTGCCGCGGATTATACACTGCGGGTCAAGGGATGAAATTGAAGAAAGTTTTAAATTCGTTTTGAAGTATGAGGAATCGAATTATCAATTTGTTGCAGGAGGTGAATTGGCTGCCTTGTCTGTCTGTGCCGTCGATAGGGAAGTCGGGATCAGCTCATCACGGATCTCGAGCCATTGCATTTCCATTTCGCCGCCTGGATCGGAGGATGGCAAGTACCGTACAAGAGCGTTCATTCCAGCGAGATGGTAGCAAACGTCAAAGTGATCCTCGCCATACCAAAGCGTGTCGGAGAAACCCGTGCCAAATTTCTTGCCATTTCGGAAATTCAATAGTTTGTCGCCGCTGCGAAGCACCAGCTTCAGGGGGGATGATTTTTCGCAGTGCGTGGATTGGATGATTCCCCCCACTGCCGCGATACCCTTGGCGTATACCATCTCCCGATCTTCCTCTGTCTTTTCGTCGGCCGTTTGCTCAATCTTTCCAAGTTGCCGAGCCTGAGCCGCAACGGCCAGAGCTTCCGCGCTGTCGGAACCGTACCAGCGTGCGGCGACCACCGTGACAATTTTCAACGCGCCTGGATAATTTCGTCCCAGCAGAAGGATTGCCGCGGAATTCGTCAAGTAGCCGCCACGATCGGGCTCGAGGCGTTGTGCCTGCACGGAAGTGTTATAGGCGTCTTGCAATTTTCCTTGCTGCACATAGATCTGCGATCTCACGACGAATGCGGGAGCAAACCGTGGGTTCAATTGCATGACCTTTGCCATTGCAGCATCGAGCTGGGCAAGAGAGTCGGCGTCCTTCCTGCCATGGTATTTCATCATCGCCTGGTAGTAGACCGCGAGGTAACTGTCCGGGTTGAGCGTCACTGCCGTATCAAACTCCTTCTGAGCTTCCTCGTCCTTGCCTTGGATGAAATCAAGAAACCCCTCGTTTTCATGAGCGAGTGCGGACTTGGAATCCTGGCTTAGCGCCGCCGTTAATTTCTTGTCGGCAATTTCAATTTCACGCTGTTTCGTGAAGAATCCGCCGAGCATCGCATTCGCCTCTGGCGATGCCATTGGGCCGCCGTCGAAAGTGGAAGGATCGATTTTCTGTATTTTGTCGAAGCGCATCGCAGGATATAAAAAGCGGTTGGCATAGGCATGGAAATTTTTGTCAAGGTCTTGACGGTTTCCAAAGGCCTGGTCGAAGGCCTTGTCGTTTTCCACTCCTCCTTGCAAGGATGCAAGATAAAGATTCATCTTACGTCCCCCTTCCATGCCGGGACCCATCATCAGAAAGTGCGTCAGCCCCCAGGACTCCGCGTAAAACATGCCGGCCTTATCCGCGTCGCGGTAGTAGGGAGACGCATGTCCCACGGTCAGGATGGTTTCAAGTGGATACATGGAGCGCGAACGGAGTTCGGCCAGGCGTGGACTGGGAGCCCCGATGAAAATTCCGTCGGTGCGCATCCATGTGTTGCCGAAGAATTCGGCGAGACCCTCATCCAGCCATACAGGCAGCCTCGTAAAATTCAGATGCAGCAGCTTGTGGATATACTCGTGGTAAACGACGCTCCGGTTCTCATCGAGGATATCCAGGCGGACAAGCACATAATCCTTTTCCCAGCCCTTTATGTATAGACCAGCAAGATGGCTGGCCCATTTCTTTTCAGATGTCGTCAGTTCTTTGAATGCATTCTCATCCTTGGCGGCTATCACGATCGTTTCCGCCGATGAGTCCGTGCGGAGCCCGGGGATCGTGGCGGTGAAAACGGAGTGGATTTGCTCGAATCCGAGCGCGACCTGGCGGGCCTGTTTTTCGGTACCGTTGCTAATTACGGTGAAGTGTGGACTTTTTACTTTCACCCAGTTGTCGGCGTTAGAGGGAGTAACACAAAAAAGGAAGGCGCATGAAGCAATCCATAATTTGTGCATAATTCCTCCAGTAATTATGCCCTTATATATATGAGCCAGCAAATTCTGGCAAGGGTAATAAGCGCAGGCTTGAGATTAGAGTGATGGCGGACGATCCCCTCGCCGAAATGACCGTGAGTCGCACTCAAAGCAAGTCCACCCGAATAGAAACCGATTGACAATCGTTATATCCCCCGACAGACTATCCCAATGAATTCATTCATGCAGAGGCTATTTCTGGCGGATTTCTGGAAGGGAATGATCCTCACCTTCCGCACGCAGCATCCGAAAAATATCTATACGGAGCAGTATCCGCTTGAGCGGCCGATGGTCGCGGAGCGGTACCGCGGCGCGCCGCGCCTCAACATGAATCCGGAGACGGGCGAGACGCTGTGCATTTCGTGCAACCTGTGCGCACTGGCCTGCCCTGAAAATTTGATTGTGGTGGGCTGGCAGCGCGACGATGCGACCCGCCGCAAGGTGCTCGGCAATTTCACGTACGATACTTCGCGCTGCATGTTCTGCGGACTTTGCGAGGACGCCTGCCCGACCGACTGCCTCGAGCTCACGCAGGATTTCGAGATGGCTTCCTACTCTCGCGAGGGCGCAATCTGGGACCGGCACCGCCTGGAAGAAGGACCCACGCCCGCCCGGTACACGCGATAGTTTTGTGGCCGTACGATGCTGGGTCCATCCAGGCCGAATGATGTCTTCTGCAATCCGCCGCATTGACTTAGAATCCTTTCATGGAACTTCGTAAAGATCCCATCACGCGCAGTTGGGTGATCGCGGGACACCGGCAGGAAGCCTGCGAAACCACGGGCGGTTGCCCGTTTTGTCCCGACAAAACGAATTCCAAAATTGCGCTGCTTCGCCTGCCGTCCGAGGGGCCGTCGCAAGTCGTCGTCCTGCCGCACCCGGACCCACTCTACCGCATCGAAGGCGATCCCGACCGGCGCGCCGACGGAATTTACGATCAGATGCAGCCGGTGGGCGCGGACGAAATCGTCATCGAAACGCCGGAGCACAATTGCAAATTTGAGGATTTAACCGAAGATCAGATCGTGCTGGTGATGGAGGCGTGGAGGCGGCGCGTCGAGGATTTGAAGCGGGATCTCCGCTTTAAATATGTCTCCATTTACAAAAATTACGGCCCTCTCGCCGGACAGGAGGGTTCTCATTCCAATTCGCAAATCACGGCGACGACCTTCATGCCCAGAAGAGTTCTCTATGAACTGCGCGCCGCGCGGGAATGGTTCAAGGAAAAAGAGCGCTGCGTTTTTTGCGACATCGTGAAGCAGGAAGAGCGCCGGGGAAATCGCATCGTGGATACGCAGGGCGAATACGTCGCGCTATGCCCCTATGCGTCGCGCGTTCCGTACGAAGTCTGGGTGCTCAGTCGCAGGCACAATCATATGTTCGAGCAGCCGCGCCCGGGTACAAATCGCAAGCATCTGGCGGCACTCCTGCGCCGGATTCTCCGCCGAATTCGCCAGATCGCGCCGGCATACCATCTAGTCGTGCATAGCTCGCCCAATACGGCTCACTCGAAGGGCGAAAATTCCTTGCAATACTGGAAGACCATCGCCGACGATTATCACTGGCACATCGAAATCCTGCCCATCGTGGAAACCAGAAGCAAGTCCTACAACATCAAGGAAGTCTATTACAACGCCATCCTGCCCGAGGAAGCAGCCGAACGATTGCGCAACCTGGACCCCATCGCATGAGGCGAAAAACATACGGCGGCATTTTCTTCCGGTTGATATTCCTGTTGCTATTAGTTGGAATGGTCGCCGTGCTCTATGCCGGCAGGGGACCGTTGTTGCGTTTCGCGGGAGAATCCTGGGTCGTGGATGAGCCGGCCACGCAATCGGACGCGTTGATTGTTCTCGGAGACGACAATTACGCGGCGGACCGCGCATTTCATGCGGCGGACCTTTACCGGGCGGGCGTGGCGCCCGTGGTCGTGGCCAGCGGACGAATGTTGCGGCGAAATGTCAGCCTGGCGGACATCATGGCGCACGATCTCGAATCTTTTGGCGTGCCCGACGCAGCGATCGTGAAGCTGGGGAGCCGCGCGCTGAACACGCGGGAAGAAGCGATGGAGGCCGCGCGCCTCGTCGAGCGCCGGAAATGGAAGCGCGTCGTGATCGTGACTTCCAATTATCATGCGCGCCGCGCAAGGTTCATCTATAGCCGAGTTCTTCCATCGAGCGTTAGTTGCCGCGTGAGCGGCGCGCGCGATTCGGAATTCGATGTCGCGCACTGGTGGCAAACGCGCCAGGGTCAAAAGCTCTTCATGACCGAACTTGTCGGCTATCTGGTGGCGAAGTGGGAATTGCGAAGCGCGCCACCTCCCGAAAACGGCGTTTCCTTCGCGATTCCGGGCCTCCTGGACTGATCAGGTTTCGGAAAAAGTTCCCAAGCCTTTTGTCATTCCGAGCGAAGCGAGGAATCTCTCTTTCTTTTCCTGGGCGTAGATCGGAGAGAGATTCCTCGCTTCGCTCGGAATGACAAAAGAGAGACTTTTTCCGCTATCTGTGACGCCGACCTGTACCGAGGCCAGTATGGACACTGTACCTACCCCTGCCCGTATCTGATTGGAAACACTCCGTGTTCGCGGCGTTACCCCAGCCATCTCTGTCGTACTATAGTTTGTTTGTTGCCGTCCACTCCGGGCCGCTCTGACCTTCCCCAGCCTGGTAGTCACGGAGTTTTCGGTCGGGGGAAAAACATGTGGCGTAAACCAGAAGATACAAAACCTGCAGCTCCAGCTGCCGGGGTTCCGGCGTCAACGCCGGCACAGACGCAGGCTCCGGCGGTTCGCGTGGATCCGGTTGTGCGAAGTCTTGCGGGCATGACCGCGGAAGTGGTTCAGCCTTCCGGCGGAACCATTACTTCGACATTAGTGATTAAAGGTGAGATTCGCGGAAACGAAGACCTGTACATCGACGGCGAGGTGCAGGGCACGATTCATCTGACGAGCGGCCGCGTCACTGTCGGGCCGCACGGAAAAATTTCCGCGAACGTCGAAGCTCGCGAGATTGTGGTGCGCGGGAAAGTCCTGGGCGCGCTGCGGGGCCGCGACCGCGTGGAAGTGGCGTCGACCGGCGAAGTTCGTGGCGACATCTCAACCAAGCAGATTTCCATCGCGGAAGGCGCGCAACTTCACAGTAAAGTGGAAATTACGCGTGAGGAAGCTGCCGGAAATATTCGCTCGGCGGTGAAGCCCGCCGTTGCCGTCACGCCATCCGCGCCGGGGTTGGCGATGAAGGCAGTCGCGGATAGCGGGCACTGAGATGAGTCTGTTCAATAAGATACGTTCATCCCAAAGATCCGCCATGCCGCAGGTGGATTCTCATCCCGCGACAGCCGTGGCGGTCGCGAAAGCGATTTCAGAAGCGCCTCCTGTCGTGTCCGGGATTTCTCCGAAACCCGTGCGCCAGTCCAATGGACTTAAGGAATTTCTCTGGCAGGTCGATGGAATTTCCCGCGGACATTTGCTGGATATGGGGCCGGTCCGGCAATCGACCATTACCTTTTTTATCGAGCGCGGCTTCAAGGTATACACGGAGGATTTGCTGTCCACCTGGAAGCAGTTCCTTGACGATGAGGAACAGCTTGGGAAGAGCCTTTCCATGGATGCGGACCGATCGAGCCTGACTCCGGAAGATCGCGCGAAGCGGTTCCTCGACACCACCATGCTGTATCCGGATAACACGTTCGACGCCGTGCTCATGTGGGATATTTTGGATTATCTCGATAGCGATCTCGTGGGTAAACTCGTCGCGCGTCTCACATCGCTCGTCCGCGACGGCGGAGTTGTTCTCTCCCTCTTCCACTCACGGAAGCCGATCCTTTTTCATCGCTATCGCGTAGCGGATTCTCAAAGCCTGGAATTGATTAACGCATCCTGCCCATTTAAGGCGCAACGCGTTTTTCAGAACCGGGAAATCGAGGACTTGTTCAGGCGTTATCGCTCGTCCAAAATGTTTGTGGGACGCGATCAGCTTCGCGAAGGCCTGTTTATTAAGTAGGCCGATAGTCCTCGTGGCGCGGTTTTTGCAGGTCACACCACTTGCCAAACGGGCGGCAAGGGCGTACAAGGGAACTGTAGTTCAATCAGCCACGGAGGTGAGGATGACTCCACCGGGCTTTGAACACGAACTGCCGACATCACACCGCGCACGCGGTGCGTGCCGTCCGAGGCGTTAAAAGCGCCGCGACGGCGAAATGAAAAGCGCTGAAACGGGGAGCCGCCAGGTTCCCCGTTTCGGTTTTTATCGATCGAATTCAGATGGTTGCGAGGTGTTTACGATTCTGGCTTTCGCGGCGAATTCTCAAAGACGGGTTTCTCGCCAGAAAAAATGGGCGGCGCTTTACAGCCGCGCCGCCCATGCTCATCCCCCCGGCGGAAAAAACGATGCAAAATTAAATTTGCGTGCGGGTACGTAGCCGATGCCACCGGCTCGCGAGTTCCATGCCGCGCGCGACGCTTACGTTATGGCAAGTTGAGGGCCATGCGGCAGGGACGCGATGAAAATTCATAACTCGATTCCCTTGTGCGGGTTGGTTTCATTTGCCGATCTTCTGGAAGGCCGGCGGATGGGGAATCGTGCGCAGAAGTGCCCGCGAATTGCCACCGTGTGAAAAAAGATTCTTTGATGCAGCGGTACTGGAAGTACTGAGACTAACCGATAATATTTAAAATTGTTTGGTTCCATCCCGCAGGGCCGGGCGCATCTCCCATGACAATGGTCTTTGTCTTGCCTTGTTTTTCCTGCGAAATGTCGGGAGATTGCGCGGCATCGCGCGAGGCGGGCAGAAGGACGGCCTGATCGACGGCGTGGAGCCACGGCAAATCCTGGTCGCCTCCGCCAATTCCGACGAGCGTCAGCTTGATATGCGTCGCTTCCCGGAACAGTTGCGCGAGCGTGCGCACCGCGCGCGCGGGGTCGCATTTGGAGGAAAAGTGCCAGAAAGCCGGGCCGCGCCGTGTGTCGAAGCCTCGTGCGCGCGCCGTTTCCACAAATCGCGCAATGTCTTTTTCGTCGGCCGAAGTGAAGAAGAAGGGTTCGTCGAATTCCCGGGCACGAGCCAGTTCGGCGTTGCGCGGGTGGAGACCTGTATTGTCGGCAATTTCGCGCAGGCTCATGTGATGGAAGCCCGCAACCCCCACGGAGCATTCCTCGGCGATGTCGTCCAGTGCTTCGCAGACTTTCGCGTAGGGCAGTCCCTGGGCGATGCTGAGGTAGCGCGCGGTGCGGACGGAGCCGGGAATCTTCAGGGTAAAGTAGCCGTCGGGAAAGAAGATCCCTCCGCCATTTTCCGTGACGAATGGGTGGTTGTGTCCCATCTCGCGGCGTATGGGGTCGATCTCTTCGCGCGTGCGCGAGGTAAGCAGGACAAGAGGAATTTTGCGCTTTTCGAGTTCCGACAAGGCTTCTTCCGCGGCTGAAAAGGAATTCGTGCGCGGGTCAACCAGGGCGCCTTCCATGGCTGTAAAAATGAGATGGCGAGGGGCAAGCAAGACACTCTGAGTGTAACGCGATATGGCGCTGCTTGAAAGTGGAGTATTGATTCTCGATCGGGAATCTTCGCGGAAATTATCGCGGGAAAATAAAAAAACCGGGCGCCGAATCGGCGCCCGGTTGTGAGGGACGTGCTAGTCGCTGGCCGCGCTTTGCGAGCCGGCGGATTTGGGGACGCTGATGTAGCCGGTCACCTTGTCCTTGGCCACCGTGTTGACGACGAATTCCAGTGGGCGGCGATCCGTGCCCTGGTGGAAGAAGATCGGCTCGTTGACGGGCAGATTCTTCTTTTCGATGCGGGAATCGTTCACAATCAAGGCCACATTGTAACGATTCTTGTTGGTGTTGGTGCCGCGGAGTTCAACCATGAAGGCCCCCACCTTCTGGGGCTTGTTCTTGCTGTCGATGGTGAACTCGATGTACTCGCGCTCGCCGAGGCGGCGGAGCTGGTCCACATCTTCGTGATTGCGCGCGATCAGTGTGCCGAGTTCGCTGCGGGCCATTTTCAGGTCATTCTGCGTGCCAGAGAGGTCCGTGCGAACGCCCTCCACCTTGCCGTCGACGCTCTTGACGTCATCCGTGCTTGCCTTGGTGGCGAGCTGTGTCTTGGCGGCTTCATCGACTGCGGCAATCTTTTCCTGATCTTCTGTCCGAATGGTTTGGGCTTCTTCACGCGCCTTCTTTAGGTCGCCCTGAGTGAGGCGCAGCTTCTTGGTTACGACGGTCAGGTCGCTCTGAAAGCCGGCGCTGGTCGTATCCACCTGTGCCTGATGCTGCTGCAATTGGGCGATCTGCGTCGTGAAATCCTGTTGGACAGCCTTAACCTTGCTGTCGAACGCCTGCTGGACTTGCTGGGTCTGCGTCGAGGCATTGTGGGCCATCATGAGCCCAGCCAAAGCCACAACCCCAAGCACGGCCACCGCCGCGATAACCCATCCGGGTACGCCCTGGTTGATATGAGTTGAACGATCGATTTCTTCAGACATTGTGTTCCACCCCCCTTTTTTAACATTCCTGCCGCCTATGCAAGGTAGCACGCGGAGCACCAAGAGATTAGGCGGCCCGGCTATATATATCTAATTGAAAAAGAGGGGGATGCGTTTGGATGCTTTTGGGGTCGATTGGCCAGCCATGCAAACTTTACGCACTTATGGAATTTCTGGATATTAGGTGGGCTGAACGGCCCTCAGCCTGCAAGGCAAGTTTGCGCGCTAGTTGCTGATTGGTATTGGACAGGCAATCTTCCCGCTTGATTGGCACCCGCCCGGTTAAAATTAGGCCTCCAGGAGGGACCATGGACAGCCATCATGAGAAGCAGCAGTTGGAGATCCGGATCGCAAGGCTCGAGAGCCAAAATCGACGGTTCAAGCAGGGGGTACTCACGCTGCTTGTCGCCCTGGTTTCGGTGAGTTTGTTGGGGCAGACCAAGACGAAACAAAAAGCTGCGCCGAAACCTACGGCTGCGCCCGCAGCTGCGCGGACGCCGGATAAAATTGAAGCGGAAAGCTTTATCTTGAAGGACAGCAACGGCAAAGTCCGCGCGGAGCTGTCCATGACCGGCACGGGACCAGGCTTGAAGCTGCGCGATGAAAGCGGAGTCGCACTCGTGACGATCTCCTTGAACGATGGCAGCCCCCAAGGGCCTATGTTGCTCATGACGGACTCCCAGCGCCACGCGTCGGTCTCCATTAGCGTGCTGGATGGCATAGGCTCTCAATTGTCGCTGGTAGGAGCGCGCCCGGACATTCAGGCGCACATGGCTGTGGCCCCGTCGGGAACTTCGTTTGAAATGTCCGATTCCGCAGGCTTTACCACCAGCATTGGCAACGGAATGCAATCGTCCAAGGGCAAGGGGATGAAGCAAACGACTGCCGCATCGATTTCCTTGTACGGCAAAGACCGCAAGCTGCTCTGGTCAACCCCATAAGCAGGGTGTTTTTGGGTGCCCCATCCTTGCGGTTTTCGCAAGGGTGGGCTCCCGCTTTGGATTTCCATGCTACTACCGCAAGGATGACACGGACAAAGACCCGCCCTTCCCAAAACGAAGGACGGGGGCACCCAGATGGGACACAGTCCATCAGCCGCCAAGAACTAAAAAAACGTTCCCCCTCGGACCAGACCTACTTTTTTGTTTTCTTGTCCGGAAAGGGGATGAATTTGTAGCCGAGCCCCCGCACGGTCAGGAGGTGGCGGGGATTGGATGGCTCGTCCTCGATATATTTTCTGAGGCGCACGATGAAATTGTCGATGGCGCGCGTGTCGGTATCTTCCTGCAGGTTCCACACATTTTCGAGGATTGCTTTTCGGGACACGGGATGTCCCGCGTTTTGGACCATGTAGCGGAGCAGCTCGGATTCCATGAGCGTGAGTTGCACGGTTTCCTTGCCGGCCTGCAATTGCAGGTTTTCGAAGTCGACGAGTTTGTCGCCGAATCGGAATGCGTCGGGCGTGGTCGAGCCGCGTGTGGCGGATTTGGACGCGGGCTGCTGTGCGCCATGCTCCCAGGTTTTGCGCCGCAGCAGGCTTCCGACGCGAGCGATGAGGATGGCGAGGTTAAACGGCTTGGGCAAATAATCGTCGGCGCCGGATTCAAATCCCTGCAACACGTCCTCGGGCCGCGAGCGCGCGGTGAGCATTAGCAGTGGAATATAATTTTTGGCCTCGCGCAAGGAGCGCGCCACGGTGAAGCCGTCTTTGCCCGGAAGCATGACGTCGAGCACCAGGGCGTCGAACGGTTCCTTGTGTTTCAAGAGGCGTTCGAGCGCCTCTTCGCCGTTGCCCAAGACCTGAACGGAATAGCCCTCCTGCTCCAGATTGAAGCGGAGTCCCTCGGCCAGGTGCGCTTCATCCTCCACCACCAGAATTCGCTTCATACGGAGTAAACCCTCGGGAGCCGCAGTGTGAACGTGCTCCCGCGCCCCGCGCCCTCGCTTTCGGCGAACGCATCGCCTCCATGCCGCCGCGCGATGGTGCGCACGATGAACAGGCCGAGGCCCGTCCCTTTGACGCGGCCGGTGGCGGAGCTGGCCACGCGGTAGAACCGTTTGAAGATGCGCTTCAGCTCGGGATGCGGAATGCCGACGCCTTTGTCCCGCACGCGCAATAAAATCGTGTCGATGTTGGGAGTCAGCAGATCGATTTCAATTTCTTTTTTCTCGCCGGAATATTTCACGGCGTTCTCAACCAAATTGAAGACGGCGGTGCGCAATTCCTGGGGATTGCCGCGAAGATAGATTTTTTCGTCCGTGGGGCCGGTAAAGTGCAACACCTCGGGAGGGAAATGATGGCGCAGCCGCGCGAGTTCCACGGTTTCGACCACGATCTCGGAGAAATCGACGCGCTCCCAATTTTTTTTGCCGCTGGCCTGGCGCGCCTCGCCGGCTTTCAAGATTTGCTCGACCGTGCCCAGAAGCCGGTCGGTATCCTCGAGCATGATTCGATAGAAGTCGCGCTGCTTCGCCTCGGTCAGTTGCCGGCTCTGGAGCGTTTCGAGGTACAGGCGGATCGAGGCGATCGGAGTTTTGAGTTCGTGGGTGACGGCGTTGAGAAAACTATCCTGCTGCTCGTTCTTGTGAATTTCGCGCACCAGGAAAACCGTGTAGACCACGAGGCCCGCGATGATCAGGGTGAAAAAGGTGATGCCGAGGACCAGGGGAACGACTTCGCGCCAGTTGAGGACAATCCAGGTGACGTTCAGCGCCAGCGCCAGTCCAACGAGGCAAGCGCCCAGCGTGATGAAAAACGCGATTTTTTTGGCTCGTCTGGTTATGTGCATCGTGGGTCCCTGCACAGCATACTAAACAAGTGGCTCGCAAAAAAGAACCGCGGGGCGAGGGCCCCGCGGCGGGAACGATTAGGTGTGGGTTTCTTTTGGGTTTGAGCTGAGAACGGTTGGGTTGCCTGGTGGAAAACCCCCGCCTCTGAAGAGGGGGGCTACAGCAATTTGCCGTGTCGCAGCCCGGTTTTTTTCTGCGTTCGAGAGCTTCTAGTCTCCGGCTTCTTGCGGGACTACGTCCGGCTCGATGGACGCGAACGAATCGCCGGGGTTCAGTACTTTGGCGCGTCCGAGGTTTGGCAGGGAAACATCCCAGGCCAGGCCAAGCGAGCGCAGCGCACAGATCCCGTACCAGTTCATGTCGACTTCATACCAGGTGAAACCATGACGCGCGGATTGTGGGATGGCGTGGTGGTTGTTGTGCCAGCCTTCGCCAAATGTCAGCATCGCGATCAAGAAGCTGTTTCGCGAGGTGTCCGTGGTCAGGAAGCGCCGCGATCCCCACATGTGCGTGGCGGAGTTCACCAGCCAAGTGGAGTGGAGGCCAAACACGGTGCGGAAAAACATGCCCCAGAGCAAGTAAGGCAGGCCGCCAAAAACGAGCAGGAGAACGCCGACGACGACTTGAGGAATCCAATGCCACTCGCTGATCCAGACGTGAAATTTGTCCTTGCGCAGATCGGGGACGTAAGGTAGCAGGGAATCCAGTTTGTTGTGCATGGCCTTGCCCGTCAGTATCCAGCCCATGTGTGACCAGAAGCCACCGTCGCGAGGAGAATGCGGATCGCCGTCCTTATCCGAATTTTGGTGATGAATGCGGTGCGTGGCGACCCAGAAAATCGGTCCGCCTTCGAGGGCGAGCGTCGCGCAGATCGTCAGGAAATACTCGACCCATTTCGGCGTCTTGTAGCTGCGATGCGTCAGCAGACGGTGATAGGACATGCCAATTCCCAGGCTGCCCGAAATCCACCAGAGCAGGGCTGCAACCAAAACCGGCTTCCAGGAAAAAAAGAAGAGCGCGGCTACCGCGCCAATGTGAAATACGACCATGAAAAAGGTCGTAACCCAATTCACAGGCCGAGTAAATGTCTTGTCGCGTTTTCCGTCGATGGCCATAGCCCGTTCCCCTTTTTCAGCGGCACATTGTTTCGATTGATTTATTTGTGCTGGTTGTAGTGTTTGCACCCATTACCGCCTGAATCGAAAGTAGCATGCGGGTGTGAAATGCTTTGTAATACTTGTGTAATTCCCGATTTGTGAGGGCGAGATGTTAACCGTAGGGGCACGGCATGCCGTGCCCCTACGGCAGAGCGACCATGCGGAAGCGGCACGCGCAAGAGAGAGAGTTTCGGTCTGTCGGTCTTGCCTTGACACAGGGCGCGGGCTGGCCTAACGTCTGAGAAATCTCAGTTTGATTTGAGCGAGAAGCTGAAATCCCAGGTGTTGCGTAAACGAAAGGACTCCGTTTTGAAGCGAACACTTCCACTGGTTTGGTCGATGGTCATGTTGATACTGCTTTCGATGTCCGGCGCGGCCGCCGCGCAGGAAAAAGCGCAGCCCAAGGGCTGGGTGGCGGCGCAAGTTCTATTCGAGAAAAACTGCTCGACCTGCCACGGCAACGCTAATTCCGAGGTGCGCGCGCCGACCCGAGAAACGCTGATGAAGCTGTCTCCGGAAGCGATTTACGCGGCGCTGACCAGCGGCCCCATGAGCGTCCAGTCCAAGGATCTGACCGACGACCAGAAGCGCCTGATCGCCCAGCATCTCGGCGGGCGGCCTTTCGGCGCGGTGGGAGCGGGCGACGCGAAGGCGATGTCCAACCGCTGCGCGGCGAACCCTCCGATGAGCGATCCCACGGCCGGCGCTTACTGGAATGGCTGGAGCAATGACGCGATCAACACGCGCTTCCAGGCCGCGCAGTCCGCGGGGCTGAGTGCGGAGCAGGTCCCACATTTGAAGCTGAAGTGGGCGTTCGGTTTTCCGTACGCCACCGAAATGTACAGCCAGCCGACAGTCGTGAGTGGGCGCATCTTTATCGGCGGCGACACGGGCTATGTCTATTCGCTCGACGCCGCAACGGGATGCGTGTACTGGTCATTCCTCGCGCAGGCCGGAGTGCGCACCGCGCCGAGCATTGGCGCGGTGAAGACGCATGGCGCGGCGAAGTATGCGGTCTACTTCGGCGACCAGCGCGCGAACGAGTATGCGCTGGATGCGGCGACCGGCGAATTGCTGTGGAAGCAGAGCGTCGAGGATCATCCGCTTTCGCGAATCGTGGGTGCCCCGAAACTTTACAACGGAAAATTGTACGTTCCCGTTTCGTCCGGCGAGGAGGGCATTTCGTCGAGCCTCGGCTATCCGTGCTGCACGTTTCGCGGCAGCGTCTCGGCGCTGGACGCGGAAACCGGCAAGCCCATCTGGAAGACCTACACGATTCCCGAAGCTCCCGTGCCGATGAAGAAAAATTCCGCAGGCACGCAAATGTACGGCCCGGCGGGCGCGGCGGTGTGGAATTCTCCGACGATTGACGTGAAGCGCAACGCGCTCTACGTCGGCACGGGAGACGCCTACACCGAGCCTGCGGCGAAAACCTCCGACGCGATTGTCGCACTGGATCTCGATACCGGGAAAATGTTGTGGTCCTTCCAGGACATCAAGAACGATTCGTGGATGGTGGGCTGCAATCCAAAAAGCAAAGTAGGAAACTGCCCGGACGAGCTTGGACCGGATTACGACTTCTCTGTTTCTCCCATACTGCGGACGCTTTCCAACGGGCGGCAATACCTTGTGGTGTCGGGAAAGAGCGGCTATGTGCTGGCGCTCGATCCGGATAAGAAAGGCGCGGTGTTGTGGAAGACGGCGCTGTTCGAGAAGCCGCCATTTTATTCGGGACTGATTGTTTTTGGCGGAGCGTCCGACGAGCAGAACGCGTATTTTGCGCTGAACCAGGTTGGCGGCGTTGCCGCGGTCGATATGGTGACGGGAGAGCGCAAGTGGTTTACGCCGCTGGCTCCGGCCGACATTCCGGGAGAGCCGCCACGTGCGGGGCAATCCGCGGCCGTGACGGCGATTCCCGGCGTGGTGTTTTCGGGAGCGTGGGATGGCCGGCTGCGCGCGGTCAACACGGCGAATGGCAGCGTGATCTGGGAATACAACACGGTCCGCGACTACACGACGGTGAACGGCGTGGTGGGCAAGGGCGGATCGATGGGAGCGCCCGGTCCAACCGTGGTGGGCGGCATGTTATACGTGGGCTCGGGATACGTTGGAGTGAGCAATGGATTGCCGGGCAACGTGCTCCTGGCATTTTCGGCGGAGTAGTGGCGAATGAATGTGCGCGTTTTCGATCGGTTGTAGGCGCACGGCATGCCGTGCCCCTACAATCGACCCTTGAATCCCCGTTTCACGTAAGGCCAGGCTTCCGATTTCAGAGCGACGCGTTTTGCTTGTGAAAAAGGCAAGCGAGTGTTGTGGCGTTTTATTGGCCGACGCCGGTGTCCGCGGATTTAGCCGCATCTTGAATCGACTTTGCCCGCTGTTGCGCTTGCGAGGAATCGGCTGTCTTTCCTTGCGCGGCGTAGAGGTCCGCGAGCGCGGACCAGAGCGCGGGATTCTCCGGCGTCAAACTCGTTGCGAGCTTTTGTTGCGCGACCGCGCGATCCAGATCATTCATTTGCCGGTAGGCGCGCGCCCTTCCTTCCGCCAGTTGCGCATTAAAAATATTGCCCATGTCCGACGATTCGCCACGGTAGGGGCTTTCCCGTTCGGCTCGATCGAAGGCGGCGAGCGCGCTTTGCGGTTGATTCATGTACAGGTAGAGAAGCCCGGCGGATCGCAAGCGCTCGTAAGGAATCTGGGAAAGGGAAGCGGCCTCGTTCACGGAGCGGAGCGCGTCCGGGAAGCGATGCTCGTTCGAGTAGAGCCGCGCGAGGGCAAACCAGGCCGCATCGCTTGGATGATCTTGAAGCACGCGAAGATATTCGCGCTCGGCCTCGTCCGCACGATTCAGGGCGGCGAGCATTTGCCCCTTCACCAGATGCAGGTTGGCATCGTCCGGAAAAAGTTGTTCGGCCTGCGCGAGCGTGGAAGCGGCGTCCGCGTCGCGCGAAAGCATGAAGTAGATGGATGTGGCGTTCATCAGGTAATGAAATCGCTCGGCTCTCGATCGAAACGAATTTTCGATTGCCGCATTCGGCGGAGCGATGGGCGCGGTCTCGCAGCGGATGCCAAGCCTTCGGATGAGGCTCGCATTTTCCGGGCGATTGCGGACGAAAACGATGGAGACATCGTCGAGATACACGGGCTTCCATGCGCTGCTCGCGCAGAAATCCCGCAGCGGAAAAGTGCCCAGCCCCGCATATCGCGCCACGGAAAAAATGGCGGTGTCGATTCCCCAGCGGTCGGCGGCACGCTTCCATTCAGGGGAGTCCGGTCCAATTGATACCAGCAATCTTTGCTCGGCGAAAAGACCGTTGCCGAAGGGGATATAGCGCCCGTCGACGAAGTCGGGATACCGAGGTCCGATTCGCCAGGTGAGATATCCGCCGAGGCCGTAGTCGTGGAAAACGTTGCCTGGCAAACCCTCGCGCATCAGGAAAGCCGTGGCTCGCTCGGGATACCACCAAGAAGGGCCGGCGCCGAAAAGCGAGAGTTGACCGGAATCGAGGTAGTAGCGGTCGGTGACCAGGTCCGCGATTCGCAATCCCGCGAGGGTAATGAAGATCGCGGTAATCAGGAATGCGAATCGCGGAGAAATCGGGATCGCTGGATTTGGCGGATTGATAGTTTCGGAGTTTTTGAGTTTTAGATTCGCGCGAGCAGCAATCTCACGCGCGAGTTCGCCGAGCAGCGCTCCGCCGATGACGGCGGCAAGAATCGCGAAGAGCGCCTGCAAACGGATGTGTTGTATGGAGAGATAGATTCCGGCGGCGAGGACCACGGCGGGCCCGATACGTTTTTTCCAGAGTGCCGCGAGAATCGCCAGTGCGCCCGCTGCCAGCAGCCACCAATCCGCAATGGCGGGATCGCGCACAGTAAGCGCTTGCCGCATAGCGAGCGAATTAAAATGCGCCGCCGACCATTCGCCGATGAATGCGCTGTGAATCTCCATGACCTTGTTTTGGCGATAGAGCGCCTGGTAGATGCGCCAGCCCCAGGGATTGATACAAGTTGCCGCGAAGGATGCGGCGATCCACGGGGTGAGATTTTTCAAACGTAAAAGGGCGGGCGTGCGGCGATCCGCGAAAAACATATCGCAGGCCTCGAACAATACTCCTGCGCCAAGAAGCCCTAGGCCGGCGACGAATCCGAGATGCAGATTGGCCCACAGGAAAAAAATGCCGGGCAGGAGCCGCAGGCGCACGGGTTTGCCGCAGTGGTTTCTCCAGGTCATGCCGAGAACGGCGGCGAAGAGTACGGTGGTAAAAAGTTCAGCGCGCGGAATCGTGCGAAACGCAATGGTTGGCACGGCGACGATCGCGAGCGCCACCGTGAATCTTCCGCCGGCGAAAGCAAGAAAGGCCACGGTGGAGGCGCAGGCAAAGGCTCCCAGCCACGACAACGCGGAATACCCGCCAGCCAGCGTCAGGAGATAGAAAATCGCTCCGGAAAATGGCGGGTAGATCCATTCCTTGCCGGGCGCGGTGTAGGAGAAAAGTTCCACGCGCGGAATTTGATGGTGCTGGACGAGGTAGCGGCCCGTGGAGAGTTGCCAGCCGAGATCCAGGTCGGATACGGTGCGCAGTCCGGCTAAGAAAGCATAGCTCAGCGCCAGCGTAATGAGGCAGATGCGAATCCAGTCCGGGCGGGTTTGAGACTGCGTGTGCATGATTTTCGATTGTGGACGACACCGCGCGGGAGAACAACGTGGAAAGCCCGCGCCGCGCCGTGAGAGTCAACGACGCGTTTGGCGAGCGCGGGCATGTTTTTGGTGGCACAGGCTTCAGCCTGTGTTTTTTTGATTTTAGCTTGCCGCAAATTAAAACCACACAGCCTGAAGCCTGTGCCACTGAAAAGCGTTGTGCGGTTAGAACCGGCGGAGAATCGCTCCGACGGCCAGCTGGCCGCTTTGGGTGCCCAGAACGTAGGCCTGAGTGGGGCTGACTACGTAGGCCGCGTAATTAACAGAGTTGAGTATGAAGGGCGAGCGTCCGGCTGTTGATGGAGCGACGTAAGAACCCGTCACGGCCAGCGCCGAGGCCAGCGTCCCCGCGGTGTTTACGTCGACAGATCCCGCTGTTACCTTGCCCGCGCCATCGGCTGCAAGCTCGCCCGTGCTGACTTGCGAGGACGCGCCGGAAATCCCGCTGGTCTGGATCGCGTAGTTGCCTTGTATGGATGCCAGAGAGAACGCCGCGCTTTGCTGCTGCGTGAAAAGTCCGTCGCTGGCAATGCTCGCAATACTAGAATCGGTTTCCTGAAGCACGGCGGTTGTATTGCTTCCCACGGGTCCCAGATAAAATATAAGAGTGTAGGGGCGGCTTGCCGTGGTGAACGTGACCGTGCCGCGCCCATTCGACGCCACCGAGTACGTGCCGGCGTACGACCCGCTCACAACGAACGGTACGTTTGAAGCCGGTGTTCCGTTCACATTCTCGTCGAGCACGCCGCTCGTGAGGTGACCGCTTCCATCGGCAAGAAAACTTCCCGCCGTGGCGATAGGCCCGCTTGCGGACGATCCGGCCAAGACAAATGCGTAATTGCCTCGGAGGGCGGAGGCGTTGAATGTGAAATTGGAAGTTTGCTGGAACGTGAAGCCCGCAACCTGCAGCGTGGTGTCAGTCCCGACAAATTTCGCGGATCCTCGGGAGACGACGTAGAAGTTGAGCTCGAAGGTTGGGCCGGCGAAGCAGGTCGAGGCATTCACGGTCGTGAGCGTCATGGTGCCGCGCCCATTCGAGCCCAGCGAATACGTGGAGAGGGAAGTGGGCGCTGGAGAGCAGATGGTCGCGGTTCCGGCAATTAAATATTGGCTCAGCGTTCCGCCATCGTTGATGTCAATGGAGCCGCCCGTAATGTGGCCCTCGCCATCGGCAGTGAATTCGCCGATTTGCGAAAGCCCGTTCGATCCGTGCACGCCGGAAAAATCAAAGACGTAGGCGCCGCTCAAGGCCGAAAGCGGCACGCCCGTGAAGGTCGAGGCGTCCTGCGCATTCGCGTGGCCCGTGGCCGTTCCCGGATAGGTGGCCGAAACGGATGCGTCGAATCCCGTGATCTGCAACTCGTTCCCGTTCACCAAAACAAAATCGAAATTCGAGGAAGCAAGACTGGCCGGAGCGTGGCTATCGTTGAATTTTAGAGTGCCCCGTCCGTCAGCCGCCACGGTGTACGTGCCGGAAAACGAATACCCCGGCGTTATGCCGGTGGTTTCATTGATGTCCTCCAACCCGCCGGTCAAATTCCCAGCCCCATCCGCGGAAAAACTGCCTGCGCGATAAAATGTGCCAGCGGAAGGACCCGACAGGATCTTGCCCGCAATCGAAAAGGCGAACCGTCCCTGCAAGGAAGAAGTGGTGTAGCCGGAAATCGTGACGGGTAGGGGTGCGGACGACGAGGATGGCGAATCCTGAGCCACGGCTGTGACCGAAACGGTCTGGCCGATGGGCGGCGTGAGCGGCGCACTATAGACGCCATTCGAATTGATCGTGCCAAACGTCGAATTTCCGCCCAAAATGCCAAGGTCGCCAACCGGGCCCACGTACCAAAAAACGGAGTTGGTCGTTCCTCCGGCTTCGGTGGCGGCAAAATTCAACGTATTCGCCGTGCCCGAAGGTATCGTCGTGGCGCCGGCCGGGGAAGTAATCGTCACGGTGGGAGCGGGCGTGATGGTGAGCGTGGATGTGGCCGAGAGTTTTTGATCTTCAAATGAAACGGCGCCCACCGTTACGGTGTTAGGTGAAGGGACTACACTAGGGGCACGATACAGGCCGTTGGAATCGATTCGCCCAAGGGTGTCGTTTCCGCCGGTAATGCTGTTCACCTGCCAGATGGTGACGGAGTTTGTGCCTCCCTGGATGTAGTCGGAGAACGGCTGGGCCGTCGCGACACTGACCGAGACCGTGGCGGGTGAAATCGTGACGCTGATGTTCGTCACCGGGTCGGTGCACGTGGAGGTCGCAGTCGACGTGGAAGAGGTCGACGTTGTCGTTGTGCAGGTGATCGCCGTGCTCGCGGGTGGTGCGCCGCAGGAAGTCAGGCCGAAGAAAGCAATGACCGCGACAAAAAATAGGAGGCGTTTCACCGAGCCACTCTCTTCGTTGTTCGAGATTCCTGAGACATGCAGTTCGGCATCAACCTTGATCCCCAAAATTGGAATTATATCTTAATTATTCCCGCAGGCTCCATGCCCCGGTCCTGCTCTGTATTTGGCAATCCTCGCGATGGATTGCTCTTCAGGAGGCCGGGGCTTTAGCCCCGACGCCCGAGTTTGTCTGTTCAGGGGCTCTAGCCACTGAAGCTTCAGGGCCTAAAGGCCCCCTTCAGGCGACTCTTGGTGTCCGACCTAAAGGTCGGACCTCCTGACTGCCGCGCTTACTACCATGGAAGCTAACTGCCATGGAAAACTTCATGGGTCGCGCGCCTGCTTAAAACTGATTGTCGATCGTGCCCAGGGCCGTGCCTGCCGGGCTCGCGTCCGTGTCCAGGGCAAAAAACTGCGTCGGGCTCACCATGTACAGCACCAAATTGCGCGTTGTCGCGGCTGGCTTGGTGTTGAGCGGGAGAGACATCGTCACTCGCAGTTTATTCACTAGATCGGCGGAATACATACCCGTCGCGATTGCAACGCCTGATTGTGTCGCGCCGAAATCGTTGATGTCGGCCGTGCCGGAGACACCCTTGCCCGAACCTGCGCTGGTCATCTGTCCGAGGAAATCTTCCCGATTGCCCGCCGTTCCTGCTTTATCCGTGCCGGCGAAGCGGAACGCATAGCTGCCGGTCAGCGTCTTGTCCACGAATGACCCGCTCGGTGATGGAACGAGGACTCCGTGAGCGACGACTCCGGAAGTTTTTTCCAGGAGCACGGCGTTGGATGACGAAATGATGTAGAAAATATAGGAGTGAGTTCCAACCGTCAGCGTGCCCCTGCCGCAAGCGTCCATCGCGTAGGAGCCAGTGAGTGTTCCGACCGCTGAGGACACCGTGCCGCCGCTATTTTGATCGACCGACGCGGCGCTGACGGCACCGGTTGTGCCGTCGGCCGTAAAGCTGCCAACATCCGCAATCGCCACGCCCGCATTAGCGCCCGAGGTATCAAACACGATCGAGCCGCTCAGGGCGTTCAGTCCCCAGCCGCATGTGGCGCTGGTCTGCTGCTTGTAGGCGTCGCCGAGCAGGATGGACGCGGGAGCCGTGTCGATCTCAATGAATTTCGCCCGGTTGGAAGAGACCGGATAGAAACTGAACTGAAGGCCATTCAGCGTCACGGTTCCCCGGCCGTTTGCGTTGATCGAATACGTGGAAGCCGGGAGCGACACGTTTGACAACGTCCCGCCGGCATTGATGTCCATCTCGCCGGGCGCTACAGAGCTGCCCAGGCTGATGGTGCCGAATCCGTCTGCCGCAAATTCCCCCGCGGCGGATTCTTCCGCCGCGCTGGATGAAACGCCAGAGAAATCAAACGAGTACGTTCCGGACAAGTTTCCGTCGCCGGCGCCAAAATTCAGCGAGGATTGAGAGACCATCTCGCCTCCCGCGGTGATCGTTGCGGCAGTCAATGATGGGGCGCTGAATTCGACGATCTGCGCCTGGCTCGGAGAAATAACCACGATACTGAAATAAGCGGTTGCGGGCGATCCCTGCGGGCAGTCCGAACTGCTGTCCTCGCAGAATTGCATGACGCCGCGGCCGTCCGGTCCGATGGAATAGGAACCGGTGAAGGATATTTGTGTGTGAACTGTGTTGGGCGCTCCACCCTGATTAGTATCTTCGATGCCGGTAACGGCGCCGCCGCCCACCGTGAAACTTCCCGCGCGAGCCCAAAAAACGTTTGTCGGCAACCTACCGCTGGTGGAGAAAGCAAACGGCCCGCTCAGGACATTGTTTCCGAAAACCACCTGGACCGTCACGCTCATCGTTTCCGTTGCCAGAGCCTGCGAGGTGGCCGTGATGGTCACCATCTGCCCTGGTGGAGGAACGAGTGGCGCGCTGTAGTTGCCTTGCGCCGAGATGCTGCCAATCCCAATGCTTCCTCCGAGTGTGCTGGATACGCTCCAGTAGACGGGAACGGTTGCGCCGGTGGAAGTCGTGGCGGTACAGGAGAGCTTATTGCCGGAGGAGACGACCGATGCCGAAACTGAATTGGAATTGACGCATGTGACAGCGCTGATTGCCGTGGGCTGCTGGATGGTCAGGTTTTGCGTTGCGGTCAACGTGGATTGCACCTGCGAAGTTGCCGTGATCGTGATCACGTTGTTGGTCGGCACGCTTGCGGGAGCCGTGTACAGACCTCCCGAATTGATCGACCCAGTGCCGGTAGTGACCGCCCAATTCACCAAGTTGCTGCTCAGGTTGACGACGGTAGCCGTGCATTGCGAAGTGCCCAGGATGGTCACATCGCTGGGAATGCAGGAAATGGTCATGGTTGGAGTCACGGTCGTGTTGCTCGCACCGCAGGAACTGAGAACTGCCAGCGCCGCGGTCAATCCAAAGAAGAAAAGAAGACGATTCCAACGCACTTTGTCACGCCCCAAATAAGAATTTAGCTCAAGCACTGGAAATCCCCCCGCCCGCACTGCGCTCTTGCCGGTGTGTGCCCGGCCCCTGATAATATGTTTTCCCGCCGCCGTTCAAACTCCTCCGCACACCCGCAACGAACCGGCTTGCAAGACGCTTCGGAATCTGGACAGATACTCATCCCCCGCGAGGCATAGATGCGGCGTCGCATCGTGGTGTCGCCTGCGTAAAAGCGGAATCTGACAATAGACCGTCCACCCACTATAAAGTCAAGAGGAATTTGCAGTTTGGAGGGATGCGCCGGGCGAGTTCGCCGCATTTAAGCGAACCTGTTGAGAATGGAACTGGCGGATATTCCTGCGGACTTCTCGGGAAACCCTCCGACACCTCTAAAAATCACGAGCGGCCGGCCAACTCGAAGAAAGGCTTATCTAGGAAATGCGGATTGGTAGGTTATGGACCAGCCTACGATGGTCATGGCCAAGACGAGCAAAAGCGCGGACACGCTGATCAAGCTCAGCGCCCTGCCATGTCCCAGCAGTGCGTCGCGAGTGCTTGCATTGGCGCACAAAAGTATGAAGACGACAATGACGATGGCCCACGGGAAAATTTCCGGAAGGCCGGGATGTTTGGCAAGCCCTGCAAGAAAGGTATCGGGTGGCTGGCCGGCGGGCACCCACCAGGGGAGTACCGGGGCAATTACTCCCAGGAGCGCGAAAAACAGCAGATTCCGGGTTATCCAGCCTTTGACCTTGGGCCTGGAATCCTTCCAGACGAGATAGTCCCAGGCGAGAAGGCCCATGGTGAGTGGTACCCAGCCGTACAGCGAGCCTTTTTCGTCCAGCCACAGCCAGACGCGAAACAGCATATGCGGCGGATGCCCGGCAATGCTGTGCGGCACCAGGAACCAGACCACCAGCGAATTGGACAGCGCGGCGACCATTAGCGTGATCAAACTCATTAATTGGAACCAGTGCCGCGTGGCAATCACTCCACATCTCGTGCAGAGGGACTGTGTTTGCATGAATTGCAACCCGCAACGTTCGCAGAACATGGCTAGGCCTCCGCTGGTATGCGGAAATCTGGGAACTCCGGATAGTCTACTAGATTCGATAATGCGCGCAACTGTACCGTGGTTCAGTTCGAATACCCCAACCTGTGTACAGGCGTGGCTGATATGTGGATATGCAAAGTGAAGAACAAACCGTCTAACTTCTCGAAAAAATACTTGCCGGTGCGCCAACCTGCCAGTGCACGTTGACAGCGGCGTGCCTTCCCTCGTAGAATGCGCCGTACGCCAACATCTTTATGGAGGATTTAACCAGTTCCGCATTCCGTATTTTTTGAAGCGGTCGGAACTGAGCGGATGGGGCCAAAGTATATTTTTGTTACCGGTGGAGTTGTATCCTCTCTTGGTAAGGGAGTAGCAGCGGCGTCGATTGGCTGCCTGCTCGAAAGCCGCGGTCTCCGAGTTACCCTCCAGAAGTGCGATCCCTATTTGAACGTGGATCCGGGCACGATGAGCCCGTACCAGCACGGGGAGGTGTACGTCACGGACGACGGCGCCGAAACCGATCTCGACCTCGGCCACTACGAACGCTTCACGCACGCCAAACTCACGCGCGATAACAACTGGACGACCGGCAGAATCTACGAGTCCATCCTGACGAAGGAGCGGCGCGGAGATTACCTGGGCAAGACCGTGCAGGTGATTCCGCACGTCACGGACGAGATCAAGGCAGCCTTCCGGAAAATCGCGGGCGACAACGACGTGGTGATCGTGGAAATTGGCGGGACGGTCGGAGACATCGAATCGCTTCCGTTCCTGGAAGCGGTCCGGCAGATGCGGCTGGAGCTGGGCCCGGAAAATTACGTTCACGTGCACGTCACGCTCGTCCCCTACATCCCCACGGCCGGAGAATTGAAGACCAAGCCGACGCAACATTCGGTGAAGGAACTGCTTTCGATCGGAATTCAGCCCGACATTTTGCTATGCCGCAGCGACCGCACCGTGCCGCAGGATTTGAAAAAGAAAATCGCGCTCTTTTGCAATGTCCTCGAAGCACGCGTCATTTCCATGCCGGATATGGACACGATCTATGCCGTTCCCGTGGCGCTGGCGGACGAGGGGCTGGACGAGCAGATTCTGCAACTGCTCCATCTGCAAGCGCGGGAACGCGACATGAGCGCGTGGTTCGAGTTGCTCGAACGCATGAGGAACCCGCAGGGCGAAGTGCGCATCGCCGTGGTGGGAAAATATGTGCAGCTCGAGGACGCCTATAAGAGTTTGCGCGAATCGCTGGTTCACGGCGGCCTTGCGCACAAGGATCGCGCCGTCATCGAATGGGTCGAAGCCGAGGATCTGGATTCGCGCGAGACGGCGGCGAAGCGTTTGCAGAACGCCGACGGGATTCTGATCCCCGGCGGATTCGGCAAGCGCGGCATTCAGGGAATGATTTACGCGATCGAGTATGCGCGCACGCGCAAGGTTCCGTTTTTCGGGATTTGCCTGGGGATGCAGTGCGCGACGATCGAATACGCGCGCGATGTGGTTGGCCTCGCGGGCGCGGACAGCACCGAGTTCGATCCGCAGACGCCGCATCGCGTGATTTACAAATTGCGCGAGCTTCTGGGCGTGGACGAAATGGGCGGCACCATGCGCCTCGGCGCGTGGCCCTGCAAGATCGAGAAGGATTCCACGGCATTCCAGGCTTACGGGACCAGCGACATCAGCGAGCGCCACCGCCACCGCTACGAATTCAATTGCGAGTACGAAAAAACCTTGACCGATGCGGGATTCCGCATCACCGGCCGCTCGCCCGACGGCAAATACGTGGAAATCATCGAGGCGCCGGACCATCCCTGGTTTCTGGCCTGCCAGTTTCATCCCGAATTCAAGTCCACGCCCCTTGTGCCGCATCCGCTGTTCTTTGCGTTCATGGGCGCGGCCCACGCGCAGCGGCAGCGCGTCCGCGCCGCGATATCCATGTCGGCTAAGACGGCACCATCCAATTAGATTAGATTGAGCCTCACACGTTATCCACAGATTTCCGGAGGAAGTTCCTCGTTTTCGGTTGGCGAATTAAATTCTTCTATGTTTTCGTCGATGGCTGTGCAGGCAATGGAGGACGCCGCTTGTGCCAGTCCGTCGCTTGCTCATACGCGTGGGCGAGTTGGAAGACGACGGATTCGCCCCCGAGTGGGCCAATGATCTGCAATCCGATCGGGAGGCCCTGACTCGTGAAGCCGCACGGGAGGGAAATCGCTGGCCAGCCGTTGACGTCGAACGGTGAGGTGTTGCGGACAGTCGGCAAAATATCATCCGCATGCGGATCCGAAATTTCCGCTGGAGGAATCGCGATCGTCGGAGTGACCAGCACGTCCACTGAATCAATCCATTTTTTCGCCGTTCGACGGATTTGCGCAAGATCGCGGCGCCCCTGGATGTAGGCCGGCGTGGTCACGCCGGCGCCGGCTTGAATTCGTTTCAATGTGATTGGCTGGTAGAGCTCCGGGGTTTTTGTTACGTATTCGCGGTGGTACGCATAGGCCTCGGCAGCTCTCACGACGTCTCTCAGGGTTTCCATGTTACTTGCCGGCAGCCCAACGTCACGAATCCCAGGCGTGAGTTTCCCCAAAACGGATAAAGCCTGCTTGATAGCGGCGTCAACTTCCGGATCGAGGTCCGCGAAAAAGAAGTCGCGAGGCGCACCGACCCGCAGGGAGGAGACCTTGGTTCCGATCGCTTTTGAATAGTCGGGCACGTTCATTTCTTCGCTCGTGGTATCCTGCGCGTCGTATCCGGCGATTGCCTGAAGCAGGAGAGCTGTGTCAGCCACGGTGCGCGCCATCGGTCCGACGTGGTCAAGCGACCAGGAGAGAGGGATCACTCCACGGATGCTCACCAGTCCGTACGTGGGTTTAAGGCCGACAATGCTGCAACGGCATGCGGGAATCCGTACGGAACCAGCCGTGTCCGAACCGAGCGCCCCGTAGCAGAGTTCAGCGGCCAGTGCCGCAGCCGAACCTCCTGAGGAACCACCGGCGATGTGGCTTAGCTCCCAGGGATTGTGCACGGCCCCAAAATAACTGACGATTGAGGCACCCCCAAAGGCGAATTCCTGCATGTTGGTCTTGCCAAGGAGTACCGCGCCTGCATCCTTCAGTCTGCGCACGACTTCCGCGTCTTCCGTCGGGATGCGATCTTTAAATACGCCACTGCCGCCAGTCGTTCTCACTCCGGCCGTATCGAACAAGTCCTTCAAGGCAATCGGGACGCCATGAAGCGGTCCTCGCCATTTCCCGCGCATCACCTCGGCTTCGGCCTCGCGCGCCTGTTCAAGCGCCGATTCTCCCATGATCGTGATGAAGGCATTCAGTGCGGGGTTGACTCGGTCAATTCGCGTGAGGCACGCCTTCGTTAGCTCCACGGGCGAGACTTTTCTTTTGTGTATCAGATCGGCTACTTCGCCGATACTCAATTTGGTGAGGTCGTCACTTGGGCTGACGCTTGCGGGGTTTGTCCTTTGAGAGTCCAGACTTGTTTCCGTCACTGCGGGAACCTTCGTGAGAGAAACAGCAGTTCCTGCCAGAGTGGCTCTGAGAAACGACCTTCGCGATAAATCGTCGGAAGGAATTGTCATTTGCGGCGGATCGTATCACACAAGCTGGTTGCGCGTACATGATCACTCTACCATCCGGGAGCAAACGTCGTCCCGTGGTCAAATTGTCGGGATTATTTTGTTGGCTCGCTGTCACGCCCGTTGCAAAACTTGCCTGTCCCGCATACGCTATGAACCGCGACGGAATTCAAAGAGAACACTAGATGCAAATTGCGAGAGAAATGTCGATTGGAAATGTGCGCATTGGCGGCAACCAGCCGCTATTTTTGATTGCGGGGCCGTGCGTGATCGAAAGCGAAACGCACGCGCTCATGCTCGCCGAGCGCCTCGTGGAAATCGCCGCTCACGCGAATGTGCCGTTCGTGTTCAAGGCCTCGTACGACAAAGCCAATCGCTCGTCCGAGCAATCGTACCGTGGGCCGGGGCTTTCCGAGGGTCTGCGCATCCTGAAAAAAATCAAGGAGCGCTTTGGCGTTCCGATTCTGACGGACATTCATGAAGTTTCCCAGGCGGCGCCCGTGGCCGAGGTCGCCGACATTCTGCAAATTCCCGCGTTTCTTTCGCGGCAGACGGACCTGCTGATTGCCGCCGGAAAGACGCGCCGCGTGGTGAACCTGAAAAAGGGACAATTCCTTTCGCCGTGGGAAATGGCCAACGCCGTGGAGAAAATAGCGAAGACTGGCAACGACCGCATCATCCTCACCGAACGCGGGGCATCCTTCGGTTATCAGAATTTGGTTGTCGATATGCGCTCTTTTCCGATCATGCGAAAGACGGGCTGCCCGGTGGTGTTCGACGTGACGCATTCGGTGCAGCTCCCTGGCGGAGCGGGGAAATCCAGCGGAGGCCAGCCGGAGTTTATCGAGTCGCTGGCTCGCGCGGGCGTTGCGGTGGGCGTGGACGGCGTTTTTCTGGAAGTGCACGAAAACCCAGGGAAAGCTCTTTCGGATGGAACGAACGCATTGCCGCTGGCGGAGTTGCCCGCGCTGCTCGGAAAACTGAAACAGATTGCCGCGCTCGTTCGCGGCTGGAGCGTGCAGTGAGCCTCGATACAGCGAAACGCGTTTTGCGCATCGAGGCCGAGGCGCTCACCGAGCTTATCCAGAGGCTTGATGCGAGATTCGAGCGGGCCGTGGAGATTCTGCTGGCGTGCAAGGGCCGAGTGGTGGTGATTGGCATGGGCAAGTCGGGACTCATCGGCCGGAAAATCGCCGCGACGTTTTCGAGCACGGGCACGCCTTCGGTCTTTCTGCATCCGGCGGAAGCGGTGCACGGCGATCTGGGAATGCTGATGCGCGACGACGTGGCACTGGCCGTGAGCTACGGCGGCGAGACGGCGGAAATCGTCGCGCTGCTGGAGACCATCAAGCGGCTGGGGCTGCGCATGATCGCGCTCACCGGGTATCCTCGCTCCACAATTGCCGCGGCGAGCGACGCGGTGCTGGACGTGAGCGTGAAGGAAGAGGCGTGCTCGCTCAACCTCGCTCCGACGGCTTCGACAACGGCGGCCATGGCCATGGGCGACGCGCTCGCCGTCTCGCTGCTCGAGCGCCGGGGATTCAGCTCCGGCGATTTCGCCGCACTGCATCCCGGCGGGCGGCTGGGCAAAAAACTTTTGCGCGTCGAGAATCTGATGCACTCCGGAAACGACATGCCTCGCGTTTCAGTTGGCGCGAAAATGCCGGACGTCATCTATGAAATCAGCAAAAAGGGATTGGGCATGACGACGGTCGTGGACGGCGCGGGCCGCCTGGCGGGAATCCTGACCGATGGCGACCTGCGCCGCTTGATGCAGCAGCGGGGCGCGGCCACGATGGACCTGGTGGTCGGCGAGTGCATGAACAAGACTCCGCGGACGCTCGCGCCGGGCGAACTTGCGGGCAGCGCGCTGCGCATGATGGAGGAGCGGAAGATCACTTCGCTCGTCGTGGTCGATGCCGCGGGAAATCCGCTGGGCGTCGTCCATCTGCACGATCTCTGGACTCTAGAACTTTTTTAACCCGCAATTTTCAGATTTCGTGGCAGCAGGTTTTCTCAGCTTTTTCTGTGCCCTCTGTGTCTTCTGTGTTAAAGGTTTTTCTTCGGCGACGGAAAAGCTTTAACACAGAGGACACGGAGAAAAACGAGGGCACGGAGAAAACCGGGGCCTCGGAGAGGCTGCATTCGGATGCCAAAAAAACAGGCGAGCAAAAAAATAGCGCCATCGCTCATCGCGCGCGCGAAAAAAATTCGAGTGCTGCTCATGGACGTCGACGGAGTGCTCACCGACGGCCACATCTGGCTGCTTTCGCGCCGGGATGGCACGGCCAGCGAAATCAAGGGATTCAGCGCGTACGACGGGGCGGGACTGAAGCTCGCGCGCGCCGCAGGGCTTCGCACCGGGGTCATCACCGGAAGGGAATCGACCGCCATGGAGCAGCGCGCGAGAGAGTGCGAAATCGAGTTCGTGTATCAGCATCGCGCGACGAAGCTCGGCGCGCTCGAAGAGATTTTGCGGATCACCGGGGCTGACAGCGGCGAAGTCGCCTATGTTGGCGACGATCTGCCCGATATTCCCGTGTTGCAGCGCGTGGGTCTGGCCGTTGCGGTGTCCAATGCCGTGCCGGAGGTGAAACGCGCGGCGCATTTTGTTACGTCGCGCGCGGGCGGCGACGGCGCGATTCGCGAAGTGATCGAGTTGATCGTGAAGGCGCAGGGGAAGTGGGCCGTCGCATCGCGCGATGCCATGGCATAGGAGAAGCGGGGAATCGCTGTTTGTCTTTTACGTATGGCGAAACGGACAGACCCACCCTTCGCAAAAGGCGCGAAGGATGGGGCACCCACGGAAACGGACGTGCCCACGGAAGAAGAGAGATTCCTCGCTGCGCTCGGAATGACAAGAAACAGGGAATGGCAAGAAATAGAGACTTTATCCACAGTCTTTAAAGCCCGCGCCACTAAAAGCAAAATAGAAGGCTGCCGTTCATGCGTAGGCCAGCACGACCGCGCCAGTGAAAATGAACGCTCCTCCCACCCAGTGGTGCCACGTCATTCGTTCGTGGAGAAAAATTGCGGCCAGCGCGATGGCGATCACGACGCTGAGCTTATCGACGGGAGCGACCTGCGAGGCTTCGCCCAGTTGCAGCGCGCGGAAATAACACAGCCAGGACAGGCTGGTGGCGATCCCCGACAGAATTAAGAAAATCCAGGTGCGCTTGCCGATTTCGGAGAACGCTTGGTTCTTGGTCGCCAGCGCAATCGCCCACGCGAAGACCAGAATGACCACGGTGCGGATGGCCGTCGCCATGTTCGAGTTGATTTGCTGAACGCCAACCTTGGCGAGAATCGCCGTCAGCCCGGCGAAAAATGCGGAGAGCAGAGCCCATAGAAACCAGTTCATGCCGTCTCCTTATCCGATGCCTTGCATTTTGAAGTACGAGCAATTCAATCGGCGATCCATTGTAGTGACGCGAGCACAAAAACTGCCGGCGGGACGCCGACGCTACCAAATCCGTGCCACCAAACTCTAGCGAATGCCCGAAATGTTTACGCGAATCTTGTACACGCCGGTGCGGGCCGCTATATAGAGAGTTTTATTGTCCTTGTCGCCGAAGCAGAGGTTCGCGACAAATTGCGGCGTCAGGATCGTGCCCAGGTGTTTTCCCTCCGGCGATAAAATCCAGATGCCGCGCGGCCCGGACTCGTAGATATTTCCCTGCGTGTCCACCTTCACGCCGTCCGTGATTCCCCCGGCGGTATCCGAACTCATATCGATGAACATGCGGCTGTTTGTGAGCGTGTCGTCGGGCTGCACGTCATAGCGGCGGAGATATTTATTCTGACTGCCATTCGCGTAGAGAACTTTTTCGTCGGGCGAAAACGCGAGGCCGTTTGGCGTGGGAATATCCTTGATCGCCAGCGTGACCTTGCCATCCTTCCACATGAAAATTCCAGCAAAGTCCAATTCCTTGCGGGGATCTTTATCCCTGCCGCGCAGGCCGCCGAAGCCGTCGGTGAAATAAATCGCGCCATCCTTTTTCACGACGAGGTCGTTCGTTCCTCCAAACCGTTTGCCTTCGTAACGGTCGGCCAGGATGGTGCGCTTGCCGTCCTTCTCAATCCGGTCGATGGAGCGGCCCGTCCACGTGGCGATCAGCAATCGGCCCTGCCGGTCCAGCGCCAGGCCATTCGATCCGATCATGTAGAAAACATCCTTGCGTTCGGCGTCCGGTTGCGGCATGCCGACGCGCCAGATGTCGTAGCCCGTATAGCCGCTGTGGTCGAGGTAGAGGGAAACTTTTCCTTCGGGCGTGAGCTTGTAGATTACATTCGCATACATGTCGCTCAGGAGCAGGTAGCCGCTGTTTCCTTCGTCGGTCCATACGATTCCTTCGGTGAAACCAAAATCGTTGCTTACGAGTTCGAGTTTGGCGTCGGGAGAGATGAGCGCGTCGAGCGAAGGATCGAGCTTGACGATCGTTTTGTCGTCCGGCGCTTGCGCCCGCAAGGAACCGAACGTCATGCAGAGAACTGAGAAAACAAGCAGCAGCGATTTCTTCATATATTCCTCACTCCATCGGAAATGCGGCGCGCGTCCATGGGTATTGCGAATCCTTTAGCTTGCGCGGGAAGGGAAGTCAAGAAGTATCGCCCAATCGCCCGAATCGGAGGTGCGCTTGGATTTTATCTTTTAAAATTTAGCTGTGGGAAACAGAATTGTCATTTGCGTGAAATGTTTCGACCGGCGAACCACGTACCAGCAGGGAGTATATCCGTAGTGCGGGAAGAGGGAGTGAACGCAGGATTCGGTTTCCATGGGCGATTGCGCGTCCAGCGCGTACTCGACTTTGTTGCCCTTCTGTGGAATCTCGAGGATGTGGGGATAGGTGATGGTATCGAACGGATCGCCCGGTTTTTGTGCGCTCATGCGGCGGCGAACCGAAGCGTAGTCATAGCCATAAGCGATGGCGAGCAGCATAAGCAAGGCGTAGAAGACGCGGATCAAGGGTGTGCGCATGGAAAGTTTCAGTGAATATAGTCGCACATTTTAGGAGTGCTTGCTGCCGGTGAGTGTCTGGTAGCGTCGGCTGAAGCCTACGCCACACGGGCAGGCAGAAGCATAGCATTTGCTTCAACGGGTGCGGAGATCTGGCGCAAGCGCCCCGCGACGAATCGTCACGGGGCGCTTGAACCATCATCGGGAGGAGCCGATGGGATGGAGTGTGTGTTCCGATTACTCGGCGATGAAGAGCGTCGTGCCTTTGCGATTCACGAGGAGCAAGGGATTCTTGCCGGCCTTGCGGACCGTTTCCTCGAATTGCGCGACGTTCTTTACCGTCTGATGATTCACTTCCTGAATGATGTCGCCGGGCCGCAGTCCCGCCGCCGCGAGCGTGCTGGACGGGTTGAGGTCCGTGACGACCACTCCCGTGGTTGACGCGGGTATGCCCAACTGTCTCGCCGACTGCGCGTCGAGATTGTCCACGGTCACACCGTCGAGAACCTGGTCGGACGATCCCTCCTCGCTCTTGGCCTGCTCCTTATCGGCCGGCAGATCGCCGAGCTTGACGGATAGATCATTCGGTTTGCCGTTGCGCAGGAATTTCAATTTCACGGTAGAGTTCGGATCCATCATGGAAATGGCCATCCGCAACTGGCGGCTGTCTTCCATTGCGTTTCCGTTGACTTCCAGAATCACGTCGCCTCTCTGGAGGCCGTTTCTCGAAGCCGGGCCGTCGGGGGTGACATCGCCCACGAGGACGCCCTTCATGTCCTTCAGGTCCATCGCCTTGGAAATGCCCGGCGTAATGTCCTGAATCATGATGCCGAGGTAGGCGCGGTTGACCTTGCCGTGATCAAGAATTTGATTCATCACGCTGCGCGCCAGATTGACGGGAATGGCAAAGCCGATGCCTTCGTTGCCGCCCGAGCCGTGCGAAAGGATGGCGGTGTTGATGCCAACGAGTTCGCCGCGATCGTTGATCAGCGCGCCGCCGGAATTGCCCGGATTAATCGGCGCGTCCGTCTGGATGAAATCCTCGTAATCTTCAATGCCCAGATTGCCGCGGTTCATCGCGCTGATGATGCCCATCGTGACGGTCTGCCCGACGCCAAACGGATCGCCGATCGCCAGGGCATAATCGCCCACTTGCACTTTGGAGGAATCGCCGATGGTGATGGAGGGAAATCCGCTGCCTTCCACCTTGAGCACGGCAATGTCCGTCTTGGGATCGGTGCCAATCACTTTGGCCTTCAACTGGCGCTTGTCGGAAAACGTGATGCGGACGTCCGTGGCGCCATCGATTACGTGGTTGTTGGTCAAGATGTAGCCGTCAGGGCTGACGATGACGCCCGACCCTAGGCTCTCCTCGCGATGGTCGCGCGGCTTGGGCTGATTTCCGGAATTGGGGCCGAACTGTTGCCCAAAAAACTGTTGGAAAAATGGAGGTATTCCGTCCTGCATCCCGTCCTGCATTCCAGGCTGATCGGATGCCTTGACGACCTTGGACGTGGAGATATTCACGACGTCCGGCAGAACGGTTTTCACAATGGGAGCGAAGCCCATTTTGCTGGGGCCTTCGGCCGGGTCGGCCATCTTCAAGGAAATATGCACGCCGGGTGTAAACAATTGCTGGCTGGCGCGAGCCACGCCCCAACCGGCCATCCCGAGCACAAGAATCATTGCGCCGGCCATCCATTTCGATTTTCCCTTAAATCCTAGTAAATTCATGGGTTCTCCCTGTCTGCAAGACGAAGCGTCAAAATTTCTGGCAGTGCGTTGCCAGCAATGTGTTCCCTTTATCAGACGGATGAGATCGCGGCGGGTTAGCGCGCAACTTTGGAGGAATTTCGGTTTGGTTTGGTGGCGTAGGCTTTAAGCCTGCGCCGTAAAGCAGGGCGCAGCCCGCGAAATGCCGCGTGCCCAAAACCAATTTCAGGGCCCAAAAAACCTGCGCCACTGAAACTGCGCAGGCTGAAGCCTACTCCATCTTGTGCTTACAGTGCGCGGCCTGTCGCCGCGCCCGAAGCCCAGGCCCATTGGAAATTGTATCCGCCCAGGTGCCCTGTGACATCGACCACTTCGCCGATGAAAAATAGTCCCGGCACTTCGCGGCTTTCCAGGGTTTTGCTCGACAGTTCTTCAGTATCCACGCCGCCCGCCGTGACTTCGGCCTTTTCGTAGCCTTCCGTGCCTGTGGGCTCGACGGTCCATTCGTGCACCTGGCGTTCCAGCTCGTCCAAGGACGGGTTGGTCCAGGCCGATGGCGGGTGCAATTCCAGCCATCGAGCGGCGAGGCGCTTGGGGAGAATGGCCTGCAGGGCGGCGCGCGCGGCGATAATATTTCTTTCCTTGGCGTTGCGAATTGCCGAGGTGACGTCGCGGCCGGGCGCGAGGTCGATTCGGATAGGGCAATTTTCCCGCCAATACGTGGAAATCTGCAGGATGGCCGGACCGCTCAATCCTCGATGCGTGATCAGCATTTTCTCGCGGAACGCCGAATGGTCGGCGCGCACCTCGACTTCCGTGGAGACGCCCGACAAATCGCAGAATTGCGCGCGGTCGTTTGTCCCCAGGACGAGCGGAACGAGCGCGGGCCTCGTTTCGCGGATTTTCAAGCCGAATTGTCGGGCGATGTCATAGCCGAAAGAGGTCGCGCCCATTTTGGGAATCGAAAGGCCGCCGGTCGCGACGACCAGGGCCGGCGCATGAAATTCATCGGAATCCGTGCGAACAATAAATGCGTCCGCGCGGCGAATCTCTTGAATGTGGCAATTCAAAATCATTTGCACGCCAGCGGTTCGGCACTCGGTTTCGAGCATTTCCAGAATGTCTTGCGCCGAACGGTCGCAGAAAAGCTGGCCGAGGGTTTTTTCGTGATAGGGAATGCCATGCTTTTCGACCAGTGCGATGAAGTCGGACGGCTGGTAGCGGGCCAGAGCCGATTTCATGAAGTGGGGATTTGCGGAATGAAAATGTTCCGGCAGACAATGGAGGTTGGTGAAATTGCAGCGGCCGCCGCCGGAGATCAGAATTTTGTTGCCCGCGCGGCTGGCACGCTCGAGGATCGCGACGCGCCGCCCGCGTTTGCCCGCCTCAATCGCGCACATCAGCCCCGCGGCCCCAGCGCCCAGAATTACGGCATCGAATTTGTGGATTGTCATTGTGGATGATCAACGGCGGCGCGTACGTCGCGCCTAACGGGGAAGATTATGGCATTCTCCGGGGGGCATTTCTCGTTTTACAAAGATGCGCCTCGATTATTTGGGGTTCTGAACGGCCTAAGTGTTGCATGGTCTGGCGGAAGATCCCCGTCTCTACGGAGATTCAGGTGTTGGCTGTAGGGGCACGGCAATGCCGTGCCCCTACAGCGGCGACATAACTAAAATGGGGCACCATCCATCGTTTGCGTGAATTATCTCAGCAGAGCTGGGGAGAAATGCAGGCTAAGTTTATTTCTAAACCGCTCCGATGCTGGTATGATGCCGCGCATCGTTCGACTTCCAAATGGCAAAGCGTTCCATCGGTGGAGGCGCTTCATGAAAAGCAGGCTGCTTGTGGCTCTCGCGGCGTTCGCGGGAATTTTCTTGTTTTCGGGCGTGGCGTTCGCTCATCACGGTGTGGCCGGATATGACCTGACGAAGACGGTCACGGTGCACGGGACAGTAACGAAGTTCGATTGGAGCAATCCTCACGTCGTCGTTTATGTGGACGCGAAGAGCGATAGCGGGGAGATGCAGCACTGGACGATCGAGTTCGCCGCGCCGATTCATATGGTGCGCGCCGGGTGGACGAAGAATGCGATGAAGGCCGGAGACGACGTTGTGATTGACACGCATCCCTCGCGAAATGGCGCGCCCGTCGGAATTACCAGCACGATTACGTTCATTCTCAAGGTTGTCGTCAACGGCCAGCCGCTTCCCACTCGCGCCGATTAATTTTTATTTCTCGCGAGATGCGTTGGAGTAAGTTTTGTGTGCGTGGTTTCGTGGCGTGGGCTTTACAGGTTGCGAAAAAAGTTGAATCGCAGCGGATTTGAGTAGCACCGACTTCAGCCTGTGTGGTTTTGATTTGTGCGCACGCGAAAGTGAAAGGAACACAGGCTGAAGCCTGTGCTACTAAAGCAGGCAAGCCCAGGCATTCGGGAGGAAAATGAAAATACGAGTTTACATGGCGGTTTTGATGGGTGCGCTGGTGGCACTTGTGTCTTCTTCCGTGTTGTCGGCGCAATCGGGAACGGCCTCGGCTGGCGCACAAACTAAGAAGAGCGGGCTGATGTCCGGTGGCATACCGGACTTGTCCGGCCTGTGGGATCCGGATTTCCATGGCCCCGAGGGCATCCGGCTCAATACCTGGGACTCGTCGGACCCATTCGCCGCGCATCCCGAACAGGCGCCGATGACGCCGTGGGCGGCGGAAAAATTCAAGGAAGCGCGGCCGCCGTTTGGCGCGAGGCAAACCTTCGACAACACGAACGATCCCGTGCAGAGATATTGCGACCCCCCGGGCCTTCCCCGCATTTACATGTATCCCTGGGTAATCACATTCATTCAAACGCCCAAGGTTGTTTACATCCTGTACGAATACACGAAGGTTTGGCGGGCCGTCGCCATGGATCGCGATCATCCCAGCGATCCGGACAGCACATGGATGGGCGATGCGATCGGAAAGTACGAGGGCGACACGTTTGTGATCGACACGATTGGATTCAACGACAAGACTTGGCTGGATCAGACGGGGCATCCGCACAGCGATGCGCTTCACGTCATCGAGCGATTCCGCCGGCTGGACCACGACAGGCTGGAACTGTCCGTCACGATTGACGATCCAAAGGCGTACACGAAAACATTTTCGGCTACCAAGTTTTACAAGCTATCTCCGGGGCCCATGGGAGAAACGCTCTGCGCCTATTCCGAAATGAAGGAATTTCAGGAAAAGGTCGTCGATAAGACGCAGACAAAGCCCGGCAAGTAGTTTTCCAAGAGCGAACTCCGAGCCTTCCGCATTTGTGCTTTTGCGTGGCGCCCGCGCCACGCGAATCTCCGTGTGCTCCGAAATCAGCGTTCTACCATGCGTGACTCCCATCACATCCTTGCTGGACGCATGGCGGTATCATTTGTATGGATATTGAATGCGATAAAAGGAGGGCGCCATGCTCAGACAAGATTATCTATTCATGGTGCTGCTGATGTTGTGTCTGGTGTTTTTTACTCATTGGGGAGGCACTCATCACTTCCGGCATTAGGCCGCTGGTAAGAAATTAAATGACGCGCGTCCGCCTTGGCGATCACATCGGCTGTCGATCCGATTTCGCTCGAGTCGCGAAACCTTTGAATGTTGCTCTTCTGGGCGCGGAAATGTTTTTGAAGCCCTCATTCCGTTTACAATGAGGGAATGCAACGAAAGATCTTCTGGATTACGTTTAGCGTCTTGGGCCTGGTGGCTGATCTCGCTTTGCCATTTTGGTGGGCTGTGGGCGCGACGATTCCTCTTGCGTGGCTGAGCTGGTGGGTCGCTTACCGCAGCAACTGGTTTTAGCGCGGAGATGTGACCCGGCGGCCGGAAGCAACATTGTGGGATTGGAACCAGCGATAACCCCGGGTCTGAAGATCAGGGCTACAACAGCAAAGCCACTGTAGCCCGCCTCTGCAGAGGCGGGGTTTTCCGCGTGTTTTGCAGATCAAACCCCTTCACGCTACACTCCTAGTGGGAGAAAACCGAATCATTTGCCTCCGATCATCGCTGCACAAGGACTTTCCAAGAGATATGGCGCCGAGCCGCTTTTTCAGGATATTTCGTTCACGGTTTCCGAAGGCGAGCGGATTGGCCTAATAGGGCCGAACGGCTCGGGCAAATCGACGCTGCTCGAAATTCTGTACGGCCGCGTGCGTCCGGATACCGGGGACGTGGCGATTCGCAAGCGGACGCGGCTCAGCTCGGTCACGCAGAATTCCGAATTTTCAGAAGGAGCGACGATTCGCTCGGTGATTACCGCCGCGCTCGACCGCGCGGAAGTTCCGGAGAAGGATCGAGCGGCGCGCATCGCCGAACCGCTGGGGCGCGCTGGGTTTGAGGATCTGGATACGCCGACGGCGGCGCTGTCCGGCGGCTGGCGCAAAAGGCTGGCGATTGTCGAGGGCCTCGTGCAAGCGCCGGATGTTTTACTGCTCGATGAGCCGACCAACCATTTGGACCTTGCGGGGATTCGCTGGCTGGAAACGGTTCTGCAAAGCGCGACCTTCGCGTGCGTTGTGGTCAGTCATGACCGCTATTTCCTCGAAAACGTCGCCACCGCCGTGGTCGAGCTGGCGCGCTCGTACGAGAACGGTTATCTGCGCGTCAGCGGAAACTACAGCACGTTTTTGATTGCGAAAGAAGAGTATCTGCACTCGCAGCGCAAGCGGCAGGAATCGCTCGAAAATCGCGTGCATACCGAGATCGAGTGGCTGCGCCGCGGCCCGAAGGCCAGAACCACGAAATCGAAAGCGCGTATCGATACCGCTCACGAAATGATCGGCGAACTGGCGGACCTGAACTCGAGGACTCGCACGGTCTCGGCTAAAATCGATTTTTCGTCGACGGACCGGCAAACCAAGCGTCTGATTTCCCTAGATGATGTGACGTACAAGATTGAAGGCCGCACGCTGTTTTCCGGAATCCACTTCACCGTTACCTCGGGAATGCGCGTGGGCCTCGTCGGCCCGAACGGCAGCGGCAAGACCACGATGCTTCGCCTGCTGCGCGGAGACATTCAGCCGAGCCGGGGAGCCATTCGCAAGGCCGATTCGCTGCGCGTCGTGTATTTCGATCAGAATCGCGAACTCGATCCCGATCTCAGCCTGCGTCGCGCGCTCGCGCCGGACAGCGATTCCGTGATTTACCAGGATCGCGTGATTCACGTCGCCGCATGGGCCGCGAAATTTCTATTCGATCCCGAGCACCTGAGCCAGCCCGTCGGAAAGCTTTCGGGAGGCGAGCGAGCGCGCGTCCTGATCGCGCAACTCATGCTGCAGCCGGCGGATGTTCTGCTGCTGGACGAGCCGACCAATGATCTCGACATTCCCACGCTGGAAATTCTGGAAGAAAGCCTGCTGGAGTATCGCGGGGCGCTCGTGCTGGTGACGCACGATCGCTTCATGCTCGATCGCGTTTCGACCATCGTGCTGGGCCTTGACGGACTGGGCGGAGTGGAGCGTTTTGCCGATTACTCCCAGTGGGATGTCTGGCAGCGCTCGCAGCAGCGGGGAACGACGAACTTGTCGAGCGGCACGAAGCGCCCGGCCTCGGCGGGAGAGACGCAGCCCGCCAGCTCGAAGAAGAAGCTTTCCTATCATGAAGTCCGCGAACTGGAAACGATCGAAGCGCGCCTCGCCGATGCGGACAGGAATCTGGAGGCCAGGCATGTCGCGCTGGAGGATCCCGCGGTTACCGGCGATCCTGAGCGCTTGAAGGCGGCTTGCATTGAAATGGAAGAGGCGCAGAATATATTGGATCGCCTGTACGAGCGCTGGGGCGAACTGGAAAAGAAGAAGAGCGGCGCCTGAGAGTTCGCCTGAATTTCTAACGGCGGAGGCCGTTTGATTTCGGACAACGTCCAAATTCGATTCGGTGGTAAGTGTTTGGTAGCGCCGGCGTCCCGCCGGCGGTTTTGCGCCGCGACACGAGTACAAAACCTGCCGTCGGGACGCCGGCGCTACCAAAGACCTCTCTGGATAAGTAAATAATTGATCGCCAATCTAATTACTCGAAACGTGGTTAGATATCAGGAATAGTTTTTGTGCCGGACGCGGAGCGATCCATTCCGCGCATTCCAGGGTAAGGAGCAGACATGCGGAATCAGCAAAAAAACATTTTGGTCATCGACGTGGGCGGAACGCACATCAAAGTGCTGGCCACAGGGCGAAAGGAACCGGTCAAGATTCCTTCCGGGCCGAAGATGACGGCAAATAAAATGGTGAAGGCTGTCCGGGAAGCGACGAAGGACTGGAACTATTCCGTTGTTTCCATCGGGTATCCTGGCCCAGTGATTCATGGGCGTCCGTTGACCGAGCCGAACAATCTGGGAGGCGGCTGGGTCGGATTCGATTTCCGGAAGGCGTTCGGGCGGCCCGTAAAGATCGTGAATGACGCGGCCATGCAAGCGCTCGGGATCTACCGTGGCGGAAGAATGCTTTTCCTGGGGCTGGGCACGGGACTCGGCTCGGCCATGATCGTGGACGGAGTTCTTGCGCCGATGGAAGTCGCGCATCTGCCCTACAAGAGAGGGCGAACGTACGAAGACTATCTCGGCATACGGGGATTAGAGCGCCTGGGAAAAAAGAAGTGGCGCCGGCATGTCGCGTATGTTGCGGAAGAACTCAAAAATGTGCTGGAAGCGGAATACGTGGTCCTCGGCGGCGGCAATGCAAAGCAGCTGAAAACCGTGCCGCCGGGCTGCCGTCTGGGCGATAACTCGGCCGCATTTGCGGGAGGGTATCGGCTTTGGGACGAGGCCGAAGAAAAAGCCAAATGGAATCGAGCGCCCGGGCCGGAAGCGCCGAAAACAGCCGCCGGGGGGAAATAAGGGTGGTTTTGCTCACGGAGAAATAAAGATACGTGCGGAGCAGGGCTTACGGACGATGAATTTCGGGAGCCCGGGGCTTAGTGTGCCGAATCGGGTTTCGGTCCGATTCGGTAACCGGCTCCACGCACGGTGTGAATTAGCCTGTCCGGGGTGTCCGCGTCGATCTTCTTGCGCAAATAATTGATGTAGACGTCAACCACGTTCGTCATGGTGTCGGAAGAGAGCTTCCAGACGTTGTGAATGATGGACGACCGCGACACACTTTGGCCGGCGTTCAGCATTAAGTATTCCAGAAGAGCGAATTCCTTGGGCGTGAGTTCAATAGGGTTGCCGTTCCGGCGCACGACGCGCTTCACGCGGTCCAGCTCCAGGTCTTCACTGCGCAAAACGGGCTCATAGGAGTGGCTGCCGCGCCGCAAGAGGGCGCGAATGCGGGCGAGCAACTCCGAAAAAGCGAATGGCTTGGTCAGGTAATCGTCCGCGCCCGAATTCAGGCCGCCGACGCGGTCCTCGACACGCGTGTTTCCCGTGAGAATTAAAATGGGTATATGGGGCCTGTTGGAACGCACCTGGCTCATTACTTCCAGCCCGCTCATGTCCGGCAAGTTTAAATCCAGAATGAGCAGATCGCACGGTCCCTCCTCCAACATCGGCAGGACAGCCTTGCCGGTGTTGGCAACCCGAACGTCGAAGTGTTCCGCTTCCAGTCCAGAGGAAAGAAAGTAAGCGACAGGTAAATCGTCTTCTGCAACCAGAATATGCATGAGCTCGAACTCTCGAATAACAATATCAATATAAAAGGGGAATGTTAGTTTCCCATCCAGATTAGAGAAAGTCAAGGAGATCGTAAGCGATCTCTCCCGGGCGAATGAAATAGATAGGCGAAATTGCGGCGGTTGGAAGTGTGTGGCAGCGAAAATACTTTTCATTTGCGATCAAATCATTCCAATTCAGGATGCGAAATCCTGTTTTGGCCCTTAGTGATTTGTAATGTCCCTCTATCCCGATTGTTTCTCTTGCATAAATTCAATTCTGTTTGGAAGCAAAAACGCATAGGTTCAGCGGGCTGATTGAAATACTGGTTCTCCTGGCGTGGTCCGAAGTCGCCCGCGACGCCAATTTTGCGCCGGTTGCTCGAAGGATTGCAACGGCTGGTGGGCGATCCCGCAACGGATTCCTCGACAATTTTGCTGTGCCATAGCCCGGCGCGGTTTCTTTTGCGGCGTCTGCTTGAGGGTTTCTTCCGCGTGTAGTTGTCCTTGCTCCGACGGAAATTCCGCCGAGCGTTACCGTGCAGTCGATTGGAGTGATCCGATGAGTTCTCACGAAATGCCAACGCTTCCACAGCGTGGTTTCAGAGATGCGGAAGAGCGGGAACAAATTCTGCTCGAACACTTGCCGCAGGTGAAATATATCGCTCGCCGGATTCACGACCGGTTGCCCGCGCAGGTGCCGCTGGACGATTTGGTCCACTCCGGAGTGGTCGGATTGATCGACGCCGTCAAAAAATTCGATCCGGGCAAAAACGTTCAGCTCAAGTCGTACGCGAAATTTCGAATTCGCGGCGCCATTCTGGACAGCTTGCGCGAGATGGACTGGAGTCCACGCCGCTTGCGCCGGCAGGCGCGCCGGATTGAAGATGTGGACCGCGATTTGAAGCTGCGTATGGGCCGCGCGGCCACTGAAATCGAGCTGGCCAAGGAACTCGAAATGACGCTGGACGATTTTCAGCGCCTGCGGGGAGAATTGCGCGGACTTGATCTCGGCAGTTTGCAGGCCGAGTACGACATGGTCAGCTATCACCCCGACAGCACGGAAAAGGACCCGTTTTATTTGTGCCTGCATGGAGAAATGAAATCGTACATCGCGACCGCGCTCGATGACGTGGACGAAAAAGAAAAACAGGTCGTTACGCTCTACTACCTGGAAGAACTGACCATGAAGGAAGTTGGCGCGGTTCTGGGCGTGGGCGAATCGCGTGTCTCACAAATTCATTCGGTTGCCATGGTCCGGTTGCGCGCGCGACTCGCCGAGCTGATGAAGTCCCGCAATCCGATTCCGGCGGTGAATCCAGACGAGGGGGAGCGGAATGGAATAGATTCTGAATCGGGAGGAAATCGACGCATTATTTCGCGCGACGCGGAAGTGCCAGCCATTGCCTGCGGCCGAGCGGGTGGCACAGAAGAACATTTCCCAATTCCATCTCCGCGAAATCAGCTAGATCAACAAGAATCAGGTGCGCGCGCCGTCCGCGCTGCATGAAAGCCTTGCGCGCAATATTACCAATCCGCTCGGCGCGCAAATCCTGCATAGAAATTCCATTTTCCCCGGCAACGTCCCGGGTATTGTTCGCAGATATAGTTGTCCGCCCTGAAATGGCGGGGGATTCCTGCGCCCCTTCAGGGCGCACAAAAATTGGTTGTGGAACCAAGGGCGTTGCCTTGGGCTAGCTGGCTGCGGCGCTTTCAAGGCCGAAAGGTGTCGATTTGGTTGGGATGGAAACGTCTACCGAGAGAATGTTTTCGTTCTCGATACGTTTGGGTATTTATGAGATGGCTCCCAGATTGGCAATCAATTCTTTCGTTCTACAAGGTGGGGTTTGGTTGCGCCGCCGTCCCGCCGGCAGTTTTTGTGCTCGTGTCGCGGCGTAAAACCGCCGGCGCTACCAAACCCGTGCCACATTGGAATTCACCACATCGGAATTCAAGGGACCAATCGCGGAACTCAAGGAACGGTGTATGAATCATTCCGATTTGCGGCGGGTTGAAGAAGGCGCAAGGGGAATTGGTATTTCGGAATGGGCGATCGAAATGGGCGATCGAAACGATCGATCAAGTGGTCTGGTTATAGGCGTTGACCCATCCCTGCAAGTCGTACAGGTGGCGCTTGGCGTTTTCCTGTTGTACTTTGCGAGACATCATGATGCAGGGCACTTTTTTCAGTGCGGATTGAAGCGCGAGTAGGTTCTTGACGTACGTCGCGATTTCATATTGCAGACTCTGGTCGAGTTCTTCTCCCCGCGAGGCGTCTCCAACCTCCGGGGCGAGCGTCGAAAGGCGCTGCCACAAGGACTGCAAATCTCTCTCAGTATTCGAATCCGTGCCATTCGCCAAGTCATCGACTTTTCGGAGAAATTGGCTCATCTCTTCGTTGGCGAGAGCAAATCGTTCATGCTTTCTGTGTTCCATTATGCGCTCCATCGCAGTGCCGGCTGCTCGATCTCGGATTCGGCTGAAGCAGCGATCGTTTGAGTCACACGAGGCGTCGCTTCCGTGTCGCTCTTGCTCTTCGGAACGGGTTTTCTTCCTCCACCCAGTCTATCGGCGCGTGAGCCTAGAGCTTTAGTCGGCTTTAGTTTTCCCTGGGCGGGCATTCAACTATTGAAGTCACAGGGTTTGTGGTGCGTCTTGCGCCCTCCTTCGCGCCATAGGCTAAAATTTATGCCCCCGGACAGGCCCAAATTCGGTTTCATGGAACGAGCGTACGGCGCATGAGGCTTACGAGTGATGTATTCACAGCCCGTTTATGAGGAAGTCATTGATGCTGATGGATGCTGATGAATGAATATGCCCAGGAAGTCGGCGAACTCGTGGCCACTGTATTCGCGGTCTGATTTGCATTTCGAGCGGGCCGCGAAGCCGCAAGACATGTTTGCGGAGAATAATGGCTGAGGCGTGGCGACGGACGTGAGAACGTCCGTCCGCGCGGCCAACACAGGGAGCGAAAAAAATCTTTCATTCTGTTATTCCGGGCGAAGAGAGGAATCTCTCCGTACTTTGCGCCCAGTAAAACATGCCGACCCACCCTTCGCAAAAGACGCGAAGGATGGGGCCCCCACGGAAATCGTCCGCCATCGAAGCGCTTCCGAGGGCTTCCATCCAGGACCGCACATCCCCCTACAGTCGTTGTTGACTTCCTGCCGTGCTGCTCTTGTAATGGATAACGCAAAACAATGAACTCCACTTGCAGAATCCATTTGTGAGCGGCTCCGGGACAGCGGCTGCCGGCCGCTTCGCTTCGAAGCGCTCATCGTTTCTCGTCGCCTCCGGAATCTTCCTGAGCCGCATCGCCGGACTCGTGCGGGATCGCGTGTTCGCGCATTATTTTGGAAATTCCGACGCGGCGGATGCATTTAAGGCGGCATTCCGTATTCCCAACGCGCTGCAAAATTTGTTCGGCGAAGGGGTTCTCTCCGCTTCCTTTATTCCCGTCTACGCCTCGCTGCTCGCGCGCGATGAGGATGAGGAAGCGCGCCGCACGGCGGGAGCCGTTGCGGCGCTGCTCGCGCTCAGCACTTCCATTCTTGTTTTGCTTGGCGTTTTGACGACACCGTATCTGATTGACGCGATTGCTCCGGGATTCAGCGGCGAGAAACGCGAATTGACGATTCGGATTGTGCGCATCCTTTTTCCAGGCGCGGGGCTATTCGTTTTTTCCGCATGGTGCCTCGGAATTTTGAACAGTCACCGGCGATTTTTTCTTTCCTATACGGCGCCGGTGATTTGGAATGCGGCGATGATTGCCACGCTTTGGGGATTTGGCGCGCGATACGCGCAGTTTCCGCTTGCGATTGTTTTGTCCTGGGGATCGGTGGTGGGCGCGGCGCTGATGGTGGCGATCCAATTGCCCATCGTGCTGCGGCTCTTGGGCGGATTGCATCTTTCGTTCGCTTTTCACCTCGAGAATGTTCGGACGGTGGTGCGCAATTTCTTTCCCGTGTTTATCAGTAGGGGAGTCGTGCAGATCAGCGCGTATGTGGACGCGCTGCTGGCCAGCCTGCTGCCGACCGGCGCGGTTGCGGCGCTGGCCTATGCGCAGACGCTCTACACGCTGCCGGTAAGCCTGTTTGGGATGTCGGTATCTGCCGCGGAACTGCCGGCCATGTCGGGCGCGGTGGGCGCGGAGTCCGAAGTTGCCGAAGTGCTGCGCGTGCGCCTGAATGCAGGGTTGCGGCAAATTGCGTTTCTGGTGATCCCGTCGGTTGCCGCGTTTCTCGTGCTGGGAGATGTGATTGTAGCCGCGATCTATCAATCCGGACGCTTTACGCACGCGGATTCAAATTATGTCTGGGGAATTTTGGCGGGATCGACGGTGGGCTTGCTGGCGTCCACTTTGGGACGCCTCTATTCATCGACCTATTACGCGCTGAAGGATACGCGCACGCCTCTGCGTTACGCTGTCATTCGGGTTGTTTTAACCACGGTGCTCGGTTATCTCTGCGCGATCCCGCTGCCGCATGCTTTGGGAATCGACTCGCGCTGGGGCGTTGCGGGACTCACGATTTCGGCGGGTATTTCTTCGTGGATTGAATTCGCGCTGTTGCGCCGCACGCTCAACCGACGAATCGGCGCGACCGGGCTTTCTCCCGCGTACTTGGCCAAGGGATGGGGCGCCGCGCTCGTGGCCGCGGGGATTGGCCGCGCGCTGCTCATTGCGGTTGGTCATCGCAATCCAATCCTCGTGGCGATGATTGTCCTCGTGCCATACGGAGTCGCGTATTTCGCGGGATGCGCCGTGCTGGGCTTCCGTGAAGTACGCGGCCTGCTGGAAATGTTCTCCCGGCTACGCCTGCGGTCGTAAATAAACTGTCCCGCAAACGACCTGAAGAATTTTCCTTGAATTAAACCGTTCCGCCGTCAGTCGGTTTCCGCGCCGGTGAACCCGGCGGGGCCGCGCGCAGATATTGCGCCGGCCAGCTAATTTCTTGCTTCAACTCGCGCGCGGTTCGCAAAGGCCAGTTCGGATCACGGAGGAATTCGCGCGCCATGAAAACCAAGTCGGCCTGATTTTTGGAGAGGATATCCACGACCTGTTCCTTCGTCTCGATCAGTCCCACGGTGCCGGTCGGAATGTTTGCGTCGCGGCGGATGCGTTCGGAAAAGGGAACCTGAAAGCCGGGGCCGGCGACAATTTTCTGATCCACGACAAGCCCTGCCGAGGAGCAATCCACCAAGTCCACGCCTAGCGGTTTGAGTTTCTTGGCAAGTTCCACGGACTGGTCCAGATCCCAGCCGCCTTCCTTCCAATCCGTTGCCGAGATTCGCATGAAAAGAGGGAGATTGTCCGGCCACACTTTGCGGACCGCGGTTACGATTTCCAGTCCGATGCGAATGCGGTTTTCAAACGATCCGCCGTATTCGTCTTTCCGGAAATTGCTCAGTGGGGAAAAAAATTCGTGGATCAGATAGCCGTGCGCGGCATGAATCTCCAGGACTTGAAAGCCCGCATCCAGAACGCGGCGCGCGGCGCTGGCAAACGCGCTCACAACGCTGTGAATCTCCTCGGTCAACAAAGCGCGGGGCATGGGATAGGCGTCCGAGAATGCCACGGCGCTTGGCGCGACCGGTACCCAGCCGCCATCGCCGAGCGGGATTTTGCTGTTGCCAACCCAGGGCCGCTGCGTGCTGCCCTTGCGTCCTGCGTGGGCAATTTGCATGCCGGGAACGGTTCCTTGAGTTTTGAGAAATCGAACGATGCGCGAAAGGAACTCGACGTGCGCGTCGCGCCAAATGCCGAGGTCTTCCGGGGTGATGCGGCCTTCGGCCGTGACGGAGGTTGCTTCGGCAAAGACCAATCCCGCGCCACCGCTGGCGCGGCTGCCGAGGTGCACGAGATGCCAGTCGTTCGCGAACCCATCTTGGCTGGAATATTGGCACATCGGAGAAACGGCAATGCGATTTGGGATCGTGATTCCACGAAGGGGAAGTGGATCGAATAAATTGGCCATGTTTTCCTCTCGATTAGTTCCAGTATCGAACGAAGCGCTACGAACTCGATTACCTTCAAGCAATACCGCAGCCGGCAATAACTTGGATGTGCCTCAGACCCAGTGCGTTACAGCGGGTTATTGTACAGTCTGTGGCTGCGCGGCGTCAGTATTTTGTGGGTTTTGAAAGGTCTGTGTACCTGAATGGTGAAGCAATGCCGCAGGAATACAGTGTAATAACGTGAAAATCTCTTGGGTGCGAGCTTCAATCGGCTTCTTGCGTGACGATGTGCACGTCCACGGCGGGCGCATCGCGCAGGAAGCGGTGAATGGCGGTCATATATAAATATTTTTTCCATCCTTCGACGGCGGAGCGGCCGAAGATGACCTGGGTCACATGCTTGTCGCGCACGAACTCGGCGGTGGCGGACGATACATTTTTGCCCGTCAATTTCACGACCTTTGCTCCGAGGCTTTCCGAAAACTGGATGTTGGCGTTGAGCGAGTTCTTGTCCTGTTCCGATGTGTCGTGGCCGAGGTCCACGTAAAGAGCGTAGAGTTCGGCGTCCATGCGGCGCGCCATTCGCGCGGCGCGCGCGATCAGATATTGCGCCCGTGGATTCGAGCTGAAGCACACGGCGATCCGCTCGCGCACCGGCCACGGATCGTGGATGTCCTTCTGCTCCATGTAGGTTTCCAGGCTGCGGTCCACCTGTTCGGCCACCTGGCGCAGAGCAAGCTCACGAAGAGCGATGAGATTTCCTCTTCGAAAGAAATTCTTCAACGCCTGATCGACTTTTTCGGTGCGATAGACCTCGCCGCGCTTCATCCGGTTCTGCAAGGCTTCCGGCGTCAGATCGACCATGACGATCTCACTTGCGTGTTCCAGAACCCAATCCGGGACCGTTTCGCGTATCTTGATTCCCGTAATCGCGCCCACCGTGGGGGCGATGCTTTCGAGATGCTGCACATTGACGGTCGAAAGGACTTCCATCTTCGCGTTGACCAGGTCCAGCACGTCTTCGTACCGTTTCCGATGCGTGCTTCCCGGAATGTTGGTATGCGCCAGTTCATCGACGAGGACCACGCGGGGATTTCTGGCCTTGATCGCGTCGGGGTCCATCTCTTCGAAGATCGTGCCTTTGTATTCGATTTTTCGCCTGGGGACTTGTTCGAGCTGGGAGGCCAGATCGGCGATGCCCTTTCTTCCGTGCGTTTCGACGAAGCCGATAATTACATCTTCTCCGCGACTTCGCCGCCGGATGGCTTCGCTCAACATGCTGAACGTCTTGCCCACGCCCGGGGCATAGCCCAGAAAGAGCTTCAGGACGCCCTCGGTCCGCTCTTTAGGGGAGACCTCTTCCAGCCATTGTTCGGGTGTCTTTGTCACGTTAGATATTCTCGTTCATTCCGCACGAGGAATGCTAGGCTATAATTGATCTTCGATGAAGAATTTACCCGCTACCCTTGCCAGATATGCGGCCGCGCTGGCCGCGGTTCTGGCCATTACTTATTTTTACCGATACACGCACCGCTTTAATGTAACGACTGTCGCGTTCACTTATTTGCTCGCGATACTCGGAGTTTCCGCCCTTTGGGGGCTTTGGGTTTCCGTGTTCATGTCGTTCGTCGCAACCCTCGCCTACAATTATTTTTTCTTGCCGCCGATCGGGACTTTTACCATCGCGGATCCGCAGAACTGGGTCGCGCTCCTGGCGTTTCTGGCGACGTCGGTCCTTGCCAGCGATCTCTCGTCGCGCGCGCGCAATCAGGCCGCGGAAGCGAACCGCCGCCGCCACGAGGTGGATCGTCTCTATAAATTCAGCCAGCGATTGTTGAGCGCCGGAAATCCCATCGAGTTGTTGAATGCCATTCCGCGGCAGATTGTCGAGACGTTCGAGGTGGGGGCAGCGGCCCTATTCCTTTCGGAAAAACAGAAAGTGTACCGCTCGGGAATGAATCTGCCGCAGCTCGATGCGGGCCAGTTAAAAGCGGTAATCGCGCGCGAAGACATACAGATTGATCAAGAGCACAGCGTCTGCTTTGCTCCGTTGCGGCTCGGCTCACGGATTCTTGGCAGCATGGGCATTTCGGGCCAGGTTCTCTCGCGGCAGTCGCTGGAGGCCATGGGTACGCTGATTGCGGTCGCTATCGAGCGGGCGCGAGCGATTGAAATGGTGGGGAAGACCGAAGCGGCTCGCGAGGGCGAGCGCCTGAAGTCGGCCCTGCTCGACGCGATTACGCACGATTTCCGGACGCCGCTCACGTCGATGAAAGCGTCGGTGACCACGCTGCTCTCTCCTGCAAAGCTTGACGAGAGCCAGCGCGACGAACTGCTCCACATTATCAATGAAGAGTGCGACCGGCTGAACCGTCTTGTGGGAGAAGCCGCGGAAATGGCTCGCCTGGAAGCGGGCGAAGTGAAACTTCAGCTCGAATCCGTTCGGGCGCAAGATTTGATTTCAGGTGCGCTCGATGTGTGCAAGAGTGTTCTGGGCGCGCGACCGATTCTAATGGAATTGGAAAAGCCTGGGCTAAGAGTGCGCGCGGACGTTGCACGCGCGCAGGAAGTGCTCGTCCATTTAATCCAGAATGCGAATTTATATTCCTCTCCGAACCATCCCATTACGATGGGGGCGGAAGAAATGGGAGGATTCGTTCAGTTTAGCGTGGCCGACCAGGGACCGGGAATTGCGGAGGCGGAACTCGGCCTGATTTTCGACAAGTTTTATCGGGGAGCGGACCAGCGCTATCTCGTGCAGGGCACGGGCATGGGGTTGCCCATCGCCAAAGCGATTGTCGAGGCGCATGGAGGAACGATCGGTGTGATCAGCCAGATGGGACAGGGATCCGTGTTTTCTTTCACTCTACCGATTCTCAGGGAGGCCGCGGAATAAAATGAGTACGCCCAGGATACTTGTTGTGGACGATGAGCCGCAGATTCGCCGCGTGATGAGGACGATGCTGTCGAGCAATGGCTATATTGTGGTGGAAGCGCGAACGGGCGAAGAGGCGTTGGAAATTCTGCGGAAAGAGCGCCCCGAACTTATCCTGTTGGACGTCAATATGCCGGGCATGAGCGGTCTGGAAACCTGCCGCGAAATCCGCGATCAATCCGACGTGGCCATCATCATGCTGACCGTCAGGAATACGGAGCACGACAAGGTTCTCGCACTCGACGCGGGCGCCGACGACTACGTCGTGAAGCCTTTTGGAGTGGAAGAGCTTCTTGCGCGCATCCGCGCGGCCCTGCGGCGCACCTCTTCGGGCGAGCCTGTTCCCGCATACGTTTCCAACGATCTGGAGATCGATTTCGAGCGGAGGAAATTGCTCGTCCAGGGACGCCCGGTTCGACTGACGCCGAAAGAATTCGACCTCCTTCGCCACCTCGTGGCCAACCAGGGCAAACCGCTGGAGCACCGGCGACTCTTGCAGGCTGTCTGGGGACCTGACTACGGCGATGAGACGGAATACCTGCGCGTGTTCATCAACCAGCTTCGAAAAAAGATCGAGCCGGACCCTGCCCATCCCAAGTACATTCACACCGATCCGTGGGTGGGTTACCGGTTCGAGCCTGCCAGTCCCGTTTCAAATAAAACAAAAAAGAAGTAGGTTTGAGTAGAACATGTCGTCCAAATCCGATTTGGTGGCACGGGTTTGGTAGCGCCGGCGTCTCGCCGGCGGTTTTGCACCGAGAGACCAGGATAAAAAATGCCGGCGAGACGCCGGCGCTACCAAACCCCGCTCTGCACAATGAAACTATTGTTCGCCGATCCAATTACTCGATGCGTTGTGAGTTTTCATGGGCGCGCGCACCCGAAGGCATGAAACGGGGATAGATCTTGGTGGCGTAGGCTTCAGCCTGCGCCGTCAAGCAGGGCAGCGCCCGCATATGCTCTGTACCGGGCATCGCTCATTTGCCCTTCCTCTGCGCGGGCTTGCGCCCCGCTTGACGGCGCAGGCTGAAGCCCGCGCTACTAAAATCTCATCCAGATCAGTGCATTGGATGAGTGGCGTCGAGGTCGAGGTTAAGTTCAAGCACGTTGACGCGAGGTTCGCCGAGGAATCCGAGTTGGCGGTCTTCTGTGTGATTGGCGATGAGGGCGCGGACGGCGGCTTCGGTCATGTTGCGCTCGTGAGCTATACGCGGAGCTTGAAAGTCCGCGGCTTCCGGCGAAATGTGCGGATCCAGTCCCGATCCTGACGTGGTGATCAGGTCCATGGGGACTGGGGCGCTTGGATTTTCAGCCTCGGCCTTTTGAACGTCGCCGGTTATGCGGTCAACCAGAAGTTTATTGGTGGGACCGAGGTTTGAGCCTCCGGAATTGGCCGCGTCGTAGCCGTTGCCCGCAGCGGAGGGACGCGAGCGAAAATATCCGGGTGAGGAAAATGGCTGGCCGATGAGGTGCGAGCCGACAATCTTTCCATTCACCGTGATGAGTCCGCCGTTGGCCTGGTTGGGAAAGAGAAATTGCGCGAGGCCCGTCGCAACGAGCGGATAGCCGATGCCGAGCAGCAGCGTCGTCACGACAGTCATCCGAATCGCAATCATGAAATTCTTTTTCATCGCTGTACCCCCGTTACGTAATCTTTGTTACGTAATCTTTTGCCTAGGCCCAGTGCAGGCTGGTAACGATCAGATCGACCAGCTTGATGCCGATGAAGGGCGCAACGAGCCCGCCCACTCCATAGACCAGCAGATTCCACCGCAGCAGTGCCGAAGCACCCATGGGACGATAGCGCACTCCGCGCAAGGCCAGCGGCACGAGCGCCACGATGATCAGCGCGTTGAAAATTACTGCCGAGAGAATCGCCGATTCCGGAGTTTTCAATCGCATGATGTTCAGCGCCTGGAGCACCGGGAACGCCCCCGCAAACATGGCGGGGATGATCGCGAAATATTTCGCCACATCGTTTGCCACCGAAAAGGTGGTCAGCGCGCCGCGCGTGATCAGCATCTGCTTGCCGATTTCCACCACTTCGATCAGTTTGGTCGGGTTTGAATCCAGGTCGACCATGTTGCCCGCTTCCTTGGCCGCCTGCGTGCCCGCGTTCATTGCGAGGCCCACGTCGGCCTGCGCCAGAGCGGGCGCGTCGTTCGTGCCGTCGCCGGTCATCGCCACGAGTTTGCCCTTGGCCTGTTCCTTGCGGATCAGCGCGAGCTTGTCTTCCGGCTTGGCCTCGGCTAGAAAATCGTCGACGCCCGCTTCCTGCGCAATGGCCGCCGCGGTCAGATGATTGTCTCCCGTAATCATGATCGTTCGAATCCCCATGGCGCGGAGGTGATCGAATCGCTCGCGCATGCCGCCTTTGACGATATCCTTGAGCCGCACCGTTCCCATGATCCGGCTGCCAACAGAGACGAGCAGCGGCGTTGCGCCCGAAGTTGCAACCAGTTGCACGGCGCCATCGACTTCCCCGGGAATTGTGCCGCCCTGCGCGAGAATATATTTCTTCATTGCGTCGGCCGCGCCCTTGCGGATCGCCTGGCCGTTGAAATCCACGCCGGACATGCGCGTTTGCGCGGTGAAGGGAATGAAGGTGGCTTCGTGTGTGGATAGAGGCCGCCCGCGTAATCCGTACTTTTCCTTTGCCAGCACGACGATCGAGCGCCCCTCGGGAGTTTCATCGGCAAGCGACGCAAGTTGAGCGGCGTCGGCCAGTTCCGCGTCCGACACGCCCGGAGCCGGAATGAATTCCGTCGCCTGCCGGTTGCCGAGGGTGATGGTTCCGGTTTTGTCGAGCAGCAGCGTGTCCACGTCGCCCGCGGCCTCCACTGCGCGACCCGACATGGCCATCACGTTTCGCTGAATCACGCGGTCAATTCCCGCGATGCCGATGGCGGAAAGCAGTCCGCCGATCGTCGTGGGAATCAGGCACACCAGCAGAGACCACAAAACAAACGCGCTTTGCGGCGCGCCCGAATAAATGGCCATGGGCTGCAAGGCCGCGACGGCCAGCAGGAAGATAATCGTCAACCCGCACAGAAGGATGTTCAGGGCGATTTCGTTCGGCGTTTTCTGCCGCGACGCTCCCTCGACCATCTTGATCATGCGGTCCAGAAACGTTTCTCCGGGATTCGACGTGATGCGGACTTTGATTTCATCGGAGAGCACGCGCGTGCCGCCCGTCACCGCCGAGCGATCCCCGCCCGATTCGCGAATCACCGGCGCGGATTCTCCGGTGATGGCGGATTCGTCCACCGAGGCCACGCCGTGGATAACTTCGCCGTCTCCCGGAATAAATTGCCCGGCGTCGACGACGACTACATCACCTGCGCGGAGAGTGGAGCCGGACACTTCTTGCTTACTGCCGTCGGGCTTCAATTTATAGGCGATGGTTTCCGTGCGCGCCTTGCGCAGAGTATCGGCCTGCGCCTTGCCGCGGCCCTCAGCCATGGCTTCGGCGAAATTGGCGAACAGCACGGTGAACCAGAGCCAGATCGTGATTTGAAATTCAAACCCAAAGCCGAGTGTGCGATGGAGCGCGTGGCTCACGAGTTCCACGGTGAGCAACGCGGCTCCCACCTCTACGACGAACATCACCGGGTTCTTCATGAGCGTGCGCGGATTCAGCTTCACGAACGAATCCAATCCCGCCCGGCGGGCAATTCCCGCGTCCCAGATTGACTTGTTTTTCCTAACATGGGCCATCATCTATTTTTCCTCAGAAAGTCTTTCCCGCATTCATCAGCAGGTGCTCGAGAATTGGGCCCAAGCTGAGTGCCGGGAAAAAAGTCAGCGCGCCAACAATTACAATCACGGAGATCAGCAAGCCGGTGAATAGCGGCGACGTCACCGGAAACGTGCCAGAGGATTCCGGGACATGCTTCTTGCGCACCAGGCTTCCGGCGATTGCCAGTACAGGAATCACCATGAAAAAACGGCCAAACAGCATGGTCGCGGCGATCGTCGTGTTGTACCAAAGGGTGTTGGCGTTGAGTCCGGCGAACGCCGAGCCATTGTTCGCGCCCGCTTCCGCATAGGCATAGAAGATTTCCGATAGCCCGTGCGGACCCGCATTCGCGAGGCTCGATAAACCAAACGTCGGCGCGACCACGGAAATCGCCGTGAATCCCAGCACCATCAGCGGATAAACCAAAATCGTGAGCATGGCCATCTTCACGTCAAAGGCTTCGATCTTCTTGCCCAGATATTCCGGCGTGCGCCCCACCATCAGCCCGGCGATGAACACGGACAGGATAATAAACACGATGATTCCGTAGAGGCCGGAGCCGACGCCGCCGAACACAACCTCGCCGAGAAGCATGTTAATCAGGGGAATCATTCCGCCGAGGGGCGTGAAGGAATCGTGCATGGAATTGACCGCGCCGCAGCTCGTGTCCGTCGTCACCACGGCCCACAGCGCCGAGTTGGCAATGCCGAAGCGCACTTCCTTGCCTTCCATGTTGCCGGCCGGTAGCACGTGGCTTGTTGCATTTTGTACGAGCGGATTTCCGCGTGACTCCGCCGAATATGTCGCCATGACTCCCACGAGAAACAAAATCGCCATCGCGCACCACACCGCCCAGCCGTGGCGCGGCGATCCCGTCATCTGCCCGAGCGTGTAGGTCAGGGCCGATCCGATTGCAAAAATCAGGACCAGCTCGAAGAAATTAGTGAGCGGGGTGGGATTTTCATACGGATGAGCGCTGTTGGCGTTGAAAAATCCGCCACCGTTGGTTCCCAGTTCCTTGATCATTTCCTGCGAGGCTACCGGTCCGAGCGCAATGGTTTGTTCCTTAACGATCTGTGTGGTGGTTTTTCCGCTCGAGTCAGTCGTCTGCACGGTTTGCGGATCGACAAGCTGAACGGTCGCGTAGGGTTTTAGGTTTTGCGGCACGCCCTGCCAGACGAGCAAAAGCGAGCCAAGCACGCACGCGGGCAACAACACCCAAAACGTCGCGCGCGTCATATCCACCCAGAAGTTTCCGAGGGTGTCCTGTTCGCGGCGTGCGATCCCACGAACGATGGCGATGGCCAGAGAGATTCCGACCGCCGCAGAAATAAAATTATGGTAGGCAAGCCCCGCCATCTGTGTGAGGTAGGACATCGTGGTTTCCGGCACATACGCCTGCCAGTTTGTGTTGGTCGTAAAGGACGCGGCCGTATTGAAGGCCAGAGCCGGTGTGACGGCAGGGAGTTTCTGCGGATTGAACGGCAGATAGTTTTGAAGCCGCTCGATCAGGTACAGCGCCGCCATCGTGACGAGGCTGAAGAGCAGCATCGCGCCGGCGTATTCGGTCCAGCGCATCTCCCGGGTTTCATCGACGCCCGCCAGCCGATACACGAGCCTTTCGATGGGACGCAGCACCGGGTCCAGAAATGTTTTCTCCCGGTTAAATACGCGCGTCATGAACAAGCCCAGGGGTTTCGTGAGCGCGAGTACCACCAGAAGAAAGAGCAGGATTTGAAACCATCCGTTATTTGTCATGGTCAGAACTTTTCCGGACGCAGCATCGCGTACACAAGATAAACAAGCAGGGCAATGCACACCGCCAACGACACGACCGCATCGAGCATTGTGTTTACCTCAATCCATCGCAGAATTTCAAATACAATACAGACAATCCAAAAAATATCAGCGTCGAGATGGCAAAAATCGCGTCTAGCATCGCAGGCCTTCCTTCAGAAATTCCAAGTCATCATACTCCTGACTTCGCTGCCCGGTCCGAGCTCCGATCACCTTGTGAAGGTCCGTCTCACTGGCGATCCTACGGTTCCACGCGAGATCGTTCTGCGAGCGGATTTGTCAGCAAGGCCGCGATCTCGAACCGGGAAAGGAATCACGTGGAGGTTGCCCTTGCCAGTGTGAGAAATTGAGTGGGTCACGATGATCTCCTCGTCCCGATTACGGCGCCAAAACTCCGTTGCTTGCACGTTGGCATCGTTCTGTGGTGGGTGTCCCTCGCTCCAGAAGTTCGCCAGTACGTATAGTAGAAAAACGACGCCCGCACCGTTCAGTACGAAGAAAAGTATCATGGCCATTGGACCTCCGTCCGGCCCCGGCTGAGTACCACACGAATCTGGCATCCTTTCCGTTGCCCTCCCGGTAAGTCCCGAAAGAAGCTATCTGGTGCTGTACCATTTCGATGCCATTTGTACTCGACCGCCGCTACACTTTGCTGTGCGATTTATCACACTTGCTACCTTGTAAATCACTTGCGCGGTTTCTCTCTTACAAGGGAATAATGCGTTATCACAAGTCAGGAAGTCGTGAATAGCTCATAAGGATTCTGTAAGACGGCGATGCGCCGTTAAGTCCTCTTGTTCCAGTGATGGCGCACGCTTACAATGATCGATCTTACCTATGTCCATTATCTTTCACGTCCATCGAGCTGGCCGCTTTGCGGGGATTGCACTTCTCGTTCTTCTGGCCGCGGCCACCGCGCATTCGCAGGAACGCGCCGATTGCCGCGCATTCCGCAGCGCCGTTCTTCATTCCTCCGTCAGATATTGCGTGTATTTGCCGGCCAGCTACTCATCGGCGGAGGCAAGGACAAGGAAATATCCGGTGCTGTATCTGCTGCACGGGCTTGGCGGAAATGCCCAGTCGATGGCTTTGGAAGGGGAGTGGACCGCGTTGCAGGATTTACGCCGCGAACATCTGGCGGGCGAATTCCTGGTCGTGGCGCCGGACGGGTGGGATACGTTTTATATCAACTCACGCGACGGCAAAACGCCATACAGCGATTTCTTTCTGAATGAACTCCTTCCATTTGTCGAACGCACGTATCGAGTCCGCGCCGGGCGGGCCTCGCGTGGAATCACCGGCTTTTCGATGGGCGGCTACGGAGCGTTGCGAATGGCGTTTGCGCATCCGGAACTGTTTGGTTCGGTCAGCGCTCATAGCGCGGCATTGATGCGTGATCCGCCGCAGGGAGTAAGCGCCGAGGCGTCGTCGGGGAATCCGGCGGCGGTGTTGCTGGCAAGAGTATTTGGAAATCCGATCAACCGGAAATTCTGGGAGCTGAACAGTCCATTCACGCTCTCGCGAGAAAATGCGCCCTTACTTTTGAAAATGAAGATTTACTTCGATTGCGGCACGGAAGATTCGTACGGCTTCTATCGCGGCGCGAGAGAACTTCACGAGACACTCGATTCCCTCAAGATTCCTCACGAATATCACCTTTACCCCGGTAGTCACAACGTTTCCTATCTTCTGGAGCATCGTGAGGCTTCGTTTGAGTTTCATTGGCGGGAGTTTGCGTCGGCGAAGTGAAGTTCTGGAACTTGCGACGGTTCGGGCGTGACTCGGACCTTCTGAGCTTTCCGGAGCGGGGAAGGAGCCTCTGAAGAGCGGAGCAGCGCTGAAGGCGGGACTCAGGCGTAACCCTATACTCTTATGGAGACTTCCGCGCCGGGCGAGGCCATGAAGGACGCCGCCATCAGGCGTTCCGTTATATGATAATTTTAATTATGTTTTATGCCGTGCAAATAGATTCGCGCGAGAGCTTGAACAGGACCGTCTCGTCCTGCCGAGTCTGGCCCCTGTTTAAGGTTTCCACGCCCCTGGCTTGGTGGGGATTGTTTCTAGTCATGGTTTTGGCGTTTAGTTTTCAAATTCACGCACAGGTTTTATTTCGCGCTTATGCGAGCTTGCCAACGTGAGATTCGAGCAGGCTCCAGGCGCGCTCTCCGGTGGTTGCTTTCCAGCGTGCGTAATAGGAGGCGAGGCGCGGCCGGAACGAAGAAGTATCCGCTTCATTGAAGGTCATGCCCTGAGTCGCGAGCTTGGTGCGGAATTCGGTATTGAAGGAGTCGTTGTCGGCGCGCTGCAAGCGGACAAACTTTACGACGTTGCGCTCGATGACGCTTTGCACGTCGGATGGCAGGCGGTCCCACAATTTCATGCTCGCCATCAAATTGAATCCGCTCCAGCCGTGATTGGTCATGCTCACGTACTTCTGCACTTCGTAAAGTTTCAGAAATTCGGCGATGGCCAGGGGATTGGTCTGGGCCTCGGCGTCTCCATTTTTCAAGGCTTCGTAAACTTTGTTCAGATTGAATATGACGGGCGCAGCGCCCAGGGCCTTCCATGCTTCCACGTAAATGGGCGCGTCGGGAGTGCGAATCTTCAGCCCCCGCAAATCGTCAATCGAGCGTATGGGGTGGGTCGAGCATGTAATTTGATGAAACCCGTTGTCAAAGCATCCCTTCGGAATCGCGTACAGGCCCTTGGCTTTCATCTCCTGGCGCAGGTAATCGCCCAGATCGCCGTCCAGCGCTTCAAAAACCTGTGCCGGAGTGCGAAATGCAAACAGGACTCCCTGCACGTTCATCGCGGGCACGATATTGCCGATGGAGCCGCCATTCAGCGTGAAGAAATCGAGTTCGCCCGTGACCACCATGTTGAGCGCGGCGGGATCTCCCCCGGCAATCTTGTTGTTTTCCGGGAACGTCTGAACCTGCACGCGCCCGTTCGTTTCGGTTTTCACCGCGTCCCACAGCTCCACGAGGCGCTTGTGCAGCGGGCTGTCTGAAGGTTGATTGTGGAACTGGCGCAGCTCAAAGTCCGCCGCGCGCGCGCGTCGGCTGACGAGCATCACGCCGCCCGCAGCCACCAGGCCCGATGTGAATTTTCTGCGTGAAATTCGGTGAATCATGAAGTCTCCCTGATGGCCGCCTGAAAGCGTTTGGCACATCAATTTATTTTTTCGGGACTCGACGTCCCTGGTTGCGATCAAGGAATCCTAAGCCATGCGCCTACAAGGCTAACCCATCTGGCTCAGCGAGCGTCCAAAATAAAAACTGCGCGCGGTTTGGTCATCCCATCCGACGTTGCAGTGCGGGATAGACCATTTCTGTATCTTCGTGGGCTCGGTTACCGCCTTGCCCAGCGCGGGGCATGACAGGCAATAGGTTCCTTCGTGTGTTCCGATCCAGATCAGGTTCCGATCGAATTCGACGAAGACATTTTCGGTTGTTCCGCGCCACCAGCTTTCATATTTGTTGATGTCGCCGTCGTGGGGAGGCACGAACCACGCCACTTCCTTCGGCGTCGTGGGATCGGAAATATCGAAAATGCGGATGCCGGCGTTGAACCAGGTAACCGCAATGATTGCCGGATTGGATGTGCCGGGCCCGAGCCAGCATTGCGTGTTATGCGAACCAAAGCGTCCGCGCGCCATGCAGAAGTCGTTGTACGGAGCGTCGGCGGGCGCGGCCGGACGAGGGAAGAAGCCAACGATCTTCGGATTTTTCGGATCTTTCACATCCATGATATACGGCGTGTGATAGTTTTCCCGGCAATCCGCTTCGAGCGCTTCGTGCAAGGCTACGACTTTGTTCTGCAGCCGCGGATGGGCCGCGTCCGCGATGACTGGATAACACGTGTGGAACGGAATTGTGCCGAAGGTGTCGAATTCATATTGCATGTGGCCATAGGGCTTGGGATTTTTTATGTCGGAGAGGTCCATGACGTAAAACCCGAATGCGCCAAAACCGCCGTAACCGACCGTGCCGCCGTCTTCGACGCGTTTGGGAACGCTGATCGCGCCGTGATTTCCGGTCCAGGCCGTGTGGTCTCCGGCGAAGCGATACTTCTTGTATTCTTCTTCCTCGCCGAATTTCTGTCCGGGGACCCACCATCTGGAAACTTCCTGCACGTTCGCGGGATCGGACATGTCCACGATCATGAGCGCATTGCTCCAAGGGCGCTGGTGATTTTCCAGGCGCAGCGAGTCGTCCCATCCGCAATCGAGGTAGGCGTACTTTCCTCCGTCGTAAAAATTGTGGTGGGTGCCGTTGCCCTTTTCTCCGGTGTTGTATTCCTGCAGCATATTCGGTTTGGTGGGATCGGTGACGTCATAGTTGCGGATTCCCCGCAGTCCTTTATAGGCGAGTACCTTGTCCCGCAATTCCTTGTCGTACTGGCCGTGCGGATATTGAGGGTTCGCCCCTGTGAGTGGTTGGGCTGCGGTGCACATCATGATCCACTTCTTGAGCTTCGTGTTGTAGACGACCGGGCCATTGCCTTGAATCACGCGCTTCTTATTTAGCGCGATCGGATTCTTGGCTTCGCTGACGTCGATAAAATCTCCGCCGGCTGGCAATAGTCGCTGCTTGCCCTTGGCCCACATGGCCATGAGCGGCTCACCGCCGCTGATGGTTGCGCCGGGCAGGTGGGCGATAATTTCCATGTTATGGATATATTGTTTTGTGTCGAGATAAGTCAGCGAGCCGAGCGGAAGGGGAAGTTCCGGCGGCGCGTTGGACGTATAAAGTCCTTGCACCTGGGCGCGCGTGCCAATCGTGCCCGCAAAACCCGCGGCAGTCGCGCCAACTGCCGCACCCACGGCGCTCTTGAGAAGGGACCTCCGGCTGAAACTTTTACTCGTCCCTACGAGTTGTTCGCCATTGTTTTTGGATGAAACGGAAGGCTTGCGGATTCTCGACATGGCTCTCCTTTGCCCGCTTCAGATTATTGTGGGGCACAACTAAACGTCTTCATGATGCTTACGACGAAATCATCACACCCAAATGCGCCCGCCTGCCGCGCATCATACTCCAATATCCCGCGAGTGATGCATCTGAAAAAATCATGGGCTTGGCTGGACGCAGTAAATCGCGTCCAGCCCGGCCCATACTTATATCTCGCCACTACTTCCAGGCCGAGTAGACCGGCTTGGCAAGCAGAAACGCGGGGTTGGCTCCCGGTCTCGGAGTGAACTTCTGTATGCGTCCTGCGTCCACTTCGGCGACGTACAGATTGCCCTCCTGATCCACGCTCAATCCGTGTACACCCCAGAGAAAGCCCGGATAGTCGCCCATGCTTCCCCAGGTGTACAGCAGATGGCCCTGCAGATCGTACTCGATCATTTTGTTGGTGGTGCGGTCGAAGGTCCAGATGGTGCTTCCGGTGCCGATGTAGAGCAAGTGGAGACTGGAAGGCGCATTGTCAATCTTCCATTCGTAGAGATACTTGCCGTTTTCATCGAACACCTGGATGCGGTGGTTGTTCCGGTCGTTCACGAAAACGTGGCGGGTCTTCTGGTCAATGGCGATCCCGTGCACGTTGCTGAAATAGCCGGGACGAGTTTCGAGAGGTTCGTTATCGCCACCGCGTCGCGGGCCGCCCTTGATGCCCCACTGCATGAGGAATTTTCCGTCCTTGTCGAACTTGGCGACGCGCGTTCCCGTGTAGCCGTCGGAGACGTAGAAGGTGCCATCCGGCAGCCAATCGAGATACGTCGGCCGGTTGAAGTGGGTGGCGTCTTCGCCGGGAATTTCCGGTGTTCCGATGGTTTGCAGGAGCTTGCTGCCGTCATGTGTGAACCGGTAGATGACGTCCATGTTGTCGTCCACCACCCACACGTTCTTTTCCGGATCGTAGGGGCTGATGTAGACGGAGTGAGGCCGGCGGAAGAGCTTGTCCCACTGCTTCCAGGTCTCGATGATGTTTCCGGCGCCGTCGTATACGACGAGGCAGTTCTCCCACTTCGCGTCCTTATCCAGTTCGCGGTAGGGAGGTCCCTTGATTCCGAGTTTCTCGGACTTTCCTTCCCAGGAAGTCAGCCATTCGCGGGTGTCCTGATCCGTACCACCCGTTCCGGGCAGCGAGGCCACCGTGGCGTCGCGCCAGAAACCTGCTACCGGGAAACTGATGCTGGGGCCGGCTTGCGGCAGAAGCATCGCCTTGGGCGGCGCCATTTTCGGCAATTCACCTCGGTAGAGCGCGTAGATGCGATTGGGGCTTTCGGCGAAGACGCTTTCGCCCGCGCCATAGGTCCACTTTTCATTTCCGGGAAGCGTGCTGACGTCCTTCGGCCAGTTCTTCACCACGTCGTAGGCCCCGGTCAAATCCTGCCCGCCCACGGCTCCCGGGACGGCGGCGAATCCCTGACCGGGCTTTGCCTGCCCCTCGACGGGAGACAGAATTCCGGAAATTCTGATACCGATGGTCACGCCAATAGCCAATATCAAAATCATCAAGCCAATCTTTTTCATGCAATTCCTCCCATGGACTTTCCACCTGAAGCCGTCATCCAGCCAAATCTTTGCGTTTGCCCCTGGCCATACGGACATGGCTCGTTCGGGCCATGTCGTTCCTTCGCCGATTTGCAATGCCGTTGGGACACCAAGGTTAGGCTCGCAGGCAGACTATAAGAGGTCTCTTCGAATGGCAATACGTTTATGTCGGTACGTTTTGTCCGCGCCATGTCCAAAATGATCCACCGCCGGAGAGCCTATCGCCGCATTTGCCGCGAAGCGATTCAAGCTGTCGTACAATATGCCCCTTACGTTACAGTAGTGGTCCAGCCGGGCGCGGAAAGATGTTCCTTTTAGCGCGGCTGTCAAGGAGCCGGCAGGATGAGCGTAACCGACACGAATGCTTCCGTTCACAGCGCAACCACCCCGATGGAGATGCTCTGCATCAATACCATCCGCACACTTTCCATGGACGCTGTGCAGGCGGCAAATTCCGGGCATCCCGGCACGCCCATGGCGATGGCGCCGCTCATGTATTGCCTGTGGCAGGAATTCCTCCGCTACGATCCCACCGATCCGCTCTGGCCCAATCGCGACCGGTTCGTTCTGTCCGAGGGCCACGCTTCCATGCTGCTGTATTCGGTGCTGCACCTTGCGGGAGTGAAGGAGGCAGGAAAAAATCTCGAAATTCTAAATGGTCCCGCCGTCCGGTTAGAGGATATCAAGAATTTCCGGCAACTCGGAAGTCGCTGCGCCGGCCATCCGGAATCGCACCTGACGACCGGTGTCGAGACGACGACTGGGCCGCTCGGCCAGGGCTACGCGAACAGCGTGGGGATGGCGTTGGCTGGAAAATGGCTCGCATCACGATATAATCAGCCCGGGTTTGATGATGTCTACAATTTCAATGTGTACGCGCTGGGCGGAGACGGCTGCATGATGGAGGGAATTTCCAGCGAAGCCGCTTCGCTCGCCGGGCACCTCAAGCTTTCCAACCTTTGCTGGATCTATGACAGCAACCGCATCACGATCGAAGGCGGCACGCCGCTTGCCTTTTCCGAAGACGTGGCCGCGCGATTCGCCGCTTACGGCTGGAATGTCTCGCACGTCACCGATGCGAACGATCTGGATATGATCCGCGCAGGCTTCCGCACGTTCCTCGGAACGAGCGACCGGCCAACGCTCATCCTTGTGAATAGCCACATCGGCTGGGGCTCGCCGCACAAGCAGGATACCGCCGCCGCGCACGGCGAGGCGCTCGGTGAAGAGGAAGTCAAGTTGACCAAGCGCGTCTACGGCTGGCCAGAGGACGCGAAATTTCTGATTCCCGACGGCGTATATGAGCATTTCCAGAAGGGAATCGGCGCTCGAGGAAAAACAGACCGCGATCGATGGACCGCGCGATTTGGCGAATACCGCGCCGCAAATCCTGCACTGGCCGACGAAATCTCGCGCATGGAGCACCGGCAACTCCCTAAGGAATGGGACAAGGAATTGCCTTCTTTTCCCGCCGATGCGAAGGGACTTGCCACGCGTGACTCCTCCGGCAAAGTCGAAAACGCGATTGCAAAAAATGTTCCGTGGCTGATGGGCGGTTCAGCCGACCTCGCTCCCTCAACGAAGACCTTGCTCACCTTCGAGCCGGCCACCGGATTTCAATCTGGCAACTATTCACTTCGGAATTTACATTTTGGGGTTCGCGAGCACGCCATGGCCGCGATCATCAACGGCATGAGCCTGACCAAGGTGCGGCCGTTCGGCGCCACCTTTTTCGTGTTCACCGATTACATGCGCGGCGGCTTACGGTTGAGCGCGATCATGGGAATTCCGGTGATCTATATTTTGACCCACGATTCGCTCGGCGTCGGCGAAGATGGGCCAACCCATCAGCCCATCGAGCACTTGGCGATCGCGCGCGCCACGCCCGGCCTGATTACGCTGCGCCCGGCGGACGCGAATGAAGTGATCGAGGCCTGGAAAGTGGTCATGCAGCTTCAGCACGAACCGGCTCTTCTGGTTTTGACGCGCCAGGCGCTGCCTACGGTGGATCGCACGCGGTTCGCGCCTGCTTCGGGGCTTGCGCGCGGCGCCTACGTGCTGGCCGAAAACGCGGGAGCGCGACCCGATGTTCTTCTCATGGCCACGGGCAGCGAAGTTTCGCTGTGTGTCGATGCCTTCGAGCAACTTTCGAAAGAAGGCATTCATGCGCGCGTCGTCAGTATGCCGTCATGGGAGCTGTTTGAAAAGCAGGACCGGGCCTATCGCGATTCCGTTCTGCCGCCATCCGTGAAAGCGCGCGTTTCGGTCGAAATGGCCTCGGTCTTCGGATGGGAGCGCTACGTGGGCATTTCGGGGCACATCGTTGGAATGCGGAGCTTTGGGGCTTCCGCGCCGATCAAAGACCTACTGAAGCATTTCGGCTTCACGGTCGAGAATGTCATTGCGGCGGCGAAGGCGCAGATCCAAGCCGCGAAGTCATAGCGGTTGAGTGGCACAGGCTTCAGCCTGTGTGTTTTTGATTTTCGCCAGATCCACGCGCAAACCACACAGGCTGAAGCCTGTGCCACCGAGACGAGAGGAAACTCATGGACGCACCCGAGCTTTGGAAACGCTACCGGCAGTATTTGTGCCGCGTGGATTCGCTCGACCTCTCGCTCGACATCAGCCGCATGAATTTCGACGAAGCGTTTCTAGCGTCGATGGAACCCGCCATGCAAAAAGCGTTCCGCGATATGGACGCGCTCGAAGGCGGCGCAATCTCCAATCCCGACGAAAAGCGGATGGTGGGGCATTACTGGCTGCGCGCGCCGCAACTCGGGCCCACAAAAGAAATCGCCCTGGAAATTGCCGGCACCGTGGAATCCATTCAAAAATTTGCGGCCGTCGTGCACGCCGGGAAAATAAAGCCTCCCGCGGCGCAACGATTCACGCACGTGCTTGCGATCGGCATTGGCGGCTCGGCGCTCGGCCCAATGTTTGTGGGCGATGCTCTCGGAGAGCCTTCGTCCGACCGCATGAAACTCCATTTCATCGACAACACCGATCCTGACGGCATCGCACGAACGCTCGAAACGCTCAAGGGGCTTCTGCCCGAGACGATTGTCATCGTTACGAGCAAGAGCGGAGGCACTCCCGACACACGCAACGGCATGGTGGCGGTTGCCGAGGCCTATCGCACCGCGCAATTGAATTTCTCGCCCCACGCTGTCGCGGTCACAATGCCTGGGTCGCGCCTGGACACGCTCGCGGCCTCGGAAAAGTGGCTTGCGCGATTTCCCATGTTCGATTGGGTTGGCGGGCGGACCAGCGAACTTTCGGCCGTGGGCCTGCTTCCCGCGGCTCTACAGGGAATCGACATTGTTCGCATGCTTGCCGGAGCGGCGGCGTGCGATGCGGCCACGCGCGTACACGAAACACGGCGCAATCCGGCGGCGCTGATGGCCCTGATGTGGTACGCGGCGACGGACGGCAAAGGGAAGAAAGACCTCGTCGTCCTGCCGTACAAGGACCGCTTGCTTCTCTTTAGCCGCTACTTGCAGCAGCTCGTGATGGAATCGCTCGGCAAGCAGCTCGATCTCGATGGGCGGCGCGTGGAGCAGGGAATCGCGGTCTACGGAAACAAAGGGTCCACCGACCAGCACGCCTTCGTGCAGCAATTGCGCGACGGAGTGAATAATTTCTTTGTCACATTCGTGCGCGTCCTGGAATCCGGCGGCTCGCCCGTGGAGGTCGAGCCTGGCGTGACGGCCGGAGATTATCTGCACGGCTTTCTCATCGGCACGCGGGAAGCGTTGTACGGGAACGATCGCCAGTCCATGACGATCTCGATTCGCAGTGTCGATGCGCGCACGATTGGCGCGCTGATCGCTTTGTTCGAACGCGCGGTCGGTCTCTACGCCTCGCTGATTCACATTAATGCCTATCACCAGCCGGGCGTCGAAGCCGGGAAAAAGGCCGCTGCGGCCGTGCTCAGCTTGCAGGCCAGGGCGTGCGCGGCTCTCTCGAATAACGCGCAGACGGCCAGCCAGATTGCCTCCGCCATCGGAGCCTCGGAATCCGTTGAGAGCGTCCACCTCATCCTCGAACACCTTGCGGCAAATGGCCGCGCCCGGATGACGCCCGCCGCCGATCCCGGCGACGCGACGTTTACCCGCGCCTGAATCAAATACACTCACGGAGCCCGTAGCATAGGCTGAAGAGCCTGTGCCACTCAAACCCTCAAAAGCAACAGCGGCTATTTTTTCTTGTCCTGCTCGATGGCGCGCTTCAGTGTGTCGGGGTCGTTGATATTCAGGACCACGCCTTCTTCTTCGGTGGGGACTTCGAGGACGTCGGCGGCGTGCGCCCAGACGACGGTGCGCGCGCCTTTGTCGGCGGGCGCGGCGAGCAATTCGCCATACAGCGAGGCTGAAAAAATCGCGGGGTGCCCGCGTCGGCCCCTATACGTGGGCAGAACAATCGGCTTCTTACTCTCATAAAACCGATCGACCAGATCGCCGACCAGATGCGCGCTCACCAGAGGATGATCGACCGGGCAGAGCACCATTCCGTCGGTGTCCATGCCTTCCATGCTGCGCACGCCCGCGCATATGGAGGAGAGTTGGCCCTGCTCCCACTGCGGATTCAAGACGACGATGGATGGATCGAGTTTCGCAACCGTGCGGATGGTTTCGGCGCCCGCGCCCAGCACAATGCGCGTCACGCCAATCATCGGATGGCGCGTAACCTCGATCAAGTGTTGAAGGAATGTGCTGTCGCGGTAGAGAATCAGGGCCTTGGGGCTGCCCATCCTGGTCGAGGCGCCGGCGGAGAGAATTACGGCAGCGAGCAAACGGGTTCCTTTAGCAACGGTAGAGTTTACGAAGAACCTTCGCCGTGAACCGAGGCGGCCACCGCGTTTTCGATCTTCACGGACTTGTTGGGAATGTGGCTTGCGCCGCGACGAATCGCGATCAGCTCGGCGGTAATGCTGATGGCGATTTCCTCGGGCGTCAGCGCTCCGATGGCGAGACCCACGGGGGCATGAACGCCCGCGAATTTTTCGAGCGGAATGCCTTCCTTTTCAAGCGCGCGGTAAACCGACAGCACCTTGCGCTTGCTGCCAATCATCCCGATGTAACGCGGTGAAGTGCCCACGGCCCAGCGCAGGACGTGCATGTCGTCCTTGTGCCCGCGCGTGACGATCACCATATAGGTCGCGGCGGTGGGCTTGATCTTCTCGAAGGCTTCCTCGAAGCTGGTGAGAATCTCCTGGGCCATCGGAAAACGGTCCTGGTTGGCGAACGATTCGCGGTCGTCGATCACGCCGATGCCAAAGCCCGCGGTGTTCGCCGCATTCGCGAGCGCCATCGAGATGTGTCCTCCGCCGAAAATGTAGAGCATCGGCTGCGGCAGAATCGGCTCGACAAAAATCTCGAGCGTGCCGCCGCAAATCAGGCCGTTATCGTAATTGGCTTCGTTGTTCAGGCTGAAGGTCATCTTTCGCGGCGCTTCCGCGTGCATCACTTCTTTTGCGGCGGCCCACACTTCGGCTTCCACGCACCCGCCGCCTATCGTGCCCGCAATCGACCCGTCCTCGCGCACGAGCATCCGCGAGCTTTCATAGCTCGGGATCGAGCCGTTGGTGTGTACGATGGTCGCCAGCGCCCCGCGCCTGCCGGCGCGCCGAAGCTTGACGACTTCCTCAAACAGGTCCATAAGGATGCACCTAAAACCGCGTGCGGGCTCAACTTACAGCCAACCTAACAAGGGTACGGCGGGCGTAACTGTGTGTCAACCGATTGCGGTCATAAGTGGCACGGAAGCATGGAGTGTGAGAAAATGAACGGGAAGGGCGAGGACTCATGAGCACAACCGTTGGTAAGAACGTGACCCTGGAAAAGCCGGATGATTTCGGCAAGCTGCTGCAGGACGAAGGAATTATCTTCACGCAGCTCGACAAGGCCGTGAACTGGGCGCGCAANNTACGACCAGATGCCGGAGCCGAAGTGGGTGATCTCGATGGGCGCGTGCGCCACTTCCGGCGGAGTTTTCAACAATTACGCCATCGTGCAGGGAGTCAATCAGGTGATTCCCGTGGACATCTACGTGCCCGGATGCCCTCCGCGGCCCGAGGCCCTGCTCTACGCCATCCTGCAACTCCAGGAAAAAATCACCAATGAACGCGGCAGCTTCAGGCGCGCGCTGAACATCGCATAATTGAAGTTCCGCTCCGGGAAATGAATGTCGGGAGTTCCTCGCCTTTTTACCCCGTTAATCTGTCTGCAATCGCGCAATCGCGCAATCGAGAAGTGGCGTTGTCCGTGAGCCAGGCGATATGATGGCGCATCATGATGGCGCATCATAATGATGCATCCAAGCGTCGCGGGGAGGAACCATTGGCCAAGATTGAGGCTGTGCAACCGAGACCTGAACAGGCCGGGACGATGCCGTATGCTCCGGCAGTGAGTGTCGAAACGCCTGCGGAACTCGTTTTTATTTCAGGAGCGACTCCGTCCCCTCTCTATCACAAACATCCACACGTTCCCGAGGAGCATGTTCAACCTGACGATATTCGTGAGCAGACGCGGCGCGCGATGGAAAACATCAAGATTGTTCTCGACCACAAGAAGTTGACCTGGAGAAATATCATTAAGGTAACAAAATATCTGACGGACATGCGCGAGGCGGATGCCATGCATGAAGTGATGAACGGCTACTTCGGCGAGTGGCGGCCGGCCAGCACGACGATCTGCATCAATAATTTAAGCTCGCCCGGCGCGCGTATCGAAATCGAAATGATCGCCGCGGGACCGTTGCCCCACTAGCGATTCGTGGATCAATGGAGTGCGGACGCATGGCTTGCCGCGAGGGCTTGACCCGCATGAGGTTTAACGCTGGGAGTTGCGGGCATGCGTGAACCAGCCCACTCCCAGGCGCAATTGCAGGGTGTTGATGCCGGGGTTGGGCGTTTCGAGGCCCGCGTTGGAGATGTGCATGAAGCGCACGTCCACGCTCCAGGTCAATTTCTTCGCAAGGATGTGCGCGCCGACCGCGCCGCTGCTGGTGAAATTAATGCGCGAACTTCCGGCCGGGGCCTGGACGTTGGTAAACAGCGCGCCGCCGCCCAGTTCGATGTAAGGCGCGATGCGGCCGCGCGGTTCGAGATTCCAGATCAGCGCGAAGGGATTTACCGCCGCGCCAAAAGCCGTATCCGTCGGCTGAAACAGCACGAAGACTGGCACCGCGTCGATCGCGTACTCGAATCGTCCACGCAGAAAGCCTGGGCCGTGCGGCTCCGTGAGGATCCAGCCGTAGCGAAATCCCGCGGTCCAGATTCCGGTGTGCTGCATGATGCCGTTCGTTCCGTGACCGCCGGTCGTCCAGAATTGAATTTCATTTCCGCCACTCTCGGGGCCGTCCTGTGCGCGCGCGGGCGAAGCCAAGCCCATGAAGAACAATCCGCAAAATAAAAGCAACGAAAGAAAATTCTTCATCAATGAGCCTCTCCGCAGCCGAAATACAATGTCCATAAAGTGGGAGAACGATACCGGAACTTGCGGCAATACTCAATCGCGGCGCGCGGCATTTTGCTTTAGGCGGAAGCTTGCTTCACCGGGAGAGGCGGAACAATGACTTCGGCGGGAATTCCCGAAGCATCCAGGCGCGTTCCGGCGGCGGAGTGCTCGCTGCGCAGATAGGCAAGGCCGATGGGCTGCCCGAGCGCGGGCGAAATTGCGGCGCTTGTGACAATCCCAATTTCTGTTCCATCATGAAGAAGTTTCGTGCCGACGGCGGGCACGCTTTCCGAGAAAAAACGCAATTCCGCGATGCGGCGGTTCACGTGGCCGCGCGAACGAACGCGCTCGACGACTTCCTGCCCCGTATAACATCCCTTTACGTAACTGATGTGCGAATGTTCGAGCCCAGCCTCGTGCGGAATCTGCTTGTCGTCGTAGTCGTGGCCAAACCACGGAATTCCGCATTCGATGCGAATCGAGTTGACGGCTTCCATGCCCGCTGCCGTTCCACTGTGAACGCGCACGCGCTCAGCAAGTTCGCTCCACATGGCGGGAAGTTTTTCGCGGCTGACGATCAGCGCCGCGGCCGGCGCGCCCGCGAATTCGCGGCGCACGATGCGGCAGGGAATGTTCCCAAGCATCGCGTCTTCATGCGCGAGCAGCGCCATTTCGGCAAACGTTTTCACGCCCAGTTCGGAAAGCAGCGCGGCAGTGCGCGGCCCGATCAGGTCCAGCGTGCCGGTAGACGTTGTCAGGTCTTCGAGCGTGACGTCGTCCATGATGATGAATTTGTCGAACGTGGAAAACGTTCGCTCACGAATCATTCCATGGGACAGCGCGAGGATGCTGTCCTCCCGCGCAAGGGTTTCAACTTCCGCGAGGATGTGTCCCTGCGCGTTCAGGAGCAGACCGGTGGTTCCCTGGCCGGGTGTAAGGTCGCGGACGTTGGACGTGAGGATGGCGTTCACGTAGCGTTGCCGGTCCGGGCCGGTGAAGGAAAACACGGCGCGGAAATTCGTGTCCACAAGGCCCACGGTTTCGCGCAGCGCCGCGTATTCCGCCGCGAAATTGCCAAAGCTCGATGGCAGGAGCGTGCCGAAGTATTCGCCGATGGTTGCGCCGGACGATCGGTGCAGTGCGAGCAATGGAGTTTCAAGCGGCATGTTTACGATGTCCAGACAGAACCCTTAAATCGTCCACTACCATCATAGCAGAATGTGTTTTTGCGCCAGTAGAAGAGGCTTCAGCCCGTTGGGTTTTGTTAGCGAAAGCACAAAACAAAAGACTGAAGAACCTGTGTGGCAACGGCCAAATCTTTGTAGGGCACGGCTTCAGCCGTGCCGTATAGCGCGCAACATCCATGCGGCTTTAGCCGCTGGCTTTTTCGGAATCGATTTGCCGCACAGGCTCTGAAGCCAGCTCTGCAAATGTTATATTGAAGCGTATGCCGGAAACGCAAAAACTCATCCACGAAATTCTGCCGGTTGGCATGTTGCAGTGCAATTGCCACATTGTCGGCGATCCCCGGACGCGCGAAGCGATTGTCATCGATCCGGGCGACGATGCCGCGCGAATCCTGGAAGTGATCGAGCGCCATCATCTAAAAGTAATGGCCATTGTCATTACGCATACGCACATCGATCACGTCATCGGCTTGCGTCGCGTGCATGAAGCGACCGGCGCGCCCGTGTACATTCACGCCGACGACCTCGATCTGTACCGCATGCTCGACGTGCAGGCGCAATGGCTCGGCTGGAAAACTCCCGAGAAAGTGAAAATCGATCAACTCGTGCGGGAAGGCGACGTGATCCGCTGGGGGCAATACCAAGCGCACGTCATTCACACGCCCGGCCACACGCTGGGCAGCATTTGCCTCTACATGCCGTCGGATGTGCCCGGCGCGATCATGGACGTGACCACTGACGCGACCGCCGAAAAGTCCTCCAATCATGGAGCAGGGAAATTGTTTGCCGGAGACACGCTGTTTGCCGGCGGCATTGGCCGTACGGATCTGTGGGGAGGTTCGTTCGAGGGAATCATCCGTTCTCTGAAGGGAAAATTGCTCGAACTTCCAGACCGCACGGTCGTGTACCCCGGACACGGCGAAGCCACCACCATCGGCCAGGAGCGAGAGACGAATCCTTTTCTGACAGGGAATTGAACAATCCAATTTGAAATATACGCGCGAATTGGCCTTCGAGTTTTTTGTTTTTAGTGGCACAGGCTTCAGCCTGTGTGGGTTTGAATTGTGCGCGCGGTAAAGTCAAAAGAACACAGGCCAGAAGCCTGTGCCACTGAAACGCTTTACTTCAGAAGCGGGATGTCCTTTGCGGCAGGAGGATGGGGTCGCGACTGCAGGAATGCGTAGATGTCGGCCAATTCCCGGTCCGACAGGATCTTGGCGCTATACGGCGGCATCTCTCCCGTGGGTTTGCGGAGGTAGGCGGAGAGGACTTCGAGTGGAACAGGGTCCGGCGCGATGCGCGGACCGGTCATCGTAGAGCCTTGCCCTTCGCGGCCGTGGCATTGGTAGCAGCCTTTTTGCGTGAAGACGCGCTTGCCGTTTTCCGCATTCCCGGCCGGTGTGTCGGGCGACTTCGCCTCTTGCGCGGCATGCAGACTCGCTGCACTCGCCGCGCTGAACATCAGCGCCATCGCAATTGCCGCAACGCTTGCGAAACTGTGCCCGCGAAAAGTGTTCATGCTCGCTCCTTCGTTCGTTTGAATGGTCGCCAGCCCTAAAACCGCGCAGGCTGAAGCCCGCGCCACTAACGCGGCTGCGTCACAACGTCGAGCAGCGCGGGCTCGCCGCGCTTGACCACGGCAATCGCACGGCGCAGCGCCGGGGCCAGTTCCTTGGGATCGGTGATGGGCCCCTCGGCGTAAACGCCCATGCTCTGCGCGAGCTTCGCGAAATCCATGTTCGGGTCCTCGAACGTGGTTCCAATATGCGCGCGGTCCACGCCGCGATTGTGCCGATTGGCCATGCGCTGCACGTGCATTAGCTCTTCATGATAGGCGCGGTTGTTGTGCATGACGCTCAGGATCGGGATGCGATGATGCGCCGCCGTCCACAGCACGGCCGGAGCAAACAGCAAATCGCCGTCGTCCTGAATGCTCACCGACAGGCGGCCATGTTTTTTATTTGCGAGCGCCGCTCCGATCGAAGCGGGAGCGTTGTACCCGATGCCGCCACCGCCCTGCGTGCCGATGTACTGATAGTGCTTGTCAAAAGGCCACAGCCGCAGGGGCCACCAGCTGAAGTGCCGGAGAATCGAGACCAGCGACCAGTCCTCATCCTTAATTTGAGCCCACAGCTCGGCGCACAGGCGGCCGGTGCTGACCGGGCTAGCATCCCACGCGTACGTCGCGTCGGTGCGCGCCTGCTCCAGCGACTGCTGGTGTAGCGACGCCAGCTTCGCGCCGCGATCCTGCATTGCTCGCTTGCGATCCCCCGTGATCAGGCGCTTGGTTTCCTCGATCAGCGGCGGCAGAGTCGCCTCCGCGTCCGCCGCCATGGCCAGATCGACTCCCGTGTACCGGTAAAAATCCTGATAATTGGCTTTGGCGTAGAGATCGCCCGTGGTGATGCTGATGAGTTTCGCATCGCTTTTTACGATGGGGCGCGTGGTGCGATGCACTTGATCGTGCATGGTGTTTAATGCGCCCCAGAAGTCCGTGGCTTCCAGGCCCATGATGACGTCGGCGCTCGCGACCGCAGCGGCGCGGCGCGAGGATTGGTTGAGGGGATGCCGCGTGGGAAAATTCATGCGCCCGGCCTGGTCGATGACCGTCGCCTGAAGCGTTTCCGCCAGCTCGACAAGCATCTCGATGCCGGCCTGCGTCCGCGCGTAACGGTCCACGACGATCACCGGATTCTGCGCCTGCACCAGAAGCCGAGCCGCCTCGGCGACCGATCCCGAATCGCCCTGCGGAGGCGAGGCCAGCGTCAGCTTCGGTATGTGCAGCGCGGCGTCATCGGCAATCGGGGCTTCCTGAAGCTCGCTATCGGCCACGAGCAGCACCGGCGCCATCGGCGGCGTCATCGCGATTTTGTAGGCGCGCACGGCGGATTCCGCGAAATGTTGCAATGAAATGGGCGTATCGTCCCACTTTACGAAGTCGCGGACTATCGACGCGGCGTCCTGCACGCTGTGCGGCCACTCTCCGTACGCGGTGTCGCGCTTGGTAGCGTCCAGATTGTTGCCAATCACGATATACACCGGCACGCGGTCGCAGTAGGCGTTGTAAATCGCCATCGCGGCATGTTGCAGGCCAACTGTGCCGTGAGCAAAGATGCAGAGCGGTTTCCCTTCGATCTTCGCGTAGCCGTGGGCCATGGCCACCGACGACTCTTCATGGCAGCAGCTGATGAATTCCGGATTCTTGTTGCCGCCGTAATTGATTACCGATTCGTGCAGCGCCCGGAAACTCGATCCCGCCACGGAGCAAACGTATTCGATGCCGAGAGATTTGAGGATGTCCACCATGAAGTCGGACCCTGATCGGTCGATGGTTAGTACTTCGGCTTCGGCGGGCGGATCGGATTCGATCAGCGGGGGCATCAGAGCCATACCGCGCACCGGCGTTTCCGCAGGCGGCGGCGCGGCAGGCAAAGCCTCGGCGGGCGCGGCCAGCGTTGCGGCTCCCGCGACCACGCTCTTCAGGAAATCTCGACGGCCAGCCGGGAGTTTCTTCGATTTCGCCATGGATTTTTCCTCCACTCTCGTACCATACCGGAATTTCAATTTTGCTTTCAGCGCCAACCGGCAACATACGACTAACCGTATACGAATGCAATCCTCGTCCCCGGTGATGTTTTCGTCGGGTTTCCATTAATGAGGGTGGACATGTATGCACAAATGTGCATATACTTAGCTCTGAGCTATGAATGGGATCCGGCAAAAGCTCGGGCGAACTTCGAAAAGCATGGAATTCTTTTCGCCGATGCGGTTACAACGCTGGAGGACGACTTCGCGCTGACCGTGCGCGACCCCTTCTCAGAGCAGGAAGACCGTTGGATCACTCTTGGCAAGGACGCTGCCGGCTGTTTAGTCGTTGTGGTTTACACATGGCGAGGGGATCGTGTCCGTTTGATCTCCGCACGTCCAGCTACACCCCGAGAAAAGAGTCAATACGAGGAATATCATGAAACGTGAATACGATTTCAGTAAAGCGAAACGCGGCGCTGTCGTTGCCGTTCCGAAAGGCAAAACGCGCATCACCATCCGCCTCGATGACGATACCCTGGCTTGGTTCCGCGATCAGGTCGAACGCGCGGGCGGCGGCAACTACCAGACCGTCATCAACGAGGTGCTGCGGCAACATGTACAGCTGGCTCGCGAACCTCTTGAGAAAATCATTCGGCGTGTAATCCGTGAAGAGCTGAGTCGAGCCTCCTAGGACGCGCCACTTTCCCCGTCCGCACTAACTTCTGTGCGGTTGGGGCCGCCTGGCCAATAGCACGCATATCAGCGCCACCACGGCCAGCGCCGCGGCCGTATAAAATGCGGCGCCGTAGTTTTTGTACTTGTCGAACAGCACGCCTCCGATGACGGGCCCGAGAATTCCCGCAAATCCCCAGGCCGTAAACACCAACCCATAATTTGTGCCGGCATGGCGCGTGCCCCAAAAATCCGCGATCGTCGCGGGATTCACGGCGGCTTGCGTCCCGTAGCAGAAATACACGATGAAGATCAGCGCATAGAGCCCGGCAACGTGCGTGCCAACCCAGTACAGGGCCGGCATCGCGACACTGGAGATTGCCAGCACCACGCGCAGCGTATTGAGCCTGCCCATGACGTCGGAGATCCCGCCCGCAACAATTCGGCCGAAGACGTTGCCAAGCGCGCCGATCACGAGGCCCATGGTGGCAATCGTGGCGCTCGCGATTCCCTGGTTCCGGGCAAAGGGAATCAGTTGGCTGATTACCATCAGGCCCGCCGTCGAGCCCAGGCCAAAGCCGAGCCACAGCAGATAAAACGCGGGCGTGCGCAAAACTTCGCTGGGTGTGTATTGATGGCGGGAAGGCGCAATGCGCCCAGCGGAAGCTTTGGCAGCCGGCAGGTGGTAGGAGGCCGGCGGGTTTTTCATCAGCAGCGCGCCGGTCATGGTCATCACCAGAAAAATTCCGCTGAGGATCATGCAGGAAGCGCGCCAGCCGAAGTGTGGAAACAACACCAGATTGGCGAGCGTGCCAAAAATGGCCGACCCGCCGCCATATCCCCCCAACGCCAGGCCGATGGCCAAACCTCGTCGGTCGGGAAACCACTTGGCCATGACCGGCACAACAGTCCCGTAACCGAATCCATTTCCAATGCCGCCCAGCACGCCGTAGAAAAAATAGAGAAAGTGCAAGCTGGAAGTGTAGGAGAAAAGGAAAAAACTCAGCGTGATCAGGATGCTTCCCGCGAGCGAGATCCAAAAAGGCCCGAAGCGGTCCTGAAGTCTTCCGGCGAGCAGCAGGGATGCGGCAAACATGACCGCCGCGAACGTAAATACCGTGGACGTCTCTCCGCGCTTCCACCCAAATTCACGTTCGAGCGGAGCGACAAACACACTCCAGGCATAGAGCGTGCCCAGTGCGAGGGTCATCGAAACCCCGCCCATGAGCCGCCACCAGCGGCTGATCGAAACCTGATCAACCATTGGGTGAGTGGATGGAGAAACGGATGGCTCTAAAATCGCGCCGGGCGGTGGAGTCGCCGTCATCAAGAAACCTCTTCAGATCTCTTCGGACCTTTTTCCAGATCACGATCTTTTCGGTTCGATTTTTGGGCCTTTCACGGTTTCGGGGACTTGCCCGCGCTTGTAAATCAGGATCGTTCTCCTGAACTCGATCACCACCGTGCCGTCTTGCGTGAAGCCCGTGGTCTTGAAGCGCACAATGCCCACGTTAGGCCGGGATTTCGACTCGCGTTTTTCGAGAACCTCGCTCTGCGAATAAATCGTATCGCCCTCAAACACTGGATTGGGCAGACGCACCTCGTCCCAGCCCAGATTGGCCATCGCATTTTGAGAAATGTCCGAAACCGACTGGCCGGTGACGAGCGCGAGCGTGAATGTGGAATCGACCAGCGGCTTTCCAAATTCCGTTTTTGCCGCATAGGCGCGGTCAAAGTGTATGGGATTGGTATTCTGCGTCAGCAGCGTAAACCAGATGTTATCCGTCGCCAGGACCGTGCGGCCCAGAGGATGCCGGTAAATGTCTCCAACCTCGAAGTCCTCGTAAACTCGTCCGGTCCAGCCCTCTTTGATCGCCATGTTTACCTTCCTTTGAATATTAGTGACAAATTTAGATCACACTCGCCAGCCGCCACGCGGCAATCGTCTCTGCATCGAATCCGAATTCAGCCAAAATGGCGTCGCTGTGCTGCCCGAGAGCCGGCACTTCGTTCATGACGGGCTCCACATTTTCCATCGTGACGGGCGGAAAAAGCGCTGGCAGCGGCCCCACGGGCGAACCCACCGTGCCCCAGCGTTCCCGCGCTTTCAGTTGAGGATGATTCAGGAATTCCTCCATCGTGTTTAGCCGCGCGTTGGCGATTTGCGCCTTCTCCAGCCGCGCGATGATTTCGGCGGCGCTCAGATTCTGAAGAACATGCGTCATCAGCAGATCGAGCTGATGGCGATTCTGAACGCGCTTCGCATTGGAATCGAACCGCGCGTCCGCCGCGAGCTTGGCGTTCTCGAGCACCACTTCGCAAAACTTTTCCCATTCGCGTTCATTTTGCAGGCCGAGATACACCACCTTATTGTCGCCGCTGAGTACCGGCCCGTACGGCGCGATGGTGGCATGGCTTGCACCCGAGCGCTGCGGCGCCGTTCCTCCCAGGGTGTAGTACGCGGCGTAGCTCATCCACTCTCCCAACGAATCGAACAGGGAAGTCTCCAGCGCCACGCCCTCGCCCGTTTTCGACCGCGCGATCAGCGCCGTCAATATGCCCGAATAGGCATACATCCCGCAGGCGATGTCCGCCACCGAAATGCCGACCTTGCAGGGCGTTTCGTCCGTTCCCGTGATGGACATCAGTCCGGCCTCGGCCTGGATCAGCATGTCATACGCTTTTTTGTCGCGGTACGGCCCCGACGATCCATAGCCGGATAGATTGCACACGATCAGGCGCGGATACTTTCCTCGCAATTCCGCCGTGCTGAAGCCGAGCCGCTCGCACGCTCCCGGCGCCAGATTCTGCACAAACACATCCGCCTTCTCCAGCAGGCGATGCAAAACGAGCTTGGCTTCTTCGCGCTTCAGATCCAGCGTCAGAGATTCCTTCGAGCGATTCAGCCACACAAAGTGGCTGGACATTCCTCGCACGGTGGCATCGTAGCCGCGCGCAAAATCTCCCGTCTTCGGGCGTTCGATCTTGATGACGCGCGCGCCCAAATCCGCCAGTTGGCGCGTGGCGAAGGGCGCGGCCACCGCCTGCTCCAGCGAAACGACCGTGATTCCCGCGAGCGGCAGCATCAATACGACCTGGGCAGGCCAAGAACGTGCTCGGCCAGATAGCTCAAAATCAAGTTCGTGGAAATGGGCGCTACTTGATAAAGCCGCGTTTCGCGGAATTTGCGCTCGATGTCGTACTCTTCCGCAAATCCGAACCCTCCGTAGGTTTGCACCGCGACGTTGGCCAGTTCCCAGGAAACGTCCGCCGCCAGCAGCTTTGACAGATTCGCCTCCGGACCGCACGGCTCGCCGCTGTCGAACAGGCCGCGCGCGCGTTCCACCATGAGCCGGGCCGCTTCGAGGTTCGCGTATCCGCGCGCAATCGGAAACTGGATGCCCTGATTTTTTCCAATTGGCCGGCCGAAAACCACGCGCTCGTTCGCGTAGCGGCAGGTCCGCTCCAGAAACCACCGTGCGTCGCCGATACATTCCGACGCGATCAGAATGCGCTCGGCATTCAAGCTGTCCAGCAGGTAGCGGAATCCCTGGCCTTCCTCGCCCACCAGATTTTCCACGGGCACTTCCAGGTTGTCGAAAAACAATTCCGTGGTGGCGTGGTTCATCATCGTGCGGATGGGCCGAATTTTCAGTCCATGCCCCACGGCCTGGCGCAGATCGACCAGAATCGTGGAGAGGCCTTCAGTGCGTTTCTTCACCTGATCCACGGGCGTCGTGCGCGCCAGCAGCAGCATCAGGTCGGAATGTTGCGCGCGCGAAATCCAGATTTTCTGCCCATTGATCACGTAGCGGTCGCCGTTTCGCACCGCCATGGTTTTCAGCTGCGTGGTATCGGAGCCCGTATTGGGCTCGCTCACGCCGAACGCCTGAAGCCGCAGCGAACCATCGGCTATCTTAGGAAGATACTGCCGCTTGTGCGCTTCCGATCCATGCCGCAACAGCGTGCCCATGATGTACATTTGTGCGTGGCACGCCGCCGCATTTCCGCCGCAGTGGTGGATTTCCTCGAGGACGACGGAAGCCTCGGTAACGCCCAGGCCCGCGCCGCCGTACTCCTCGGGAATCAGCGTAGCCATGTATCCGGCAGTCGTCAGGGCTTGTACAAAAGCCTCGGGGTAAGCGCGCTTCTCGTCCAGGTCACGCCAGTAGACGTCGGGAAAATCCCTGCACAACTCGCGCACGGCCGATTTCAGTTCGCCGTGCGATTCATCCGCGCTGCTATTTTCGCTGCTCATATTATTCATGGGGAAGGCCTCGTCCTATGGCGGGCACTAGCGTAGACTGTGATGCGGAAAATACGCAATCGCTTAAATTCATAAACGACGGGACGGCGGAATAACGAAAATGAATTTGTGGGGTGGGGCGTCTTAGTACGCGCCAGCGTTTGGCTGGACGGAGAATGACATGAAGAATCCCATCGAACCCATCACTCGAACGCTGGCGTCTTTTTCTCATGCGCTCAATTCCCGGGATTTGAGCCGTGAAGTGGTCGAGCGCGCCAAATACTTGCTTCTCGACTATCTCGGCGTCGCGCTGGCCGGCTCGCGGACGGAATCCTCGCAGGCCGTTAGCCGGATGCTGGACAGCTCGGCGCCTCAGGGGGCCTGCACGGTAATCGGCTCGGCGTCGCGCACGTCGCCCGAATACGCGGCGCTCGCGAACGGGACCGCCGCGCATGGCGTGGAATTGGACGACACGCATCAGGCCGGATCGATTCATCCGGGCGTGGTGATCTTTTCGACGGCCATCGCGCTGAGTGAAATGCAACCGGACATTGACACCGCTCAATTTATTGCCGCCGTCGTCGCCGGATACGAAGTCGCCACGCGCCTGGGAATTGCCGTCCAGCCGAAATATCATTACGAATTGGGATTTCATCCGACGTCCACCTGCGGTGTGTTTGGCGCGGCCGTGACCGCCGCGAAACTTCTGCGCCTCTCCGAAGAGCAATTGCTCTCCGCCATGGGCATCGCGGGAAGCATGGCCGCCGGTTCCCTGGAATTTCTGGCGGACGGCACATGGACCAAGCGGCTGCATCCGGGCCTGGCCGCGCAAAACGGCATCCTGGCCGCGAAGCTCGCCGCGCAAGGGTTTCGCGGGCCGGCCACGATTCTCGAAGGGCGCGACGGTTTTCTTTCCGGGTACTCGCGAAAGCCGAAGCCCGAACTCGTGACGTTGGACCTGGGCGAGGATTTCGAGATCATGAAAACCAGCATCAAGCCTCATGCCTGCTGCCGTTACATGCAGGCTCCCATCGACGGCCTGATCCAGCTTGCTGTCGAACACGACATTGATCCCAATCAGATCAAGCGCGTCGAAATCGCCGTCCTCAAAGCGGGATGGCCGCTGGTGTGCGAGCCTCGAAGGCGGAAATATGTGCCAACGAATATTGTGGACGCGCAATTTTCCATGCCCTATGGAGCCGCAGTCGCGTTAACCGAGCGGGCGGCGGGCCTCGATCAATTCACCGGCGACAATTTGCAATCGCCGCAAATCAAATCCTTGATGGGGAAAGTGGTCCTGCAAAAAGATATCCGCATCGAGAAAAACTTTCCACGCGAGTGGCCGGCGATCGTGCAAATTTACTTGACCAATGGCAAGCAATTTAAGAAACGCGTCCGCTTCCCGAAAGGCGATCCGGAAAATCCGCTGTCCTGGCAGGAATTGTCCACAAAATTCCTCTCGCTTGCGGTGCGCGCTCTTCCCGAAAAACGCTGCGAGCAACTCGTGAATTCCGTAAAGGACATGAATGCGTCCACCAAGCTTCGCGATATTTGGAATCTGGCATCTCGTCCGGCTAATTGATTCTCTGGCAGTTATCCGTTGAACGATCTTTGTGGGTCGCGGCTTCAGCCGCGACATTCATGGATCGAAAAAACTGGGCTTTAGCCCCTGAAGTTCTGTCAAACTCGCTCCGTTGCCAGCCAGTGAGGCAACTTCCAGAGAAGGAGACAACCGCATGGCAGGCAGGCTGCAAGATAAAGTGGCGATCATCACCGGCGGCAATAGCGGAATAGGCGAAGCCACCGCGCGCCGATTCACGCAGGAAGGCGCGAAAGTAACGATCCTGGCTCGCAGGGAAGAGGAAGGCTACGCGGTCCAGAAGGCGATTCGCGCCGAAGGCGGCGAGATCACCTTTCTTCCGTGCGACGTCACCGATCGCGCGGCGGTCGAGGCGGCTGTCGCGCAAGCCGTCGCCACCTATGGCGCTCTGCATGTGCTCATCAACAATGCCGGCGGCGGCTCGCGCGAAATGTTTCCCGCGGAAACCGACGAAACCTGGGAGCGCGTTCTGAAAGTGAATTTGACCGCCTGCTTCCTCACCTGCCGCGCGGCCTGGCCGCACCTCGTCAAAGCCGGCAGCGCCTCGATCGTCAATGTGTCTTCGCTCGCGTCCGTGTATGGCGTGAGCGAAGCCGTGTTTGAACGCTCGCCGCTTCTTCCCTCGGCATCGTACATTGCCGCGAAGGCCGGCCTCGAAGGGTTCACGCGCTACATTGCCAGCATTGGCGGGCCTCACAAAATTCGCGTCAACTGCGTGCGGCCCGGACAGATTCTCACGCGCAGGCTCGCCACCGCCGCAGGCGAACACGTCTTTGCGCGCCACTTCGAGATGTGGCAACTGCTCAAGGGCCCAGGCTACGCTGAGGACGTGGCCAACGCCATGCTGTTCCTCGCTTCGGACGAATCGCGCTTTATTACGGCCGAGATGGTCAATATCGATGGTGGCGCCGCCGCGAAATTGTAACCGGCCGCAGTCGAGGGCGGATTGCTGTAGCCCGCCTCTTCAGAGGCGGGGTCTTCCGGATGTTATGCAATGCGTTCCGGTAAAAGAAAGAGAGATTCCTAGTTTCGCTCGGAGTGCCAGAATAAATTACTTTTTTCCGCAGCCTGTCGAGGGGTGTAGAATGCCGCGTATAGAACGTTGTCCAAGCGAAACTTTCGGTTTATGGAGGGCAAAATGAAAACATTGTCAATTGCAGCCGTGGCAGTATTCGCACTTTTAATGGGGCTTCCGGGACTCTCGCACGCACAAGGGCAAACGGCGCAAGCATTGCCCATCCCCGGCGTTGATCCCGCCATCGATTTTCCCAATGAACACGAGATGCCCGATCCGAGCCTGACCTACAAGATCGTGTTCGATATCGTCAAGGAGACCCCGAAAGTCGATGACGTGAATCCCGGCCTCACCACCATCGCCAGCTATTTCAACACGCTCGCCAAGGGCGGTGTTTCCGCCGATCATCGAAAGTTCGTTGTGGTATTTCACCAGGGAAGCACCGAGTTCGCCCTGAACAGCGCCGCGTACAAAGCACGCAAGGACGGCCACGACAATCCCAATATCGCTTTAATCCACAACATGAAGCAGGCGGGAATCGACTTCCGCGTGTGCGGCCAGGGAGTCATCTCCCGAAAAATTGACGCCGCCACAATCCTTCCCGACATTCAGATCGATCAGTGGGCGCTCACCACAATTACCACGCTGCAGCTTCGCGGCTACATTCGCGTGCAATTGAACTAGCCGGATGTTTTGCGAAAAATTGTAGCAGCCCCAGTGGCACAGGCTTCAGCCTGTGTGGCAACGGTCAAATCTTTGTAGGGCACGTCTTCAGCCGTGCCGTGAAGTGCGAGGAATGTCTCTGTTTCCTTGGGTGCCCCATCCTTCGCGTCTTTTGCGAAGGGTGGGGTCTTGCTCCCCGCCTCCCGTTTCCTGCGTCGATCCTCCGGCACGGCCCCACCCTTCG
>PLUM01000036.1:89376-89498 GCA_003165465.1 Acidobacteriota bacterium
ACGAGTAGCAATTGCAAACAACGATGGGAGAAAAGCATGTCAACTGACGCAAAGTGCCCGTTCGCGGGTGACGCTCGCAAACACACAACGGCTGTATCCCCGACGAATGCGGACTGGTGGCC
>PLUM01000049.1 GCA_003165465.1 Acidobacteriota bacterium
GACGAAAACGGAAAATATCTCTACGAATGGAGCATGGGCGCGGAGCCCTCCGACGTTCACCTGATCTACATCGGAGCGGACCGAACCCTCTGGGCGTACGATCGCGGCACGTCAAAGATGCTGAAGTACGATCTCGAAGGACACTTCCTGTACTCCTGGGGCACGTGGGGAGATTTCCCCGGCGGCTTCTGGGGAGTGCACGGATTCAGCGTCGATCAGGACGGCAATTTCTATACCGCGGAAGTCGACAACGGGCGCGCGCAAAAGTTTATTCCGCGTCCCGGCGCGAACCCGGCATACCTAGTCAGCAAGCCGATTTATTCGGCCTGGAAATAAGGCTGTCGCGTGCTTGAATCCAAATCCCCACCCTTTGAAAAAAACTCAAAGGGTGGGGCACCCAATTCGATGCATGAACTGCATCTTGAAATGGGAGCTTGAGACCGCCCCGGTGTCACGCTATGATTTTCGCGGCACCGGGGCAGTTTTGTTTCTGCAATCAAAAAAACGCGAGTGCATTCTCGCGGAGAGCGAGATGGGGAACCGAATGAAAAAGCCTGAAAAAGTGGAAGTCGCGAAATTGCGGGAAGAAACCATTGCGCGAAACGGTTCGATGGGCCGGCGCGCGCTGTTGCGGAGCGCGTTGGTCTCCGCCGGGATGGCGGCCGGGATCGCGGTGGCGAGCGCGGACGTTGCGCGGGCCGACGATAATCCTGGAGCGGACGCGCCGGAATGGATGAAGACGCCGGGCCGGCCGTTTTCAGCCTACGGCACGCCTTCCAGGTGGCAGGAAAAAGTGCAGCGCATTTTTACGATTGCGCCAGGGCGCGATGGAACGGGCGTCTCGCGCACGCCGCTTCACCTGCTGGAGGGAACGATCACGCCGGGCGGGTTGCACTTCGAGCGGCATCATAACGGCGTGCCTGACATTGATCCGGCTCGGCACGAATTATTCATTCACGGGATGGTCGGACGGCCGCTGGCCTTTTCGCTCGATGCGCTCATGCGCTATCCGATGGAAACGCATATTCACTTTGTGGAATGCTCCGGCAATAGCGGAATATTCAATCAGCCGCAGCCGCAGCAGGTGACGGCCGGAGAATTGAATGGCCTGATCTCCTGCTCGGAATGGACCGGAGTGAAACTCTCGACATTGCTAGCGGAAGCCGGCGTAACAAAACAGGCGAAGTGGGTGATCGCGGAAGGCGGCGATGCGGCCGCGATGAGCCGAAGCATCCCGCTGGAAAAATGTTTGGACGACGCGATGATCGCTCTCTATCAAAACGGAGAAGCGATTCGCCCCGAGCAGGGTTTTCCCATGCGTCTGTTGCTGCCGGGCTTCGAAGGCAATATGAATGTGAAGTGGCTGCGCCGGTTGAATGTGACCGATGCGCCGGTCGATGCGCGGGATGAGACTTCGCACTACACGGAGCTGATGCCCGGCGGGAAGGCGCGGCAATTCCTGTTCGCGCAGGACGCGAAATCCGCGATCGTCAAGCCGTCCTTTGGCATGACGATGAAAGGGGCCGGGCTATACGAAATCTCCGGGCTGGCCTGGTCAGGCGCGGGCCGAATTTCGAAAGTGGAAGTGTCCACGAATGGCGGAAAGACCTGGGCGCTCGCGGCGCTGGACGGCCCGGTATTGCCAAAGGCCGTGACGCGCTTCCGCCTGCCGTGGCACTGGGACGCGCGGCCTGCCACGCTGATGAGCCGGGCCACGGACGAGACGGGCGGCACGCAGCCAACCCGGTCGAGCTGGCTCGCGCAATATGCGCCGGGACAGCAGTATCACTTCAATGGCATACAGAGCTGGAGCATCGAGGCCGACGGGACGGTGAAAAATGTCTACGCTTAAATTTGGTTTTCTATTGACGGTCGTGGCGTTTTTCTCGCTGGCACGGGCGTCTCGCGCGCAAGGGCCGAATCTCGGACGTCCGCTCACGCCCGAAGAGATTCGCAAGATCGACATCACGGTATCGCCCGATGGCAGGGGACTGCCCGCGGGCAACGGATCGGTTTCGGCGGGCGCGGCGGTTTACACGAAATATTGCCAGGCGTGCCACGGGGCGCAAGGCGCGGGGAAACCGCAGGATCAGCTTACCGGAGGCGTCGGTTCACTCGCCTCGGGCAAGCCGGTAAAAACTTCGGCAAGTTACTGGCCGGTGGCCACCACGCTGTTCGATTATGTTCGGAGAGCGATGCCGATCGCGGCGCCACAGTCGCTGACGAATGACGAAGTGTACGCGGTGACGGCGTACATCCTGTCCATCGACGGAATTGTTCCGGCCGATGCCGTGCTCGATGCCAAGTCTCTGCCGCAGGTCAAGATGCCGAACCGGGACGGTTTTGTGAGCTGGTGGCCCGAGCCGCCGCGCTGAAGCACAGCGGCTTGGTGGCACAGGCTTCAGCCTGTGTGGTTTTGATCCGCGACGAGCTAAAGTCAAAAGAACACAGGCTGAAGCCTGTGCTACTAATTTCTAGAGTTTCCAGTCGGGCGAGGAGATATATTCGCGCGTGATGTCAGCGACAGTGCGCGTGCCGCAATTGCCCATCACGAGTTTCAGTTCGCCCTGCATGATTTCGATCACACGATCGACCCCGGCCTGGCCAAAAGCTCCCAAACCCCACAGGAAGGGACGTCCAATTCCCACGGCTCTGGCGCCCAGCGCGAGAGCCTTGAATACGTCCGTGCCGCGCCGGAAGCCGCCATCGACAAACACGGGAATGCGCGATCCGACTTCGGCCACGACTTCGGGCAGCGCCTCGATCGTTGCACGGGAAGTCTCCGTCGAGCGTCCGCCGTGGTTCGATACGAGCATGCCGTCGATGCCGTGCTCGATGCACAGCCGCGCGTCCTCGCGCGTGTCCATTCCCTTGATGATGAGTTTCCCTTTCCAGAATTTGCGAAGCCGGTCGAGGAAAGCCCAGTCCATGGCGGGATTCGACGTGAGCACGCCGGTCATGTCGATGCCGTCGTACATCGGGCGCTCCTTGATCGTAGGCCCCGACGGAGTTTCATGGCAGTTGAGGCACTCGTGCAAGTCCTTGCCGCGCGTGCGGAGGTAGGTTTCGCTGTAGCGGCCCGTAGTGTTATCCACGGTGAGCGCGACGACAGGGCATCCGGCGGCTTCCACCCGGCGCAGAATTTTCTCGCAGGCGTCCCAGGAGCTTGGCGCGTAGAGCTGATACCACACCGGCTGGCCGCGCTCCTTGATCACATCCTCGACGGGCGTCGATGTGGCCGTGGACAGAATCTGCAGCGTGCCATGCGCTTTTGCCGAGCGCGCCACGGACAATTCGCCGTCGGGGAAGAACGATTTTTCTCCGCCGGTCGGACACAGGAAGATCGGGCTGTTGTACGTTGCGCCGAACAGATCGACGTGCATGTCCACTTTGGTGGCGTCGCGCAAACGACGCGGGCGCAACTCCAGGTGCTTGAAGCCTTCGCGATTGGCGCGCAGCGTCGCGTCGTCGTCCACGCCGCTCGCCATGTAGGCCCAGTGGCTCTGCCGGACCTTGCGGTGCGCGGCCTCCTCGAAATCGAAAACGTCGAAGGCGCCGGCCGGGCTGGTGATGACGTCGGCGGTTTGCTGCGCGCTTTGCGCGAAGCCGGTTTGTTCGAGATAGGCGGCGACTCCGCCGAGCGCCGCAACGTATGGGCTGGTGGCCAGAAATTTGATGAATTCACGTCGTGCTTTGGAGGTGGATGGGCTCATGATGGTTGCAGATTGTAACGCTTCCAGCCTGAATTTCTCATTACAATTTTTTTCAGGCATTTCAGTAGCACAGGCTGAAGCCGGTGCTACTGGCAGTGCGTGGATGAAACGGAAAGAACAAGATCATTTCCTCGGGGCGGGCTCCGGTGTATAAGTATGCGCATCCGTAGGGTCAAAACGGAAATGGAAGCCAGCGGCAAATAGACAAACAATGATGCCAACGCGCAGGGAATTTCTGAAACGTGTGTCCAGCACAACAGCGGGGATATTTTTCACGGGCTGCTGCTGCGCCAACGCTTCGTTCGGATTTGCATCGGGCGTGATGCAAACGCTGGCACAGGGCGTTGCCAGCCGCAAACGGCGCGAAGTGATGGTCGGCCGCAATCGTGTGAAGGTTGTTGACGTGCACGCGCATGTTCGAGTGCCCGAGACCTGGGAACTGGTCAAGGATCGCATCGGGCGCGAAGGCGGCAGCCAGGATGTGCGCGAGGCGAATCCGGATAATTTGGGAAACTTGCACAACGATGTCGAAAAGCGGCTGGCGGATTTGGACGAGATGGGAATTGACGTGCAGGCCGTGTCGATCAATCCGTTCTGGTATTGGACGGAAGAGGACCTCGCGCGCAAAATCGTCCAGATTCAGAATGAGAAGATAGCGGGGTTTTGCTCCGCGCATCCGGACCGCTTTGTTGGATTGGGCAGCGTGGCATTGCAACATCCGTCCCTGGCCATCGAGCAAATGGAATACGGAGTGAAATCACTGGGCATGCGGGGTTTCGCGATCGGCGGAAGCGTGAATGGAGAGGATTTGTCCGCGGAGAAATTTCAGCCGTTTTGGGCCAAGGCTGAGGAGTTGCAGACTCTCATCTTCATTCATCCCCAGGCTTCGGGATCGCCGATTGACGAGCGAAGGCTGCGGGGAAACGGGTTTTTGGAGAATGTGGTCGGGCATCCGCTGGAAACCACTCTCGCGCTCACTCATTTGATTGAGGACGGGACGTTGGACCTTTTTCCGAGGCTGAAAATTTGCGCGGCGCATGCCGGCGGCTACCTGCCGTCGTATTCGAGCCGGAACGATCAGTGCCTGACGGCTTTTCCGAGCCTGTGCAAGGCCTTGAAGAAACTGCCGAGCGAGTATTTGAAGCAATTATATTTTGACTCGATCTTGTTTTCGCCTGAGGACATGAGGCATCTGATCGCGGTGGCCGGAGCGAGCCAAGTGGTTGTGGGGACCGACTATCCCACGCAGTGGAATCGCACCGCGATTGATCGTATTCTCGCCGTGCCGGGATTGAAGGACGAGGAGCGGGTGGCGATCTTCGGCGGAAATGCGGCGAAGCTGCTCAAGCTCGGAGTCTGATGCGGATTTTCCGAGGTAGCGCCGGCGTCCCGCCGGCGGTTTTGCGCGGCGATAGGAGCAAAAAAAACGCCGGCGGGACGCCGGCGCTACTAAATTCTCTGGAACGAATGATCGCCAATCGAAATGACTCGAAATATGACTCGGAGGAGACGACATGAAGAAGCAGGATGAAGCGGCAAACCGGCGGCGTCGCAATTTTCTAAAGACTGCGGGCGGCGCGGCCGTGGCGCTGGTCGCCACGAAGGATTCGTTCGCGCAGAGCGGCGCGCCACCGAAATCCGCGGCGCGGAAAGATCGCCTGGCGGACGCGCCGCCGGACAGAGGCTTATGGATCACGTGGTACGACCTGCCGGTGGAAGGCCGCGAAGCCTATTTCGCCTGGCTGCACGGGACGTATCTTCCCGACCTGTTGAAGCGGCCCGGCTACCTGTGGGCGGGGCACTACGCGACGGGCGATCTGGAAGGCGGCGCGGCGAACGCCACGCGCTACAAGCATGTTGACGATCCGAAGGTCGGCAAGGGATTTCGCTACATGCTATTGATTGCCGCGACGGATGCTGGCGTGTTTGGCGATCCCGTGCCGAGCGTTCTCCATGCGGCGCTTTCGGAGCAGGGGAAAAAGATGCTGGCCATGCGGATCGGCGAGCGCGTGAATCTTTTTACCGAGGCGTGCAGGCAGGAGGGAACCGCGGCCGGCGCGTACAAGGAAGGCATGATGGCCGCTCCCTGCATTCAAGTGGGGAGTTTTGATTGCGCGCTGGAATTCGAGGAGGAGATGCACGCCGGATATGTCCTGCAGCGGATGCCGAAGATGTGCGCCACCGCTTCCTGCGTCAGGACGCGCAAGCTGAATTCCGTTTCCGGCTGGGCAAAGCACGGCATTGTTTACGAGTTCGCATCCAAGGAAGGTTTCGATCGGGATTACGCGCCCGCGGTTGCAAATTCGCCCTTGGGTTTTGGGGCGCACACCGTGGTTCCGATGCTGACCCATGCGCCGAACGGGCCGAACAGCGCGCTCAGGATTTGGCCGCCAGTGCCGAAGGCGTAGAGGATTGCGGTAAATATTGAGTGGCACAGGCTTCAGCCTGTGTTCTTTTGACTTTCGCTTGCCGCAAATCAAAACCACACAGGCTGAAGTGTGCCACTAAAATCTGCTCTGAAGTTTTTTTGCGACTTTGATTAGGGCAGTAAAAAAGGATGGGATCGGATCAATGACCACACTTTCCAGAAGAGAAGTGCTCCTGACGCCCGTGGCGCTGGCCGCGACGAGCGCCATTTCAGCGGCTGCCGGAAATAATAAAATGACGCTGGCCATGCACCAGAACACTTCGGCCGGGGCGGGCTATCGCAAATCGCTGGAAGGCTGGGCGCGCGCGGGGATCAAGGAGGTTGAGATCACGAATGTGTTGCTGGACGAATTTCTCAAGACGGAAGACCTGGCGAGCGCACGGCGCGTGATCGACGATCTTGGGCTGACGCTGGTTCACGCCGCGACGGGCGTGACGGAAATCTGGGAACCGAATCCCAATCGCGCCGCAGCCGTCGACAATCTCAAGAAGCGTTGCGAGATGTTCGCGAAAATGGGGCTGAACCGCGTCTACTCGCCCACCACGTGCAGCAAGAAAGTTGCGGAGGACGACTACAAGGCCGGCGTCGACAACATGCACGAGGCGGGAGAAATCGCCCGGCAGTTCAACCAGTCGCTCCGGATCGAATTTCTGCGCTCGTCGACGTTCATCTCCACGCTGCCAACGCTGCTGAAGATGACGCGCGCGGCGGCGCATCCGAACATCGCGCCGATGCTGGACTGCTATCACTTCTGGTCCGGCCTCAACAAGCTCGAAGACCTCGACGCGATCCGGCCCGGGGAAATTGCGCATGTTCATTTTCAGGATGTGCCCGACATTCCTCGCGAGATGCTGGACCTGTGGTCGCGAATTATTCCCGGCGACGGAATCAGCCCGCTGACGAGAATCCTGGGAAAACTTGCGGAAAAGGGATATGCCGGTCCGCTCTCGGTCGAACTGTTTCTTCCGAAATTCCAGCAAGGCGATCCGTATGAGGTGGCCCGCGAAATCCGCCAGAAATCCGAAGCCGTCATGCGCCAGGCCCGCGTGATGTAAAGGCAAGCACGATTAGGTTTCCATCCTGAAAAATGGGCGAGTCTTGGTACAATAAGTTGGATCTTAATAACGAATATTGTTTGAATGCTGGGGGAAAGAAACGTGGCTGCAGCTCGAACGGAAACGCTGGCGGGAGTGGGGCACGAGGTGGTCTTCAAGGTGCTGGGCGCGATCAGCGTCTGCCATCTGGTGAATGACATGCTGTCGTCGCTCTTGCCCGCGATCTACCCCTTGCTGAAGAGTTCCTACAACCTTGATTTTGCGCAGATCGGGCTGATCACGCTCACCTATCAGACGACGGCGTCCCTGCTGCAACCGTTGATTGGATTTTACACGGATAAAAATCCCCGGCCGTATTCGTTGCCGGTCGGCATGAGCGCCACGCTTGTCGGGCTGATTCTTTTGTCCATTGCGCACACGTTTTCCGCGCTGCTGGTGGCGGCGGCGCTCGTGGGGACAGGCTCCTCGGTGTTTCATCCCGAATCGTCGCGAGTGGCGCGCATGGCGTCGGGCGGGCAGCACGGCCTGGCGCAATCGATTTTTCAAGTCGGCGGTAATTTGGGGCTTTCGCTGGGGCCGTTGCTTGCGGCGTTCATCGTGATGCCCAGGGGACAAACGAGTGTCGCCTGGTTTTCGCTCGCGGCGCTGCTCGGCATCGTGCTGCTCACGGGGGTAAGCAGTTGGGCGAAGGAACACAGGACCAACTGGAAGAAATTCAGCGCGAAGCACGTGGACGCGCCGCCCAATCTTTCGACCGCGAGGGTCGTCGCATCGATTGCGATTCTGATGGCGCTGCTGTTTTCGAAATTCGTTTATCTGGCGAGCCTGACGAGTTACTACACGTTTTATCTGATGGGCAAGTTTCAGCTTTCGGTGCGCAGCTCACAGATTCATCTGTTCGTGTTTCTGGGCGCGGTTGCGCTGGGCACGCTCATTGGCGGGCCGGTGGGCGACCGCATCGGCCGCAAAATGGTGATCTGGGTCTCGATTCTCGGCGTTCTTCCGTTTACGCTGCTTTTGCCGTACGCTAATCTATTTTGGACGGAAATTCTCAGCGTGGTGATTGGCCTGATTCTGGCGTCGGCCTTCTCCGTGATTGTGGTTTATGCGCAGGAACTGGTTCCGGGAAAAGTTGGAATGATTTCCGGACTCTGCTTTGGTTTTGCGTTTGGAATGGCGGGGCTGGGCGCGGCAGTTTTGGGCTGGCTGGCGGATTTAACAAGCATCAATTTTGTGTATACGGTCTGTTCGTATCTTCCCGTGGTTGGACTGCTGGCGGCGTTCCTGCCGAGTATCGAGACGCCCCGGATGCGCGGCATCCATGAAGAGGTTATGGCAGAGTAGTCGTGGCACAGGCTTCAGCCTGTGTTCTTTTGTTTTTGGTTCGCCATAAATCAAAACCACACAGGCTGAAGCCTGTGCTACCTGTTGCCAATCCTCATCCACCGGCTTTGGACATTTCCGCGGCGCGATGAATGGCGCGGCGAATTCGCGGATAGGTTCCGCAGCGGCAGATATTTCCGTTCATCGCGCCGTTGATCTCCTCGTCCGACGGCTGGGGAGTTTTTTCCAGCAGAGCGGCGGCGCTCATGATTTGCCCGGACTGGCAATAACCGCACTGCGGCACTTCGACTTCCATCCAGGCGCGCTGCAACGGATGACTCCGGTCGTGGGAAAGCCCTTCGATCGTCGTGACTTCTTTTCCCGCGGCGCGCGAAATGGGTGTACTGCACGAGCGCACGGGCCGTCCATCAATGTGCACGGTGCAGGCGCCGCACTGCGCCACGCCACAGCCGTACTTCGTGCCGGTCAATCCCAGATGCTCGCGCAGCACCCAGAGCAGGGGAGTGGAAGGATCGACTTCCACCTTCACGCCGCGCTTATTTACAGTCAGAGAAATCATGGCAGTAAACCTCCTCAGCAACAAAAACGTTCGTGTCCGTGCATCGACTTGCGCGTATTTCTCATTCTTCGCACTCAAGCAGGTTGCGAAAAACTTCACATTTTTTCATTCCGAGCGAAGCGAGGAATCCCTCCTTCTTTTCCTGGCCCGCGAGCGAAGAGAGATTCCTCGCTTCGCTCGGAATGACAAAGCAAAATAATTCTCCCGCGCCTCAGCTTTTCAGTGCCGCGAGTACGCGCTCCGGCAGGAACGGCGACTGGCGCAGGCGTTTCCCGGTTGCGGAGAAGAACGCGTTCGCGACCGCCGGACCCACGCCAATTCCGCCAAGGTCGCCAATCCCAACCGGATTGCGGCTGGACGGCACGATATGCGTGTGCACTTCCGGCGCTTCCGACATGCGGATGACCTGATAGTCGTAGAAATTCGATTGTTGCACGGCGCCATTTTTAAACGTGATGCGTTCCTTGAGCAGATTGCTCATCGAGTGGATGGCGGCGCTTTGGAGTTGCGCGTCCAGGTTGCGCGGCATGATGGGTACGCCGACATCGGCCGCGATCCAGATTTCCGGCACGCGAATCGCTCCGGTCTTGCGATCCACGGTCACACGCGCGATCGTGGCGAGGTACGTTCCCGCATTCACGATGAACGATACTCCCCGCCCGTCTTTCTCGCCTTTCTTCCAGCCCGCCATGGCGGCCACCGCGCGGAGCGCTTCCTGCGCGATTGGATCTTTTTGCAGCAGATCGAGGCGCATTTCTACGGGATCGGCGCCGCGCGCGAATGCAATTTCGTCCACGAAACTTTCCGCCGCAAACTGATTCACGGTCGAGCCAACTCCCCGCACGGCGGACATGCGCAGGCCCAGCTTGTTGCGCACGGCCTCGACCAGAATGTTGGGCACGTCGTAATCGGTTCGGATGCCGGTCGTGGAAATCCTCGGAAATTCCTTGCCCTTCTCGAAACGTGTGGGGTCGGTCATGGCCAGCGCTTCGTCCGCCACCAGGCGATGGTGCCAGGCTGTCAGCCGGCCATTGCTGTCCTCGGCAGCCTGCAGATATTGCGCGGTCATCGGCTTGAAGCGCCCAAAGCGCACGTCGGATTCGCGGCTCCAGATTACTTTTACAGGCTGGCCCAGTTCTTTCGACACGAGAGCGGAATCGACGGCCCAGTCGTGGTCCTGTGCCGATCGCCGGCCGAAGCCACCGCCAAGGTAGGTTCGATGGAGCAGCACGTTTTCGGGAGAAATGCCGAGCGCTTCCGCGACGGAACGCGTCAGGTGCGTCGGCGTCTGAGACCCGGCCCACATTTCCACGCTTTTACCGCCCTCTTTCACCCACGCCACGGAATTCAGCGGCTCGAGTTGCGCGTGGTAGACAAGCTCCGTGCGATATTCCGCCTGGTAGACTTTGGCCGCACTCTTGAGCGCATCTTTGATCGCGGCAGGCGCGTCGCCCGTGTTTTGCACCTGAACGCCGGCTTTGCCCAGATCGCGCGCCATGGCCGACTGTTCTTCCATCGCGCGGTCGCTGTCGAATTCACTTTGCGCGGTTTTGCTCCACGCGATTTTCAGCGCGCGCTCGGCGGCGAGCGCCGCTTCGTACGTGCGCGCCGCAACCGCCACGCGATCGGGCGGCAGCTGCATCACTTTAATGACGTCGCGCATTTTGGAAACTTCCGCGTCATTCACCGAAATTGGCGTGGCGCCCAGTACGGGAGCGCGCACGATGGTTGCGTACACCATGTTCGGTAGACGGACGTCGATGCTATAGGTTGCCGAGCCGTCGGTCTTGCTGGGAATATCCACGCGCGGAATTTCGTGGCCGATGAGGCGAAACTGGCTCGGATCCTTCAAATCTTTTTCCGACATGGTGGGCAATGTTTCCGGCAACGTGGCAAAGCCCGCGATCTCTCCATACGTGAGGCGCTGGCCGCTTTTGGCGTGGACCACCACGCTCGGTTCCGTGATGAGTTCGGACGCGGGAACATTGAGGTGGGCCGCGGCGGCATCGAGCAGCACGCGCCGCGCCTGCGCGCCGTAGAGGCGCATATTGTTGTAATATCCCATCACCGCGGTGCTGGCCGCTGTGACCATCATTCCGAAAAAAAACGGCAGGGGATTGGCATAGAGCTTGTCGTCGGCGGGGCTGAACTCGACGGCCACCTTGTTCCAGTCGGCATCCAGTTCCTCGGCGAACACCACCGCGAGCGCGGTCGTCGTGCCCTGGCCCATCTCGGCCGCCGGAGCCATGATGGTGATCGCGCCGTCCGGAGCGATGCGGACCCACGCCATCTTCACGCCCGCGCCGGTGGCCTGAGCAACAACGCTCGCAGTCGCGCCCGTAGTTACGCCCGTAGTTGCGTCCATGGCCGCCGCTGGCTTGAGATCGAGGCCAAAGACCAGGCCCAGCCCGCTTACGCCGGCGCCAACGAGGAATTCGCGACGCTTCAATGGGAAATCGGTCATGGTAGCGCCTCCGGTGGCGTGGAAAAGTTGTGGCACCGAATATACGCCATGCGCCTTTTGTGTCAAGGCTTGCTGGGGCGGGCAGCCAGTGTCAGGTCGGACTTTCACCGTTCTAATCAGAACGTGTTGCATGTCCTGACGAAAATCCCCGCCTCTGAAGAGGCGGGCTACAGAACTCGCGAGCTGTTGTAGCCCGCATCTTAAGAGGCGGGGATTTTTTTCGGCGTTCGAGAATCGCTCGCCTAGTCCTGATATTTCTGGCGCAGGCGGGGCGTGAGGCGGAGCATGAGTTGCACGCGCTCGACTTCGTTCAGCCAATCGCCCAGCGTGGCGGCAACTTCGTCTTTATCGGGCGCGACGATGCCGGTGGGGCAGAGCGGGCCCAGCTTGGCGCGGGCGATGGCGCGGTAACGGTTGATCGTGCGATCGCCGGCCGTGGCGCACCATTCGTTGTCTTCGGACAGAAATGTGACGACGGGGACGCGGCTGCCGCCATTGATGCGCAACTCCGGCGCTAATTCGTTTTCCTTGAGCCGCTCGACAAAACGCAAATCGATTTTTGCGGCGTTGGCTTCGGCGATCCGGCAAATCAGCGGGCATTGCTGAACGCAATCGCCGCACCAGATGCCGCTGAAGATCAGGATTTTCATTTCGCGCACAAAGCCGCCGACAAGTTGCCGCTGCGCATCGGTCAGGTGCGCGGCGTCGTAAACCTGCGTCCAGCGGCGCTGCTGTTCTTCGGTGCCGGTCGGGAGATAGCGCGCGTATGGAAGGCCCGACGCGAATTGCTCGGAAAGATAAGTGGCGCTTGGCATGGTGGGGGCATTATACACGCGGCGATCTTTGGGTGAAGAGGCAGTCGATGGCTGATCGCCAGACAGTTTATTGTGACGCAATGCAGTTCGGGGGTGAAGGGTTTGAGTAGCACAGGCTTCAGCCTGTGTTCTTTTGACTTTAGCGTGCCACAAATCAAAAGCACACAGGCTGAAGCCTGTGCTACTGGCCGATTATTTCTTGCCCGCGTCTTTTTCCAGTTTCTCGAGTTCGCGCACCAGTTGTTCAGCCTGGTCGCGAATCTGGCGCACGCGCTCGGCGAGAGCCGTGGCGTTCGTTCCCGTAGCCGCGGGAGCAGGGAGAGCCTGCGCGGCCGCTCCGGGAGAGGGCCTCGCGGGCATCGCGCCTCCGACCAGTTCGGCGAGGGCCTGATCGAACGTGTCGCGATAAATCAGGCGGTCGCCCATGGCGAGAACCACTTTTTTGAGCTGCGGCATGCGGGCTTCATTCGCCTGAATGTAAATGGACTCGACATACAGAAAACCGCCGGTCACGGGCAGGGAAATGATATTTCCGCGCAGGACGTGCGAGCCTTGCTGGTTCCACAGCGTGAGGTCCTTGGAGATGTTCTGGTCCTGGTCGATGCGCGACTCGATCTGCATGGGGCCATACATCAGTTGCTGCTTGGGGAGCTGATAGAAAATCAGGTTTCCCAGATGATCGCCGTCGCACCGCGCCGCCATCCAGCCGATCAAATTGTCCTTGCCGCGCGGCGTGAAGGGAAGGATTAATAGAAACTCCGGATTTTTCTCGCCGGGCAAAGTGGCTACCACGTACATGGGTTGCACGGCCTCGGGCTGCGCGGACTGGCCGAATAAATTGTGCGCGATGTCCCAGATGTCTTCCTTGTTATAGAACACCTGCGGATCGTGCATGTGAAACGTCCGGTAGGCCTCCGCCTGCGTCTGAAACATCGCCTCGGGATAGCGCGCGTGGCGGCGCAGGTCGGCGGGCATGTCCGCGGCGGGCTGAAAAAGTTTCGGGAATAGATGCTGGTACGCCTGAATGATGGGATCGCTCGGATCGAACACGTAGAGCGATATTTTTCCCGTGTAGGCGTCCACCGTGGCCTTCACCGCGTTGCGAATGTAATTCGCGCCGTCCGGCAGCCCGGTGACAGGAAGCGTCGCGGAATACGGATGCGAAAGGGAAGTCGTGTAGCCGTCGACCATCCATACCAGCCGGCCATCGTCGGTAATCACGAGGTAGGGATCCTGATCCCAGTTGAGGAAGCCGGCAAGGTAGCGCAATCTTTCCGCCACATTGCGGTGGATCATCATGCGGCTTTCGCCGGTGAGATAGCTCGTGAAAATAATGTTTGGCTCACCCTGCGAGATCGCGGCGGCGGTCTTCAGGAGAATGGAGCCCACGGGAAAACCTCCCGTGCCCTGGTAGGTCGAGTATTTGTTCTGATCGCCGGAGGGATAGTCGAATTCCTCGCGAGCGGTGTGGACGAATACAGGGTCCTGCGTTTTTTCGCCGTAATAGATTTCCGGACGCGTGAGCTGAAAGCCGGGCGTTTTAATTTCCGGCGGAGCGTTTTCGATAAGCAGCACGGGCAGGCCGTCGGGCGTGATCTTGTTGACCTCGGAGAGGACCACGCCAAATCCGTGCGTATAGATAAAACGCGGATTGATCCAGCTCTGGCTGGCCTCGGCGGACAACTGCGCAACGTCGATTTCGCGCGGCGAGAGCAGCACCTGCTTGATGCGGCCATTCGGGAAATAGCGATCCACGTCGGTGGCGGGAAACGTGTAGTAGGGGCGCAGCGCCTGGATCTGGGTGATGGTTGCGTTATATGCGCGCAGGTCCCACAGGCGAACGTTATCGAGCAGCGTGGCATCCTGCACGGGATCGACCGTCGCTTGCCCGGTCGTCGTGAAGGGAAGTTCCGCGGCATTGCGGTTCAGGCCGAAGGCGGCCGAAGTCGCCTGAATGTGGCGCTCGATGTACGGGCGCTCGATGGAAATTTCATTGGGGCGCACATAGACGGCCGAAACGATGCCCGGCAAAGCGATTTGCAGAACAAAAAAGCCGATCACGACGACCGCCGCCTGCTTGTATCTCCTTGTCCAAACCAGCGGCAACGCCGCAATCGAAACGAAAATGAGCAGCCAGCGCAGCGGCAGCGTGACTTTCTCGTCCACGTAATCCGCGCCGGTCATGAAGGCGTGCGAGTTGAGCAGAAGCTCATAGTTGCCGAGGTAAATCCAGACGGCAAAGCCCGCGAGCAGGATGACGGAAACGATCCGGACGAAGCCCGTGCGCGTCGCGCCCGGCAGCAGCAGGGAACCGGGCCCCAACGTAAGAGTTTTCTGTGAGGCGTCCGCGAATCCCCCGTAGCGAACTTTCTCGGCCAACTGCCAGCCTCGCGCCGTCGCCCAGAAAACCAGGGCGCAGAGAATCGCCAGCGTAAATACAAATCCGAGAGCTTGGGAGTAGAACGGCAGGTCAAACAGGTAGAAGGGCAGGCCGCGCGAAAAAACCTGATCTTTCCAGGCATCGGCGGGCGCGGCGATCCCGCGCGAGCCGACAAAGCGCATCACGGTCCAGTAGTCGATGGAGCTGGATGCGAACAAGATGGCCACGACCGCCAGCCCGAGGGGAACCAACATGCGGTACACGCGATGATCGCGCTTGAGGATTCCGGCGAAGTGCAGGCCGCGCGAATGAGCCACCCATAGCGCGATAAAGGCCACGATCGATCCGGCCACCGCGGGCGCAATGCTGTACCACAGCATGCCGAACCAGGTATCCACCTGCCCGATTTCCTTCCACCAGTTGTACTCGATGACGAAATCGGCGGCTGTCGAGGTTGCCCAGAGGGCGAAGGCCGCAAGGCCGGATATAACGATCAGGTTGCGAATCTGTGAAGGTCTCATAAGTGGCGGTTTCTACCGGTGGAGCAAAGGCGCGGCCGGGAAATCAAAAGGAAGCAGACCGGCACAAGTTCGTAAATGTAGTTGATGCAGTCCACTGGAGATCGTATCACAGGCTTCGCGGGGAGCGAGAGGGAAGCCCCAAAATCGATGGGTTGCGAAAAAGAACCGTTCCGGGCCCGGTATTTCGATTTCGCATGAAGCTGCAACATGCCAATTGTCCCAATCCAAAATCCTCTGCTCTTATTATTTATTAGTTATGTAGACACATGCGCCGCAAATCTGGATTGCCCCTGATTAGGCGAAACATTAAGGTTGATTATGGCACGTTAAGAATTCTAAATCGCATGTGTACTTCCCGGCATAGGGAGTTTTTTGTGTTCCATCGCAAGATTCAGCGGCGATCGATTCCGGGTTGAAATGCAAATTGTGTAAGAGATCCATACGGCGAGTTGGTACAAGAATGGGCCATGGGAAGAAAGCGCGAACACCCCGGCTATCGAAATTTCGCGGGAAGAGCGCCTAAATACTAAAGATTCATCTTTAGAAGAGTGAAGGAGCCAAGAACCATGATGAAGTCCTTGAAAAAACTGCTACCCCTGTGTTTGCTCGTTTGTCTCGCTCCCCTGATATCGGGCTGCAGAATCAACAATTCGAGCTCGGGTTCCGGCTCCGGTTCGGGTTCCGGCTCCGGCTCCGGTTCTGGCCCCGCGACAGGGACCATTGGCGGAACGGTGCTCGGCCTTACTGGATCGGGCATGGTCCTTGAACTCAATGGCGCGAACGATCTTACAATTAGTGGAACTGGAACCGTCTCCTTCACCTTTGCGCCCACGATCAGCGGCACCTATACCGTGACCATCACGAAACAGCCCAGCGCCCCAGTCCAGACGTGCAGCGTTGCGAACGGCACCGGCACGGTGTCCGGCAATGTCGCCAATGTCCAAATTGTTTGCGGCAGCATCTTCACCGTGGGCGGATCGATTTCCGGCGTGATCGGGAGCGGAATGGTCCTGCAGGATAATAGCGTTGACAGCTTCAGGGTCTCCAGCACAGGAAATAGCAATTTTACCTTTGCAACATCGCTATCCACGGGCGCCACCTATACGGTCACCATCCTGACTCAGCCCTCCTCTCCGACGCAAGCCTGCAGTGTTGTGAATGGGACGGGTACCATCATCGGGAACATCACCAATGTGCAGATCATATGCCCACAGCCGGGCTTTAGCATCGGCGGTTCGGTGGTTGGTCTGATCACCGGTGCTGGTGATAACCTCGAATTGCAAAACAACGCGGGCGATAATCTTTTTGTTACAGGAGACGTTGGCTTTACGTTTGTCACGCCGGTGACCAATGCCGGCATTTACAATGTTACGGATTTCGCTCCGCCATCGAGCCAGCCCCAGCCCTGCAACCTGTTCAATGCAACCGGCGTTGCCACTGGCAATGTCTCAAATGTTCTGGTCGATTGCCAACATAACGATTGGAACTGGATATCGTGGTATGACGCTTCAACGAATGCGGCCAATAATTACGCCAGCGTCATTACGCCACTTTTCCCTCCGACCGCGATTCCACCTGCGAATATCGATAAACCAGGAGGCAGAGAGTTCAGCATGACCTGGACTGACGCGGCGGGGAGAAGGTGGCTCTTCGGAGGATTGGGTAATCCCTATCCCTCCCCTCTAGGCAATCAGCCTCCAGGCTTCCTGAACGATCTTTGGGTTTTCGACCCTGCCGAGCAGGGTTGGGTTCCGGCCAATCTCCCTACTTTAACCGCCACCAACGGAGTCGTGACGGTCGATTATACTCCGCTGGAAAACACAAACGTATCGGGCAACTACGGTGGGGGAGGAGCCCCGGGATCTCGCTGGGGCGGTTCGACCTGGACCGACAATTCCGGAAATCTCTGGTTGTTTGGCGGGCAGGGATATGATGGCACCGCGGCGCTCGATTTCAAGCTCCTGAACGACATGTGGGAATGGTCTCCTGGCGCTCCTGACGGGAGTGGCGCGGGCACCTTTACCGGGACTTGGACCTTTATGGGCGGCTCAAGTACCGGAAATCAGACTGGAGTCTATGGCGCGATGGGTGTTGCTTCGGGCTCCAACATCCCTGGAGGACGTTGGGCCGCCACCACGTTTAAGGACTCCTTGGGCAATGTTTGGATGTTCGGCGGGCAGGGATACGATTCGGCCGGCACGATTGGCTTACTTTCCGATCTCTGGGAATACAACATTGGCAGCGGCCTGTGGACATGGGTTGCCGGCTCGAATCTAGCCAACACGAACGGTGCCTACGGCACACTGGGAACGCCGTTGGTTGCAAACACACCCGGCCCCGGCGGTCGCCAGGAAGTGGTTCTCTGGGTCGATGCTTCCAATAACGTCTGGCTCTTCGGTGGATTTGGTTTCGATTCGGTGGGGACCGGAGGACCTGAAGGCGGGCTTCTCAACGATCTTTGGACATTCAACACCACGAGCAATGCGTGGACCTGGGTTTCCGGCGGCAAACTTGCTAACGCAGCCGGAGTATACGGTGTACAGACTACAGCTGCTGCGGCGAATGTGCCAGGTGCACGTTGGGGAAGCTCGGGATGGACCGACGCCTCCAGCAATCTCTGGGTCTTTGGTGGCTGGGGATATGGCAATGTGGCCACGGCCGCCACTGGATTCCTGAATGATATCTGGGAATATCAGAACAGCACCGGACAGTGGATCTGGTGGAAGGGAAACACCGAGGCGAACCAGAACGGTGCATACCTGACTCCTGGCATACCCTATGTGAACAACGTGGCTGGCGCACGCCGGGGAGCCGCTCTATGGCAACCGGACCCCAATGGCTACGTATGGGTTTTTGGCGGACAGGGCTATGGTGCCTCAGCCGGCTCGTCTCCAGGCTACCTCGACGACATGTGGTCCTATCTGCCTTTCCCCTAGAAATAGGGGTTGGAGACGATGCGGGTTCAAGGCCGGACGAGAAATCGTCCGGCCTTTTTCTTTGTGGCCGGATATATGGCGTAGCACTTTGCTTGCGCCTTTTGGTTGCGTCGCAGATGTAGGGGCACGGCATTGCCGTGCCCCTGCTGCCGCCCCGTGAATTCCGCGGCCAGCCGGTTCGCCTGGAAAACCTTTCGCATTGCGCGATTAAATTTTTGTGGCGCGGGTGATGAGGTAATCCTGCCGCAGAAAATTGTTCTCAAAATACTCGCTGGCGAGCGCGTCGTATTCCCGGCGGAATTGTTCGAGTCTGGCGGGATCGCTCATCTCCAGGTCCGCGACGAGGCGCACGATGGCGCCCGAGCTTTTCTCCGACAGCAGCCGCTGATGGCTGGGGCTGAGCGCCGGGACCAGCATGCGGGCGCTGTCGAACAGAATGTCTTTCACCGCCGAGCCCAGACGCTGCCGGACAATCGCCGGATCGCCCCATTGCGTCGGCACTCCGGCGCCCGGCGGCGGAGGCGGCAAATAACTCATCGTGAGCGCGAACATCCGTCCGACAAACAGTTCCGGCGGCCAGGTGGAGAACGCAATCGTTCCTCCGGGCTTCAGCACGCGCAACATTTCTCCGATCGCGACTTCCGGCCGGGGCGCGAAGATGTGGCCGTACTGGCTCACGACCACGTCGAATGCCGCGTCGCCAAACGGCAGCTTTTCGACGTCTCCTTCGTGCCACTCGATTTCGACACGCGCAATGCGCGCGTTTTCCCGCGCGCGCTCCAGCAATGCGGGCGTAAGGTCAAGCCCCGTGACGCGCGCGCCTAGCCGAGCCGCCGTGACCGAAACCACGCCCGTCCCGCACGCCACGTCCAGCACGCGCTGCCCCGGGCGGACGCGCGCGCGCTTCACCAGCCGCGCCGCGCACGGAGTTGTGTTCATCTCGAACGCCGCGAAGTGCACCCACGCCAGCTTTTGCACCGCCTTGAAAGACTCGAACGGATCCATCCAATCCCTCCCCTTCGGAAGCCCGGCAAGTATAACGACTGGCGATGGATTGTAAAAGGTTTCCTGGCTGGACGCCGGCGCAATTCGCGTGTAAATGTGCAACCGATTGCAAATTTGCTATATTCGATTTCGGTAGACTGGATCAACGCCAGATTCGCAATCGCGACGAGGTGGGGCATGGATTTCGGCAACATCATGGGGAGTGTCACGCGGCGGGAAATTCTGCGAGGGGCGGGAGCCCTCGCTGGCGGATGGGCGCTGTCGCACTGTTTCCCTGGGGCCCTTGCGGGCGCGGCGCCGCGGCTGCCGCGGCAAGCGGGCGCAAAGCCTGCCGGGGGGCTGGCGGAAGCTCGGGCGCGATTCGCGGGCGTTCCGATCGAATCGGTGAAACTCTCGGACAAGCTCACGCTGCTGACCGGGCCGGGAGGGAACGTGGTCGTCTTGAACGGTCCGGACGGCAAGCTGATCGTGGATACGTTCACGCAACTGGCGTGGGACCGATTCAAGAAGACGCTCGACGATCTCGGCAACGCTCCCTTGAAATTCGCGATCGATTCGCACTGGCACTGGGACCACACGGACAACAACGCGAGCGTCCGCGCCGAGGGCGCAACCCTGATCGCGCACGCGAACACGCTCAAGCGCATGTCGGAATCGCACGATCTGGACATCCTCAACCTGCATTTCGATCCGTCGCCGGAGAATGCCTTGCCCCAGCGCACCTTCAAGGAATCGTTTCAGTTGAACTTCAGCGGCGAGCATGTGGCGCTGGGATATCTGGCCCCGGCGCATACCGACTCCGATATTTACATTCATTTTCAGAAAGACAATGTCCTGCACATGGCGGACGTGTTTTTTAACGGCATGTACTGTTACATTGACCGCGAAACGGGCGGCAGCATCCACGGCATGATCGCGGGCGCGAGCAAAATGCTGGCGATGATCGACAAGAACACGAAGGTCGTTCCCGGCCACGGTCCGCTCGGCAACAAGGCCGACCTCAGGAATTTTCGCGACATGCTGGTGTTGGCGCGGGACCGCGTGCAAAAACTGAAAGACGCGAAGAAAACACTGGACGAAGCCGTCGCCGCCAAACTCTTCTCCGACCTCGATCCTGTGTGGGGCAATGGGTTTCTCAAGGGCGATACGTTTACCAGGGTTGTGTACACGACACTCTAAATCCCGCTTCAGCCCGCGGCGTCCGCCGCCGCCGTGCCCAATCGGGCCGGCATTTTCGACTTTCGTTTGAGGAAGTAAATCCTTGCCATCATGCTATTTAGAAGCTATTCCCGCGAGCAATGTGGTGATCTGCATTACAAACAGATGTGACCGACATCACAGGCAGATATCAACGATGATGATACATATCCACACAGGTCATATTTCTCACATCGACGCCCCAGTGCCGGCACCGTTGGTCGAAACGGGATGGCGGCGCGTCAGGCGATTGGCAATGAGGAGGACTGGCCATGATCTGGCGCACTGCAATTTCGAAGGAACGGTTCGACGATTGCCCTGCGTGAGGAGTTTAATTTCAAACGCGAAAGCGGGAGGCGAACCATGATGAACAAAAGTACCCGCGGCACAATGTTCCTGGCAGTGCTGCTGTTTTTGAGCGTGGCCATCGTCCATGCACAAGAGGGCAAGACAACGATCAAGAAGACACCGATTCCGAACACGTCGGCCGCGTCCGGCGAAGAGATGTTCAACACCTACTGCGCCGTTTGTCACGGAAAGAGCGGCAAGGGCGACGGGCCGGCTTCGAGTGAATTCAAGATTGCGCCAGCAAACCTGACCGTCCTGGCCAAAAACAACAACGGGAAGTTTCCGTCGGATTATGTCAGCCAGGTCATTCTGACGGGACCGCGAGACGCAAAGGCGCACGGGTCCAAGGACATGCCGGTGTGGGGGAGATTGTTTAGATCCTTGAGTGACCAAGGTGTTGTCAAACTGCGAATCTTCAACCTGAGCAACTACATCGAAACCTTGCAGGAGAAATAGGAAATCGCCGGGCTATTGTCTATATTGTGTCTTTCAGAGGCCCGAAGTCGGGGAGTGAAAGTTCCGCGTAATTTCCTGTGGGCGCGGATCTTTGCTCACCGGCTTTTCGGTTTATGCAAGGCGGAAACCGCGCAGGCTGAAGCCTACGCCACTCTAGCCCGTATTTCTCACAAGCGTGACTTGGATCCCTGGATTTTTCGGCGAGTGCTTCACATTTTGCTGGCTTCGCGATGGTAGGGGCACGGCATTGCCGTGCCCCTACCAAGAGCCTATGAAGCAACAGCTTCATCAAGCTTCCTCAATGGATGTGCGCCAAAACGAAATTGCTCGCACATCGCTTGTGAGAAGGGCAGCCTACCTTACCCGGCGAGCGCGGCCTTGATGCGCTCCGGCGTGAATGGCACCTGCCGAATGCGCGCGCCGGTCGCATCGAAGATCGCGTTTGCAATCGCTCCAGCGACCATCGTGATGGCCGTTTCGCCCGCTCCCGTTGCGGGTTCGTCCGGCCGGTTGAGCAGCACGGTCTCGACCTTCGGAACGTCAAAGCCGAGCGGCAGCGAGTGGTAGGTTCTCCAGTCGACGGAGGTCACGTTGTGGTCATCCCACGTGACTTCTTCGCCGAGCGCGCGGCTCATGCCTTGGAGCGCGCCGCCTTCCATCTGATTGCGCAGGCCGTCGGGATTCGAAATCGGTCCGGCATCGTTACTGATGACGAAGCGCTTCACGGCAACTTTCCCTGTGGCCAAATCGACTTCGACCTCTGCGACCATTGCGGCAAAGCCGTTGTCGCCTTCGTACGCAACGCACGAGAAGCCGCGTCCGCTGACAACGCCCGTGGCGCTTGCGCGAGGTTTCGGCGAAGTGCGCGCCTGCCAATTTGCTGCCTTCGCGGCGGCCTTCACGACGTCGATCATGCGCTGCTCGCTCAGGTGGCGCAGACGGAATTCGACGGGATCGGCCTTGGCGCGCGCCGCAAGCTCGTCCATGAACGATTCGTGCGCGAATGTGTTTTGCAGGCGCTGTGGCGAACGCAGCGGGCCGGTCCAAAACGGAGACACGACATTGTGCAGCAGGGCGCGTTCGGCCTTGACCGTGCCCGCTCCATGATCCGCGTCGCCCACGTGGCCGACCACGTAGGAGGGAATTGCGTTGCTGTTGTTGCTGAACGAGGTTGGCTCGGGCGCGGGCGTGCGCGGCTTGAACTCCTCCGGCTGAAATCCAGCCAGAAATCCGGTGATGACATTTCCGGGATACGTATAGACCGGACGGTTTCCGAGCACCGGCGACCACGCTTCGTGGTCCCACGCGACGATATTTCCTTGCGCGTCGAGGCCGGCGCGCTCGTCCAGCACGAAGGCGAATCCGTAATTCTCCCACGCCATTTCGTCCTTGCGCGTGAGTTGAATGCGCACCGGCTTGCCAACGGCCTGCGACAGCAGCGCCGCATCGTACGTCACCGCGTCTGCGCCATTGATGCCGTAGCAGCCCGAGCCGCGCCGGAAAATCACGCGCACGTTTTCGGGCTTCAAGCCCAGAAGCATCGCAAGAGTCGCGCGCTGGTGCCAAACTCCCTGCGTTGGCGACCACACCGTGACCTTGTCGCCCTGCACATCGGCGACGGCGCACGAACTGCCAACCGATCCGTGCATCTGATACGGATGATGGTAGGTGGCCTTCACGACGGTCGCGGTCTCGGCAAGTTTCTGATCCACGTCCTTGGAATTGACGAGCATCGTGTCACGCGTCGGTTTTTGACTTCTCAAATGATCGTAGAACGTTTCCTGCTTCGGCAGCTCGGGAGCCGCTGACCATGTGAGTTTAAGCGCCCGCGCAATCTGCATGGCTTGCCAGGGTTTTTGGGCAACCACGCCGACAAAATTCTTTTTGACCACCACTTTCACGAAACCCGGCATGGCGGACACCGAGCTTTCGTCCACATCCATGAGGTTCGAGCCGACAGCCGACGGGCGGACCACCATGCCGTGCAACATGCCGGGGACGCGCACGTTCTGCGCATACTCGAACGCGCCCGTGGCCATCGCGGCCATATCCGGACGCGGCAGGGGCTTGCCGAGAACGGTCCACTCGCTGGCCGGCTTGCGTTTCGCGGAGGGATCCACCTTGATGTCGAATTTCTTTCCGGCAACGAGGTCGGCGTACGAGACTTGTTTCGATGCGTCGGTTTTCGAGCGAATCGTTCCGTCGACGGCCGTAAGCTGGTCGGCGGGAATATTCAAATGCTTCGATCCGAGTTGCACGAGGGCTTCGCGGGCCGTCGCGCAAGCCCCCGCGAGATTTGTGTGATTGAAATTCGCGGGGTGCGACTGGCTGCCGGAGGTGACGCCCTGATCGGGAGTGATGGATGTGTCCGCGACAATCAAATTGACGCGCTGAAACGCCACGCAGAGTTCTTCGGCGACGAGCTGNNACGCTGCCGTCCGAGGCGATGGCGATCCAGGAATCGACTGCACTCGCCGGAGGAGAATCCGCCGGCGCATCCAGGCCAAACGCGCCCGCGCGGGTTTGCGCTTCGAGCGTACTGAGCGCGCCGCCCATGCTGAAGCTGACGATCAGTGCGCCGCTTCCCTTAATAAAAGTGCGCCGCGAAAATCCGGCTTGTTCCAGCGCATTCGTTGCGCCCTGCGTCATCGGGAATTCGTTCGCGGATGGAAATGGGTTTTTCATCGCGCCATCTCCTGTTTTGCGCGGCCAATCGCGCGCAGCATGCGCGTGTTCGTGAAGCAGCGGCACAGCACGCGCGACATTCCCTCCTGAATTTCTTTTTCCGTCGCCTTGGGATTCTTGTCGAGCAAAGCTTTCGCGGTGAGAATTACGCCGTTCAGGCAGTAGCCGCATTGCGCGGCCTGCTCTTCGATGAAAGCCTTCTGGATAGGGTGCGGCTTCGCGGCCGTGCCCAGCCCTTCGAGCGTGACGATCTCGAGGCCCTGCACGGATTCGACCGCCGTGATGCACGACCGAACCGCCTGGCCTTTTACGAGGACCGTGCAGGAGCCGCATTGGCCTAGGCCGCAGCCGAATTTCGGGCCCAGCAGGCCGAGGTCGTCGCTCAAAACATAAAGCAGCGGCGTCGTCGGATCGACGTCGACGCTGTGCGTTTGTCCGTTCACCACCAAAGATATGAGACTCATATGCCTATCAACTTATGGCGAACCGGAATTTTCGTCAAGTGCCAGTGTTCGTGGTCTGTTGCAATGCCAAAGATTTAGTGGCGTAGGCTTCAAGCCTGCGCAGAAAAGCGAGGCGCAAGCCCGCGACATTTCCTTGTTGCAGGTAGTGCAATACGCGGGCTTTGCCATGCTTCACTGCGCAGGCTGAAGCCTACGCCACTTCATCCGGCGGCCTGGTTTCTAACGATCGCCGAGATACATCACGTGAACGTAGGTTCCCAGCCGGACGTTGTACGCCAAATACCAGCCGTCGTGGTCCGGATCCTCGTAGATCACGATATTGTCGGCATTCCAGAACCAGTCGTTGCAGTAAATAACGTCAAATGGCGAGACCGAAAAGAAGAAGCCGCCAAACCAGAAACGTCCCGGGGCGCCGCTTTCGATGCGAAACGCGTGCCCTTTGCCGAAGCCGCCGGTAAATCGTCCGTGCTCCCAGGGATGATCGAGGTGGTAGTGCGCGTCGTCCCTGCCGGTGTCATGCCCAATCCACTTGTCGCCACGGGAATGAACGTGAGGCGCTTCGGGGTGGCCCTTTTTGTCGCTGTAGGAGCGATTCTCTTGCGGAGCGGGATGCGCCGCCGAGGATGGGCCACGGTGCGGCGCGGGACCGTGAGCGGGAACATATCCTCCGCCAACGCTGCGTGAAGGCGCGCTTTTCTCATTGCCCTGATTTTGCGCGGCCGCGGGAATTGCAATCAGCGCGAGCGCGAGGAACATTCCGAAAAGGTTTTTCAATTCAATCTCCTGAAGGTATGTTTGAGAACGATTTGAAATTGTGCATGGAAGATCCCCGCTTCGTGCGGGTATTTCATGGGATGGCCGGAGCGGCGTTGCGGTTGTCCGCCTGGCGGAAGCGAACCCGCGCAGCTTCCGTACATGATCGAGAATTCGCGCGCGAGGTTGGAAAATTTCCCATCTTCATGCAGACTACATACCGGCTACCGTACGCCCCATGAGCCGCCCAGACAAACGGTGCAAACGATGAAACTTGACAAGATATATACGAAGACGGGCGATGAAGGCAAGACATCGCTCGGCGACGGATCGCGGCTGCCGAAATTCCATCCGCGCGTAACCGCCTACGGCGGCATCGACGAAGCCAATTCCGTCATTGGCGTGGCGCTTCTGCACGTGCCGAACTCCGATGTTCATCAGCTTTTGCGGCATATCCAGAATGACCTGTTCGACGTGGGCGCTGATTTGTGCCAGCCGGAGCGGCCGGGCGCGGAAAAGCCTTTGCTGCGCATCACGGAAGAGCAGGTTGCGTGGCTGGAAAAAAGCATCGATCGTTTCAATGCGGATCTCGAGCCGCTCAATAGTTTTGTGCTTCCGGGCGGAAGTCCCGCATCGGCCTACCTGCATCTGGCGAGAACCGTCACGCGGCGCGCGGAACGCGATGTGGCTCGGCTTTTCGCCGATGAGCCGGGAAATTCCGCGGTCCTGCGCTACGTCAACCGTCTCTCGGACCTTCTCTTCGTACTGGCGCGATTTCTGAATGACAAGGGCAGGGAAGATGTGCGCTGGCAGCCCGGCCTTCACCGCTGAGTGCAAAGTGGCACAGGCTTCAGCCTGTGTTCTTTTGATTTTAGTTTGCCGGATATCAAAACCACACAGGCTGAAGCCTGTGCGACTGGGTCTCGATTTGTTTGCAAGAGTTGCCGGATAAAACAGAAGACGCCATGGCGCAAAAAAAAACGCCCGGGAAATATTCCCGGGCGCATTCGTTAAAGCGGGCGAATCGCGCGCTTAGGCTTTGGCGGCGCTCAATCCGTTGACGGCCACGCTCAGGCGTGACTTGTAGCGATTTCCGGTGTTTTCCTCGAGCACGCCCTTGCTGATTGCGCGGTCGATTGCGGAAAGCGTGGGGTGAAGCATGGTTCCGGCGGTCGCCGCGTCTTTCGCGGTGATTGCCGCGCGCAGTTTCTTCATGATCGTACGCACACGAGTTGTGTTCGCGCGGTTGATTTCCGCGCGCTTCCGGGACTGTTTGGCCCGTTTGATTACCGATTTCTTGCGTTTTTTTACTTTTGTGGCTGCGCCTTGCGCCATTCAATTCTCCTCTTTGCATTATTTGCAATGAAAATACAGTAGCGGAGCCGCATCCCTTTGTCAACGAATGCGCGGCCCCTCCAATCTTCCGGTAAAAGATCGCTTCTTAAAATGTTTTGGCATTTGCTTGTTCTTGATTGGTTCGGCATGTGCCTTGCTCACAAGGGGATGTGATCTCCATCACTGACGCTGTGTGCTCATGACGCGCAGCATGGAAGGGAATTGGAGGAGCCCGTGACTGCTAATTCTGTTTCGGCAAGAACGCTGTGCCTGCTCAACCAAAATGCACAATGCAACCCCATCTGGCTGTCGCGTTCGGATGGGCTGAAGCTCGTCCATTTCCCGACCACGGAACCGGAAGCGGAACCCCAGGAACCCGTGACTGCCGACGCCGCGCATGAAGCCTGCGAGCGCCATTGCGTGCTAAGCACCCATTTGGGATAGCTGCCCGCCAAATCGAAATTGAAAAATGTGGGTTGCAGTTTGTGTAATTGAAATATGGTGAAAACGCACTCCAAAAGGGGGAAGCGATGAAGAGCTTCGTTACCGGAATGCTTGTGGCGGGGGTGTCGTGCCTCATGTTGTGTAGCATGCTGGTGGTCGCAGGCGGTTTTGCGCCCATGCCGGGATTTACCGCGCTGGCCGCGACGCCCGCAGCGACGAGTCCCTCGCCCTCGGATGCTCCGGACAATAACGCGGACGTGCTGGCCGCCGACCATGCGCTGGTTGCGGCGCTGGCGAAATCCGACAAGGTTGCGGCAGGCAAGATGTTCGACGCGGACTTCGTGTGGACGAACTCAGCGGGCGACACGATCGGCCTGGCGAAGGTCATGGAGTCGTTGCCCACGCCGCCGCTCGGTGATGAAAGCGGCGCAGAGGTCAACGAACGCACCTATGGGCAAGTTGGCGCCGTGCAGTCGGCCAGCGGCAAGGTGCATATCCTGCGCATCTGGGCAAAGCGCCCGGCGGGCTGGCGGCTTCTCGATTATCATGAGGTCACGCAGCGTTCGGGCGCCGCGCCGCCTCCCGGGCCGGGGACGAACGATTGCCAGAATCCCTGCAAAGGCGTGCCCTACACGCCGAAGGACGACGCCGAAAAGGGCATCCTGAAATCCTGGGGCGAGCTGGAAACTGCCGTTCTAAACCACGCCCCCCAAGTCTGGTCGCCTCACTTCCTTGACGAATTCGTTCTCATTTCTTCCGGTGCCGCCGATCCCGCGACGAAAGCCGTCAGGCTGGAGCAGCTCAGCCGGCCCGGCTTTGGCCCCGCGCCACCGCAACTCGCGGCCGAGCCGGTGGTGCGCTTCATCCATTTTGGCGACAGCGTGGTGATGATCGGGCAAACCAAGCCCTATTCCGGCAAGCCGGCGCACGTCAGCCGCATCTGGGTCAACCGCGATGGAATGTGGCGGATGGCCTTCAGCTACCAGACGACGATTCAGTCGGCCGCTCCCATCGTTCCGCCAGCCTCGTAGTCAGTTGACAGATCCCCGGTGGCGCAGGCTTTTCAACCTGCGCCACCTGTAACAAGTGCGTATTAATTCTTCAGTAGCAATCTCCGAATTCACTGCCTCTGCGCGATTGACATGGGAAAGCTGCTGGCCTATGTTCGTACATAGAAGCAGAACGAAAGCCATTAGCCTTGGATGTATTGAGTCGCAAAATGACGAATACGGAAGATTGCAGCATCGCGGGCTGCGGCCAGGCATTCGCCACGTCGCTTGGCGGCGAGCCCTTCTGCCTGGAACATTTCATTTCCGTGTGTTACGAGCGGCTCGACCGGTATGACGATTTCCGAAAAGGGGCCGGCCTGAATGTCACGGAAATGGAAGCTCTGCGCCGGTTTATCCACGAATGCACGAGGCACGCGGACGAGATCGAACACGAAGCCATGGATCTGGACAATCTGGATCGGGCAAAACTCCTCCACATCATTCTTTCGGCGAGCGAACTCGGGCGTTATCTGCGGCGGAGTCCGCGGAAAGCGGCATCCATTGCCGTGCGGCTTAGTTCCGACAAAATGGGTGGCTCCTGGGAAGAAGATACAGAGACGGTTGTCCTGAGCCGCCACGGTGCGCTCATGCGGTGCAACCATGTTGCCAAGCCCGGCGAAACCATCCAGGTTGTTCGTGCCGATACCGGAGAAAAAGCTCAAGCCCGCGTCGCCTGGCAGCGTCCCCTGAATCGCGATGATGTCCGAATTGGCGTCGAATTTGTCGCCTGCGAAAACTTTTGGGGGCTGGATTGGGGAGCCGTCGAGGAAGCGCGATGAATGTTTCCGCGGCTAAACTGGCTGGTTTGCAATGTTGGCCGTCAATTCATCGGCCCTATTTGTGCGCGTGAACCTCTTTTGTTGCGTTCTCCTGGGCCCCTTCTCCTGGAATCCACCCACGAATCGCCAATTCCAAATCATGTGCACTGGAGGTCTGCTCAGGAAAGCTGATCGAATCGATCTTGAAAGAAAAGCGCTCGTCCGCTCCGGCCGCATCCGACAGGCCATCCGCAAGACGGGCCGAGATTCCCTGAACCTCCGTCGTGCCAACACCTGGCAGCATGACACCAAAAAAAGAGGACCGAAGAATGTAGATTGAGTCTTGTTCGCGCAGTTTCCTGGAGATTGCTTTTGCCGCATCGCCCAGAACGGACATCCCAAGGCTGGACCCGGAGAGAGAGGAATGCGGTTTGATGGAGATCACGAGCACGGAAAGCTCTTGCTCCGTGGAAGACGCCCGCCGGAACTCCATGGTCAACCGGTCTTCAAACGTACTGAAATTCGGCATGGTGGAGAGCAAATCGGCGCTCGCCTGCCTCAAAGCCTCCGTCGACCGCCTGCGATCGGTGGCCATCTGGATCCGAAGCCGATGAATCGTAATCTGGCGCTCCACAATGTAGGCGACAAGCAGGCACGATAGGGCCAGGAACCCGTAGAAAGCAATGTGCGGAATCTTGGATGGAGAAGATTCCCGGTTTGCAAAAACCGCTGGGTACATGAGCAGCGCAAGCCCTCCGGCAAGTACGATGATTGCCAGGCTCGCGAAAATGGTCAAATGTAACGCATGCTGTTCTAAATCGCCGGAGGCGCCTTGTCGTTGCTGATTCATAGGAAGTCCACGCAGGAAAAGTATACTTACAATTCCGGCTGGGAAATTAGAAAAAAAGAATCGACGTGCCCGAAAAGATATCCCCAAACATGCTAAGTCATTTAGTGTTAGTGAGTTGGACTGAAGTGGCCGTGTAGGTGGCCTTGAATTTGTGATCTGCGAAAATTATGGGGGCTGGATTGGGGGAGCGCCGAGAAAGGGCTGTGAATGTTTTCGCGAAGGCCTTCCTGATTCCAAATGTGGGCCGGCAATTCGTCGGCTCTATGGGTGCGCCAGAACCCCATTTGTTACTTTCTGGGTGGAATCTTCTTCCGGAAGCCATCCAAGGATAGCCAGTTCCAGATCATGCGCGCTGGAAGTCTGTTCAGGATAGTTGATCGAATCGATCTTGAAGGAAAAGCGATTGTCCGCTCCCGACGCATCCGAAAGGCTTTCCTTTAGACGGGCCGAGATTCGCTGCATCTCCGTCGGACCCACTCCCGGCAGGATGAGACCAAAATAGGAGGTCCGAAGAATGTAGATGGAGTCTTGCTCGCGCAGTTTTCTGGAGATGGCCTTTGCCGCATCGCCCAGAACGAATAACGCGAGGCTAGCCTCGGGAAGCAGGGGATGCGGCTTGATGGAGATCACGAGCACGGAAAGTTTAAGTTTCGCCGAAACCGCCCGTCGGAACTCCATGGCCAGTCGGTCTTCGAACGTACTGAAGTTCGGCATTGTGGATAGCAAGTCGGCGCTGGCCTGCATCAACATCTCCATCGACCGCTTACGATAGGCGGCCATCTGGCGACGAAGACGATAAATCGTAATCTGGCGTTCCACAATGTAGGTGACCAGAAGGCACGATAGGGCGCAGAACCCGTAAAAGGCAACGCGCGGAAGATTGGAAGAAGGAGATTCTCGGTTTGCGAAAACCGCCGGGTACATCAGCAGCGCCAGCCCCGCGGCTAGTATGACGATTGCGATGCTCGCGAAAATAGTTAAATCAAGTGCGTTCCGTTCCAGGTCGGCAGGTGCAACTTTTCTTTTCTGATCCATCCGAACTCCAAACGCAAAAAGCATACTTTGGACACAAAGTATACTTTGAAGTCTGTCTGAAGTCTGTCTATAGAAGTAGTAAAAACATCAGGTTGCCCCGAATCGGCACATCGCTAAACTGTTTTCTATTGCCTTGACGTAGCAGGGCCGGTCCCGTGTTGCCGCATCGGTTCTGAAGTCTGCGCCACATCCATGCCATCGGGAATGGGCAGCGGTCGACTGTCCGGAGGATTACGCTCTGGCGGTTCTTGCCTTCTCCTTGAACCGCAGGTAGCATGGTGAGTCCGCGTTTGGTTTGATCCATTTTCATCAATCCATGGTTTTGGCAATGGTTTTGGCCGTGGTTTTGGAGAGGCGCGCAGGCGTGTGTCGATGATATTGTTTTGACTCGTTTTATTCCGTCAACAGAAGTGCCAATTCAAGCAGGAGCAATTTGCCGATGAAGTCGATCGTGGTGGTGGGCGCGCAGTGGGGCGATGAAGGAAAGGGCAAGGTGGTGGACTATCTCGCCGCGTCGTTCGATTACATCGCGCGATGCGCGGGAGGCCACAACGCCGGCCACACCGTGATCTTCAACGGGAAGCGCTTCGTCCTGCAACTGATCCCCTGCGGCATTTTGCGTCCCGGCAAGCACGCGGTGATCGGGTCGGGAGTGGTCGTGGACCCCGCCGCGCTCGTCGGCGAATTGGACGCGCTGGCGAAAGCTGGTATCGACGTTACGGGACGTTTGCATCTTTCCAACCGCGCGCACGTGATTTTTCCCTACCACCGGCAAATGGAAAAGGCGGCCGAAGCGGCGCGCGGAGCGGGGAAAATCGGCACGACATCGCGCGGGATTGGCCCCGCGTATGAAGACAAAATGGCGCGGCACGGAATTCGCGTCGGCGACCTGCTCGACCCTGTCCGGTTCCGTGAAAAACTGGCGCGCGTAATTTCCGAAAAGGACGCCGTGTGCCGCGCGACCTACGGAGTGCCGCTGGATACGGCGGGCCTCGCCGAGCAGTATCTCGCGCTGGCCGAGCGCCTGCGCCCGCTTGTGGGGGACTCGTCCGAGATGATCAACGACGCGCTGGACGCGGGCCATTCGGTCCTGTTTGAAGGGGCGCAAGGCACGATGCTGGACATCGATTTCGGAACGTATCCGTATGTCACGTCATCGAACGCAATTTCCGGCGGCGCATGCACGGGCCTCGGCGTCGGCCCCACGCGGATCAATGCGGTGGCCGGAATCACCAAGGCCTACACCACGCGCGTCGGCAGCGGCCCATTTCCCACCGAGATGCCGGACCTGGAAGCGACCGAAGTGCGCGACCGTGGAAAGGAATACGGCGCGGTGACCGGGCGTCCGCGGCGCTGCGGCTGGCTGGACCTGTTTCTGCTGCGCTACGCGGTACGCATCAACGGAATTTCGTCGCTGGTCGTGACGAAACTCGACGTATTTGACACGCAAAAAGAGATTCAGGTGTGCACGGGCTACCGCTACAAGGGCGTGGTCATTAAAGAGATGCCCGCGTCCGCCGAGGATTTGGCCGAGGTCACGCCGGAATATCGCACGCTCCCCGGTTGGCAGTCGGACACGTTCGGCGTGAAAAATATCGAGAAACTTCCGAGCGCCGCATTGGACTACCTAAAATTTATTTCCGATTATCTGGGCATCGAAATCGGCATGATTTCGACGGGGCCGGACCGCGACGCCACCATCGTTTGCGCGGGCACGCAGCTTGCCAAGTGGATTTAATTCACGAATCCCATGCTTTCCTACACTGACGCACGGCGGAAAGTAATCGAGGTCGCAACTTCCATTCCGCGGCCATCGCTCCGGACGCACGTGGAAATCGAACAGGCGTTTGGCCGAATCCTGGCCGAGCCCGTGCTTGCCGATCGCGACTATCCTCCCTTTGATCGCTCGACGCGCGATGGTTTCGCGGTGCGCGCCGAGGATGCGCAGGCGCCCGGCGCGCGCCTCGAATGTGTCGGCGAGCTGCGCGCGGGCGGGCGCTTCGATGAGGGGGTCCTGCCGGGGCAATGCGTCGAGATCATGACCGGCGCAAGCGTTCCGCGGGGCGCGGACTCGATCGTGATGGTCGAGCACATTCAGCGCGACGGCCGGACAATTCTTCTCGAACGCGCGGCGAAGAAGGGCGAACACATTGTTTTCCGAGGAACCGAGGCAAGAGCGGGCGCCTTGCTGGTCGCGCCGAAAACTCGCATGGGATACGCGGAAATGGCTCTGGCGGCGCAGGCGGGAACGACGCGCCTGAGCGTATTCGCCGCGCCACGGCTCGCCGTTCTTTCCACGGGCGATGAAGTGGTCGACGCGCGGTCCACGCCCGGCCCGCTTCAGGTTCGGAACAGTAATGGAATTTCCATTGAAATTATGGCGCGCACGGCGGGAGCCGAAACCCTTCAGCTCGGCAATGTGCCCGACGAAAAAGGCGCGCTTCGCGCGGCCATCGAGCGCGGCCTCGCCGAGGACATTCTGGTTCTCTCCGGCGGCGTGTCCATGGGCAAGTACGATTTGGTTGAGCAAGTGCTCGCCGATCTGGGCGCGGAGTTTCACTATACCGGAGTCTCGATCCGGCCCGGGCGTCCCGCCGTGTTTGCGACCTGCCGCAACAAGCTCGTATTCGGGCTGCCGGGAAATCCGGTATCGACGATGGTGACGTTTGAACTTTTTGTTTTGCCCGCGGTGGATGTGTGGAACGGCGGAGACGCGCGGCCGTTGCCGGTGTTTCGCGCCAAGCTCGAAACCACGGTTCGCGAAAAAGGGCCCATGACCCACTTCCTGCCCGCGCGGATTGAGTGGGAAGGCAGGGAAGCGCGCGTCACGCAATTGCCCTGGCAGGGTTCGGGCGATGTCGTGGCCTTGGCCCGTGCGAACGGCTTTCTGATTGTCGGGCCCGAGCGCCTCGAAATCGCTCCCGGAGAATGGGTTGACGTGATCCCGCGCCGGGGAGCAATCTAGCTATTGGACGGCCGCATGCCAAAACTTTCGCACTTCCGCAAACGTGGTGAAATCGCGATGGTCGACGTGACGTCAAAAGATGTCACGGCGCGCACGGCGGTGGCGCGCGGGTTTGTGCGCATGTCGCCGGCCGTGCTGCGGGCGCTGCGGCAGCAGACGTTGCCCAAGGGCAACCCTCTGGAAATCGCTCGAATTGCGGGAATTTCCGCAGCGAAGCGTACTTCCGAGTGGATACCTCTTTGTCATCCCCTGCCGTTGACGCACATTGATGTGACCGCGCGCGTATGCAAGAATGGCGTAGAGGTCACATCGAGCGCCACCGCTACGTCGCGGACCGGCGTGGAGATGGAAGCGCTTGTGGCTGTGTCGGCCGCTGCCCTTACGGTCTACGATATGTGTAAAGCCCTGGACAAGGGCATGGAAATCACGGATATCGTGCTGGTCGAAAAAATTGGCGGCAAGAGCGGCCATTACCTGCGCCGCAAGAAGTAGCTGTTCCCCATGAAAACTCCGTTACAAGACGTTCATGTGATGATTGTCGAGGACAATCCGATGGTCCGCGACCTCATGTGCCACGGGATGGAGCCGCATTGCACCGTGATTTCGGCGAGCGATGGCGCCGACGCGCTGCTGAAATCCGTGGACAATCCGCCCGACTTGATCGTTTCCGATTTCCATATGCCCGGCCTTGACGGGCGGCAACTCCTCGAAAAATTGCGCAGCCGTGACAATACGCGAAACATCCCGTTTGTGTTCGTCGCCAGCCGCGGCGATATCGAGGAAAAGTTGCGGCCGGCGGTAGGCGGCGTGGTCGAGGACTTTATTCCCAAGCCGTTTTTTGTGGCCGACCTGGTCCGGCAATTGAAGAAAATTGTGGACCGATTGCGCCTGGAAAAAATGCCCAAGAGTGCATCGCGCCCCGGCGTCATTCAGGGCCGGCTCGAGGAAATGGGCGTCACCGAACTGATGCAGTCGCTCGAAATGGGGCAAAAATCCTGCCGGCTGACGCTGCGGCACGGCGGGGAAGAGGCCCAATTGTATTTCGTCGCGGGCCAGTGCAAACACGCTCAAATGGGCGCCGTGGAAGGCGACACCATCGTGTATCAGGCTATCGGCTGGCTCGATGGCGAATTTGAAATCGATTTTGCCGCGACTTCGGATCGCGAAACCACCACGCTTTCCACCACCGGCCTTCTGATGGAAGCGATGCGCCTGATGGACGAAGCGGCAAATCAGAGCGTGGAAAGCTAGTTGGTTTTAGTGGCACAGGCTTCAGCCTGTGCTCTTTTGACTTTCGCTTGCCGTAAATCAAAACCACACAGGCTGAAGCCTGTGCCACTAAAACCTGTGCCGGATCGGCTTTTCCGCAATCTGTGAAGCCTACGCCACGATTGGATTCATACCATGCGCGTCGCCATTCTCACCATCAGCGATTCGGTTTCGCGGGGCACTCACACGGACGCCTCCGGGCCTGCCGTGCGCGAACGATGCGCGCAACTCGGCTGGGATGTCGTCTCCGAGGGAGTGTTGGCGGATGAGCCGGCAGCCATTCGGGATCGCCTCGTGTCGCTGGCGGATAGCGGCGCGGCGGACTTGATTCTGACGACCGGCGGCACGGGAATCGGTCCTCGCGATTCCACTCCCGAGGCCACCACGGAAGCCTGCCAGAAACTTGTGCCAGGAATTTCCGAGCTGATGCGCGACGAAGGCCGCAAGAAAACTCCGCGCGCCGTTCTTTCCCGCGCCATTGCCGGCGTCCGAGGGCGCACTTTGATCGTCAATCTTCCGGGCAGCCCGCGCGGCGCCACCGAATCGCTCGACGCCGTCGCCGATCTATTGCCGCACGCCGTGCAAGTGCTCGGCGGCGCGCGCCACGATTAGTGTCATTCGTGGTGCCGCTTTGTCCTTGGACGAAATTCAAATAGCTAGCCGCGCCGCAGAAAACAACATGCCATAGGTATCTTATGCGTTATACTGCGGCGATTCTAAAGTAGAGGGATCCCTATGGCGATCCTCCCCGGCAGACGATTAGGGCCATACGAAATCCTCTCCGCTATTGGTGCGGGCGGAATGGGCGAGGTTTATAAAGCTCGCGATACTCGCCTCGACCGCATCGTGGCCATCAAGGTTCTTCCTGCGCATCTCGCCGACCGCACGGAATTGCGCGAACGATTCGAGCGCGAAGCGAAGACTGTTGCCAGCCTGAATCATCCGCACATCTGCACGCTCTTCGACATCGGCCAGCAGGATGGGATCGATTATCTGGTGATGGAATATCTGGAAGGGGAGACGCTGGCGCAGCGCTTGCAAAAAGGCACGCTGCCGCTGGAGCAAGTGTTGACGTTCGCGATTGAGATTTCCGACGCGCTGGACAAGGCGCACAGAAAAAGCGTGACGCACCGCGATCTGAAGCCCGGCAACGTGATGGTGACCAAGTCGGGCACGAAGCTGCTGGATTTTGGTTTGGCAAAACTGAAGCAGGAGGCCGCTCCTGAAAACGGTTCGCTTTCGAACCTTTCCACGGCGGCCGACCCGTTGACGGCGCAGGGAACCATCGTGGGCACGCTGCAGTACATGGCCCCGGAGCAGGTGGAAGGCCGGGAAGTGGATGCGCGCACGGACATTTTCGCGTTCGGCGCGGTGGTCTACGAAATGGCCACAGGCAAGAGGGCCTTTGATGGCAAGACGCAGGCCAGTGTGATCGGAGCCATCATGTCTTCCGATCCTCCGCCGATTTCTTCCCTCCAGCCTATGACGCCGCCGGCGCTCGACCGCGTGGTGAGGAAATGTTTGGCGAAGGAACCCGACGACAGATGGCATGTAGCCAAGGATCTCTGCGATGAATTGAAATGGATCACGGGAGGGAGTTCGCAGGCCGTGCCTATGCCGCTTGCCCAAGTGAAAGGCATGCGCGCATTTGGGCGGCGGGAACTAATCCTCAGCTCAGGCGCTTCGTTGTTAGGCGCGGTTGTCGCCGGCATTGCTGTCTGGAATCTGAAACCGTCGCCTTCGGCGCAGCCGGTTAGCCGCACTGCGATCACGCTACCGCCGGGCCAACAATTGGCGGGCTTGGATCGCGGCCCCGCCGTGGCGCTGTCCCCCGATGGCACTCGTCTCGCATACGTCGCGCACCAAGGCGGCACACAGCAGATTTATCTGCGGGCGATGGATAGCCTGGAGGCCAAGCCCATCCTCGGCACGGATGGAGCTTTCAATCCCTTCTTTTCACCTGATGGGCAATGGTTGGGATTTTTCTCTGGTGGAAAGCTGAAGAAAGCATCGATGAGCGGGGGAACGGTGCTGAATGTCGGCGACGTTGCGTTCGCCAATGGAGCGAGTTGGGGTAGTCAGGGAAAAATCGCATTCGCGCCCACAAACGTCTCTGCAATCGAACAAATGCCGGACGCTGGTGGCACAGCGACGCTGATAAGTCATTTTGTAAAAGCGGAAAACAGCCACCGTTGGCCGGAGTTCATGCCCGACGGCAAATCAGTGCTCTTTACCACTGGATTTACAGCGGGCAATTGGGAAAACGTGGGAATTGCAGTCCAGCTGCCCGGCACGGGCGGCCGGCGGAACTTAATTCCAGGGACAGCTCCGCGCTTCGCGTCCTCAGGCCACTTGATCTATGCACAACAAGGCAGTCTGATGGCTGCGCCGTTCGACTCCCAGCGGCTAGAGGTCACTGGCGCGGCGGTCCCCATGGTCGAAGGCGTTCTACAATCCGCGAGCAACGGATACGCTCAATACAGCCTGTCCAATACGGGGTCGCTTGTTTACGTTCTGGGGGGCCTGCAGTCGAATCAAAGCAAGCTGGTATGGGTGAACCGCAATGGGGCAGAACAGCCCTTATCCACACCTGGACACAACTACGTGTACCCCCGGCTTTCACCCGACGGTCGACGGGTGGCCATAGCCATCGCGGAAGAGCAAGGGGCGCAAGTCTGGCTGTACAATCTCGAGGAGACGCTGACCCGGTTGACCTTCGAGGGGCTCGCGAACAATGTCCCAGCATGGACACCGGACGGCAAGCGGATCGCGTTTCTCTCCAGCAAGGAAGAGCCGCCGAGTATCTTCTGGCAATTGGCAGACGGCAGTGGTGGGCTGGAGCGGTTGACCACCACCAATCAGTTCCTCGATGCCCCGCTGTCTTTCACCCCGGATGGGCAATTGCTGGCCTTCATTGAATCCGATCCCAGCACGGGATATGACATCTGGGTGATGCGGATGAGCGACCGCAAGGTACAGCCTTTCATCCGAACACCGTTCAACGAATCAGCTCCACAGTTTTCACCCGACGGACACTGGATGGCCTATGTCTCGAATGAATCCGGCCCCAACGAGATCTACGTGCAGGCTTATCCTGGCCCAGGCGGCAAGTGGCAGATTTCTACGGAGGGCGGGACTGAGCCCGTCTGGAGCCGGAACGGGCGGGAGTTGTTCTACCGCAACGGGAACAAGATGATGGCCGTAGACGTTGCGACTCAGCCCAGTTTCACCGGGGGCAAGCCCCGGCTACTTTTTGAGGGGCCGTATGTCCCAACCCCAGCCACGTTCCCCAACTATGACGTCTCATCTGATGGCCAGCGATTCCTGATGCTCAAGCCCAGTGAGTCGGCGGAGGCGGCACCGACGCAAATCAACGTCGTGCTGAACTGGTTTGAAGAGTTGAAGAGGCGCGTGCCGGTGGGAAAATAATGATGGGGATTTCACGACATCCCTTGCAAAGGTCAGTGCCGGTTTTGTAGCCCGCGTCTTCAGACGCGGGGGTTTTCGCTGGGCCTACACTAAACCCTCGCCTCTGAAGCGGCGAGCTACAGTGCGGACAAAACAATGTAGCCGTGAAGGAAGAATGTTGACGTGCGGCGCTTGGTCGTCAACAATGCTGAGACCATGAAAACGACACGTTCCAATAAACCGGCGAACAAGCTGGCGAATAAGCTTGCGAATAAGCTTGCTAACAAGCGGCTGGCCGTGCTGGGCGCGGGAAAAATCGGCGGGATTTTGCTGCGCGCGTTTCTCGAACAAAAATTGGTGCAGCCGAAGCGCGTGCACGCCACGGTGCGTCACGCGGAGAAGGCGCGCGCGCTCGCCCGGCAACTGGGTATTACGGTGTCGACCGACAATCGCGCGGCGGTGCGCGATGCGGATATTATTTTGCTGGCCGTAAAGCCTCAGGCGGTGAAGGAAGTTCTCGAAGAGATCAAGCCCGAGATGAAGCCGGGGAAGGTGATCGTTTCGGTCGTGGCGTCGGTTACGACGCAGCTCATGGAAAAGCAACTGGGCATGGACTTGCCCGTGATTCGCGCGATGCCCAACACGCCCTGCGCGATTGGCTGCGGCATGACGGGCATCGCGAAAGGAATTCACGCGGGCAAGGAACAGATGGAAATCGCGCAAGCGATGTTCGAGGCCGTGGGGCGCGTCGTGGTCGTGGACGAAAAACACATTGACGCCGTGACCGGGCTGTCCGCGAGCGGCACCGCGTTCATTTACATTATTCTCGAATCGCTCGCCGAGGGCGGCGTGAAGGTTGGCCTGCCGCGCGACGTTGCCACGCTGCTCGCGGCGCAAACCATGATGGGCGCGGCCCGCATGGTGCTCGATACGGGCGATCATCCCGCGCTGCTGAAAGATGCGGTAACCACGCCCGCGGGATCGACCATGGATGGTATCCTAGAACTCGAGGACGGCAAGCTGCGCGTGACGTTAATCAAGGCCGTAATGAAAGCCACGCAGCGCGCCAAGGAATTGATCGTCGAGTCCTGAACGCCGGCCTGAACGCCGGCCCTAACTCCGGATTGACGAGCATTCGCCGGGACGTTGTGCGCTTCGGTTCACTATTCACGCCGGGCCTGAAACCGTCTCCGTTAACTCCATAACAACGTATAATGTTTTTTTGTAAATCGTGTGTCCGGTTTCAAACGCAAGGCATCCAATCGCAGAGGAGGAAGTCAAATTATGGAACGGAAAGCATCGGCAGTCTGGAAGGGTTCGCTCAAGGAAGGCAAGGGAACGGTCTCGACCGCGAGCACGGTTCTCTCGAAGGCGCAGTACTCGTTTTCAACACGATTTGAGAATGGTGTTGGCACGAACCCCGAGGAACTGATTGCCGCGGCGCACGCGGGCTGCTTCAGCATGGCGCTTTCCGCGCAGCTGGGCAACGCGGGCATCACCCCGGAATCGGTCGAGACCACCGCGACCGTGACGTTTGAAAAGCTGGAAGCGGGTTTCACCATCACCAAGAGCCATTTGGATGTGGTCGCGAAGATTCCCGGCGGGGATGCCGCCGCATTTGAAACAGCCGCGCAGGGCGCCAAGACCGGATGCCCCATCTCGCGCCTGCTCAAAGCGGAAATCACGATGACCGCCAGGCTCGTAAAGTAATCGCGCGACGAGCGCATTGGGCGCATCGGTTCGCGCTACTTCAGGCAGCCGAGTGTATGCGCGAGTGAATGCGAAGGATGAATGGGAAAGGGCCGGGGACTCGCGCGTTGCGCGCAAATCCCCGGCCCTTTCATATTGTACCGGCTTGATTGTGCCGGCGATTTTTCCTACGTCAGATGGAACGAGAACCACCGGCCGAGAGTGATAATTCCAAGCCACATGACAATCGAAAGGACGCCGTAAATTCGCGCACCGATGGGGGCCATGCGCGCGTTGTTCCATTTTCCGACCTGCTTGTAGACGGTAAAGTGAAAAATCAGCGCATTGATCCCGACGCCCAGGATCATGAACATTTTGTACCAGAAGAAGGAGTTCACGGCGGATCGCGTGGCCTCGGCCGAAAACATCAGGATTCCGGTTACGAGCTGCACGGTAAAGCCGGCCACTACCCACGGCAAAATCCAGCGCGCCACCCGGTCGACAGGCATGCCCCGCATCGGCCCCACGCCGAAGAGGCGCAAATCCAGCAGGAAAGCGGCGGTAACGAGCGAGACGATCCCAAATACGTGCAGAGTCTCGACCACCGGGAACAAATACAGCGACTCGCGCATCACATGTCCGAACGAAGTTTGATCCAGCCACTGAGCAAAGTGAAACATCCAACCAGGCAGCCATTCAGGCATTGTTACTCCCTTTTATTTTGGTCCACGCAAATGGTCAGACCGAAGTTTCACCGCCGGACAAAAGAAGATTATCTCCGTTCGGCAAGGCTGCATTATTATATATCTTTCCGCTTCGGTTTAAAGGCCGAACAGAATTCAAGGGGCAAGCCAATTTTCGATCATGCGCATGTCAGTTTGGCCGGGTAAGCTAATGCTACCGGCGGATTTGCGCCGAAGAGCGCGGCGTATCTTTCACAAGATAGGTGAATCGGGGAATGACGGAATAGCGTCTAAATAACGAGAGCTTATGACAACATCCAACAAGAATGGCAGGGAGCGCGCGTTCGCAAGCGCGTGGATCGGCGCGGTTTTAATCGTTGCGGGCATGTTTTTCGCGCAGGCAACGGCGGCCCAAACCCAGCGGTCCGGGGGAGTTCCCGATGCCTTGCACCAACTGAACGATTCCGTCGAGGCGCTGGTTCAGCGCGTCACGCCCAGCGTCGTTCAAATCCAGGTGTTCGGATATACCTCCAGTGAGTATGGGGACCAAGGGCAGGCGAGCGTATTGATCGGCAAGCAGCGGACGATTGGCTCGGGAGTGATCGTCGATTCCGAAGGCTATATCGTGACCAATGCGCACGTCGTGAAGGGCGCGCAGAAGATCGAGGTGATCGTGCCGCCTCCATCGGCTGCCGAGAAAACTTCCGGTGCGTCCGATTCCGGCCGGGAACAAACCTACGATGCGCGGATTGTCGGCGTCGCGCGGCAACTGGACCTCGCCGTGATCAAGATTGAGGCGCACAAATTGTCCGCGCTTCCGATCCGCAAAAACATTCTGCCGAGGCAGGGCGAAATGGTTTTCGCCTTCGGAAGCCCCGAGGGACTGAGGAATAGCGTGACGATGGGCGTCGTGAGCGCGGTCGCAAGGCAACCCGATCCCGATAGCCCGCTTGTCTACGTGCAAACGGATACGCCCATCAATCCGGGCAACAGCGGCGGGCCGCTGGTGAACGCGGATGGCGAGCTTGTGGGAATAAACACATTCATCCTATCCAGTTCGGGAGGCAATCAAGGCTTGGGCTTTGCCGTTCCGGCGGGTGTTGTGGCGTATGCCTATCCGCAACTTGTAAAGTATGGCCACATCCACCAGCCCGAAATCGGCGCCATCCTGCAATCCATCACGCAGGAATTGGCTGCCGGACTGCACCTGCAACGCGATTTTGGAGTGATTGTATCCGATGTCGTGCCCGGTGGTCCGGCGGATCAAGCAGGCCTAAGAATTCAGGACATTATGGTCAGCGTGGATGGAACTCCAACGGGAAGTATTCCCTTGGTTAGTCAGAGCCTGTATATGCACGGGAGCGGGGAACATGCGAAGATCGAAGTCCTTCGCGGCTCCGACCGCCTGCAATTGGATATCGTTCTCTCGGAGAAGCCCCACAAAGTGGACAGTCTGGCGGATACGGTCGATCCGGTGAAAAATCTGGTGTCGCGTCTCGCCATGATTGGAATCGAACTCAATGTCGATCTGGCCCACTCGATGCCCGACCTGAGGATTCCCAGCGGCGTTATTGTCGTGGCCAAGACTTTGGGGGCGGGGGCGGTAGAGATCCCACTCCAAACCGGCGATGTAATCCACGGATTGAACGGCGCAACGATCGTGACCATGGCCGATTTGCGGGAAGGCTTGGCAAAACTGGCGTCAGGAGACGCGGTCGCTCTGCTAATCGAGCGGTACGGCCAACTCATCTACGTCCCATTCACAATGTAGAAAAGTAGCGCGGCCCGTAAAGACCGCGCCACCGACATGGGAGAAAGTCTTCCTAGCTCGCCGCCTGTTTCGACTTGCCGATTGCGTCTCGGCCCGCAGCCACAGCTTCGCTGACCTGCTGCTGGCCTCGGTCCATGATGTCTTTCACGTGGACACGAGATTGCCGGACTTTTTCGTTGGCGGTATCGACCGCGTTCAAGCATTTGCTGGCAATCCATTTTCGAGTTTCTTGCCCCGATTTTGGAGCCAGGAGAATGCTGAGAGCGGCGCCGATGCCCAAGCCCGCGGCCAGGTACTCGAACGATGTCGCCATGTGGCGAGCGGTTTGGGTTGTGGCATTGGGACGATCACTCAGGTTGTTCATATGTCCCCCTTCCTTTGTGCATCCCTGCATGTATTTAAAATATTCCTTTTTGCAATTTTGCGATGTGATGGCGGTCATTTTTCGCAGTGACAGGAATCACGCCGATGGATGGAGCGAGCGTGGTCAGGCCTACAATCAAACTTGCGCCGCCCACAAAACTTCAGTACTCTTGCGAAGTCGTCGGCGGTGTCCCCCTCGTCACCCTCGATCGGTGGTTTAATTCACATGCAAGAGACGAAAGGACGGCGTATGACGCGCAAAAGCACTTTGGCGAGCCTGGTTGCGGCAGTGGCATTGAGTTTGTGTTTGACCGCCTGCAAGGACACAAAGACATTGCAGGAGAACGAGCAATTGAAGACCCAGGCGGCGGACCTTCAGAAACAGAACGGGGAATTGGGAAACAATCTCGCAACCGTGACGGCCGCGCGCGACGCGTTGACGAAAGAGAATGAGACGCTGAAGGCCGAGATCAAGGCCAGCAAGACCAAGAGCACCAAAAAGAAAGTTGCAAGCCGGAAGCGCCGCCGGAGTTAGCGCGGGGTTGGAGCCATGACTCCGGCTGAAGTAGGGATTTTGGTAGCGCNNAGCGCGCGTCTGGTTTAGAATGTACCAACCGTTTTTTGTTTTCAATTTCATAAGAAGAAGGCGGAAAAGATGAAAACGTTTGAGGTGCAGTTTCGCTATCGGGATCGCAATGAGGAAACGGTCGAATCGAAAGTGAAGGTCGATGCGTCCAGCCTTCCCGGAGGCGTGGCGAAGGCGACGCGCGATTTTGTGAAGGGATTGGACCGGAAACAGCGATTCGATATGAACAAGAACGGACTGGAAATTACAGCCAAAGCCTCCGGCACGGCAGCCGACGAGCCCGCAAAGCCGTCCGCGGAAACCGTGAACTGAGAAACCAACAAGGCCGAAACGTTTCCCGTGACCTTCCCGGCATCTATTTGCTCGCGCGCTCATTCGGGCCGGTGAGGTAGAAATATCCAACCCTGTTATTCGTCGGAGTGGCGAACCAGATGCGGCCCTGAGCATCCAGGAAAAATTCCCGCATCATGGCTTCGGAATGGGGAAACGGATATTCAACTACCTTGCCGGTGCTCGGATCCAGGCGTCCAATCAAGTCCTGATCCGTCGAGGCATACCAAATCCCATTGTCCTTCCCGACGACGATTGCGTAGGGAGTCGCGGCCGGGCCGGGCAATGGGTACTCCTTGAATGTTTCGGTTTTCGGATCGAAGCGGCCAATCTTGTTTCCGGTGCGTTCGCCGAACCATACAATTCCATCGGAATCGAGCGCCAGCCGCTGAGGCGTGCCCTGCGTCGGAGGAGACCACTGCGTCACTTTTTCCGTCTTCGCGTCAATTCGGCCTATCTTTCCGTCTTTCTGCAGCACGCAAAACCAGACATTGCCATCCTTATCGAAGGTGATGCCGTAGGAAGACGGCACCTCCATAAAGTGAGTGTACTTGCCGGTCTCCTGATCGTATTTGCTGAGCGGACTGCCGGAAGACCAGAGATTTCCTTTCGCATCCACGCGGACCGTATGCTTGTCCGATCGCACGCCGGGCACAACCACATTGTCCTGAAATTCCGTGATCTTTCCCGTGCCAGGATCCAATTTCGCGAGTTTATCGAGGGCAAACTCCGTGAAATAGACCATGCCGTCGGATGCGCGCACGACCGAGTGAATACCGGCCGTCTCGTCAAATGGCAGCGGGAATCGATTGATTTCTCCTGACTTCGGGTTCAGCCGCGCAACTTCGTTTCCTCTCCCGTAATACGGAATCCAGAAATTGCCGTCCTTGTCCGGGGAGGCGCTCCAGGGCAGGCCTTTGGAGCCGGACACGTCGTATTCGACATAAACGATATTCATGGCATCGTCGTTGAATGGACGCACGGTTTCCTTGTAGGCCGGCAGTTCCGCCGGACTTCGCGGGAGTGTTGAGTCGGTTCCAAACACGGTATTCAAATAGGAGATCACCTCATTCGCTTTTTCGTCGGTGAATTTCTCGGACAATTGAAAGGCCATCGATTCCCGCATGTAGTTGACGCGGTCGCGCCAGCCTTCTTCATCGCGGCGGACGGCAGCCATGCGGGTTTGAAATCCATGGCAAATAAAACAGTTGGTGGAGAGAATGTCCTTTCCTTTTCCATCCGGCATGAGCTTCTTGCCCTGGTAGAGATTCAGGTCGCTCCAGCGCACCATCCCTTGTTTTAGCGCAAATTCAAAGGAGGCATCTTGATCCGCGGCCAGGTTTACCGCGCTGCGCGGTTCCGCCGTGAATCCAACGGCTCTCACTCGCACCTGGTACTCTCCGGCCGGCAGGTTCTCCATGCGGTACCGACCTTGCTTGTCGGATAACACGCTGACGCTTATTTTCGTCCCCGCATGGATGGCTTGGACAAACGCTCCTTCAAACGGCGCCCCGTCCGGACCCTTTACCGTGCCCGTGACGGTCGCGGCAAATGCGGGCGAAGAAAAAAGGATCGCAAAACCGACCAAAGCCGAAAGCTTGCTCATGGAACGCATGGACTCTCCTTGCCTGACGATTGCCGGCGGGATTTGGATTCCCCGTTAATCAGACTATACACGCGCGGGAATCCCTATTCAATGCGTTAGGGAATGGGGCAGCAGGAAGGTGAATGTTTTATCCGCCCAATGAAACAAAACCGATTGGGTCTTTCCGCTTCAGTGGCGCGGGCTTCAACTCCTGCGGGCTGAAGCCCGCGCCATTGAAGTGTAAGAACCCGATCGACCCTTTCTTGCATGAGGGGATAAATATTCCAGTCTTCTTCTTCCCGATCTCATGAGAAATCAGGATTGAGATCCCGTTTGTTCCTGGAAGATTTGCTCCAGCACGGACGGAAACTCATTCCACCGGTATGCCGGGTCGCCAAGGCAATCCTGCCCGCGCCGCAATGTGGGCAGCCACCAGAGACCGTGTTCCACCGGAAACGTATAAAAAATGGAAGCATTCGATCCGATCAGTCCGGCCGTGATTTGCTTGCGCTGTTCGGGGCACACCGTGGAATCGAGAAGGATCAGCCGGTAAGCTCCTTTCCTCGCATATTCGGGCGTCGCGGCTTGCGGCGACGAGAAGGACAATTTGCTCCGAACTTTTTCAAGAGTTCTTAACAGCAAGTCTCCCCACGATCCATTCCGTCCGACCAGCAGGACGCTCGGACACAAAACATCCTCCACGTCCTCGGAGCACAATAAGAGAGACTCATTGGTTTCGAGCGATCTAGACCTGTAATCGATTGCGAGTGCAAGCTGCGGTCGACTGGACATTCAGCCCTCCATGGTCGCGCCGGGAGAGAAGTATGGAGGGGGTTCATACAGCGCGGCAATTAGACGCTACTCGCCTGCGGAGTGGCCGTCAAGTCGAACAGAGGGAGAACATTCGTTTTTCCATGGATATTTATTTTGCGCCCGGTTCCTTAGGGTTTGCTGGGCGCGGCGGCAGGAGGGCTGGCGCTTCCCGTGTCGCCGGATGCAGCTTGCGGCGTGAGGTTCACGAGCTGGTTTTGCTCCAGCGCATCCGGCGGATTGATCACAATGCGGTCCGTGAGATCGATGCCCTGAACGATTTCCAGGGTACTGCCGTAATCCTTGCCAATGGTAATTTTTTTAAGATTGATACGGTTGTCGGGCCCGACGACCGCCGCCATGGTTCCATCCGGGCGGAACAGCAGTGCGTTGATTGGCAGGGAAAGGCGCTGCCCGCTAACCTTAACGTCGAAATGCACTTCCGCGTACGATCCCGGCAAAAGTGTTCCGGAAGGGTTGGGGACATCCACTTCGGTCAGAAGAGTTCGAGTGCTCGAATCAATGGAGTTCGCGGTGCGCACCACCTGCCCACAGAAACTTCGCTGCGCCAGTTCCGTCAGCGAGAGGCAGGCCTTCAGCCCGAGGTGGATGGAGGGAGAGTACGACTGCGGCACGGCAACGTAGACGCGCATCGGGTCAATCTGCGCTAAGTCGAACATCTCTTTCGTGGCCGTCCCGCCATTTCCGGCGTTGATGAGGTTGCCGGTGTCGACATTCCGCTGCGTAATGATTCCCGTAAACGGAGCGTACACACGCTTGAATGATTCCAATTCTTCCAGGCGCTTTACGTTGGCGTCCGCAGATTGCACCATGGGCCGCCGGGCGGCGAGGTCGCCGTTGGCGTTGTCGAGGTCTTGCCGGGAAACGGAATCCGTCTTGATCAGGTCCTGATACCGCGTAGCAGTCAGGGTAGAAAGGCTCAGGTTGGCCTGTGCCGTGACAAGGTCGGCACGGGCCTGGGCAAGCTGCTGGTCAATCTCAGGCGTATCGATCTCGGCAAGAATATCGCCCTTCGCGACGTGGCTGCCGATGTCCTTGTACCACTTCTTTAGGTAACCGTTGGTCCGCGCATAAAGGGGAGACTCGACATATGGCTTGAGCGTCCCTGGGAGCACCATTTCGGAATCGGAATTGATGGGGGTCGCGCGAATCACCGAGACGTACGGAATGGCCATTTGCTCGGTCTGTTGTGCGAGCGCCTTGTGCTCGCTTGTGCGTTGCGACACGGCATAGATTCCCAGAATCAGGAAGATGACAAATAAAATCAGAAACCAGCGAAGCAGCGCGCCGGGCCCTCTGCGGGCGATTCCTGGCTGCTCCGTAACTTTTGATTCGTCCTGCAACTCGACCCGGTTTTGAGACATTCCCGATTGACTCCCTGAATTCATCACTCCACTAATCGATTCCGAGGTCCGCGGCGTCGCTGCGCTGTCCCGGACGATGCCCTTTGTGGACCAAGGAAAATACACACGGCACGAAATACAAAGTTGCGAACGTGGCGACGATCAGCCCGCCAATCACCGCCCGGCCCAGCGGAGCGTTTTGCTCTCCGCCTTCTCCGAGCCCGAGCGACAGGGGGACCATGCCAATAATCATGGCGAACGCAGTCATCAGCACGGGGCGAATGCGGACATAGCCGGCTTGGACCGCCGCCTCGGCCGAATTCAATCCCTCGTTCAATTGTTCGCGCGCGAAGGACACCATCAGAATGCTATTCGCCGTGGCAACGCCCATGCACATGATCATGCCGGTCAACGACGGCACGCTCAGCGTGGTATGCGTGAGCAACAGGATCCAAATGATCCCTGCCAGCGCGCCAGGCAGCGCCGTAATGATAATAAAGGGATCGATCCACGATTGAAAATTCACCACGATCAGCAAATAAATCAGGACGATGGCGACGCCCAGGCCGGCGGTCAGCCCGGCGAAGGACGACGTCATCGTGGCCACTTGTCCGCGGCGAACCATCTGTGTGCCTCGAGGCAGCTTGTCTCGAAAGTCCGCCAGCACTTTCTGGATATCCGCATCCACGCCGCCCAGATCGCGCCCTTCCACGGAGGCATATACGTTCATCATGGCCTGGCTGTCATACTGGCTGAGCAGGGCCGGTTCGGCGTTTACACTCATTTCCGCCATATTCCCTAGAATCTGCGGAGTCTTGGTCGCGGCGGACGAAATCGGAATGTTGGCGAGCGACTGCATCGAGTCGATCTTATACTGGGGCGATTGCACGGCAACGTTGTATTCATAACCGTTCGCGGGGTTGACCCAGAACGATGGACTGACCGTGGAACTGGAACTCAAGGTGAGCAGGACGCTATTGGCCACATCCTGCTGGCTCAAGCCCACGGACTGCACGCGAGTGCGGTCAACGTTCAGGAAAATCGCCGGAAAAGAACGTAATTGCTGCACGTGCACGTCGACCGCGCCGGGAATGTGCTGAACGCGGTTCGTGATTTGCTCGGCCAATAGAAAGTTGGCTTTCTCGTTTGGGCCGATCAACTGGATATCGACTGGCGCGGGCACGCCGAAATTCAGGATTTGGCTGATCATATCCGCCGGCTGAAAAAAGAACTGCGTGCCGGGGAACTCTTCGGCTAATCGCTTACGCAATTCGTTCACGTAGTGTCGGGTGGATTGCTTGCGGTTGGGCTGGAGGCCGATCAGAATTTCCGCATCCGATTCGCCAATCACGCCCGAGTTGCTATAGGCCGTGTTCACCGTGCTGTTGAATAAGCCGATGTTGTCCAGAATATTTCCGAGATCCTCCGGGGGAATGACCCGTCGGATCAAGTTGTCCACGCCGTCGGCCTCGCGCGCGGTTTCCTCGACACGCTGCCCGGCTCGGGCGCGCATGTGCAAACGAATCAGCCCGGCGTCCACGGACGGAAAGAAGTCGCGGCCCAGCACGGGAACCAGTGACAGCGAAGCCGTGCAAAACACCAGAAACAAAACGACGAAGAGCCACGCGCGCTCCAGGCAGAAGGCCAGCGAGGCGCGATAGCCGCCGCGCATGCGCTCGAACCCTCGCGCGAATCCGCGCTGCGCTCGAGAGAAAATATCATTCCCGGTGGCGTGTTCCTCGCCGTGATGTTCCTTGAGCAGGTATTTGGCCAGCGTCGGAACCAGAGTTCGCGACAGGACGTAAGAGGCGAGCATGGCGAAGACCACGGACTCCGCCAGGGGCACGAACAGGAACTTCGCGACACCGGTAAGGAAGAACATGGGCACGAAAACGATGCAGATCGAAAGCGTGGACACCAGCGCGGGCACGGCAATTTGCTGCGAGCCGTCCAGGATCGCCTGAATCAGCTGCTTTCCCTGGGCCAGGTTTCTCTCGATATTTTCGATCGCCACGGTGGCGTCGTCCACGAGGATGCCGACGGCAAGAGCCAGGCCGCCGAGCGTCATCAAATTAATGGTTTCGTGGAGCGCGCTCAGAATCGCGATGGAGACCAGAATCGAAAGCGGGATCGAGGTGGCGATGATCAGCGTGCTGCGCCAGCTGCCCAGGAACAGAAGGATCATCAGCGCGGTCAGGCAGGCGGCAACCACTCCTTCGCGGACAACTCCCTGAATGGCCGCCCTCACGAAAATGGATTGATCGAACAGGGGCGTTATCACCGTTTGCGGCGGCACCAGGTTCCTGATGAGCGGCAGCTTGGCGTAGACTTCCGACACGACTTTGAGCGTCGAGGCGGCGCCAGTTTTGTAGACCGCCAGCAGCACGCCGCGCTGTCCGTCCATGCGCGCGATGTTGACCTGCGGCGAATAACCGTCGCTTACGTAGGCGACGTCCTTCACATAGATTGTCGCCCCCTCCACCGTTCGGATCGGTATGTTGTTCAGAGCCGCAATCGTATCGGGCGATCCGTTCATCTCCACATTGAATTCGGTCGTGCCCATCTTGACAGTGCCGGAAGGCAGCACCAGATTCTGCGAGGAGATCGCGGTGATGACGTCCGTGGGCGAAAGGCCTTTCGATTGCAGCGCCGGAATGTCGAGATTCACCGAAACCTGGCGCTGCTTTCCGCCATACGGCCACGGAACAGCCGCGCCGGCTACCGTCGCCAATTGATTGCGGACGAGGTTCGCGCCGAAATCGAACAATTCCTGCTCGGACAGCCCTTGGCCTTTCATGCCCAATTGCAAGACGGGCACGCTCGACGCCGAATACGTAATGATGAGCGGAGGCGAGATGCCGGGCGGCAACTGCCGAATCATGGTTTGGGAGACGGCGGTGATCTGAGCAACCGCCACATGAACATCGGCCCCAGGCTGAAAGAATGTCTTGATGATCGACCGGCCCCCTACTGTCTGCGACTCGGTGTGCTCGATGTTGTCCACTACCGTGGTCAGGAATCGCTCGAAAGGCGAGACGACGCGGTCTTCCATCAGTTGCGGGGACAATCCCGAGTAGTTCCAGCAGATGGCCACGACCGGAATGTCGATGTCAGGAAAAACGTCAGTGGGCGTGCGTTGCAACACGATCGGCGTCATCAGCAAAATGACGAGCGCGGCGACAATAAACGTGTAGGGCCGCCTCAGCGCTATCCGAACGATCCACATGCGTTTTCCCTCGATCGGGACCGAGAATTAAGATCACGAATTAGGATCGCGAATACATCCGCGATCGGAACTTCCAACCCATACCGCAATTTTCTGCTTGCTAACCCTGTAACTACTTGGATGCCTGAATCTTCCGGCCCGTTACATTATATAAGATTGGAACGACTTGGTGGCGCGGGCTTCGGAGCCTGCGTGATAACTCAATCGCGGCATGTGTAGCGCCCGCCTTCGAGTGGGCAACTTGGAATCAAGCCCATGGCTGCCTGAATGCGAGCAGTGCAAAACCATTCTGCATTCAGGTTGCCACAAAGGCGGAAGCCCATGCCGCGAGTGGTCTTGCCGGCGAGAAACGCTGTTTCCAGCATACTCGAACAAGTTTTGAAATACGTGACGAGCATCACGGAAGATTGTGCCATGCATCACCTTGAAAAATAGAACAATTGAAAATTATTTTGAATTCCTGTTATAGTATTTTCCGCGGGCGACGTGCGGTTGCAAAATATAGATAAATGAAATTTTAGATTAAACTGTACGACAGCCCGGCGGAATAATGGAAAGCAATAAAGCAGTGCCGCCGGGTTGTATTCCCCTTCAGTAGAGGGCGCCGTCCCCCGCATATTTGAGGCCGGATATTCGGCCTGCAGAGAGGCGCTAAGACTATCCGATTGCACAGCTCCGGGGTGTGTTCCGGGGACCGACGCGTATGCCACAGATTTTCCATCACAGCACAAACACCATCGCTCGCGTCAGCATATACGGCGCCGTGATCCTGATTGCATTGTTGGGCGCCGCCGCAAACCTCGTGAACGAAACCTCCTACATTACCGAGGTTCATAATGCGCTGCCTCAGCCCATTCCGTTCAGCCACAAGCATCACGTCGGCGAACTCGGCCTGGATTGCCGCTATTGCCATGCCTCGGTCGAGGTTTCGTCCTCGGCCGGAATGCCTCCGACGCAGACCTGCATGACCTGCCACTCGCAAATCTGGACCAGCGCGGCCATGCTGGAGCCTGTGCGCGCAAGCTACCGCGATTCCACGCCGATTGCCTGGACGCGGGTCAACGCGCTGCCTGATTTCGTTTATTTTGATCACAGCATTCACATCGCGAAGGGCGTCGGCTGCACGACCTGCCACGGCCCCGTCGGGGAAATGAACATCACCTGGCGCGAAAATTCCCTGTACATGCGCTGGTGCCTGGAGTGCCACAACGCTCCGGAAAAGTTTTTGCGCCCGAGGTCCGAGGTGTTTAATGCGTTTTACGCGCCTCCCTCAAATCAGGAGGCGCTGGGCAATCAGCTGATGAACGAATACAAGGTGCAGAAACTTACGACCTGCACGACGTGCCACCGCTAGAGGGATCGGGAAGAGGGATCAGGAAGAGGGATCAGGCGATTCATGAACAGCGATCGAAACAATCCGGGCCAGCCCGACGTGGACATTTCCGCATTGCGTAAAGCCGCGAGCGGCGGAGAAACGCCGCGATTTTGGCGCGGCCTCGATGAGCTTGCGGATACGCCGGAATTCCGGAACCACAAGGAAAACGAGTTTCCGCACGGAGCGAGCGATCCCGAGGCGAAGCTCGACCGCCGGGAAATCATGAAAGTGATGGCGGCATCGGCCGCGTTCGCCGGGCTGACCGGCTGCACGAAACTTCCCACACAAAAAATTATTCCGTACGTGCGCCAGCCCGAGGAAATTATTCCCGGCAAGCCGCTCTTTTACGCGACCGCCGTGACGCTGGGCGGCGTGGCCACGGGCATTCTGGTCGAAAGCCACATGGCGCGGCCCACCAAAGTCGAGGGGAACCCGGACCATCCGGGCAGCCTGGGCGCGACCGACGCGTTTTCGCAGGCCTCGATTCTGGGGCTGTACGATCCGGACCGCTCGGAAGCGGAAATTCACGATGGCCGCATCGGAAGCTGGGCGGCGTTCCAGGAAGATTTGTCCACGGCGCTGGGAACGGAAAAGGGAACTGGCGGCTCGGGCGTAAGGCTGCTGACAGGGACGGTCACGTCTCCCGCGCTGGGCGACCAGATTGGCACATTTCTAAAGGCATATCCGTCCGCAAAATGGGTGCAGTACGAATCGGTGACGCGCGACAATCCGCGCCAAGGCGCGAAGCTTGCGTTCGGCGAATATGTGAACACGGTGTACCGCGTCGATCGCGCGGATGTGATTGTTACGCTCGATTCCGATTTTCTGACCAGCGGGCCGGGAAGCATTCGTTATGCGCGGGAATTCGCGCGGAAGCGGCGCGTCGAAGGCACGGAATCGATGATGAATCGCCTGTACGCCATCGAGTCCACGCCGACGAGTACCGGCGCGATGGCCGATCATGCCTTGCGGGTGAGGGCGTCCGATGTCGAAAGCTTTGCGCGCGCCCTAGCGCGTGAGCTGGGTCTGAGCGGAGTTGCGGCGCCCGTGGCCGCTCCGAATGTTCCGGCTTCGTGGATTCCGGCGCTGGTGCGCGATTTGAAACGGCATCCCGGCGCGACGCTGGTGGTTGCCGGAGATCAGCAGCCTCCCATGGTGCACGCGCTTGCGCACGCCATGAATCAGACGCTCGGCAATTTCGACAAGACAGTTTATTTCACCGAGCCGCTCGAGGTTTCGCCGTCCAATGAGTGGAATGCCATCGGCGAACTGGCGGCGGATATTCGCGCGGGAAGCGTTACGACACTGCTGATTTTGGGCGGCAATCCCGTGTATGACGCGCCGGCCGATCTTGGCTTCAAGGAAATTTTATCGAAAGTGCCGTTCAGTGCGCGCCTCGGACAGTACGAGGACGAGACTTCCGTGCTGTGCCACTGGCACATTCCACAAGCCCACGAACTCGAATTGTGGGGCGACGCGCGTGGATATGACGGCACGGCCTCGGTCATTCAGCCGCTAATCGCGCCGCTGTACGCCGGAAAATCCGAAGTCGATTTCATGGCTGTGGTCAACGGGCAGGCCTCGAAATCGAGCCACGATATCGTGCACGACTATTGGCAGGCGCAGCGCCCCAATGTGGCCATGTTCGATGCGTTTTGGGAGAAGATGCTGCGCGATGGAATTGTCGAGGGCACGGCGTTTGCCCCCAAACCAGTTTCGCTGAAGCCCGGAATCGGCGTGGAACCTCCGGCTGCGGTTGCGCCGGGGCTGGAAATCGTTTTCCGCCCCGATCCGACAATCTGGGACGGCCGCTTTGCAAATAACGGCTGGCTGCAGGAATTGCCCAAGCCGCTGACCAAGCTCACTTGGGACGCTGTGGCCATGTTGAGCCCCAAAACGGCCGAGCGCCTGGGAGTGAAGAGCGAGGAAGCCGTCGAATTGAAGTACAAGGGGCGAACGATTGTCGCTCCGGTGTGGGTGATGCCGGGCCACGCGGATGAAAGCGTGACGGCGTTTTTGGGTTACGGGCGCACCAGTTCCGGGCGTGTGGGAACGGGCGCAGGTTTTGACGCGGGATGGATTCGACCTCTGGCCACGCCGTGGATCGGGACTGGCCTCGAAGTCCGCAAAGCGGGCAGGAAGTGGGCTCTGGCCGCGACGCAGACGCACAGCTCGATGGAAGGGCGCGAGCCGATCCGCATCGCCACGCTGGACGAGTACCAGAAGAATCCGAAATTTGCGCAGGCCGATGCCGTCGAGAATCCGCTTTCGCTTTACCCCGAAGTGAAATACGAGGGCAATCAGTGGGGCATGGCTCTCGATTTGAACGCCTGCACGGGTTGTGGCGGCTGCGTGGTGGCTTGCCAGGCGGAAAACAACATCGCGGTCGTCGGTAAACGAGAAGTGATGATTGGCCGCGAAATGCACTGGATTCGCATCGACCGCTACTACGAAGGCGGCATGGACGATCCGCAAACCTATCACGAGCCGGTGCTCTGCATGCATTGCGAGGATGCGCCGTGCGAAGTCGTATGCCCCGTGGTTGCCACCGTGCACAGCCCCGAAGGCCTGAACGAAATGATTTACAACCGGTGCGTTGGCACGCGCTACTGCTCGAACAACTGCCCGTACAAAGTCCGCCGGTTCAACTATCTCCTGTATTCGGATTGGGAAACGCCCAGCATGTTTGGAATGCGCAATCCCAATGTGAGCGTGCGCAGCCGCGGCGTGATGGAAAAATGCTCGTACTGCGTGCAGCGGATCAATGCGGTGAAAATCGACGCGGAAAAGCAGGACCGCCCGATTCGCGACGGCGAAATTGTCACCGCCTGCCAGCAGTCGTGCCCGTCGGAAGCGATCGTGTTTGGAAACATCAACGATCCGAACAGCCGCGTGGCCAAGCTGAAGGCCAAGGACCGGAATTACAAATTGCTCGAGGAACTGAATACGCGTCCGAGAACGACGTACCTGGCGAAGTTGCGCAACCCGAATCCGGAGATTGAAAAGGCTCAGGCCGTTTAACGTGGCCGATCAAAACGGAATGACACATGGCAGATAGCCCAAGCGATAAACTAGCGGAACAGCTCGCGAACGCGCCCATCCTGGGTCCGGGGCACGACTATGCTTCCGTTACCGATAAAATCAGCGCGATCGTGCTGGCCCGCCGCACTCCGATGTGGTGGATCATCGGCTTTCTTATCACATTTGCCCTGACCATGCTTCTAATGGTGTCGGTCACCTACATCGTCATTGTGGGTGTTGGCCTCTGGGGCATTCAGATTCCCGTTGCATGGGGATTTGCGATCATCAATTTCGTCTGGTGGATTGGTATCGGCCATGCCGGCACGCTGATTTCCGCGATTTTGCTTTTATTGCGGCAGCAGTGGCGCACGTCCATCAACCGGTTCGCGGAAGCGATGACGCTGTTTGCGGTTTCCTGCGCCGGAATCTTTCCATTGATCCACATGGGCCGCCCCTGGCTGGGTTACTGGCTCTTTCCGTATCGGGACACGATGAAGATGTGGCCGAATTTCCGCAGCCCTCTGGTATGGGACGCGTTCGCGGTATCGACCTATGCGATCGTGTCGCTGCTGTTCTGGTTTATCGGCCTGCTTCCGGACTTGGCTACATTGCGCGACCGGTCCAAGAATCGCGCCGCTAAAATCATTTACGGCCTGCTCTCGATGGGCTGGCGCGGCTCGGCGGTTCATTGGGCCCGGCACGAAATGGCGTCCTTGCTTCTGGCCGGGCTTGCGACTCCTCTCGTTCTGTCCGTGCACACGATTGTCAGTTTGGACTTTGCCTTCTCGATCGTTCCCGGATGGCATGCGACGATTTTCCCGCCTTACTTCGTTGCGGGAGCGATTTATGCCGGATTCGCCATGGTGCTTACGCTTTCGATTCCCATCCGAAAAGTGTTTCGCCTGGAAGATTTCATTACCATGCGCCACCTCGATAACATGGGCAAGGTGCTGCTGGCCACGGGCCTCATCGTCGGCTACGGCTACATGATGGAGGCGTTCAACGCCTTCTATAGCGGCAATCAGTACGAGCGGTTCATGATCCTGAATCGCATGACCGGCCCGTACGCCCCAATGTATTGGATGTTGATCGCGTGCAACATCGTGACGCCGCAATTTCTGTGGTTCCGAAAAGTTCGCGCGAAGGTGGGTGCGCTGTTCACCATCGCCATGATCGTGAACGTGGGCATGTGGCTCGAGCGGTTCGTCATCGTGGTCACCAGCCTGCACCGGGATTTCCTCCCGTCGGCCTGGGGCATGTACTACCCGACGAAGTGGGACATCTTTACGTTTGTCGGAACCATAGGCCTCTTCCTGATGCTGGTGTTTCTCTTTATCCGTTTCCTGCCGCTGATTTCGATTTTCGAGATGCGCACGCTGGTGGCGAGCGAGGATGAGAAGAAGGCGGCCAGTTGATGATCGCTGTAGGATTTTATTTTTGGACCGTGGCTAAGGTGCGATGAAGCATCAAGAAACTATTTACGGATTGATGGCCGAGTTTGCGACTGCCGAGCAGTTGGTCGAGGCGGCCCACCATACGCACGAAGCGGGATACCGTCGCATCGACGCGTTCTCGCCGTTTCCGATCGAGGAGCTTGCGGAAGCGATCGGATTTCATAGCACGCGCCTCCCGCTCGTGGTGCTGCTGGGGGGCATGGCCGGCGCCGCGGCCGGATTTTGGATGCAGTATTACGCCTCGGTCGTGAGCTATCCGGTCAACGTGGGCGGAAGGCCGCTCAATAGCTGGCCCGCGTTTATTCCTGTCACGTTTGAAATGACGATTTTGTTTGCCGCGCTGGCCGCCGTGTTCGGCATGTTGATCATGAACGGATTGCCGACGCCCTATCATCCGGTTTTTAACGTGCCCCGGTTTGCGCTGGCTTCGCGCGACCGTTTTTTCCTGTGCATCAAGGCGCGCGATCCGTTGTTCGATCTGGGGCAGACCCGCAAATTCATGCTGACGCTCAACCCGCGCGAGGTGACCGACATTGAGGTCTAGCGCAAATTCCCGAAAACCGTTTGCGGGCCGCTGGATGCTTGCCTCCGTCGGACTTCTCCTGGTGTGCGCGGGATGCCGCCTCGACATGCACACGCAGCCGCGCTACAACCCGTACGATCCGACCGACTTTTTTAACGACGGCCAATCCGCGCGCCTGCCCGTGGCCGGAACCATGCCGCGCGGCGAGCTGACGCTCGGCCCGCAGGAATTGATCTTCACTGGAAAGCTGAATGGACAGCCGTCGGAAGCGTTTCCGTATCCGGTCACGAAGGAAATCGTGGAGCGCGGCCGCGAGCGCTTCAATATTTTCTGCGCGCCGTGCCACGGACTTTCCGGAGATGGCGACGGCATGATCGTGCAGCGCGGGTTCCGCCGCCCTCCGTCGCTTCACGAGGACCGCGTGCGCACGGAGCCGGTGGGACATTACTTTGACGTGATTACAAACGGGTTTGGCGTGATGTACGCGTACGGCTATCGCGTGCCCGCGCGCGACCGCTGGGCCATCATCGCTTACGTTCGAGCGTTGCAACTCAGCCGGCAGGCGCCAATCGCCGATGTGCCGGACGCGGAACGCGAAAAATTAGCGGGCAAATCGAAATGAACCAAACCGGAGAAACAACGGTGAATCTCGAACGGCTGCCGCTGCGACTCGTTTTCGCGGGCGCGGTGGTGCTTGCGATTTGCCTTGCTGCGGGATTTGCCGACAAGACGGAATTTTTCCGCGCGTACCTCGTAGCGTACATGTTCTGGCTCGGCATCGCTCTCGGGTCCATGGCGCTGCTCATGGTGCAGCACCTGACGGGAGGGCGGTGGGCGCTGGTCATTCGCCGCATTCTCGAGGCGGGCAGCCGCACGCTTCCGCTCATGGCCGTCGCGGTTTTGCCGCTGGTTGCGGGCATGAAGACGCTCTACAGTTGGTCGCGCCCGGAAGAGACCGATCCGGTCGTTCTGGCGAAACATTTTTATCTCAATCCGCCATTTTTTATCGCGCGCATGGCCTTCTATTTCGCGATCTGGTTCGCGCTCGCCTATTTCCTGAACAAGTGGTCCCGGATGGAGGACACGGGCGAAGGCGGCCACGTTCTCCGGATGCGGCTGGAAGCCCTGAGCGGAATCGGCCTCGTGCTCTATGGATTTACCGTAACGTTCGCGAGCGTCGATTGGGTGATGTCGCTCGAGCCGAAATGGTATTCCACGATCTATGGACTGCTCTTCATGGTGGGGCAAGCCCTTGCCGCGCTGGCATTTTCCATTGGCATGCTGGTTTGGCTCTCGGACCGGAAGCCGCTCTCGCAAGTCGTGCGGCCGGCTCAATTTCAGGACCTGGGCAGCTTCCTGCTGACGTTTGTGATGCTCTGGGCGTACATGGAATTCTCGCAATTCCTGATCATCTGGGGCGGCAATCTTTCCGATGAAATCCCCTGGTATATTCGCCGGATGCAGGGCGTGTGGGGAGGCGTCGGGCTGACGCTCGTCATCCTGAATTTTTTCCTGCCGTTTTTTCTGCTCCTGTTCCGGCATGTGAAGCGCAGAACGCGTTCGCTGCTCATCGTGACGTTACTGGTTCTCCTGATGCGCCTCGTGGACATGTACTGGATGGTTTTGCCGGCGTTCGGCGGCGGAAGCATTCGCGTGACGTGGATGGACGTGGCGCTCCCCTTGGGCATGGGAGCGGTGTGGTTCGCGTACTTTATCTGGCAGTTGCAGCGCCTGCCGCTTTTGCCGGCTCACGATCCGCGCATGGAAGAAATCATTGCACAGGCGGTGGAACATCATGGATAAGCCCCACAACGACAAGCCGCACAACGATACGCCGCGCAACGATACGCCGCTTAACTCGCCCTTCCAAACTCCGGGCTACGAAACGCGCGACGCGAACGTGGGCGGGGTGCTGAATTTTCTGGTGATCCTGGCCGCTGTGCTCGTGGGCACAGGGCTCGTGTGCTGGGGAATGTTCCATTTCTTTTCCGCGCACATTGTGGATCAGCCGGTCACGAATTCTCCATTTTTTGAGACGCGGCAGTTGCCGATGGGGATTCAGTTGCAGGTCAACCCGCGCGAGGATTTTCTGAAATTCAAGGCGGAGCAGGAGAAGTCGCTGGAAGCGTACTCGGAGAATCGCGCGGCGGGAACCGCGCGCGTGCCGATTGAAGTCGCCATGGACCTGCTGGTGAAAAAGGGATTGCCCCTGCCGGGCGAACCGCAGGCGCAGCCCGTTGCCGCGCAGCCCGCAGTGGCGCAGACTGGCGCGCCGGAGGCAAAAAAGAAGCCATGAGCGCCAGGATCCATGCCGCGATGCTTGTGCTCCTCGCCGGAGTTGCGGCGCATTCCGCAAACGCGCAGCAGATCGTCGCGCCCGCGATTTTGAGCAAAGTGGCGATTTCGCAAAATTTGAACGCGCAAATTCCTTCGGACCTAGCGTTCCGGGACGAAAACGGAAAGTCCGTGCGGCTCGGCGATTTTTTTGGAAAAAAACCGATCATTCTGTCGCTGGTCTATTTTGAATGCCCGGCGCTCTGCACGGAAGTTCTGAACGGCGAGTTGCGGACGATGCGCGGGATGTCGCTCGGCCTGGGAAAAGACTTCGAGGCCGTGACCGTCAGCTTCGAGCCGAAGGATACTCCAGCGCTGGCCAAGGCGAAGCGGGACGTTTATCTGGGGCAGTACGGGCACGCGGAAGCCTTGGGACATTGGCACTTCCTGACGGGCGAGCAGAAATCGATTGACGCGCTAACGAGCGCGGTCGGTTTTCAATACGCCTACGATTCCTCGGCCCGGCAGTATGCTCACGCGGCGGCCACCATGGTGCTCACTCCCGATGGGCGCATTGCCCGCTACTTTTACGGCGTGCAGTTTCCGGCGCGCGACGTGCGCCTGGGATTGGTCGAGGCCTCGCAAGGCAGGATTGGAACTTTGACCGATCACGCGCTCTTGTATTGCTACCAGTACGATCCGATGACCGGAAAATACGGCGTAGTGGTGATGAATGTGCTGCGCGCGGCCGGCGGTTTGACCGTGCTGCTGTTGGGAATGTTCATGACGATCATGTTTCTGCGCGACCACAAGCGGGCGTCCGTCGTTGCGACGGGCGCCGGCACGAAGTTGCGGTGAGGATAGCGACGTGAGGATACGATCTTGATGCAGGGATTTCCATTTCAGCCGGAACAGGCTTCCTCGATCGCCCGATCGGTGGACTTGCTGTATTTCTTTATTTCCGCCGTTACGATATTTTTTTCGGCGCTGATTTTCTCGGTCATTTTCTATTTCATGATCAAGTACCGGCGGCGTTCGCCGGACGAGCGCCCCAAGGCCATCGAAGGATCGTTGCCGCTCGAAATTATTTGGACGCTGATTCCCACGCTGATCGTCGCGCTGATCTTCGTCTGGAGTTCCTCGTTGTATTTCCGGAATTCCGTGGCGCCCCAGGGATCGCTGGAAATTTTCGTGACCGGAAAGCAATGGATGTGGAGGATCGAGCACTCGGAAGGGCAGCGCGAGATCAACGAATTGCATGTGCCGCTGGGCCGTCCCGTGAAGCTGACGATGACTTCGGAGGACGTGATCCACGATTTCTTCATCCCCGCGTTCCGCATCAAGAAGGATGTTTTGCCGGGACGCTACACGACGCTCTGGTTTACGGCCACGAAGACGGGAACCTTTCATCTGTTTTGCGCGCAGTATTGCGGCGCGTTCCACGCGGGAATGATCGGTTCGATCATCGTTCAGGAACCCGACGAGTACGAGAGCTGGCTCGCGGGCGGCGCGCCGGGCGAATCCATGGAGCAGGCCGGCTCGAAAGTATTTCAGGCCAGCGGGTGCTCGACGTGCCATACGCCCGACGGCGCCGGCCTCGGCCCAGCGTTGAACGGCGTCTACGGGCAGCCGGTCAAGCTGACCACGGGCGAAACGGTCACGGCGGACGATGCGTACATGCGCGAATCCATTCTTTTGCCCAAGGCCAAAATCGTTCTTGGCTACAGTCCCATCATGCCGTCGTTTCAGGGCCAGTTGACGGAAGAACAACTCAATAATCTGGTTGCCTATCTTCGCACACTGGGCAAGGTGCAACCGGCGAAGCCAAAGGAAGAGGGGAAGCAATGAGTACGTCCACGCTGGTACCACGCGTGCGCGCTCCGCGGAATTATCTGAACGCGGACTATGGCTGGAAGTCCTGGCTGTTTACGCTGGATCACAAGCGCATCGCGCTGTTGTATCTGGCTTCGGTTACGTTCTTTTTTATCATTGGCGGATCGTTCGCCGTGCTGATGCGCATTCACCTGGTCGAGCCGCAAGGCGCGCTGGTGCAGCCGGAAACCTATAACAAGCTGTTCACGCTGCATGGCATAGTGATGATTTTCTTTTTCCTGATTCCGTCGATTCCCGCCGTGCTCGGAAATTTTCTGGTTCCCCTGATGGTGGGCGCGCGCGACCTGGCCTTTCCGAAGCTGAACCTGTTGAGCTGGTACATCTACATTGTCGGTGGCATGTTCACGTTGTATTCGGCGCTTGCCGGCGGCGTGGATACGGGCTGGACGTTTTACACGCCCTATAGCAGCACGTACTCGAATACGCAGGTCACGGCCGTGGCGATTGGCGTGTTCATCACCGGATTTTCCTCGATCCTGACGGGCCTGAACTTCATCGTGACGATTCATAAGATGCGCGCTCCGGGCCTGACCTGGTTCCGCATGCCGCTCTTCCTGTGGGCCACGTACGCGACCAGCATCATCATGGTGCTGGGCACGCCGGTGCTGGCGATTACGCTTTTTCTTCTGGCGCTTGAACATTTGTTTCACGTGGGAATTTTCAGTCCGGCGCTGGGCGGAGATCCTCTGCTGTTTCAGCACCTGTTCTGGTTTTATTCGCACCCGGCTGTCTACATTATGATCTTGCCCGCCATGGGNNACATCATGATTTTGCCGGCGATGGGCGTGGTCAGCGAGATCATCGCCTGCTTCTCGAGGAAGCGCATTTTCGGCTACTCGGTCGTCGCGTTTTCGAGCGTGGCCATTGCCGTCCTCGGATTCCTGGTCTGGGGACACCACATGTTCGTCACCGGGCAATCGGTGTACGAGGGGCTGATCTTCTCGATGCTGAGTTTCCTGGTCGCGATTCCCTCGGCCATCAAGGTGTTTAACTGGACCGCCACACTCTACAAAGGGTCGATCTCATACGAAGCGCCGATGCTGTATGCCCTGGGGTTCATCGGCCTGTTCACGATGGGCGGCCTGACGGGCCTGTTCCTCGCGTCGCTCGCAACCGACGTGCATCTGAACGGGACGTACTTCATCGTGGCCCACTTCCACTACATCATGGTGGGCGGCGCGGTGATGGGTTATCTCGGCGGCATCCATTTCTGGTGGCCGAANNTTCAACCTGACGTTTTTCCCGCAATTCATTCTTGGGTATCTGGGCATGCCGCGGCGATACGCGTTTTATCCGGCGGAATTTCAGGTGTTGAACGTGATGTCTTCGGCCGGAGCTACGGTTCTGGGCGTCGGCTATTTGATCCCGTTGATTTATCTCATCTGGTCGATGCGCTACGGCCCGATCGCGGAACCCAATCCTTGGGGCGCCACGGGGCTTGAATGGAAAACGCCGTCACCGCCTCCGACGGAGAATTTTACGGAAATTCCAGTGGTCACCGAGGAAGCGTACGCATACTCAGCCGAGGAGGCCGCTGGTGACTGACGCCGAAGCCAACGTGCAACACGCCGGACTGGCGCACCAGTTTGAGAACCTGGAACAGCAGCAGAATGCCGATTTCCTGGGCATCTGGCTTTTCCTGGTCACGGAAATCATGTTCTTTGGGGGACTTTTCGCCGCCTACGCCATTTATCGCTGGCTGTACTTCGCCGCGTTCGAGGGCGGCAGCCATATCCTGGATGTGCGCCTGGGCGCGGCGAATACCATTGTCCTGCTCGGCAGCAGTCTCACCATGGCTCTTTCCGTGCGCTCCGCGCAGACCGGAAATCGCCGCGCTCTTGTCCTGTTCCTGATTGCCACGATGATTCTGGGCGGAATTTTCCTGGGCGTCAAAGCGTATGAGTACAATCAGAAATTCGTGGAGCACGTGGTGCCGAGCCTGGATTGGGCGCCCGAGGGAGCGACGCTGGCGCGGCTCGCGCCCGGCGGACTCTTGCACGCCGAACTCTATTTCTTTTTCTATTTCGCGATGACCGGCCTGCACGCCCTGCACATGATTATCGGCATGGGCCTGCTGCTGTGGCTGGTCTTCCGGGCGCAAAAAGGGAATTTCACGCCGCATTATTTCGCGCCGGTCGAAGTCGTGGGCCTCTACTGGCACTTTGTCGATATTGTCTGGATTTTCCTGTTTCCGTTGCTCTATCTGATAGGCGGGCGCTACTAATGTCACACCCGATTGTTCCGCAAAAAACGTATGTGATGGTTTTCGCCGCGCTGATCTGCCTGACGATCCTGACCACGGGCGTGGCGTTCATCGACCTTGGGCCGATGAACACGGTGGCCGCGCTGGTCATCGCATTCGCGAAAATGATGCTCGTGATTCTGTTCTTCATGGGTGTCAGGCACAGTGGCGGCCTCGTGCGGGTCATCCTGGTCGCGTCCTTTTTCTGGCTGATCCTGCTCATGGCTTTCGTCATGAGCGACTATCGCACGCGCTCCTGGACCCCTGCGCCCGACGCCTGGTCGACGACCGCGCCGCCGACACATCCATAGCGCGTTTCGCACTCCAATAGTTGGCACATGATGTAGCGGCCGCCTGAAGGCGGGCGCTACGCTATTCATTCAAATTGAAAAATTATATCTGGCCTGCATTTTTCGCCAGTCTTGCCGAGATCGCTCACACAATCCACGAATGGTGCCGCATTTTGTCTCTGTCGGTTGTAGGGGCACGGCATTGCCGTGCCCCTACAGCCACCCGAATCTGCATTTTCAGGTAAATCCATACGCGCGAATTAAAAACTGAATTTGATGTTTGCGGGAAAGGCCGGCTGGAAACAGAAAACCCGTCCACGTTTGCGGACGGGTTTTCCAGAGGGGAGAATCGTTCCGTGCCTATGCGCGGAAGGCGCCAGAACTCTTTTTCCTCGCGGAGAGTCTAGAAGAGTGGAAACCGGGATGTCAAGCGGAGAAATGGCTGAAACGAACCCGCTTTAAGTCTACTGTAATGAGCGTCTTGGGTGGAATTGTGCGAGCTGGGGATGGGCTATTCCTCTGAGTTTTCAACAGGTTCTTGCGGTTTCTAGTAGAAGTCCTTTGCCTTGATTGGCTTGCTGGCAATGCCCAATTGCAGGATTTCAATCTGCTTTTCGCGATCGAAAATCTTATTGGGAAGGAAAATTTTTGCAAGCAGGCGAATGCCCCCGAAGCCGATTCCCGCAGCGACCGCAAACAGCATGATGACCCCGGTTCCCTCAAACGCTTCCACGATCATGGTGTTGAAGCCGGGCTCGGTCAGCGTCTGCTTCGGCTCATCCCAGGTCACATTGCTCTCGTAGGTTACCTGGTCGAGAATTTTGTTGGCCGCTTCCCGCGAGGGAGCGCCCGCGACGATAGCGATGAACGAGCTGACGCGCTTGCCAAAGAGCACGTTCTGGCCCGCTGGCACGCCGCCGGGCGGATCGAAGACGAAGCGGCGCAACATGCCCGAAAATTTCGCGGCGGCAACCTGCTGCGTCGGATAGGACGAGATCAGCAGTGTCTCCGGCTTGCCCGCGACCTGATAGGTGGCCAGGACGGTCTCGGCGCTGTAGTCGAATCCCATCCAGTCGTCGGTTCCGAGCGGAACGAAATGCGCTAGAGTGAGCGGCCCGAGCACGTAGCGTTCGGAATCCCGCACGCGCCCCTTTTCGGGAAGATGCTCGCCGATAAAGGGATAGGGCGAGTGGTCCGCTTTCTTGTCCAGCAAGTCGGCCAGTTGCTTCAAATCGGCGTCCGAGGGGCGCGCCTGCTTTGCTCCGGCGGAAACATCGAGCAGCATTTCGCCCACGACGATCAGGGCGCGTTCGTGCGACGCGCTCGAGTACGAGCCAAAATTCGCGGCGGTAAGCGAATCATTGCGCAGGAATGTGTACGCGCCGTAGGCGGAGCTGGGGTCGCGCAGGCTGTACAGCGTGATGGACGCGCTCTGCGCGCCTTGCCCGCCCTGTTGCCCATAAGATCGCTGCTCCAGCGATTTCACGCCGTATTCTCGGAAGGCCGGAGAATCCGCCCCGAGCAGGGGATCGAGCGCGGCGGGCGGAATCGCGGTCGAGGGCGCCGTGGCCGTCCATCCGGCGAAGGACGAAGGTAGAACGCCCTGCGCGGAGGCCGGTCGAGCGCTTGCCGCAAGACACAGCAATCCGAGATAAATGAGAAGTCGTTTGGCCATAGCGCTCTTAATTAGACTCCAGAAGTTTACTGCGAGTTCCCGGATCGCGCCACTTTTCCCGTGAATGTTTCGACCGAGGGATGAATCTGATTGGACGTCAGGCTGTTGGTGCTTTGCAGGTAGCTTTCAATTCCGTGGTAAAGCCCGTCGGCGACGCGCTGGCGGTTTTCAGGCTTCTTGAGCCACTGTTCGTCGCTGGGATTGGAAAGGAATGAAATTTCGGCCAGCACCGAGGGCATGTTCGCCCCGATCAAAACGACGAACGGAGCCTTCCGCACGCCCCGATTCCGGTCGCCGCGGTTGCTGCTTTCCATGCGCTTGGACAGGGAATCCTGCAGCATCGCGGCGAGATCGCGGGATTCCTCAATTTTTTCGTTGTTCGCGATCTTTTTGACGATGTCCTGCAAGTTGTGGACGCCGTTATCGGAGAGCGAGTTTTCGCGGGAGGCGACTTCCATGGCGTCGCTCGATCCGGTGAAGTTCAGGTAGTACGTTTCGATCCCCCGCGCGTGGTGGTCCTGGCTGGAATTGGCGTGGACCGAAATGAAGAGGTCGGCCTTGGCCTGGTTGGCGATTTCCGTGCGGCGTTCGAGCGGAATGAACGTGTCGTCGTCGCGCGTAAACACGACTTCGGCGCTCGGCAATTTTTGTTGAATGAGTTTGCCAAGCCGAAGCACGACATCGAGGCACAGGTCTTTTTCCATAAGGCCGCTCGGTCCGATGGTGCCGGTGTCGCGTCCTCCGTGCCCGGCGTCGATCACGATTCTGCCGATCTTGAGTCCCAGCGCGCGCGTCAGGGAATGTAGCCCGTCTCGAGTCAGCTCCGGCGTGGGGGGCGGCCCCATTTCCTCGGCCTGATCATGCGCCGATTTCTTTGGGCGGCTCGATTTTTTCGGCGATGCCGGGCGCGTGAACAATGCGGAAGCGTCCGCGTCCGATGGAGCAACTGCCGCGGACAATGTGGGTTCGCCGGGCTTCGTGTCCGAAGCGGCATTGGATTTGCTGGAAGCGGATGCGGCGTTCTTTTGCGAATTTTTCTCGCGATTGCTCGTTGTTTTTGCGGGCGCCTGTTCCGTGCTGCCGGATGGAGTGTTGGCCGACATCGCGGGAGGCGGAGCGGCTTGCGCCTGTGCCTCGACAACCGGAGCGCTGGCGGCTGGGGAGGGAGCCACTTTCGCCGCCGCTTTTTCCGCCGCTTTGAGCGCCGGCTTGGACGAAGCTTCCTTGGTTTCCTTGCCCGGTTTTTCGGGCTTTGGCGGGAGCAGGTCCGTTGTCAATGGTCCCGACGGCGGAGCCGTATTGCGCGCAGCCGCCTCGGCCGCGGCGGAAGTGCCGTATACGTCCACGACCAGGCGGTACGGATCGGGCAGCAGAAATACGGAATAGTCCGTGACGCGATTCACTTCCAGCACGATGCGCACGACGCCGGTTTGGTTCTGCGCGACGCGCACGGTTTTCAGGAAGCCGCCGCTATCCACATTGATGGGAGTATGAAGCAGCGCGCGGCTGAGCTTTACGCCGTCGATATCGAAATAAATGCGGTCGGGGCGCGAGATGCGCGCCGCCTGATATTTCACTTGCGATCCGACATCGATCACGATGCGCGTGTAGGTGTCCGCGTTCCAGGTGCGAATGCGCGAGACCTCGGAGCCGGTGTTTGCCGCGCCGGAAGATTCTTCGGCCATCTCAGGCTTTGAATCCTGCGCCGGCAGGGCTTTATCCTCGGAGGCTTCCTTGGGATTTGTTTTCTCCGGGCGTTCTGCTCGCTCGGGGCGATTTTTTGCGGCAGGGGAGGGCGCGGCCGGTTGTTCGGGAGGGTTTTCCGCGGCCAGTTTTTCGAGAATGGCGCGAACCTCCGCCGCGTGGGACGAGCGCGGGTGATACGCCAGAAAATCCTCGTACGATTTTCGCGCGAGGTCCGAATCGTGCAAGTCTTCCATCTGGATTTGAGCGGCGGCCAGCGGCGCATCCTCTCGGTATTTTCCGGTGGGATATTCCCGCGCCAGAAACTCGAAGGATTCGACCGAGCGCCGATAATATTTTGCATCGAACAGATCGCCCATGGTGCGGAACAGCACGGCCACTTGATTGAGCGATGCGGGCACATCGGCGACGCGCGGCGTAATGAGGTATACGCGCTGGTACTCGACGACCAGGGACGTGTAATCCTTGAGCGTGCGCTCGCTTTCCGGGCTCGCTTCGAGCGCCTGGCGAGCCTTTTCCGCGCGATCGAATTGCGCTTTTGCGGCTTCGCGGCGGGCGGAGGCGCTGCTATCGGCGCGGCTGGCGGGAGAAAAAATAGACAAAAAGATCGCGATCGCGAAAATGTCGCGCAGGATCGGCCGGATTATGGCGGCTGGATGCCGCAACGTCTGCCTCATTCGTTCGTAAAAACGACCCGTCCGTTCGCGGCCACCGTGCGGTAAATACTCCGCATGTCAAAAGCACGGGGGAGGCGATCGGATCCGGGACGGAAGTAGGAATCAGTTACTTTCCGAACATAAGCACGCGTTTCTCGATACCGGGGCACGCCCCCAGCGCGATCCACGGCGGTCGGGCCGGCGTTGTAAGCGGCCAGAGCCCTGTCGAGATCGCCATTATATCGCTCCAGAAGCATGCGAAGATAGTGAACTCCACCGTCGAGGTTCTGCTGCGGGTCGAACACGTTGCTTACGCCGAATTGCTGCGCGGTTCCCGGAACCAGTTGCATCAACCCACGCGCGCCTTTTCGGGAAACGGCGCGCGAATCCCAGTTCGATTCCGTTTGAATCACGGCGCGAACCAGCGCCGGGTCCACACGATAGCGATCTGAAACTTCACGAACCATTTGTGTAATCTTCTCCCGATTCGCCTCTTCGGCGGCGGATACCGCGGAAGATGCTATGAACGACGCTTGGGTTGTGTGCGACGCAATCCCTGCCGCAGCGGTCCCTGACGGCGCGGGCTTGGAAGGCCGGGCCGGAGGAATCGGGTCAGCGTTGATGAAGACCCGTTTGCCACTTGCATCCTTGTAGGAAACGATCTGGCTGCGGGCTGGAACAACGCCTAAAGCCAGCGTCCCCAATAGGATGAGCACCGATTTGGATAGCGTGCGCATGTTTTCAGTTCTGGAAAGGCAGTGCAATTCTGCTTCCTGTGAGACAGAACAATCGCCGCGACAGGGAGAGGATGATCTCGCCCTGGACGTTCCTGGCACTACGCTCCCGATTATAGCAATTGCTCGATCAGGGCGTAAACATTGTCCAGGGCTTTTTTAAGGGCGGATGTGTCCTTTCCGCCAGCCTCTGCCAGATCGGGTCTGCCTCCGCCCGAACCGCCCACTTCCTTGGCGATGGCCTGTATGATCTTTCCTGCGTGTAGCTTAGAGGTCAGGTCCTTGGTAACGCCCGCGAGCAGGGCCACTTTCCCGTCCTGGGCCGTCCCTAGGACGACGATCCCTGAGCCGAGCTTCTGGCGCAGGCTGTCCACAAGCTGCCTCATGCCCTCGCGGTCCACCCCCTCGATTTCAGCCGAGATGACCTTGACCCCTTTGATGGTCCGGGCCCGGGCAGCCAGATCGTCGAGTTTGGAGAGCGCGCCTTTCAGCTTCATGGCGTCCATCTGTTTTTCGAGTTGGCGCAGGGTTTGCTCGGCGCGCTCGACGGCGGCGGCCAGGTTTTCCTCGTTCACGCCCATGCGCGAGGAAATCTCGCGCAGGAGTTGCTGCGCGCGCTGGTAATCGGCGAGGGCGGCCGCTCCGGTGATGGCTTCGATGCGGCGGACTCCGGCGGCGGCCGATTGCTCGACGACGATCTTGAATATGCCGATGTCTCCGGTGCGGCGCACGTGCGTGCCGCCGCACAGCTCCTTGCTGTAGAAGCCGCGCGGGGCGGAAGCGTTGAAAACGGTGATGACGCGGACGTGCTGCTCGGGGTAGCGGTCTCCGAAGAATGCGAGCGCGCCGGAGGCGAGGGCGTCGTCCAGCGTGGAGATGTTGGTCCCAATTTCGCTGTTGAGCAGGATTTCGTCGTTCACCTGCTGCTCGATGTCGCGCAGTTCGGCGGCATCGATGGCGGCGAAATGCGAGAAGTCGAAGCGCAGTCGTCCCGGCTCGACGAGTGAGCCGGCCTGCTTGACGTGCGCGCCCAGAATATTGCGCAGCGCGGCGTGCATGAGGTGCGTCGCCGTGTGATTGCGCTTGATGTGATCGCGGTGCGCGCTGTCCGCATCGCCCGCGATGCGGTCGCCCACGGCGAGTTTTTCTTTGGCCACCACGCGATGCGCGATCAGGCCGGAGATGGGATAGTACGCGCCGCGCACGTCCGCCAGTTGCATGGTGTGCTCGTTGTTCCAGAGCGTTCCGGTGTCGGAAACCTGTCCGCCGGATTCGGAGTAGAACACCGTGCGGTCCAGAACGATTTCGCCTTCCGCGCCCGCCGGCAATTCGTTTACCGCGCCGTCTTTCGTGACGATGGCCTCGATGCGGCAATCTTTCGCGTTCGTCGCGAAATAAAAATCCGGCTCGGTACGGTAGGTTTCCGCGATTTTTGTGTACACCGGGTTTGCGACGGCTTTGTGCCCGCCTTTCCAGGAGGCGCGAGCGCGGGTGCGCTGCTCTTGCATGGCGCGCTCGAAGCCGGGCCAGTCGACGTGAAGACCTGCATCACGCGTCACGTCCTCGATGAAATCTCGCGGGAGACCATATGTGTCGTAGAGTTTAAATGCTTTATCGCCTTGATAAATTGGCCTGGTTATAGGGTTAGTGCCGCCGGCGAATTCCATGATTTCACCAGCCTTGCCTTCCGTCATCAGTGGTCGAATATCATCCATCAGCTTCATGAGTCCGATATCAATCGTATGGGCAAATCGCTTTTCTTCAGCGAGCATGACTTTCGCAACGCGCTCGATGGAATCGTCAAGCCCCGGATAGGCGTCCCGCATGGCTGCGTGAACTGCCCGTGTCATCTCCGTCATGAATGGTTCAGACGCCCCAAGCAATCTTCCATGGCGAATTCCGCGGCGAAGAATTTTCCGCAGAACGTAGCCGCGGCCTTCATTGGAAGGAATCACTCCGTCCGAAATTAGAAAGGTACAGGCACGAGCGTGGTCGGCAATGATGCGCAGGGAAGCGTCGCTACGCGGCGACGCTCCGGGACGAGTTTCGGTGAGCTCTCCAGCACGCTCGATGAGTGGCGTGAACAAATCCGTATCGAAATTGCTGATTTTGCCTTGCAGGACGGCGGCGAGGCGTTCGAGGCCCGCACCTGTGTCGATCGAAGGTTTGGGAAGCGGCTCGACCGTGCCGGAATCGTCGCGATTGAACTGCATGAAGACGAGATTCCAGATTTCGACGTAGCGGCCGCATTCGCAGCCGAATTTGCAATCCGTGTGGCCCTGATCGGACGCGGCGGCGCCCATATCGTAATGAATTTCGCTGCACGGGCCGCAGGGGCCGGTATCGCCCATGGCCCAGAAATTTTCCTTCAGGCCGGGGACGGAAACCACGTTTTCACGCGGCGCGCCGACGCTTATCCACAAGTCGCGCGCCTCTTCGTCGATGCCGAGGATTGTTCCGGGCGCGACTTCGGCGCCGCCAAACACGGTGAACGTCAGCCTGTCGACGGGAATTCCAAACCAATCGGGAGAGGTGATGAGTTCCCAGGCGTAGGCGATGGCGTCTCGCTTGAAATAATCGCCGAAGGAAAAATTTCCGAGCATCTCAAAGAACGTGTGATGGCGGTTGGTGAAGCCGACGTTTTCCAGGTCATTGTGCTTGCCGCCGGCGCGCACGCNNTTGAACTGGTTCATTCCGGCGTTGGTGAAGAGCAGCGTGGGATCGTTCGTGGGGACGAGCGAGGAGCTGCGCACCATGCGGTGGCCGCGCTCGGCGAAGAATTTCAGGAACGTGCTGCGGATTTCGTTGCCGCTCGGCAAGGGAGCCTCTGGTCGTGCTTCGCGATTTGTGATTCGAAATTCGTGACGCGCGGAAAACCTTTCGAGCCGGGGACGCCACTATTTTTCTCTGGGCGCGAGTTTTCCGAAAATACCTTCGCTCCGGCCAATCATTATGGCAGACGTGTGGCGGGGCCGCAACGCGGGGGTGGCGCGATTGGCGGGAAAAGCTTTTAACACAGAGGGCACAGAGTTCGGAAAGAGGAAGGAGTAAAACAAAAAACCTGGGCGAGTTTTTCTTTTTCTTTCATTCTTCTTTCTTTCTCAAAGCTTTTCTCTGTGCTCTCTGTGTCCTCTGTGTTAAAAGCCTTTTGCTCCGCGAAGCCGTCGCCCGCGCCCCCGAGCTGGCGTCGCCTACGCCGGTTAAACCCCGTTAAACAAGGATACATCTATGCAATGAATTCATTTATTGAGTTTGCTTCGATTTGCGAACGCCCGTACTCTGGCATCAGCAGAGGTAGTTCCAGCCTGCGAGGAAGGCGGCACAGGAAAAGCCCATGTTCCTGCAATGCGCCCATCCCGACTGCTCGTCCGATTTCGATTACGGGCAAGGCCGCCTGTTTCGTTTTCAGCAGGCTCCGGCGCAGGAGCGGCAACCTTCCCATTGGCATGCAGTGAAACACTTCTGGCTTTGCGCGCGATGCTGCGAAACCCACACCATCGAACACCAAAAAGGGCTTGGCGTGCTGCTTCTGCAGCGGATGGACGCGGTGGCCGCCAGGAAACCCACCTGCCATATTTTGCAGGAGGCGATTGCGCGGGCTTCGTCGATGCCGCGCCGCGTTAAACGCTCGAAAGCCCGGCAGGGCAAGCGAAAGAGCGGGCTCGCCACCCGAACGGTTGGAGCGATCGAAGTGATCGAGGGCCGAAATCTGGAAAGGAGAGGATGATGCCCATGAGCGAAGAGATTGGAGAGATTGCAGGCGCAATCTGGCACACGCTGGAAGCGAAAGGCGAAATGACACTGGCCGGGCTGAAAAAGGAATTGGGCGTTGTCTCGCCGCTCCTGGACTGGGCCGTGGGGTGGCTGGCGCGCGAAGACAAAATTATCCTGACCACGGAGAAGCGAACCGTCCGCATCCGGCTCAAGGGATGGCAGGCGCAAAACGCGGACGCCGCCTGATTCCAGCGGGAAAGAGTTCGAGAGGAATATACAAGTTGCGGAAAAAGCCCACAAACCTTTTATCATTCCGAGCGAAGCGAGGAATCTCTCTCTCTTTTCATGAGCGTGGAGTGAAGAGAGATTCCTCGCTTCGCTCGGAATGACAGAATTAGGGGGTTTATCCGCGGCGTGTATCGCGCGCGATTTGGTTCGGGGGGCTTGTTTGCGATGGTTCTTATTTCGGCGTATTGGAGTTTTCTGAATGTTGTTTTAGATCACGTTTTTACGAGGTTGATCGCGCTCGTGTGGAAGTTGATCGAGTAGGAAGGACTTGCAAGCCTGTAGCATAAGGGTCAAATGCTTGCAGGCACGGCTTCAACCCCCGCGGTTTCGTTCTGGAAAAAACGAAACTGAGCAGGCTGAAGTCCGCGCCACTGAGTGAGCCTTCCGGCGCGACGGAAGTTTTATTCCAGGTGAAAAATATCCAGGATGATGTGGGTATTGCGATTTCTTAGAACAATGTGCCCGCTGACCACAACGCGTTCGGAATCCGGAGGCGGAGGCGGCAAGCGGCGATCGAGGTCGACAGGAACAACATAAACATTCGCTTCCAGTCCTCGTGGGAATTTTCCATTTACGACCATCTGGCTTTCAATACCCGGAGGCAGTCTATCCTTCTTGGCAAGCCCCGGGGGAAGGTGCCGGGCATTTGCATCGTACCAGGTGCGAATTTCGTCGCGATCGTGTTCGGCAAAGCCATTTCCACGCCGGTCTTTATTGTCGTCGTCGTGGTCCTTGCGCTTATCTCGCCAGTGGCCAGTGTCGTGGCGTTCATCACGGTCCCTATTCTTATCGTCATCGTGACCGTCGGCGAAAGCCAGGCCGCCTGACGTCACAAATAAGCCAGCTATGAATAGCGCAAGCCACGTTCTCGTTCTCAATGTGATTCCTCCGGAAGTAGATGGAAATCCCGACCGTTTGAGGCTAGCGTGTTGGGCGGAGCGAATCAAGGCAGGAAGGCTGGCGGGTTTCCACCGGAGTAGGGCGCCGTGAACGGCCGGGTTTGAGTTTTCGCCGGCCCTTGGCGCCCGACTTCAACAAACTCGTGTAAACTTTTCCAGGCATCTTCGATGTGAATACGCGCATCTCTCTGCCGTGATTTAATTTCCATCGCAAGAGCGCGATCCGCGGGGGGATTAGAAATTATGCAAAAAGTGAAGAAGGGCATTGTGGCGCACTGTATTTTCGTGTTGCTGTTCTCTGCGTTGGTTCCGCTTCGGGCGCAGGATGCTGGTTCCACCATCTCCGGAGCGATTGTCGGCGTAACGGGCGCGAGCGTTGCCAATGCCAAAGTTACGGTCAAGAATTTAGTCACGGGGCAATCGTTCGAGGCGCAAACCGATGCGGCGGGCCGCTACAATGTGACCAACCTGGCGCCGGGCGAATATGAGGTAGGCGTATCGGCGGAAGGATACAGCACGAACACCATGAAAGTGACAGTCGCGGCCGGCGAAAGCAAAGTCGCCGACGTGACACTGGCCGGGGCGCTTTCCCTTCAGGATCTCGGCATCTCCTCCGATCAGGCGCAGGGCACGGCGGCGGATCAGGCCCGGCTCAATAAGCGCTCGCACATGCTGATGCTTCATCAGCGGATCGGTCTGATTGCGGCTGTTCCCCTGATTGCCACGGTCGCCACTTCGTTCGGCGCTGGTGGCAGGAGTACGAGTACGACCGATCGCTATCTGCATCTGGCGCTGGGTTCGGCCGCCGGGGATTTATATTTCACGAGCGCCTATTTCGCGATTCGCGCTCCCGGAATTCACGGTACGCATAGCCGCGGTCCAATCCGTGTTCACAAGGCGCTTGCCTGGATTCATGGGCCGGGCATGATCCTGACGCCGATTCTCGGGGCCATCGCTTTCGATCAAAAAAGCAAAGGCGAAAAGGTGCATGGGATCGCGAGCTTGCATGGGCCTGTAGCTGTGGTGACTGCGTTGGCCTATTGTGCGGCCATTGCTTCTGTTTCTTTCAAATTTTAAGGACGAATCAATTTTAAGTGTGAATCGTGTTTAAGGATAAATCGTGGACAAAACATTACTTCTGTCTTTTTTGCTTCTGATGTTTCCCGGCCTTGCTCCCACGGATAGCCAGTGGGTTCTGGAGGAGTCGACGCTGACCTACCACGTGTCGCACCCGCTGCACCAGACCGACGGCGTGACCCACGCGGCCAAGGGCAAGGGCGTTTGCCACGCGGGACAATGCGATTTCCTGATCGCCGTTCCCGTGAAGTCGTTTGATTCCGGCGACAGCAATCGCGACCTGCACATGATTCAGGTGGTGCGCGGCGGACAATTTCCGATGATCGCGGTGCGCACACGCCTGCCGGAAGACGCCTCGTCCTCGGCAATCCTTTTGGCGGATTTGGAAGTTCAATTCGCCGGGCAGACGGTGCAGTACAAGCAGATTGCCTTTCAGCATGTGGTCAAGGGAGCAGACACGCTGATCACCGGCACGATCCCGCTGACGCTGACGGATTTTAAGATCGATCCGCCCTCCTTGCTTGCGCTACCCGTAAAGAACGAAATTCCCGTTCGCGTGGAAATGAAGTGGCGCGAGATGTGAGGTTTTGCGCGCGCGATTGTTCCAGTGGCAGAGGCTTTAGCCAGTGTTCTTTTGATTTTAGCCTGCCACCAATCAAAACCACACAGGCGAAGCCTGTGCCACTGGAAAGCGCCCGTTCCGCTCTTTCCATACATGAAACAGAATCGGCCATCCGTCGATTGGGAAGTCGTTGTAAGAAATGCCAGCTAGAGCAATCGGCAAAATGGCTTGTGGATTGTTTCAATCCGTGGGTGCTTCGGAAAATGTGCTGTCGGTCCATGCGAGATGGCGGATTCGCGGGGAAACGCGGTAGCGATCTCCGCCGTAATGGTGGGCGAGATTCGTGAGCGCCGCCTGAATGGTTTCGATGCCCAGATCGTCGGCCCAGGCCAGAGGCCCGCGCGGGTAGTTGACGCCCTTGCGCATGGCCGTGTCCACGTCCTCGGCCGAGGCCACCCCTTGATGGACGGCATCGGCAGCTTCGTTCGCCAGCATGGCGATGGTGCGCAGGACGGCGAGGCCCGGCACATCTCGAAAACGGGAAACGGCAAAGCCCGCGGCTTGCAAAAGCCCGACGGTCGAAAGATACGCGGCCTCATCGCACAGGCTCGCCTTCGCAATCGCCAGGCGCGAGGCTTTCCCGTAGTCGAGGGCTAGATCGACGGCCACAAAATTCCGGTGGCCGATTTCGCGCGCCCGTTGCGTCGCGCTACGGCCGTCGCTGACGGCTAGAATCGCGTCTCCCACCTGCACCGCATCGCCATGCTCGTTTTGCGACGGCGAGTGGACAATCGTTACTCCCGAATTCGTCAGGCGTTTGACCAGGGATTCCGAGAACGATCCCGACGACAAAAGCGTGACGCGCTCGGGCCTTGGCGCGGGAGGTTCCGTGTCCGGCGCGGGCGCTAGCGCATTGTCACCATATTCATAAAATCCACGTTTCGTTTTTCTGCCTAGAAAACCGGCGCGAACCATTTCCTGCTGGATGAGCGAAGGGCGGTAGCGCGGATCGCCCAGATAGCCGTCGAAAATGGATTGGCTCACGGCGAGGCTGATGTCGAGGCCGACGAGGTCCATGAGTTCAAAGGGGCCCATGCGGAAGCCGCCCGCCTGCTTCATCACTGCGTCGATGGTGGCGGGAGTCGCGGCGCGCTCTGTCAACAGGAGCAAGGCCTCTCCATAATACGGGCGCGCCACGCGATTGACGATGAAGCCGGGCGTCGATTTCACGTGGACGGGAGTTTTGCCCCATGCGCGGGCCGTGGCGTGGACAATCGCCAGGGATTCGGGATCGGTCGCGAGCCCACGAATCACTTCCACGAGTTCCATGAGCGGCACCGGATTGAAAAAGTGCATCCCCACGAGGCGTTGCGGCGATCGGAGCGCCGAGGCAATCGCGGTCACGGACAGCGAGGACGTGTTGGTGGCAAGGATGCACTTCGCGTTCACGACATTTTCGAGTTCGGCAAAGAGCTGCCGCTTGACCGGCAAATCCTCGAGGGCGGCCTCGATCGCGATTCCGGCGTCGCGCAACTCGTTCAGGGTCGCTGCGGCGCGCAGGCGGGACGCGGCGCCCTCGGCCGCGTCCTTCGAGAGTTTTCCTCGCGCGACGAGTTTTTCCAGATTCTGGCGAATGCCCTGAATGGCTTTCGCGGGCGCGTCGCTCCGCGTGTCATACAACGCCACGGGATGGCCCGCGAGCGCCGCCACTTGCGCGATGCCCGCTCCCATCGTTCCGCTTCCGATGATGCCCACGAGAGTGTTTTGCGAAAGTGCGCCAGACGGTGTGGTGGGCATTCCTCTACTTACTCCCTGTGGCAATGGTCAATGGCCGATTGGAGTGTGGGCACGCAAGAGAGGAAACATCAGTGATCGTCGTCACAAATGTTCAGCGCTTCCTGCCATGTTCGGGACCGGCGTGAGCTGGAAGTGGCGTAGGCTTCATAGGTTGCGGAAAAAGTTCCCAATTCTGTCATTCCGAGCGAAGCGAGGAATCTCTCTTCGTTCTACGCGCAAGAAAAGAAAGAGAGATTCCTCGCTTCGCTCGGAATGACAAGGTCTCTGGGGAACTTTTTCCGCAACCTATTCAGCCTGCGCCGTTAAGCAGGGCGTAAGCCAGCGCTATTTTTTATTTGCTGCAGGTAATGCGATACGCGGGCTGCGCCCAGCTCGACTGCGCAGGCTGAAGCCTACACCGCTGCGGGTCCTTCTGTGCGTTTGATGGGAGTGTGGATTTATTTCGATGGGGAATCGTCGTGTGATGTCAGTCACAGCTCCAGGTGATTGCTGTCACCGCGCCGTGTGCGCCCATCCCTTAGCGTGATCTGGCAGCACGATGCGCGAAAAAGCGTCGGTACGAGCGCGGTTAAGGGGGCGTCCCGTCAGAAGCGGGCCTACACGATGACACTCATACAATTGCCTGCCGAATCTCAGAAGACAGCTCACATCCGAATGCAGTTGAATGGCGAGGGAGTCGATGTCTCGTTCGCGCCCTATAAAACCTTGCTGGAAGTGTTGCGCGAAGACCTGGGCCACACGGGGACGAAGCACGGATGCGAATTGGGCGAGTGCGGCGCTTGCGCCGTGATCCTGGACGGCAAGCCGGTGCTCTCCTGCCTGGTGCTGGCGGTCGAGTGCGACGGCAGGGACGTGCAAACGGTGGAGGGCCTTGTAATGGACGGCAAGCTGCATCCCTTGCAGGAGGCGTTTGCCGATCTTGGCGGCTCGCAGTGCGGCTATTGCACGTCAGGCATCTTGCTTACGGCGAAGTCGCTGCTCGACGAGAATCCGCATCCCAGCCGCGATCAGATTCGGGAAGCGCTTTCGGGAAACCTGTGCCGCTGCACGGGCTATTTACAGATTTTCGACGCAGTCGAAGCGGCGATCGTGGAAATCGCGAAGAGGGACAAGTCCGCCGGGTAAGACTCGCGCGGCAGGATTGTCGAAGGGTTGAGGAGGGCGCTTGCCCGACAAATCGGAGAAATCGAAAGGCACGAATCCGAACGGCGGCGAATCGAGCGCGAGCGCGGGTCAGCGCCAGGTCATCGGCGTGCCGCGGCGTCCGAAACCGGCCGCCGAGAAAGAACGGGTGCTCAGCTCATGATGCGGCTGCCGCTTTTCGAATTTCGCACGCCACGCACGGTGGAAGAGGCCGCGCGCGTTCTCGATGGCGAAGGCCCCAGCTCGATGGTGCTGGCGGGAGGCACAGACCTGCTTCCGAACATGAAGCGGAGGCAGCAGGGTCCGCGAACGCTAATCAGCCTGCGGCAAGTGGAAGGCCTGAGCGGCGTGCAATGGGATGGCACAGGCACGCGGATCGGGCCGTGCGCGACGATCGCCGAAATCGCGCAGGACACGCGGTTCCGCAACGGAGGCTCGGCGCTGTGGCAGGCGGCGTCGGTGGTCGCAACGCCGCATATCCGCAACCTGGCCACGCTCGGCGGAAACATCTGCCTCGACACGCGGTGCTCGTACTACGATCAAAATTACGAGTGGCGGAAGGCGATTAATTTCTGCATGAAAAAGGACGGCGAAATTTGCTGGGTGGCGACCGGCAGCCCGAAGTGCATGGCCGTCTCGTCGACGGACACGGCGCCGGCGCTCATCGCGCTGGGCGCAATCGTGCGGCTGCGATCGCGGGGCGAGGAGCGCGAAATTCCGCTGGCGGATTTGTACAACAACGACGGGATGAATTACCTCACGCGCCGGCCCAACGAGATTCTGACGGAGATACGGCTGGGCTCGCTGCACGGATGGAAGAGCGCCTACTGGAAACTGCGGCGGCGCGGATCGTTCGATTTTCCGGTGCTATCCGTGGCGGCGGCCGCGCGCTTTTCGGCGAGCGGCGTGGTCGAGGAGGCCAGAATCGTGCTGGGCGCGGTCGCTTCCCGGCCGCTCGTGGCCACGGAAGCGGCGAATGCGCTGCTGGGCCGCCCGCTCATCGAGCAATCCATCGAAGAGGCGGCCACGCTCGCGGCGCGTCTCGCAAAACCGCTCGACAATACGGATTTTGACATGAGCTGGCGCAAAAAAGTCGCGGCGGAATTCGTGACGAACGCGTTGCGCGAATTGCGCGGCGACGATATGAGCGCGCATCGCTTGCAGCTGACGCAGTATGTTCTGGACAGCGACGGAAATTGAAATAACGGAATGCCAACGCGAAGCGGTTTTTATTGGCACAGGCTTCAGCCTGTGTGATTTTCGTATATGGCGAGCTGAAGTCAAAAGAACACAGGCTGAAGCCTGTGCCACCAAATCACTAAGCGATTTCGCCGCCGTCAATCAGGATGCTTTGGCCGGTGACGGACGCGGCGTTATCGCCGCACAGCCAGGTTACCGCATCCGCGATTTCCGCCGGCTGAATGAGCCGGCCTTGCGGATTGTGCGCCACCATGCTGGCGATGACTTCCTCGCGCGTGCGTCCGGTTTTTTTTGTGATGGTGGCAATGCTTTGCTCGGTCATGTCCGTTTCCGTGTAGCCGGGGCAGACGGCGTTGACCGTCACGCCCGTGCGCGCCGTTTCCATGGCCAATGCTCGCGTCAGGCCGATCATGGCGTGCTTGGCCGCGCAGTACGTGGTGATGTAGGCCATGCCTTTCACGCCGGCCGTGGAAGCGATGTTGACGATGCGGCCCCACTTGGATTCGACCATCTCCGGCAAAACAGCCTGCGTGCAGTAGACCGCGCCCATCAGATCGATATCGAGCACGTTGCGCCAGAACGCCGCGTCCGTTCTGAGGAACGCGGCCGACTGGGCGATGCCCGCGTTGTTGACCAGAATGGTTGGCGCACCCAGTTCGTTTGTAAGCGTGGCAATCGCTTTTCGGACGGCGTTTTCGTGCGATACATCGGCTGAGGCGGTGGCCACCTTCACGCCATGTTCCCGCGCGATGCGGTCCGCAGTGGTTTGCAGCACTTCGGCGTTGCGGCCGATGAGCGATACCCGTGCGCCCAGGCGCGCCAGCGCCTCGGCGATGGCCGCGCCGATGCCGCGTCCTCCGCCGGTGACGATGGCGTGATGCCGCGCGAATTGAGCTGTGGTGTTCATTTCCATGAGATTACCATGAGTCCCGCGCCGATATGATTATTCACGCCAATTCGTCCGGATTCTTCATGAACTCGCGGAAAATCCATTGCGAAGTCAAAACAAAAAATTTCGTTTCAGTGTGACGGTGTCGCGGTTGTAGGGCACGGCAATGCCGTGCCCCTACGGGCGACGCGGGGAATCATGCCTCCAGCACCTTGGAGGCGATGATCAGCTTCAGCACTTCGCTCGCGCCTTCGTAGATGCGCAGCGCGCGAATTTCGCGATACAGCCGCTCGACGGGTATTCCCCGCACGACGCCCAGCCCGCCGAAAATCTGCACCGCTTCGTCGATCACCTGCTGCGCCGATTCGGTGGCGAACAGCTTGGCCATAGAGGCTTCGCGCGTGACGCGTCCGCCGAGCACGTCCTTGGTCCACGCGGACCGGTAGATCAGCAGCGCCGAAGCGTCGACCAGAACGGCCATGTCTCCGATTTTTGCCTGCGTCAACTGGAATTCGGCCTGCGCGTGGCCAAACATGTGCCGCTTCAGCGCGCGCGTCGTCGCTTCGTCCAGCGCGCGGCGCGCGAAGCCCAGCGCGGCGGCTCCAACCGTCGAGCGGAAAATATCGAGCGTGGACATGGCAATCTTGAAACCTTCGCCCGGCTGGCCGAGCAGGGAATTGGCTGGAACGCGGCAGCCCGTGAGGCGCAGCGTGCCAAGCGGATGCGGCGCGATGACGTCGATGCGTTCGGAAGCGTCCAGCCCCGCGCTGTCGGCATCTACGATGAACGCGGACAGGCCCTTGGTGCCGGGGCCTTCGCCCGTGCGAGCGAACACGATGTAGAAGGCCGCGAGGCCCGCGTTGGAAATCCACGTTTTCACTCCGTCGAGACGCCAGAAATTTCCGTCGCGCATGGCGGTCGTGGAGATGGCGCTGACGTCCGATCCGGCATCCGGCTCCGAAAGCGCGAAGGCCGCGAGCGCCGTGCCCGCCGCGACGCGCGGCAGGATGGCGAGTTTCTGTTCTTCCCGGCCGTACAGCGTGATGGGCGCGCTGCCCAGGCCCTGCATGGCCAGCGCAAAATCCGCGAGGCCCGAAGCGCGGCCCATGATTTCGCGCGCCAGACACAGGCTGCGCACATCGAGATTATCGCGCTCGCCGCCGTAAGCCTTTGGGACGCAGACGCGCAACAGCCCCGCCTTGCCGAGTTTGGCGACGATCCGGCGCACGCAGGCATAGACCGCGTCGGAGCTATCCTCGGCGCCCTCCAAGAGAGGCGGGAGAATGTCCGACGCCCAGCGTTCCAGTTCGCCGGCGAGAGAGCGATGCCGGTCGTCGAAAAAAGGCCACGCGAGGAATGTTTTGTCCGCCATCAGTTGCCCTCGAATACAGGTGTCTGTTTGGCCGCGAACGCTTTGTAGGCGCGTTCAAAATCCTGCGTCTTCATGCAAATGGCCTGGGCCTGCGCCTCGGCTTCGATGCATTCGTCGAGGCCCTGGCTCCATTCCTGGTAGAGCATGGTTTTGGTCATGCCGTGGCCAAACGTGGGGCCGTTGGCGAGCGAATGGGCCAGGGCCGTGGCTTCGTCCAGCAATTTCTCGGGATCGACCACGCGGTTGTAGAAGCCGAAGCGCTCGGCTTCCTCTCCGTTCATGGCGCGGCCAGTGTAGAGCAGGTCCGCGGCGCGCGACAGTCCAATCAATCGAGGCAGGAGCGTGCACGCGCCCATGTCGGCGGCCGCGAGCCCGACGCGCACGAAAAGGAATGCGACCTTGCTGCGCGCCGTGCCGAAGCGCAGGTCCGAGCCGCAGGCAATCATGGCGCCCGCGCCGGCGCATATGCCATCAATGGCCGAGACGATGGGCTGCGGGCACGAACGCATCGCCTTGATCAGATCGCCCGTCATGCGCGTGAACGCCAGCAGATCGAGCATGTCCATCTTGACGAGTTTGCCGATGATGTCGTGAACGTCTCCCCCCGAACAGAAATTTCCGCCCGCTCCCGTAAACACCACCGCCTTGATGTCAGTCGCGTAGGCGAGTTCGCGGAACAAGTCGCGCAATTCGCCGTAGGATTCAAACGTGACGGGATTCTTGCGTTCGGGACGATTCAGCGTGATGGTGGCGACTTTGCCGGAGACGGTCCAGCCGAAATGCGTGGCTTTATAATTTGCCAGTTGAATTTTTTTCATCATGATTCATTGCTCCCCGTACCGTGGTTTCGTCCTGATGCCATACAACGTTTCGTGTCATTGGATCGGGTGTTTAGTAGCGCCGGCGTCTCGCCGGCGGTTTTGCGCTGCGACACGAGTACAAAAACTGCCGGCGGGACGCCAGCGCTACCAACCCTGTGCAAATCGGATATGGACGATATACGCATGCAAGCTGTCTCCGCCATGAAAAATTCGGATCAGCCCACCATGGTCAGGCCGCCGTTGACGCTTAACACCTGGCCCGTGATGTAGTCGGACCGGGAACTCGCGAAAAACAGAATGGCGTCGGCCACTTCCTGGGGCTTGCCGAACCGGCGGAAGGGAATCGCTTTCTTGAACGCTTCCAGATGTTTTTCCGGCACGGCAAACAGGAGCGGCGTTTCGGTCGGCCCTGGGCAGACGCAGTTGACGTTGATGTTGTAGCGCGCCACTTCGCGTGCGAGCGATTTGGTGAAGGCGATCAGGCCGCCTTTCGCTCCGGCGTAAACCGTTTCGCCCGAGCTGCCGACGCGCCCCGCATCGCTCGCGACGTTGACGATTTTTCCACCGTTGCGCTCCATCATCCGCGGCAGCAGGGCCTTGACCAGCTTCATGGGGCCCACGAGATTGAGCGCCACGATCTTGTCCCAAACATCCAGGGGCATCTCCCAGAATGGTTTGATCTGGCCCCATCCCGCTCCGTTCACCACGATGTCGATCTCCATGGATTTGGCCGCAAGGGCCGAGGTGAAGGTGGCGATCGACACGTCGTCCGTGATGTCGAGGTGAAGGTATTCGGCCCGAGGGCCTTTGCCGCGGATGGCTTCGGCAGCGGCTTCGCCTTTTTCCGTGGCGATGTCCGCCACGATGACGCGTGCGCCGGCCTCGGCCAGGGCTTCGGCCGTTGCCAGTCCGATGCCGGAGGCCGCGCCGGTAATCACCGCTGTTTTGCCGTCAAGATTCATGAGTGCTCCCTGGTTTGTCGTATTACGTTCGAGTCGCTTTCGGATAAGTTTCGGTTCACGTTACGAAAATCCCCGCCTCTTCAGATGCCGGGTCTTCCTTTACCGCTCGCGAAACTGTTTCCGATAACGCCATGCGCAACCGTGTTTCAAAAATGCCACGCGAATCATCCCGCGGGAACCTTGGCGCCCTGGCGCTTCTTCTCGCTGCGATCGAGAAATTCCGCGACGCGCCGCCGGGTTTCGGGAAGCTGGTAGAGTCGGCGCGTTGCGGCGAGTTCCTCGGCATAGCCGTCGCGGTGCGGATCGTCCGCGGCCGCCATGCAGCGCTTGCTGGCGGCGAGCGCGGCCCGGGGCGCGCGGGCAAAGCGCGCGGCCAGCTCGCGCGTCCACTCGGCGAGCTGCGCACGCGGCTGCGTCCACTGCACGATTCCGAGCCGCTCGGCCAGCGTGCCGTCCACGATTTCTCCGCCGAGGATCAGCCGGTTGGCGACGCCGTGGCCGCACAACCGCGTAAGCCGCTGCGTGCCGCCCGCGCCCGGCAAAAGTCCCAGGCCCACTTCCGGAAATCCGAGTTTCGCTTCGATGGCCGCGACGCGAATGTCGCAGGCCAGAGCCAGTTCCAGGCCCGCGCCCATGGCCGCGCCGCCGATTTCGGCGATCGTCAGGAGCGGCGCGCCTTCGATGCGCGCGAAGAGGCGCTGCATGCGGCGCACCAGCTCCAGCATCACGTCGGGGCCCTCGAAGGTGCCGAAGCAGGACTGCATCAGCGCGAGGTCGGCGCCCGCGCAAAACGCCGGTTGATCGCTGCGAATGTGCAGCACCACCACTTCGCGATCGTCGATCACCTGATCGAGCAGCGCGTCGAGCCGCTCGATCAATTCGTCGTTCATCGCATTGACCGGAGGGCGCGAGATCGTGGCGATCACCACGCCGCCGACGCGCTCGCTTCTAACCAGCGCCTCCTGCTTGTGCGATACGCGATCCTGCTCCGCCACCGAAATGCGCAGCTTGTACCGCTGAATTTTTCCCGTGGCCGTCTTGGGCAGTTTTTCCAGAACATGAATGCGTCCCGGCAGCTTAAAGCGCGGCAGATTGGCCTCGCAGAAAAGGCGCAGGCTGTCCTCGATGTCCGGCCCGTGAATCGAAGCGTCCTTCGGCACGACCCAGGCGTCTACGCGGATCAGGCCGTGCTCATCCTTGCGCCCGATGACCGCCGCTTCGAGAATCTGGGAATGCTGCATGAGGACCGATTCAATCTCGTAGGGCGAAACCCATCGCCCGCTGACCTTGAACACATCGTCGCTGCGCCCGCAGTAGGTGTAATAGTTGTGCGAGTCACGGCGAAATGTGTCGCCCGTGTCGTACCAGCCGTTGACGATGGTCTTGGCCGTCCGCTCGGGATCGTTCCAGTAACGCTTGATGACCGACTGTCCTTTTACGAGCAGGCGGCCCGGCACATCGTCGGGCACGTCGTTGCCGGCATCGTCCACGAGCCTCACCTGATAGCCGGGGATGGGCCGGCCCGTTACGCCGGGGCGAATGTCGTCGACGCGGTTCGAGATGTAGATGTGTCCCGCTTCGGTCGAGCCAATGCCTTCCATGATCGGCACGCCGGTGATGGCCAGCCACTCGCGATGCAATTCCGGCGGCAGCGCTTCGGCGGCGGAGATGCACCGACGCAGGCGCGGAACGTCTTTCCGGGTGAGCAATCCCGAAGCCAGGAATTGCGCGTAGAACGTGGGCACGGCGCCGAAAATAGTGGGCGGGCAGCGGCGAAACAGTTCGATTACGGTTTGCGGCGTGGGGCGCCGCTCATCGAGGATCGCCGTCGCGCCCACGTATAGTGGGCCAATCATGCCGATATTCATGCCGTACGAGAAGCACAGCCGCGCGACGCTGAAAAAGGCGTCGTCCTCCATTGCTCCGAGCGTGTCCACCATGTAGAACTGGCTGATGACCGCGAGGTCGCCGTGCGCGTGAATCACGCCTTTCGGTAGGCCCGTGGTGCCCGACGAATACAGGCAGAAGCAATCGTCCTCGGCACGGGTAAACGCCGTGTCCAGATTGGCGGAAGCGTTGTGCGCCATGTCGGCCAGCGATTCCTTGCCGCCATCGAGGGGCATCGCGACTTTGGGGCGCGGGGAACACGATGCGAGCGCCGTTTCCAGCGTGGGCGCGAACTCCGATGAGTAAAACACCGCGGAACATTTGGAATGCTGGATGATGAACTCGAAATCGCTGGGCGCCGCCAGGCCATTCAGGGGAACGGGAATCATGCCCGCCTTCACAGCTCCCCAGAACAGGAAAAAGAATTCCGGGGAATCCTTCGCCACCATCAGGATCCGGTCGCCGCGCGCAAGTCCCAGATTGACGAGGGCATTGCCGAACTGGTTGACCGAGTGGAGCAGCTCGGCGTAGGTCACTTGCCGGTCGGTGGTCCAGATCGCCACTTTGTTGGCGCGGCCTTCGCCGATGTGGCGGTCGATGAGATATTCGGCGATGTTGAATGGCTCGGGAAATTGCAGCCGTGAGAGTCCGTCTTCGTCCTGTTCCACCCGCAAACCCATGTGTGGCCTCCGCGCAGCGCGACTGCAATGAGGCTATGTGTGGAACGTTTTGTTTGCTGTGACTCCTATCACGTGAAGGGGTGACGCACGTCACGTGGCGTGAGAGCGGTGACTGGTGATTGGAGATTTGTGATTCGTGATTCGTGATTTGTGAAACGTTCTTTCCTGGGTGCCCCATCCTTCGCTGTTTTTGCGAAGGGTGGGGTCTTGCTCTCCACTTCGCGTTTCGTGCGTTGGTCCTCCGGCACGGCCCCACCCTTCGCACAAAACGCGAAGGATGGGGCACCCAAGAAAACGAGTCTCATGAATCACGATTCACGAATCGCCATTTACCAGTCACCAGTCACCAGTCACTAGTCACCGCTACTTGCCGTGAAACTGCGCAGGGCGCTTTTCGAGGAACGCGCGCGTGCCTTCGCGCATATCTTCCGTGGCGATGCACAAACCGAAGAGCGCCGTTTCCAGAAATTGGCCGGCGTCCAACGTCATTTCCGCACCACGCTCGATGGCCTCGATCGTGAACTTCACCGCCAGCGGCGCGTTGGCGATTATTTTTTTCGCCAGTGCTTCGGCGGCGGGCAATAGTTCAACTGGTTCGTACACATGGTTGACGAGGCCGATGCGCAGCGCCTCGTCGGCCGAAACCATCGCTCCCGTCAGGCACAGTTCATGCGCCATGCCCTTGCCGCACAGTCGCGCGAGCCGCTGCGAGCCGCCGTAGCCGGGGATGATTCCGAGTTTCACTTCCGGCTGCCCGAGCCGCGCCGTTGTGCTGGCGAGGCGAATCGAACAGGCCAGCGCGATTTCGCAGCCGCCGCCCAGTGCGAATCCGTTGATTGCCGCGATGGACGGTTTTCCGAGCGTTTCCAGCCGGTGCAATACGCTCTGGCCGAACGACGACCGCTCCTGTCCGCTGAGCGGCGTTTGCACCGCAAGCTCTCCGATATCCGCACCCGCGACAAACGATTTTTCGCCCGCGCCAGTCAGAATTACGGCACGCACTTCGCGGTCCTCGCGGATCGCGGCGAGCAGCGCGTTCAGTTCTTCCATCGTTTTCCGGTTCAGCGCGTTCAGGACGCTGGGCCGGTTGAAGGTGATGAATCCGATTTGGTCGCGCTTCTCATAGAGCAGGTTTTCGTAGGGCATTCTGGGGTGTCTCCTTCGCCGCGTGCGCGTGCCATGAAATAAAAGTGAATGAAACTGATAACGTAGCGCGGAGTCTTCGGGATGTGCGCGAGAGCACAACGATTGGTGATGGCGCGCACATTGAAATGCGGCGGAAAGGAGTGTAGTGGTGTAGGTTTCGGAATAGGTGTGGCAATTTGAGTCCAAAAGAGCCAGCAGCTAAAGCCGCATTGATTGCCTACACTTTATGGCACGGCTGAAGCCGTGCCCTACAAATATTTTCCAGGTGATTTGCTCGTTATCACACAGGCTCTTCAGTTCGCGCCACGCAATGCGATATCATGCAGTCGTGCGCTGATGGCAACTCTCCCAACGCCCGGCGGTCATCCGTTGAACCACTTGCACACCCACAAACGTCTCCGCCGTTTCGCTGAAAAAATACGGCTGTCGATTCTGCCGTTCTGCATCTGCGCCGGGATGTTTGCGTTTCCGGCAAGGGCGACGGAACTGAAACCCGAAACCGTTGCGGCTTTTGACCGCTATGTTGCGGCCGCCGAAGCGCGCATGGACAACGACCTGCGCCTCGACCAATTCCTTGCGATCGATCGCCTGCCCGACGTGGCCCGCCAGGAAGCGTACGATCAACTGCAACGCGGCCAAGCCTATATCGAGGAATTGCACGCCGAGGAGGACCATCACAGCATTCGCATTCCGAGCGGCCTGATTCATCACTGGGTGGGAGCGATGCTCATTCCCAAGGGAACGCTGGCCGAAGCGATTGCCGTGCTTCGGGATTACGAAGATCAGCCGAATATTTACAGGCCCGAAGTGCGCCGCGCGAAACTCATCGTGCGCAACGGAAATGAATCGAGAGTTTATCTTCAGTTTTATAACAAGTCGATTCTCACGGTCGTTCTGGACGCCTATTTCAACGTGGTGGAAACGCCCCTTGGAAGCGAGCGCATGGTAAGCACATCCCACTCGACGCGCATCGTGGAAGTCGCGAACGTGGGCAGTCCAGACGAACGCGAGCGCGCCGGCGGCAACGATCGTGGATACATGTGGCGTCTCAACAGTTACTGGCGCATCGAGGAAAAGGATGGCGGGGTGTATATTCAAGACGAATCGATCACGCTGACGCGGACCGTCCCCGTTTTACTCGCCTGGTTGGTCAATCCCCTGGTGAAGAGCATTCCGCGCGAAGTGCTCCTGCACACGCTGACCAATACGCGCAAGGCCGTCTTGAATTCGCAAACGGAACCGAAACACAAAAGTATTCCGCAGGTAGACGCCGCCGCGAAATAGTTTTTGTGGCACAGGCTTCAGCCTGTGTGGTTATGATGTGCGGCAAGCTAAAGTCAAAAGAACACAGACGGAAGCCTGTGCTACTGGGCCTGGCTTACAGCGACATCCAGTTGGGGAAGAAATAGTAGAAGATCACGCCGATCACAATCAGGTAGGCGAGGACGATGAGTGTCCAGCCCATGTTGTGGCGGATCACCTGGCCTTCGCTGCGCACAAATTTGCTGGTGGAGACCCCGACGCTCGCGGTTTGCGGCGCAATCGGTTTGCCGACTTCCGCGCCCACGGAGTTGAACGACGGCAGAAGCAGGACCGGGAGATGCAGCAGCCTGCCGGTCATGGCCTGCACGGGGCCGAACATTGCGTTCGTGGACGTGTTGCTGCCGGAAAGTGCGACGCCGATCCAGCCGAGGATGGGCGCCAGCACAACGAAGAACACGCCAATTTTGGAAAGTCCGAAGGCCAGCGAGTTGGCCATTCCCGTATAAACGAAAATGTAGGCGAGCGCGAACACAAAGAACGCGACCAGCAGCGCGCCCCACATCTGGCGAAACGTTCGCGAAAAAACCTGCCGCAGTTGGTCACGCGTGGGCCGCAGAATCGCGAGAATGATGAGCCAGGAAGCGAGGGTCGATGTGCCGCCGCCCAGCGGATTGAAATTAAACGTAGAGAAAATGGGGCTGTGCGTGACGGACGATACGGCCGCGACCGAAAGTTTTTCCAAACTCAACCCGGGAAGGTGCGACCATGGGCCTGTCCAGCCGACCACGACGAGGATCAGTACGAGGTACGGAACCCAGGCCGTAAACGCCTGGCGCACGCTGGCCATTTCCACGGCGGTCGTTTCGTCGGCGGGCGATACCGCGAGCGGCGCGCCGCCGAATCCGCGAATTGTTTTCGGTTTCCAGATTTTCACGAAAATAAACAGCACCCAGAACGAAACCAGCGCCCCGCTCAAATCCGGCAGATACGGGCCGAGATAGTGCGCCACGGGCCATTGCCCTGCGATGTAGGAAATAGATCCCACAATCGCCAGCGGCCACGCCTCGGTCACGCCCTCCCATCCGCTCACGAGATAGATCAGCACCCAGGGCGGAAGCAGCGCGAGGACGGCCACGACGTTACCGATGGACGCGGACAACGCGAGCATCGGCAGCCCGGTGACGGCGGCGAGGCCGAGGATGGGCGCGCCCAGCGCGCCGTAGGAAACGGGCGCGTTGTTGGCGAGCGCCGCGACGCGAATCGCATCGAGGTCCGCGATGCCCAGCCCCACGAGAATTGGCACGACGACGGCCCACGGATAGCCGAACCCCACAAGCCCTTCGAGCAGCGCGCCGAAGGCCCACGCCAGCATGATGGTCTGGATGCGAATGTCGGCCGTGGCGTGATGAATCATCCAGCCCTTGAAGCGCTCGAAATCTCCGGTCAGCACCAGCGTGTTGAAAATGATGAGTCCCCAGAACGTGATCCAGTCGATCACCCAGAAGCCCGTCAGGCCGCCGTACAAGTAGGATTTGAGCGTGCCAGCGAGCGGCGCGTGCCAGACCAGAACGCCGATCGGAATGGTGATCGCGCCCACGAGGATCGAAGCGAGCCATGCCGTCATGCGCAGCGCCGCGAGCATGAACAGCAGGGCGATCAGAGGCACGAGTGAAATCAGCACGCTGAGCCACAAGTGTCCGGTTGGATCGAGTGTCTGCTCAAACATCGTGAAATTCCTTTCGTGCGTTCGTGTGCGATGCGCCGGCGGCATCGAGGCGGCGCATTTCGGGCACGGCGTGCCTCGGACAAGGCTGGCCTTGATTGTTCATCGCGTTTCGAGCAATTGCATCAGCAAGGTTTGGTAACGCCGGCGTTCCGCCGGCAGGTTTTGCGTCGCGATACGAGCAAAAAACCTGCCGGCGGGACGCCGGCGCTACAAAACGCGCGCGAGATCCGAATGCAAGATGCCTCCGGCGCAAGAAATTCGGTTCAGTCCGGCTGAAATCTTGAAACGGTTTTCTTTGCCTTGAAAAAAGTCCGTGGAAATCAATATCACAATCGCATCACAGGTGGACAGGGGAATTTGCCGCCAGGCGCTTTGCGCTTTCGGCTTCCGCGGTGGGCTTCATTCTTCCGGAGTTGTACGCCTCGATAAAAGCGTCCAGGTCTTTCTGCAGATCGTCCAGCGACAGGTGAAAACTCTTTCGGAGGGCTTGCGGGAAAAATTCCTTCCGCAGGAATTGATAGAACTGCCAGCAAAGATAGTTGTCGGGTTCGGCGGACGAGTCGATTGGCAGGTGTGGAATGTGAGCAGCCGCGAGAAAAGTTTCAAATGGGTGCACGGGCGGCACGCCACAATATTCGCGATTCTTTCGGGTGTGAATCGCCGCGATGGCCGCGCCGTGACGCTCGAAAAACGGCAGGGCGCGGCTTTCGAGGATGTCGGCGGCGTTCAATGCGTTTTTCGCGGAATAGACTTTGGCGAACGCGACGCCCGAATCGCGGTCCATCACGATTTCGACATAAATACATCGGGCTCCGTCGAGTTCGCCGACGCTCTTGACGGTGCAGAGATAAAACGATTCCTGAAACAGCGCGTGGCTGGAAAGGGAAGCGGTGATTTCTCTCTTTTCCGCGAGATCGCTTTTTCCCGACGCGCACAAGTGTGCGGGGAAGCGCGCCTCGTCCGTGGTAAATCGGCCGGCGTGTTGCGCGGATTCGTCCTCGGGGCGGCTCGGCACTCTCTGCGGATCGTAAACGCGCACGGAGCGCGATGCCGGTGCGCAGGCCATGGCAACGGTGTGTAAGAATGGAATCGCTTCGTGCCGCATTACAAAATTTCCCTTTTGGAACGTCCACGGCAACCGCCTCGGCGGCGCCCGTAGGGTACGACTTGTCGTGCCCCTACTACACGCATAGCATCGCGCGGAGCGATCCCGTAAGAAGTGACCCTCCTCACTCTCGAATGTGACAGGAATCACATTCAAGAATCGCGCCTCGGCATATAGATATATTGGGAGGTGGATCATGAACGCCACCGGAACAAAAACGCGAATCTCTCTAAAAAATATTCTGTTCGCGACGGATTTTTCTCCCACCGCGGAAGCCGCCCTGCCGTACGCCATCGGCTTGGCAAAACAATACGGAGCCAGGGTGCATGGCTTGCACGTGCGCTTCCCAGCGACCTATCCCATCGTCGGTCCGGAGGCTCTGCCGCAGGTGATGGAAGCCGCCGAGGAACAGGCGAAGTTTGAAGCAAAGCAGATGCACGAGATGCTGGAAAATGTGCCGCATGGAGTGACCGTGACCGAGGGCGACCTGTGGCCCGTGCTCCATGAAATCGTGAACCAGGACAAGAGCGACCTGATTGTCATGGGCACGCATGGGCGTACGGGCGTGAGCCGCGCGCTGCTGGGATCGGCGGCGGAGGAAATCTTCCGCAAAGCGTCGTGCCCGGTGCTCACGGTGGGCCCGCATGTTTCGTCGAACACCGAGCGCCGCCTGGCGATGAAGGAGATTCTTTTTGCCACGGACTTTTCGTCCGAGTCGCTGGCCGCGCTGCCCTTCGCCGTTTCCCTGGCGCAGGAGCATCAATCGAATCTGACATTGCTGAATGTTGCCGGCGCGCCGGAGGTTGGTGACCTGGTTCATGCCGAGCAATATGCGGAGTCCACGCTGCGCCGTCTGCAAAGCCTTGTGCCCTCCGGAGCCGAACCCTGGTGCGAGCCGAAATGCAGGGTGGAGCGTGGCCCGGAGGCGGAGAAAATCGTCGAAGTCGCCACCGCTCTTGGCGCGGACCTGATTGTTATGGGCGTTCACAAGCCGCAGGGAGGATTGAGCGCGACGACGCATCTGCTGCGTTCGATTGCCCATCATGTGGTTACGAACGCGCAGTGCCCGGTTCTGACCGTGCGTGCGTGAGGCATACTCCTCGAGGTGGATGTGGCTCAAGCGCCTAGCACGGCGGAAACGCCCGGGGTTGAGGGACAATACAGCAATATTGGGACTAGCGGCGCTCCTCAACCCCGGGATTCTTCCCGCGAAAATTCCAGCGAATCTTCCGACGGGCAATTCCGCCGCGACCTTCTGATTGCGGCGGTCGCGGTCGTGGGCATTGCCGTTCATCTCCTGTTGCGATTCGGCGTGGGCGGCCGCGCCCTCGTGCAAAATGTTCCGCTGTACAATGTTCCGCTGTTCGTGGTCCTCCTTTTTGGCGGCCTGCCTCTTGTTCTCCACTTGATTCAAAAAAGCCTGGCGCGTGAATTCGGCTCGGACCTTTTGGCCGGCATCTCGATTGTGGCCTCGGCGCTGATGGGGCAATACCTCGTTGGCTCGATTGTGGTGCTGATGCTTTCGGGCGGAACGGTTCTCGAAGGGTTTGCCACGCGGCGCGCATCGTCCGTGCTCGAGGCGCTTTCCAAGCGCATGCCGCAGACGGCGCATCGCAAGAAGGAAGGAGGCATCGACGACATCAAGGCCGCGGAGATCGCGATCGGCGATGTGCTCGTCGTGTTCCCTCACGAAATTTGTCCGGTGGATGGCGTGGTGGTCGAAGGACAGGGAAGGATGAACGAAGCGTATCTGACCGGAGAGCCGTTCGAGACTTCGAAGACGGAGGGCGCGGAAGTGATTTCCGGAGCGGTGAACGGCGAAACCGCGATGGCCGTTCGCGCCACGCGGCTGCCGATCGATTCGCGCTATGCCCGCATCATGCGCGTCATGCAGGAGACGCAGGCGCATAGGCCGAAGCTGCGGCGCCTGGGAGACATGCTGGGCGCGTGGTACACGCCGCTGGCCGTGGCCATCGCCCTGTGTTCGTGGATCGGGAGCGGCGAGTCGCAGCGATTTCTCGCGGTGCTCGTGATCGCCACGCCCTGCCCGCTGCTGCTGGCCATTCCGGTGGCGATCATTGGAGCGATTTCGCTTTCGGCCCGGCGGAGCATCATCATCAAAAATCAGGCCGTGCTCGAGCAGGTGGGGACGTGCACGACGCTGATTTTTGACAAGACCGGAACGCTGACGTACGGGCGTCCGGCGCTGACCGAGATATTGTGCGCGGCGGGAGTCGACGAAAGCGACGTGCTGCGTGCGGCGGCGAGCATTGAACGCTATTCCAGGCATCCGCTGGCGCGCGCGATTCTCGATGCCGCATCGCGAAAGAATCTTCCTCTGGACCCGGTCCTGAAAATGAGCGAGGCGCAGGGCGAGGGATTGCGGGGAGTGGTGGGCGAGCGTCAGGTATGGATCACGGGGCGCAAGAAAGTCGCCGGCATGGGCGCGCAGCTTCCAGAAATTGCATCTGGCCTGGAATGCGTTATTTTTCTGGACGGGCAATATGCCGCCACGTTTCGCTTTCACGATGTGCCGCGGGCCGGCGGGCGCAGTTTTGTCGAGCACCTGAAGCCGCGACATCGCGTCAGCCGCGTTCTTTTGGTTTCGGGCGACCGCGACTCCGAGGTGCGCTATCTCGCCGGCCTGATGGGAATCAGCGAAATTCATTCGTCAAAAAGCCCGGAAGAGAAAGTGGAGATTGTGCGCCGGGAAACATCGCTGGCAAAAACGCTGTTCGTCGGCGATGGCATCAACGACGCTCCGGCCATGCAGGCGGCGACCGTGGGCGTCGCGTTCGGCATGACCAGCGACATCACGGCGGAGGCCGCCGACGCCGTGGTTTTGGACGCGTCCCTCGACAAGGTGGATGAGCTGATGCACATCGGTCGGCGCATGAGATCGATTGCGCTGTTGAGCGCGGTGGGAGGGATGGGCCTGAGCGTGATTGGCATGGTCGCCGCCTCGCTGGGCTACCTGCCGCCGATTAGCGGCGCCATCGCGCAGGAAGTCATCGACCTGGTCGTCGTGCTGAACGCCGTCCGCGCCGCCCTGCCGTTCGACCGCATGACGGATTTCTGAGAGTGCATGTGCACGGCCTCTTTTATATGATTGCTCCCGCGATGGTCCGTATGGCAACGGTCAAACCTTTGTAGGGCACGGCGTTCTTTGTAGGACACGGCTTCAGCCGTACCATAAAGTTGCAAAATTAATTCGGCTTTAGCCGCTGGCTTTTTCCGAGTTGAGTTGCCAAACAGGTTCGACAGCCTGTAGCTCCTCTCTTCAGAGGCGATGGTTTTTCGCCAGTGGCGCGGGAAGGCTTCGCGTCTGAAGGCGTGGGCAACAGCAAGAACGGATCGTGTTTCTTAGGAGAGCGAAGCCGGCTTGAGCGGGATGCGCATAGCGCTGAAGTTGTAGGGGCACGGCATTGCCGTGCCCCTACGCGAGCATGCAAGGAACGCAGGTACTTGGTAGCGCCGGCGTCTCGCCGGCTCTTTTTCTGGCATCCGCGCAACGTAAAAACTGCCGGCGAGATGCCGACGCCACGAAAATCGAGCGCCACGTTTTTCAGGTGGAGTTTCTTAGTGGAAATGCAGGCTAGAACAGATGGAGAAGGTGCGGCGACGATGAACGATTCGGGCGAGTACGCGAGCCAGCACGCTGGCGAGCACGCGGGCGACGAGCGCTCAGCGCATGAAAATCGCTCCGCGCTCGACTGCATGTTTTCTCCGCGATCCGTTGCCGTGATTGGCGCGACAGACCGGGAAGGGAGCGTGGGCCGCGCGGTGCTCGAACGGCTCGGTCTCCCCGCCTTTCACGGACGCATTTTTGCCGTCAACCCCAATCGCCCGGATGTGCTCGGGCATCGCGCCTACCGCTCGATCGGCGACATCCCGGAAAAAATCGATCTGGCCGTGATCGTAACTCCGGCGGGGACCGTGCCCGGCATCGTGGGCGAGTGTGTGGATGCGGGCGTGCGCGCGGCGGTGGTGATCTCGGCCGGATTCAAGGAGCGCGGGGCGGAAGGCGCGGCTCTGGAAGCCGAAATTCAGAAGCACCTGAGTCGCGGAGCGATGCGCCTGATCGGCCCCAACTGCCTCGGCGTGATGAATCCGCACGCGGGATTCAACGCGACGTTTGCGCGGGACATCGCGCGGCGCGGCAATGTCGCGTTCCTCAGCCAGAGCGGCGCGCTGCTCACGGCCATTCTGGATTGGAGTTTCCAGGAGCAGGTGGGATTCAGCGCGATTGTTTCCACCGGATCGATGCTGGACGTGGGCTGGGGCGACCTGATCGATTATTTCGGAGACGATCCCGCGACGGAAAGCATTCTGCTGTACATGGAATCGGTGGGCGATGCGCGCTCGTTTTTCTCGGCGGCGCGCGAAGTGGCGCTGCGCAAACCCATCATTGTGATCAAGGCGGGGCGCACGGCGGCTGCGTCCAAGGCGGCGAGATCCCACACCGGAGCCATGACCGGAAGCGACGATGTGTTTGACGCCGCGCTGCGCCGCTGCGGAGTCCTGCGCGTGTCGAGCGTCGGGGACTTGTTTTACATGGCCGAAGTCCTGAGCAAGCAGCCGCGCCCGCGCGGTCCGCGTCTGACGATTCTCACGAACGCGGGCGGGCCCGGCGTGATTGCCACCGACCGGCTGCTCGCCGCGGGCGGTGAACTCGCGCCGCTCTCCGAGACAACGATGCAGGCGCTCGACCAGCTGCTGCCCGCGCACTGGAGCCACGGAAATCCAGTCGACATTTTGGGCGATGCCGGGCCGGAGCGTTACGCGCAAGCCCTGGAAATCGCGGCGAACGATCCGAATAGCGACGGCTTGCTGGTGATTCTTGCGCCGCAGGGAATGACCGACCCCACGCAGGTTGCCGAGCGGCTGAAGGCTCACGCCGGCGTGCACGGCAAGCCCGTGCTGGCCAGCTGGATGGGCGGCAAATCCGTCGCCGAGGGCATCGCGATTTTGAACGCGGCAAACATTCCCACCTTTTCGTATCCGGACACCGCGGCGCGCGCCTTCACCTACATGTGGAAATACACGGTCAACCTGCGCGGGCTGTACGAAACGCCCGTGCTTGGCGATCCGGCGGATTCCTTCGCCGAGGCGCAAACACAGGTGAAAGCGTTCCTCGAAACCATTCGCGCAGCGGGCCGCACGATCCTCACCGAGGCGGAATCGAAACGCGTCATCGCGCTCTACGGAATCGCGGCGGTGGAAACGCGCGTGGCCGCGAGCGAATCGCAGGCCATCGCATTTGCCGCGGCCATCGGCTATCCCGTGGCCTTGAAGCTGAACTCGCAAACCATCACGCACAAGTCCGACGTGGGCGGCGTGAAGCTCAATGTGCAAAGCGCGGAAGGCGTCGCACGGGCCTGGCGCGAGATGGAACGATCGGTGCGCGAAAAGGTCGGCGCGGAACATTTTCAAGGCATCACCGTGCAGCCCATGGTGACGCGCGAGGGATACGAGCTGATTCTCGGCAGCAGCGTGGACCCGCAGTTTGGGCCCGTGATCCTGTTCGGCTCTGGCGGGCAATTGGTCGAAGTGTATGGCGATCGCGCGCTGGCCCTGCCGCCGCTTAATTCCACGCTGGCCGTGCGCCTGATGGAGCAAACGAAAATTTATCGCGCGCTGCAAGGCGTGCGCGGCCGCGCCGCCGTCGACCTGTCCGCGCTGGAAAACGCGCTGATCCGCTTCAGCCGTCTGGTGGCCGAGCAGCGCTGGATCAAGGAAGTGGACATCAATCCGCTCCTGGCTTCGGCCGACGGCGCGATGGCGCTGGATGCGCGAATCGTGCTGCACGATTTGGGCGTGCCGGAAGAGACGCTGCCGCGTCCGGCGATCCGGCCCTATCCGGTGCGCTACGTTTCGCCGTGGCAGGCGCGGAATGGGATGCGCGCGCTGATCCGTCCGATCCGGCCCGAGGACGAGCCGGCAATGGTGAAGTTTCACGAGACGCTTTCCGAGCGCAGCGTGTACCTGCGATTTTTTCACATGGAAAAACTCAGCTCGCGCGTCGCCCATGATCGGCTGCTGCGAAAATGCTTCATCGACTACGGGCGCGAAATGGCGCTGGTCGCCGAGCGCGTGAATTCCACCGGCGATGCGGAGCGCGAAATCGTGGCCGTCGGCCGCCTCACGCGCGCGTCCGGCGAGAGGGAAGCGGAAGTCGCCGTGCTCGTCTCCGACCGTTACCAGCGGCTCGGCCTGGGATCGGAACTCCTGGGCAGACTCATCCAGGTTGCGCGCGATGAAAAGCTGGAGCGGATCACGGCCACGATCCTCCCGGAAAATATGAACATGCGCGCGCTGGCCGAACGCCACGGTTTCCAGGCCGTGCAAAACGAAGCCGACCTGGGTGAGATCCGCATCGCGCTGAAGTTGTAGGGGCACGGCACTGCCGTGCCCCTACAGTCGCAATGCCGGCAAAATGTAAAGTGCGCGAGAACTCAGTGGCACAGGCTTCAGCCTGTGTTCTTTTGACTTTCGTTTACCACAAAGCAAAGCCACACAGACTGAAGCCTGTGCCACTAAAACCTGATCCGATTGGATTTAAATTAGGAAGGCCGGCGGCCGCACTTGTGGAACGATTGGGTTGGATGGCGGCCGCCGGATGCTACTCTTGCCTATTCCTTCACCGAGGAGGGTTTAGGATGCAGGCAAGTGCATCTTGTTTTCCGCCGCCGGCAATTCGGGCCACAGCGTGCGGATTACGACTCCACGACCCTCCTGGTAGTGGAGCGTGTAAATGTTTGAGCATCGTTCACAAAGCCAGAAATGGCCGATCGGATGCGAGTCCGGCGCGCTCGCGGCGTTTCCGCCGTAGGAAGCCGGTTCGACGACATTGCGGTGAAATCGGAAAAGCCTCCCGCCGCCGACCCACTCGAACGCCGCCGCGCAACTCGGATTCGCGCATTTCGGATGAAGATTCAGAACCATTGCACTCGCCTCATATATCATCTAACTAATAATATAACTAATGTGCCTGAGTCTCGCTCGCGTCCGCGCCAGCCGGAGCGATGGAGCTGAAATTCGCTGCGTTCCGTTCGATCTCCGCTTCCAGCTTCGCAATCGTCGCCCGCAGCCAGCTGGACAGCGCCTCTTCGATCTCCTGTTCGGTCCCCGTGCGGTACAGGTGAAGCAGCGTGTCGCCATACGGCGTCACAGGAATGTGCCGGCAGGGAACTTTTTCGCCGCGTTTTTCGGGCGGCACGAATTTAATCAGCAGGCATTCGGCGCACGGAGCGCGCTCCTCCACTCCCACTCGGTCGTAATTCACGCAGGTGGGCGAATCTTCAAAAGCCAGCGACTCGCGCGAAGGCTCTCGCGGCGACCGCCCGTATCCGCCCTTCTCCACAAAATTAAGTTCCGCCTTCAGAACCTCCAAGGTATTTCGATCGTCCATCGGCATCGCGATACCTCCCTCATTACTTGATAGAGATTATCGGGAGGGAAGGGCTGCGAAGATGTGACCTGGATCACGTTTTTGAGTGATGTACGTCACGGTCAAGGATTCGCCACTGGGCCATTCTGGCAATGGTTTATCATGGATGAAATGCAAGCACATTCGACAGGCAGGTTCCACTTCGTGTCACGTGGACGGGGGCGTACAATGGCTATGGGTGTATCTATGCGCTCTCCATACGGATTACAGATCATCGAGAACTGCGTCACTTGCCCGCATAAAGAGTCGAGACTCTTCTGCAATCTTCCCCCGGCTGCGCTCGCGCGGCTGTCCGAAATCACGGCCTCGGCCACGTACCCGAAAGGCGCCACGTTGTTTGTGGAGGGCCAGCCGTCGCGCGGGCTGTTCATTCTGTGCGCCGGGCACGTCAAGCTCTCGACGTCGGCCTCGGATGGCAAGACTCTGATTCTGCGCATCTCCGAGCCGGGCGACCTCTTGGGATTGCCGGCCACGATTTCCGGGCGGGCCTACGAAGTGACGGCCGACGTGATCGAACCGACGCAGGCCAATTTCATCAGCCGCGCCGATTTCATGAAATTTCTGTCCGATTATGGCGAAGCGGCCGTGCGCGTGGCGCAGGAACTGAGCGAAACCTACCAGACGGCGTTTGCCGAGATGCGCACCATTGGCCTCTCGCATTCGGTGCGCGAGAAGCTGGCGCGCTTTATTCTGGATTGGAGCGCGCATCATCCCTCCGATAACGGCTCGATCAAGTTCAACCTCACGCTGACGCACGAAGAGATTGCGCAGATGATTGGCGCGTCGCGCGAAACCGTGACGCGGGTCTTCGCCGAATTCAAGAAGCGCGGCCTGCTGCAGATTCGCGGATCGAGCGTCACGCTCAAGGATAAGCACGGCCTGGAAAAATTGCTGCTAGGGAACTAGCCCGTATTCCTCTCCCGTAATTCCTCGCAAGTAAGGCAACCATTTGTTTTCCAATTGTTTTCAATATTCGGTTGATCGTGCCGCGCTGCGGTTTTCGGGAGGGTTTGAGTTGCACAAGGTTCAGAGCCTGTGTGGCAACAGCCAAATCTTTGTAGGGCACGGCTTCAGCCGTGCCGTAACATTCGCGAAATCAATGCGGCTTTAGCCGCTGGCTCTTTCGGAATCGAGTTGCCACACAGGCGGAATCCTACGCCGCCAAAGTTGATTCCTGCTCGGTGAAATCGTCCCAGCGGACTTTGGCGAGCGAATCGCACAGGAGCGCGCCGCTCAGACCCGGGTCATTTCGACCAACGCTCCCGCCTTCGGCATGTCCTCGAGCGCCCACAGTTGCCGCAGCAGATTCTCCACCCGCTCCGCCGGCAATTGCCTGCCCGCAAGCAAACGAAACTTCTCTTCCATCTCGGCGTCGGTCATCGGGTTTTTCCAGTGCCCGCGGTGGTAATCGACGCGTACCGACTTGCGCTGGCCGGATTTCAAAACGATTTCGAGATCGCAAAGATTGAATTCCTTCTCGTGCCGGTCGGCTTCTTCGGACGGAATGCATTTCACGCGGCTCACGAGATCGAGCAGGCGCTGGTCGTGCAGGTAAGGGTCTTCATAGTAACGATCGTCGATGGTTCCGTACATCAGCGCAACGCCCGCCGAATACGGCATGCTGTGGTCGGCGGTCTCGTGTGTTTGCGGCCGCCACTTGTCGGGGCTGTCCGCCATGACCTTGATCGCGATGCGGGAGACCCTGATGTTGACCTCCTGTATTTCGTCCGGGTCCTTGAAGAACTGCCGCGCTTCCAGCGCGGCCTGGGCGACGGTTTGCGAATACTGACCGAGCGCGAAGCGCTTGGTGAAGGCGTGCATGATGCCGTACGGCTCGCCTCCGCCCCCGAGCTTCGGCAGCGTGAACGGCTTGCGGGTGATCACGTTGAAGAAACCGTCGCGCCCTTCGAACACCTGGTCCGGTCCAGTCATGCCGGCCTGCGCGAGTTGCACCGCGAAAGTCGCCTTGCGGCACGCTTCGGCGGACGCGTAGGTTTTCCAGTTTGAAAGCGTTCCCACCCGGCCCTGATTTATCGCGGTGTTGCCGCCGACGTGGATGCCAATGGCTTGCACCAACTGCTCCTGCGTGAGGCCCATCAGGCGTCCGGCGCCGGCCACGGCGGCGAGTCCGATCACCGTGGAATGGTCCAGCCCCAACCCGCCCGTATCTAGCACGTCGACTACTTTGCAGAAAACCTCGTACGTGAGCACGGTTGCCGTGATCAGATCGCGGCCGCTGCGTCCCGCCAGTTCGCAAGGTGTCAGCAATGCGGCGATCGTGTCGCTGGGGTGCCCGCTGCCGAGGCTGATATAGCCGTCGTTGAAATCCAGATAACGGATCATCACGCCGTTGGCGAAAACCGCGAGATCGGGGCTCGTCTTGATGCCGCGGCACATTACCGTCGCTCCCGGCTTTGCGCTGGCCGCGCTCGCGAGCTTGATCGCGATCTGGCTTGGCCCAGCCGTGTAGCCGCCGATCGCGCAGCCCAGCGTGTCGAGGACAATGCGCTTGGCCGTGCGCGCGACTTCCGGCGGCAGGTCCTCATACCTGAGATTGGTTGCGTAGCGGGCGAGCGTTTCGGCCACGGAAACCTCGCCGCTGCCCAGCGTTGACCACATCCGCTCGTTTTTTTCCTGCGCCAGCGCCGGCAGCGCCGCCGCTGCACCTGCCGCGGCGCTCGTCGCCACCACATGTTTCAGGAATCTGCGGCGTGCCGCGCTCGGTCGATCAACCACTTCATTCTGCAAAGTCTTGTCCATCACTCCCCCTGCTGGGATATCTGACAGCCAGTTCCAGTATCTGAAATTAGCGTTTGCGCTTACGCTCGAAAATCAGATTTTATCCGCAATTTCCGATGTGGTTTCTGCTGCGGTTCCATTCTCGGGAGGAATGGCGGCCCGCCGTTTGGTGCGAAGCAGTCCATACGTGGTCGCGCCCTGTCGCACCAGGAGTACTGTCGAAACGATAGCAACTGACTGGGTGAGACACAGACGGGAATGGAAGAAAGTAGTTCCGCGCATCAGAGAGGAATCTCTCTTTCCTAGTAAGAGTGCGGGCGCGCCTCAAGCTCCTGGCCGTTCGGCAAAATCACTTTCTCAAAGCGCATGGTTAGTGAGCCATTCTTGTTGCGATTACCGACGATCGTCACCTGATCGCCCGGCTTGAGCGATTCCTTGCTCCAGCCGTGTTTCGCCAACCGATTTGGTCCGGGACCTTCCGCCACCCAATTCTCGATTTTTCCGTTTTCATCCGTAGTGGTGAAGGTGATCTGCGAGTGTGGATTGGCCCAATCGAATTGGGTGATGGTGGCCTTGAACGTGGTGTCGTGGCCGCTGTCATACATCGACATCGAGTGGTGGGCAAACGCTGGCCCGGAAATCAACAGGGAAGTGGCAAGCACTGCGATGAGCGAAACGATCCTGGCTTTCACCGTGACACCTCTCGAAATTCAAATCTTGAGCGCGAGTCGTGGGAATTGCACCCGCACAAATTAGACGCTCTCACGCCGATCGTCGTTCCAACAAAATCCAACCCGCACCGCGCCACAAACACCCGCAGGAATCCGACGTCCAGCGTCCCAAGAGATCCTTGAGAAAGCGCGTCATCGCCACCTTGTATTCATTATCGGCGCGCACTTCCGAGGGGTTCTGCGGCTTTGTGAATGCATGCGCGGTGCCGCTGTATAGGTTGACCTCGAAGTCCACTTTGGCGGCGCGGAACTGCGAGATCACCGTATTGAGCTCCTCCATCGGCGCAACCGGGTCTTCGGTGCCGTGCAGGATGAGGACGCGACCCTTGATGTTCTTGGCGGCTTCCGGCGCGAAATTGCGGAACGCGCCATGCACCGAGATGAAACCGAGGAGCGGCGCGCCGGTTTCGATGAGTTCGATCCCCGTTGTGCCGCCAAAGCAGTAGCCAACCGAGGCGAGCTTCGCCGGATCGACCATCGGCTGAGCCTTGAGGACATCGAACCCGGCCAATGCGCGGGCACGCATCAGCGGACGGTCATTGTTGTAGATCGTGATCAGGTCCGTCATCTCGGGAACGGACTTGGGCACCACGCCCTTGCCGAAAATGTCCTCTGCGAAGACCACATAGCCGAGCTTGGCGATCATCTCGGCATCCTCGAGGGTGCCTGCCGAGAAGCCGGACCGGTCATGGATCATCAACACACCGGGGCGCCGGCCTTGGACAGCGTCGTCATAGACGAGATAGCCGGACAGCGCCGTGTTGCCCTGCTTGTAGTCGATCCATTGTGTTTTCATGGCAGCTTGCGCCGCGCCGGACAGCAGGATCATGGCTGCGGCGGCCAGGACGACAGACGCGAAACGTACGATTCTCATTGGTTCCTCCCGGATGCGTTTGCACAACTGCTGCATTGTCGCATTTTGGCAGCGTCCGGCAAGGGCCACCTTGCGGAAAGCGCGCTGGTTTGAATGCAATGGACTCTACGGCCCCTAAGTCGGGAAATGATCGCCAAGGAAGCCAAGAGGCCAAGTCCTCGTAACCGTTTTTCCGGACTTGACTCGGCAGCCTTATGAGAGGAGTCCAACGCCACGCTCTCGCAACGACTCGACGAACCAGGGCAGGAGTCAGTTTTTGTTTCAGGGGCACGCTAAACCCATTCCTTCCAACGAAAGCCTTAGGTCGAATATGTCCGAGCTGTTCTCTATTGACCAGTAATGCCTCGCTTTTAGTGAAACACTACCTTTCTGAAGAGCCAACCTTGAGAGAAGGTAAAAACAGGCCTTTGGACGAAAGCCATGAGGAAATGACAATGAAGAAAGCAAACTTGCTAGCCGTCTTGGCCGTCACATTCATGGTTGCGGGCTGTTCGAACCATACGCAGCAAGTCATATCAAGAACCGCGGCACCTACCAGTGCGGGTATGACCTCGCTTTTCCCATCAGGGCCCACCTCTCAAACTGTATCGGAAGCCCCAGAACAACCAGTGGCTGCTCCCGTCCAGGAGATCACCGAACGTGCGAAACCTTACCTTCTGCCTGCCATCGCCGCCGCCTTGCATCTCTACAAGAAAGAGTTCTGCCAGGACTCTCAATCTGCCAACTGCGACAAGGATTTTATGCAATCTTTCCATTATCGCAAGGTCACTCTGAGCAAGAGCGGTCAGGTGGGTTTTATTGTGGAATTTTCTGGCGTAGCTTTCTGTGGTTCCGCAGGGTGTACCTTGAATGTGCTGAAACAAACTGGCAACAAATTTGAAGCAACATTTGAAAATGATGAAGTTGGCTCATTGGATTCATTCGAGTTTGCCACGACGACTACAAATGGATTCTACGATTTGACGAAACACGGTAGTGACGGTATGGACTACTACTACGCTTGGACAGGTTCGAACTATGAAGATGCGGAGGCACCGCTTTCCTTCGGGCAGGCTCGAACCGTTGCTGTGGCCTCCAAGTCTGCACAAAAAGAATGAAAGGATTGCTTCACGGCAAAACCTGTTGGAGTTCGGTTCAGTGGGAATCCCGCCACCATTCGCTAACGGTGGTTTTCGCCGCAAACACCGTCTCAATGACTCAAGTATCGGGTCATCGGCAACTAACCGAGTTCCCATTCTGAGATTAGGAATTTTCCACTTACTGTGGGAATGGTCTGCAATCCTTCCGATGACACAATATCTTCAAGGACGGCTTCCAGGAGCTAACCCATGAAAAATCCATTCCCACGCCGAGCTGCTGCGGATCCTACGCAATATAATATTGATGCAATCGCGAAGCTGGAGCATGACGCTCTTGATCGCAGGACTGCCACGGAGCGAGTTAGCGACGCAATTACAAAACTGGTTGGCAATGTGGGATTCCTACTGGCCCAATTGCTTTTGATCTCCGGATGGATTCTGGTAAATCTCAACGTAATCCCAGGTCTCAAGGCATTTGATACATTTCCTTTCGGAGGCCTCGCGCTCGTCGTCTCTTCCGAAAGCGTGTTTTTGACTGTCTTCGTGCTAATCAGTCAGAGTCGAATGGCCCGCCAGTCCGAACGGCGCTCGCATCTGGATCTTCAAGTCGGCATGCTTTCTGAACAAGAACTGACCGCCATCCTTCAGATGTTGCAGAAACTCTGCCAACACATGGGCGTGAACGTAGACTCCTCCAAGCAAGAGGTTCAGGCATTTAGTAAGACAACGGACGTGCACAAGCTGGCCAGTGAACTCGAAGACAAACTTCCGGACGATTAACGGACTATAGGCGGGCGGAAGGGCCGCACGATCCCAGATGAAAGCCAGTTACCGATAACCCCGGCGGTCTCAATGGGTCGTTGCAACACTAGCGCTCACTCTCCTGGGCAGTCTCCAAAGGATTCCAGACCTATCTTGTCATTGACCGCGGGCACTGATCAGAACGAATGCGACCTTGCACGGTTGACTCCCCCGATTCACCCACGCGTGATTCGTGCCCTGTTGTACCACGACGTCTCCAGCCTTTAGGTGTACTTCTGAATCATCCAGCAGCATGTCAATTTCACCGGATAGAATCAGAATATAGTCGAGCGACCTCGTTTGGTGCATCCCCGGATCCCGCGGATGCTCGCGGGCGGATCCCTCCGGCGCAAGGCCCATTGCTCTCATGGTTCGAAGTTTGGTTTCATAATCGCTGTGGATGTCTTTTTGCGGAGCATACTCGATCACTCGAAAGATCGTTCCGTTCGGAGGCGGCTCCACGCCTACCTTGCGATTCCCAGCGTCCGCGTTACTCGAAATGACGGGGGGAGTCGAATCGGTCACCCAGAATACGCTGTTCGTCGTCCCCAATTCCGCGCGGCTTTGAACGTTCGCGGCCACACCATCGAACTGCACAACCGCCTTGCCGGCCGAGTCTTTCCCTGTAACAACACGACGAATTTGGGAATCCGAAGAGGTCTTATTCGGCTGTTGTGCTGCTGCTATCCCTGCATTGGCGGCCAGAGTTGCTGCGAGGGCAGTCGTCCCCTTTAGGAAGGTGCGACGATTCACGGATCCTGCATCGGTTCGTGCCATAGTAATGCTCCCTTCTTTTAATGGAGGTGGTTATCAAAGCCCCCACAAGTAACTTCTAAACTGCTATGGACAGCTTCCGGCCCATATGGCCCTTCGTCTTGTTCTTGTACAGGGCTTTGTCGGCTGCGCCCACCAGGGCTTCGAGTGTTTCTCCGTCCTGCGCAAAAACGGCGACGCCCACGCTTATGGAAAGAGGAGGCAGCTCCCCGTCTCCCACTACGCGGTCGCAGATACGGCGTGCCACGTCTTGTGCCGCATTCATTCCGGTCTCGGGCAAAATAAGTGCGAACTCGTCTCCTCCGTACCGCGCGGCCGTGTCGATTGTGCGGGATTTAACGCGAAGCACGTTGGCGACCCGGCAGAGCGCTTTACTGCCTACTAAGTGTCCGTAATTGTCGTTTATCTTTTTGAGCCCATCGAGGTCAAACAGCAGGAGCGAAAAAGCTCGCCCTGTGCGCTGGGACCGCTGGATCTCACTTTCCAGTGCGTCTACCAGCCGCCGATAATTGCCCAAGCCAGTCAGAGGATCGCTCGCTGCCAACTGCCGGACGTTTTCGAACAAGTGTATGTTATCGAGAAGCGCGCCCCCCAACAGGACCGCGTAACTGCTGAACTGAAGAATTTCCGCGAAGGCAAAGGGCGTATCCAGCCTATGCTCTGACTGACTCGCAGCAAGGCAGCAGGCCACATTCAATCCCGCTGTAAGGTAGAGGGAACGATCGAACGGAGAAGTGGTGCGCTTCAGCCGGCGATGATATCCAACCGTGGCGATAAGAAAGAGTCCCGCGGGAAACAAGTTCCCGGGCTGCGGAAAAGCTCCCCCCAGATGAACTACGATGTCGGCAGGTAGTCGTCCGTGGACAATGCTGAGTACCGAAGCCGATAAAACAACGGCGACAAGACCCGCAATTATCTCCCGGCCGGGGTGGCGTGCTGTGGGAAGACGCCGCTCAACAGCTAGAGCTGCCACGAGCAACACGGCCAGCAATGTCCGGCCGATCACCCACGTCATCGGATCTCTCAGGCTGACGTCGGTATCCGCGATGCGGGGGGAAACGAGGCTGGAGCTGACCATGGTGATGCCGACAATGGCGAAACCGCAGGCAAGGATGAGTGGAAGACGATCGCGCGTTCCCCGAAACCTCACCAGTGCGGAAACTCCGATAATAAGTGCAAGGAGCCCACTCGTAATCTGGAGCTGTCCGAAAAGTAAAGGATCAAGGTCTAGCTCGAAACGTCGCAGCGTCCAAGCCAGTGCCAGGGCGCCACTCTCCCCCGTCAGGAACAGCCAAGCCGCTCCAGGTCTGCTGAGGAAAGTCCACATTCTCTCAGTCCTGCTCATAAACAGCTCCCACGCTCGCTGGGTCCATCTGAGTCGAGATTACGTCCGTGTGCTGCCCTACGCGAAGTCTAATATCTGAATTTGTTTCCTGTCGAGCAGTGATCTGGATCACACGTTTTCTATGCGAAGAAAGATGCTTTTCCGCGCTTAATCTGGATAAGTCCCGAGAACTTATTGGGACTTGGCATACGACCAAAGGTGATGCTAATCACAGAATCGAGTTCAAGCCTTTAGGAAAATCACTTTGAAAGTTTGAGAAAGAGGTGGTTTATGCAATACGTGAGGTTGGCAATTCTCGCAGTAAGTATGAGTGTTGGCTTGGTGGTCGCCGCCCAAACGCCCGCTAAGACCGGCCCCAAGGCCAATATTGCCGCGGGCAAAGAGTTGTTCCTCCAACATTGCTCGGTATGCCACGGTGTGGAAGCAAAGGGTAATGGCTCCATGTATGATCCGGAATCAGCCGAACCGGAGAGACGAGTTCCACCCGCCAATTTGACGATATTCAGTGAACAGAACGCAGGGAAGTTTCCNNCCCGAGATGCCAGCGTGGGGCAACGTATTCTACCTTCTGAAGTCTCGTCCAAAGCTTTTGGAAGAACGCGTGCGCGACCTGACTGCCTACATTGAGTCGATCCAGACAACAAAAAAGTAACAAGTTTTGCTCCGCTATCCGAAAGCTACATGATTTGAACAATGGCGGTGATGTTTCTCGGCAGGGTTCGACAAAGTGAAGAATGCTGCCCGATAAATGGGGCGGTCTTATCGGGATGTGGCCAACGAAGAGCGGGAGACCTAGGGCCGCTTTCCCAGAATGCGTTCATCGGTAGGTGGTGCGCTTTTCCTAGGCGTAAAGGGGATGAGGGACACCGCACAATTGAGCGTCGGTGTCACGATGCCAAACAGCTGTGGCACCTGAACTAACGATTGACTTGCAGATTTCGATGCTTGCAAAGTTTCAACGCAAAAGACTAGGACTGTGTGTCGTCCAGAGCCGCCAGATTATTGACGACTTTTCGAATGCCTTCAACCGACTGGGCTACTTTTTCCGCCAGCAATCGTTCGGCCCGGGAACTTACATTGCCAGTGAGAGTTGCGGTGCCATTATTGACGTGTATTTGCATTGTCTTCAGGGAAACTGCCTTCGTCGAATACAATTCAAACTCGACCCGCCGGGCAAGTTTCTCATCAGCAGTTTCGGGAGCTGCGCCGCTGACGGTACTGGTTACGGCGATATTATTCGTCACACCCTTCACGCCACTTGCCTGCCAGGAAATTTGCTCGGGAGCGTACCTTAAAGCCGCCGTCTCCAAGGATCCGCCCAAAGTCACGATGCGATTCTTCACCTGCACGTCGATGTGTTTGTCTTTCATTTCTGGACTTTTCGAAATGGAATCGTCGATATCGGCCTTGATTTCGAGATCGGCCACCCGCTCGCCAAGATGCTCCGTTTCAGGATTACGCTCTACCAACGGGTTGATGCCTAGATCATTGTGCACTTGCTTGACGCCCGACGTGTCCTGAACGATCGCTCCTGCGACATTTTTCACTTCGTCTGTGGGTACCTGGCCTGTCAGAGTAACTTCCGCTTGGACTGTTTCTACTTTGATGTCGAAAGGCGATACGCGCTTTGATAGAAGCAGGGCAGTGCGCACCCGGGATGTTGTAGTCGCATCTTGTGTTGATTCTTTCATGGAGTGGAATGCTCCCCGCAAAGATGCGTTCCGCGTGTAAGCAAAGTAGATGCCCCCTGCAATGATTACCATCAGGATCAGCATCAGAATCAATTTGCTAGCGCCCGCATCGTTTTTCATGGAAGGTTGCATGTAAGCCTCCAAATTTATCACAGCCTAATTCAGACACGGTATTGACGGATAACAACGAGCAAAACCACCCATTTACCGAACCAGGCAGAATATATGGGCGAAACATCATTCGTCTTCTCAGCTATTATCCTGGCTCACCGTCTTGAGTATAAGAATGTGGCTTTGCCGCATTGCGCATCTCTTGTAGCGTGGACTACGCGGAAAGTCTGTTCACATTTGAACACGCGGCTTTTGTGCGCATGTTAAGAGCCGTGCAATGTTTGTGGTCTTGAAGCATTACCGCACTTCTAGGATTGCTTTCCCGCTGGTTGCCCAGGGCCAGGTCCTGATAAGTCAAGGGAGCTAGTGCCAAGAGTCATTCGGCGATGGAGGCCGGCCGTACAACCGATGGACAGATAGACCAAGCAATGGTAAACAGCATGTCCGTGTAGGAGCGCCCCGAATGATCGTCGGAGTTGGTTGCGGAACGATCTCAGGATTGAAAGGTAGGGGTTGGACACTTATGAGGACCATGGCCGCCGTCACGTTTGCCATCTTGCTGGGTGGGCTCGTTTACCTGGACAGGTCGGTCAATGCACAGGTACCGTCAGCGCACATATCACTGGACGCGGCCGCGTGTGAGCGCCTTGCATCGCTCACAATGTCGAACGCCACGGTAACTTCAGCGCAAGTCGTTCCAGCGGGGCAATTCAAACCACCGGCGGGCGCGGACGCGGGGTTTGCCGACCTTCCGTCGTTCTGCCGCGTGGCGTTGACTATCGCGCCATCCCGCGACTCCGACATCAAAGCTGAAACCTGGCTGCCGCTGTCCGGCTGGAACGCCAAGTTCCAGGAGGTCGGGAATGGCGGCTGGAGCGGCGACATTCAATATGATGCCCTTGCGGAGGCATTACGGCGCGGATACGCCACCGCGTCCACCGATACCGGACACAAGGGAGGCAGCGCGAGCTTTGCCCTGGGCCATCCAGAAAAGGTGATCGATTTCGGCTATCGCGCGATTCACGAAACGGCCCTGAAGAGCAAGGCCATCATTGCGGCGATGTACGGCGCGGCACAGCGCTTTTCGTACTTCACCGGCTGCTCGGGCGGCGGCAGACAGGCATTCGCGGAGGCGCAACGCTACCCCGAGGATTTCGAAGGCATCATTGCTGGTGCTCCAGGGTATGACCGAACGGACGAGAGCTTTCAGTTGGTGGCACTGGCGCAGGCGATGCTCCGGGATCCCGCCAGCAGGATTCCGCCGGAAAAACTTTCCGTGCTGCATCAAGCCGCGCTGGATACATGCGATGCGCGCGACGGCGTCAAGGACGGCATCATTAATGATCCCACCCGTTGCAAATTCGACCCGGCAGTGACGCAGTGCAAAGGCCCCGATGGCTCGAATTGCCTTACGCAAGCTCAGGTGGAGACGGCGAAGAAGTTCTATGCGCCTCTGAACGACCCAAAAACCGGCGACGAGGTATTTCCCGGCTTCGAACCGGGCAGTGAGCTGCGATGGGCCGGGCTCGCCAGCGGCCCGCTCACAATGGCCGATGATCTTTTCAAATACGTTGTCTTCCAGGATCCAAAGTGGGATTACATGACTCTGGATGTCAGCCGGCACCTTGCGCTCGCCAGAAAAATCGATAACGGCACGATCAGCCCGACGTCTCCCAATCTGAAACCGTTTGTCGGCCGCGGAGGCAAACTGCTCATCTATCACGGCTGGGGCGATCAAAACGTCGCGCCACGATCGTCGGTGGAATATTACAAGAAACTGGTTGCTGCACTGGGCCAGCATCAGGTTGACGATTCCGTACGGCTCTACATGGCGCCTGGCATGGGGCATTGCGGTGGCGGCGAGGGCCCCAACGTATTCGACACGCTGACGGCACTGGAACAATGGCGGGAGCATGGCGTGGCGCCAAAGGAGATTATCGCATCACAGATAACAAACGGCAGCGTTAGCCGCATGCGTCCGCTTTGCCCGTATCCGCAAGTTGCGCAGTACAAAGGAACCGGCAGCACCGATCAGGCGGAGAATTTCTTTTGCCGATTGCCGTAGGCGCGTGCGACGCGAACTTGTGCCACGCTATTGACTATTGGGCGGGCATATTCAGCTCGTTCTGTTCTTTCGCGGCGCGTTTGTTGGCGTACAGTGCATCATCAGCGCGTTGCAGTAATTCTTCGGGCGATTCACCAGGGATGTAGTTCGTCCATCCAGCTGAGAACGTTAGGGGAATCGTTCGCCCTCCAAGATCTAGTTTAATCCCACTCAAACGGCCAAGGACGTGCCGCACTTCTTCCGGCTTGCACTCCGGCAACAGCAACAGAAACTCATCACCACCCTGACGAACGGCTAGATCGGAACCGCGGATCGCCTTGTTGATTCGTCCGGCAAAGCATTTGATCTGGTCATCGCCAGCGGCGTGACCGAACGTGTCATTAATATATTTCAGTCCGTTCAGGTCGAGCATAATGACCGTCAGCGCGTGGCCATACCTCTGGGATCGCGAGATTTCTTCTGCGAGACGCTGTTCTCCGCACCGCCGGTTATACAATCCGGTGAGCGGGTCGAGTATGGCCAGCTTGTACACTTCTTCGGTACGCGCCTCCATTTTGCCCATGGTGCAAATCTGATCGGCTAGGTTGTCCTGCAGGCGACGAATTTGCAATTGTTGGTACACCGTGTAGACGTTGAACAGCAAAACGAGGCCTACGAGGCCCCGCAAAGCCTGGTTAAGTTCAAACGAATACTTGGCATCTTCTTGCGACAAGAGACCGGGGAAGGCGAACGAGGCAATGCCCAGCGTCAACAGGATCGTGACCATCACTGCGGATGACCAAAGCCACCATTGGCGCTTTCCGACTTCATGCATGGCGGCCTGAATCTGTCGCGCGCGCTCAGTGCGATCCTCCTGAGGAGAGTCGGGTTCTGGCCGAATCATGACATCTTGAGCCATATCCTATTGAAAGACGTCGTTGATTTTAGGGCAACACAATTTCCTATGTTTGTTTCCATGCTTTCAATGGAGAGTACCGCGCTAGTTGCTGGACTTCATTGTATTGGTCTTTTGGAATGTGTTTGGGCATGGCAAGATTTTGGCTCCATCGTGCAGTGGAACCTTCCGGCGGCGCGTCGTCTATGGTGAAACGGAATTTGAAGGCATCACCGTCAGCTTCAACTGCGATGGATGTTGGTTATCGTGATAGACCTTATTTAACGCTTTTTCCATACGAGTTGAATAGCCCGGCCGCTCGCCCGTATTGGGATTGAGATCGAAGTACGGGAAATTGCTGCTGGATATGTCCACACGTATACGGTGCCCTTTGGCGAAACGATTCCCCGCCGCGATAAGATCGATGGTTACTTTACGCACTTCTCCCGCTTTCAGGGGAACCGGCTTATCAAAACCCTCGCTCCAGCGCACGCGAATAATCCGGTCTTCGATATTCATGGCGAAGCCGAAGGTGTAGTCCTTGTTCGGCGGCGCGACGTCCACGAGCTTCGCCGTGAAGTCCGTGTCCGGCGCCGAAGATGAAATCCAAAGATTGACGGACACGGGACCGGCAATTTCGACATCCGATTCGAGTGGCGGAGTCTGAAAAACGAGCACATCGCGACGTGAAGAAAGCGGCAAATCATTGTTGCAGCCAAAAGTTTTGATGCTGCAGACCTGGTCGCGCGGTCCATCGGCCGGAAATGCAGGACCGACGCCGCCGTTCATCTGGCCGCCGATGGAAGGAACCGGATGAGCGGGATCGTATTCGTAAAGACTTGGAGCCTCGGCCATGGGAGATTGTTCGGAAAGTGATCCGTCGCCGTGGAGGAAATAGGAGAGGGAAACCGCGTTGGGTGGCGGCCATGCGGTTGTCGCAATCCATTGGCCGCCGTCCTGCAATTTGCCCGATTCCGATTTTGTGCCGATTCCCCCGCCCATGATGAAAAGTTTTACTGGCGGTTCCCGCAAGATTCCCGTTTCTTCACCCTTTAACGTTTGATTGAACCAACGCAATTGTTCGGCGAACATATCGAACTCGGCCGTCGGTCCGAAGTCAACGTCGCCCGTGGAGCGCGGGCCATTGCCACTGTGCTCCCACGGACCGACCAGCAGTTTCGTTGGAGACTTGTGGCGTGACGCCATGGCCTTAAAGTTGTTCAGACTTCCACGCTCAAAAAAATCGTACCAGCCCGTGGTGAAGTAGATGGGGATGTCCGGATACTTGTCGTAAGACACTTCGGCATTCAGCCCGTTTTGCTTCCAATAATCATCGTAGGTGTAGTGGTCGACGTAGTCTTGAAACCATTTGTCGTATGCGGGCGCCGAGGTGAAAGGATTCTCCGCGGATCGATACGGAAAAGCGAGGAGCCACGCGCCAAGATCCTGGTGAGCCGCGCGATCCAGGGCCACGAGCGTAACCGGATTTGCGCGAGCTTCATTGCTGGTCATGGTAAGCGCGGTTAAGGCGTAATAGACATTGTGAAGGAGCATAAATGCGCCGCCACGCCAAGCGCCTTCCTCGAAATAATTCCCAGCTCCCACGGTGATGAACATGGCGCTTAGATTCGGCGGCCGCAGTACCGCCATCGCATTCTGGACATGCGCCAGGTAAGATGCGCCGTAGGTGCCGACTTTTCCGTTGGACCAAGGCTGGCTCGCGGCCCATTCCACGGTGTCGTAACCGTCCCGGCCTTCATTGACCGCGAAATAGAATTTACCCTCGGAGTCGAAGCGCCCTCGAACGTCTTGCAGCATTACCACGTAACCATTCTTGGCGAAATAGCTGGCCGCATTCAGCTCTTTTTCCGCCACTGAATTAGTGGCCGGGTTCATGCGCGGAGTATTTTTCCCGTAGGGTGTCCGGCTGACGAGCACGGGAAACTTTCCTGCCACCGCAACGCCGCGGCGTGCCGGAAAGTAAATGTCCGTCGCCAGCTTCACGCCATCCCTCATCGGGACCATCACATTTTTAGTAACAACGACGTCGTATGAAGAATCGGGTGTTGCCGCGGGTGCCTGCGCGTTCGCTGGTCGAGCTTGCGCGAGCACGACTAGAAGTGCGAACGTAATAAAGTATTCCAGCCTGGGCCAAATCCTGGGCATGTTTACTCCTTGAAATAGACGAACGCGAAAATTGGGCGCGGCTCAGCGCCGTAAAGTTCGAATTACCCGGAACTTTCCGCCGGGACCCCATCATTGTAATCCGTAGGAGCATAGCTGACGTGCGAAAAGACTCGGTGACTCGTGTCATAACAGATTGTGCCCATAATCACATCGAACATTTGCCCGCTGCGTGGTGCTTCCGTGCGATCTAGCGACCACTATGATTGCTTGATTTGCTGGTCTGATCGTTTGCCCACAAGCCATCTCACAAACGGTCTTTGTGGGCCGCGGCTTCAGCCACGACATTCAGAGACCTCAAAAAGAGGACTTAAGCCCCCGCAGTCCTATCGGACTTAGACGGCTGGCCATTTATGAGATGACTTCTAGTTGGAGTGACTCGCCTGACTTCTGTTACATTGACAATTCTCTTGCGTCAGATGGACAATTCCCGCGAATCATTGGGAGAATCATGCACGACAAATTGGTCAAGCCGCGCCTGACTACCAAGGATCGCTTGGCAGCAGGAAAGAAACTTCGCGAGAAAGTGCCGCGATCTCTGCATGCTCGATGGGCTTTCCGAAGGAATCGCGACGATCCCATCGAGTTGCTGAAAGAATCGGACCGCGGAAGGTTGCGCGCCCTCCTCCCGATTCGCTACGCCCGGATGCGTGAATCGCCTTTCGCTTTTTTCCGCGGCGCTGCAGCTCTGATGGCCGCCGATCTCGCTTCCACTCCGGTTACGGGAATCCGCGTGCAGGCCTGCGGGGACTGTCACGTCGCCAATTTTGGCGGCTTTGGAACTCCTGAGCGGCAACTTGTCTTCGACATCAATGATTTTGATGAGACGCTTCCCGGCCCCTGGGAATGGGATGTCAAGCGCTTGGCGGCGAGCATCGTCCTTGCGATGCGCCAGGCAGGGATTGGGGAACGCACCTGCTCGGACGCGGCGCGCACCTCGGTTGAATCCTACCGGAAACACATGCGCGAATACGCCGAGATGTCCGCGCTTGATGTCTGGTACTCGCATCTGAACGCTGAACTTTTCGTGCAATATGCGGACACGCTCGAAGCGAGGAAGCGATGGAAGAAGCTAGAAGCCAAAGCCACGCTTAATACTTCAGGACGCGAATTTCCGAAGATCGCGGCGATGCGACATGGCCGCCCTCGAATAATCGATCACCCTCCTCTTATTTATCACTCCCGCGAAATTGCAGCGATCGGAAAACGTGTGCGGCAAATGTTTCATCGGTATCGTGGGAATTTACCCGAAGAACGCCGCATCGTTCTCGATCGCTACGAGCTTGTCGACGTCGCGCGCAAGGTCATCGGAGTGGGCAGCGTCGGGACGCGCTGTGCGGTTGCGTTGCTGATGGCAGGGCCGCACGATCCCCTGTTATTGCAATTCAAGGAAGCTCACGCATCGGTGCTCGAACCCTATGCGGGCAAGAGCAGATATGAGAATCAAGGGCAGCGAGTCGTCACCGGTCAGCGAATGCTTCAGTCCGCCAGCGATGTATTTCTTGGCTGGACGTGCGACGACCAAGGCCATGATTTCTATTTTCGTCAGCTCCGCGACATGCGTATGAAAATTGATATCGAAGGGATGTCCAAACAGGATTGGTTCGAGTATGTAGAACTTTGCGGATGGGTGCTAGCCCGCGCGCATGCCCGCACGGGCGATCCGGCATGGATTGCCGGCTACCTGGGAAGGACCGATGCGTTCGATGAAGCAATAGCGACGTTTGCCATCGCCTATGCGGACCAGACCGAGCGCGACCACGTCTCGTTTCTCAAAGTCATCCGTGCGGGACGAATTCGGGCGAGCTCCATCACCCCCGCTTAACTCACAGATTCAGGATCCGCTCAGTCATTCCTCTTCTCACGTCACGATGGGAATTTACACGCGCGCGATTCCGCGGCACCAGCGTAACGCGGTGGAGCGGCCGGAGCGGACGGGTTCTTTCTTCGCGTGGCTTCTCAATTCGGGCGAATACCCGCAACCTTCAGCCTGATTCTCCACAAGGTCTTGGGGC
>PLUM01000073.1 GCA_003165465.1 Acidobacteriota bacterium
TTTAGTTCCGCATTTCGGTGGGTGAGACTATGAAGCATAGGGTCCTCCGAAAGATCCGGGCATGGCGTTTAGATGCGCCCGTGCTACCGACTTTACTGATGTTGAGATGTTCCTCACGACCAGGTGCTCGTTCCGGGTAGACGGACTACTGCAGAAGTCGGCCTACTCAAGAACCGAGTTTTAATTCCATGCCGTGCAGGGTTCTGGACTTGGACATCGGTGGCAACAAAGAAGGGGGAAATTGCATTGATAGAATCGGTTGCCCAACTCGCTTCCAACTTACCTCCATCACAATGCGCCGAGGACCGCTGGGCGTCAACAGATATGAAGGAAATTCCACCTCGCCTGTCCCGCAATGGAGCACCGAAATGCACCACACGACAAGAAATAAGTGACCTGACCGGGGATTTTTGTACCAGGTGAAATGAGAGAGAATTCACTTGGAGGAAGACCGGTTATGGCCATGAAGAGATACAAGCCGGAGCAGATCGTGAATTTGCTGCGGGAGATTGAAGTGGAAATCGCGAACGGAAAAACAACCTCGCTAGCTTGCAAGGAAGCGGAAATCACCGTGCAGACCTCCTACCGCTGGCGGAAGGAATACGGCGGTTTGAAACTGGATCAAGCCAAGCGTCTGAAAGAGTTGGAGCGGGAGAATGCGAAGCTGAAACGGCTGGTGGCGAAGCTGTCTTTGGAGAAGGAAATTCTGAAGGATGTAGCCGGGGGAAACTTCTAAGCCCTGAGCGGCGGCGTTAGCGCCCCGAGTGGCGGCTCTCCGGTCGCCTTCGGCTCCCTGCGATCCGCCATTCGCAAACCCCCTTCCGTCGGAGGTTGTGCTATAAACTCTCTCACTAGTCGTGGTACAAAAACTCCATCAGGTCAGGTTTAACAGTGGCCTGAGGTTTTATCCTTCCTGTCGAATAGCGGAGGACTGTTCATTTCGCCTCAGGTTTTGCCGCTGATTTCGCCTCAGGTTTTGCTTGATTCCAATAGGGTAACCAAGAGCGGTCTTTATCCGGTTTTGTTTGTGGGGGGTTAGGATAGAATCCATTACGATTCGGCATCTGGACTTCCACCAGACTCTTCTTGTCGAGCACATCGGTCTCTTTAATGATGCCGTTCTTGAAGAGTATAAAGGCGGTCACAGCGTAGACCTCGTTAGGGCTGAGAGTCCCCGCCGCATCCACGGGCATGGAGCGGTTGGTGAAGTCCCATATCGTCGTCGCATACGGAACAATGCTCCCTGAACTTCGTATGGGGCCAGGAGTATTGAGCGTTCCAACCCCTCCGACCAAACGTGGGTTCGGGGACGGTGACTCTCCGTTTTTTCCATGACAGGAGGCGCACTTGGCGGCATAGAGCTTCGCGCCTTCTATGGCGGTTCCGCTTCCGGGAGGGAGTTCCTTTCCGTCGGAACCTACAATATTGTCCCAGGCGCGCAATTCCGCTTCCGTCGGCGTCCTCCCTATCTTGTACGTAGGGGATTGCGCATTGGCCGCGCCGAATGCGAGCAAAGCTATCACCGGCAGCAGAAGATTAGATTTTGATATTGAAAGTGCTGTACAGCGCATCCTTCACGCTCCCGTCTCGCTCGATTCTCCATGGCTGAATCGGATTGTTGAAGAACTCCAAGACATCCGCGGTTTCCCAAAACTTCACAATTTCAGCGGCCGGTATGCGGGGCTCCGCGCTATCGCCCCACAGTTGGGCAATCTCCATCATCGTCGGTTGAATGTCGCCGAATTCATTGGTGCAGCGGGACATGATCACGGCTTCCGAACCGTCCCAATTCCAGTCGAAGCTGAATCGCGTAAACGCCTTTCGAAATATCGGCTGCTGGAGATTCGCGTCTTTCCAAGTTCTTCCATTATCGGTGCTGACTTCCACCCGGCGGATCGCGCCCCTGCCGCACCAGGCCAGGCCGGAAATTTGGTAATAACCGGGCTCCGGCAGATGATGGGCGTCCGATGGATAAGTGATCAGAGATTTCGACCCAATTTGGTATCCGTACCAACTCGATTTGCCGTCCGGCCGTAAATTGGTGTACTGGCTGATTTCCGGCCTCACGTAATAAGGTTTGTCCACCAGTTTAATGCTCCTCAAAAACTTCACGTTGTTGACCCCTTGCCAGCCTGGAACGAGCAGCCTCAAGGGATAGCCTTGTTCGCGCCGCAGCGCTTCGCCGTTTTGGCCAAAAGCCACGAGCACATCGTCCAATGCTTTTTCGACTGGAATGCTCTTCGAGTGTTTTCCAACGTCATTTCCTTCCGCAATCATCCAACTCGCTCCCTTTTGCACACCGGCTTCCTTAAGGAGCAGGGAGAGAGGAATCCCGGTCCATTCACTGGTAGAAGCTCTGCCATGAACTTGCTGGATTACATATGTGCTCTTGGTCAATTCGGGTGAATTCGCCTTCTTCAAATCCTTCAACATGCTCTTGTACTGATAGACGCTGCTGTTTCCCGTGCATTCCAGGAAATGAATTCGGGACACGGACGGGAAGCGCTTCAATTCCTCCATCGTGAAGACCAGAGGACGGTCCACCAAGCCGTGAATCATGAGAGTGTGATCCCGTGGATCAATGTTGGGCATATGTAAATCACGGCTAACCACGAAATGAAGAGAAGGAGGCGTGATAATTCCAATCGAATCCTGAAGGGGAGTCAGATTTCTCAGCCCGGTGGCCCCACCTGATCCCATGAGTGCCGACCGGTCGCTGGTCTCGAAGCGAGAGCGCCCGCCATATGCCAAATCCTCGATGTTGGGTTCGTCGGGGGTAACGCCCCGTTTGCTGCTGGGCTCGTCAGATGCAACACCCGCGAACGCTTTGCCATTCACGAACGGTATCGATCCCACGGCCAAGCCGGCCAGGGCTGCGCTTCCCTTCAAAAATCCTCTACGATCAGGCTTTTTGGAATTCATGGCGGAATCTCCCGAGCTAATCCTTCTTACATAAACTATCTAGCGCTATAGGGGACGCAAACGCAATGATTTAAGTCACATTGTCACCCTATAGTCCTAGCCTGGTTAATTCACCAGGTTGCGGAATCGTAGCGCTGAACTCTGAGGCCCGACGGGAGGTAGCCCATTGCGTTGGACGAGCAATTGCTCTTGTGCAATCTTTTTAGGTACGCTGGGGAATGTGACCGGCCACAATATTCTGATCAATCGAGCTCCCGTCCTGACGCTGAGGGCGACTACCGTTGCCGAGCGACTGGGATTTGACCATGACGAGGCACTGTCACCCGGCAAGTCGGTGGCTGGTCTAAATGCACAATCCAACCAGAGGATCGTCTCGCCGCCATGTATCCGAGATAAGATCCGTATGCGCTTATGCGCGGACGGGTCCATGCGGGGAGTATCAGGCAACTAGCTTCCTTACCGCGACCGCCGTAAAGATGCCCAGGAGAAGATTACGTGACGAAGAAGAAAACTTGTTTGCTAATTGTGGTTACGACCGTCGCGGGACTGTTACTTGCCATTTCCACGGTCTGTCAGTCAACGACTTCCGCATCTCTGACCGGGCAGGTCAGCTCCAAAGAGGAAGGCCCGATGGAAGGCGTGTTGGTAAGCGCCAAGAGATCGGACTCCATCATAACGGTGACCGTGGTCAGCGATAAGCAGGGCCGCTACAACTTTCCTCGGAACAGATTACAACCGGGGGAATATTCCGTCCAAATCCGTGCGACTGGATTTGAAATGAATGACCCTGGAATAGTAAAAGTTACCGCGGAAAAAACGGCCACGGTGGACCTGAAACTCCACGCTATCGAGGATTTTTCCGCTCAGCTCACGAGTGAGGAATGGATGCTCAGCATGCCGGGCACACAAGAGCAGAAGGACTCCTTGCTGGGATGTGTGAATTGCCACACTCTCGAAAGACCCGTGAGGGCCCATCACACCGCGGACGAATGGGTGGCGCTCTTTCACCGAATGGCTAACTATGCCCAAGGAAGCATGCCAACCCGCCCGCAGGTGCGCGTCGGCACACGCGACACGGTCATTCCCAATCCCGAAAGGGAAAAGAAACAAGCTGAGTTTATGACCACGATTTCTTGGACTCCGGGAGCCTATCCTCTCAAAACGCTGCCGCGCCCAACAGGCAAAGCGACGCATGTCATCATCACCGAGTACGATCTTCCACGGCGCGATGCCATGCCGCACGATGTCATCCTGGATTCTCATGGGATGGTGTGGTACGTCGATTTCGGCCAGCAATACTTGGGGGAGTTCGATCCAAGAACTGGCGAAGTGGTCGAATACAATGTGCCGGTGCTGAAACCAAACGAGCCAACCGGTTTGCTCGACTTGGAGCTGGATAAGCAAGGAAACTTTTGGATGGGCGAGACGCTGCAAGGAGGCGTCGCGAAATTTGACGCAAAGACTCACAAATTCACGACCTGGCGCATGCCCCCGGATGTAGATAACGACTCTACGCAAGTGAACATGGTGGCGCCTTCGCATGATGACGTCGATGGCAAAGTTTGGTTGTTGGATGCGGGAAGCCGCGACCTGCACCGGTTGGATCTCGCAACCGGCAAGATTGAGACCATCGTTCTTTATCCCGGTGGAGGCAGAGGGCACATGACCTACGATGTGGACACCGACTCTCAAAACAATGCCTATGCCACTGACATGAGCGCTCAAACAATCGTAAAGGTTGACGCAAAAACGCTCGAAATCACACCCTATTCGACGCCTACTAAGGGGACAGCTCCGCGCCGTGGAGAGATGGACGCACAAGACCGGTATTGGTTCGGCGAATACCGTGGAAATGGAATTGGGATGCTCGATACCCGGACAGGACACTTCCAAGAGTGGCCAGCGCCCATACTGCTAACCTCGAGCTACGATGCTGCGGTCGACAAGAACGGCGATGCATGGACTGCAGGGATGACCACCGATCGCGTCCTTCGGCTCGACACCAAGAGTGGCCAATACACCCAGTATTTGCTCCCCAGACCCACGAATATCCGCAGAGTTTATGTAGACAACACCACGACCCCGGTAGCGTTCTGGGTGGGCAGCAATCACGGCGCTTCCATCGTCAAACTGGAACCATTGGATTAGAAATGAGAGGATCTGGCGAAACATCCATGAGAACTAACGAGCAACAAACGATCCGAACAAAGGCTGGCAGTAGGTTCAGCGTCTCTGTAGCAAAGCGGGATAGCGCCTGATGAACAGGGATTATCGGAATGTGGGAATCAGTCGCGTAGGGCGATCTTCAGGCCGTCGATCAAAAATAGGAAGACCGGTATAATGGCAAGCAGCGAAACAACCAGAGGCCAGGGAATGGCGGCCATGAAGATGCCGCTCGTCGCCATTAGGCTGACCACGGCAACTTCAGCGGCCGAGCTGAAGACGTTCCCCTTCTCATTCACAAGGGTCTCTTTGGTTTGCTGGACCGGTAGCAATCTGTTAGCACAAGGGAGCGTGATCCCACTCACATCCTTTCCCAGGAGTTCCGCGTAAGAAATACAGTGTGAGGGAGGCGATCAGAGGTGAAATGTCACGGTAGGAATAAAGCGAGGGGGGCGAGTCATGACAATGCCGGTGCAATTGAAGTCTCATCTGGAACAGATGCACGTCTCGTACTTTCCGGCCCTTCACGCACCCGCGCGTAGCGCGCAGTACGCGGCGTCTTTGCTTCACATCACGGGAAAACAGATAGCGAAGACGGTGGTCGTGCACACAGGAAAACATGTCTTGCTTGCGGTGCTGCCGGTTTCCTATCACGTCAACCTGAAGAAGCTATCAGATTTCATCGGAGCACCTGTGGAACTCCTACAGGAGCAAGAATGTCGCACGCTATTTCCGAATTGCCAGCCCGGGACAGTTCCGCCATTTGGCGAACTCTACGGACTGCCGGTCTACCTGGACGCCGCGCTCGCAGACGACCCGGAAATTGTTTTCAGCGCGGGGACGCTCTCCAATAGCATCAGCGTCGGCAACGCAGACTTCGTCCGTCTCGCGAAGCCTCGAGTCTGTTCGTTCGCCGATAAAGGCGAACCAGTCACGAAGCAAACTGCGGCCAGGGACGATTTTTTCGAATTCGGCGGCGGGAAGTGAAGTTCATGATTCTCCATTTACGAAATGCGAAGCGCAACCTGCGACAATGACGGAACGAAGTTCGCGCCCCGTGACAACGCCGCTTGCCTCAGGAAGGGTGAAGGTTTCGATGAAAGTTCTGATCGCCAAGAACAAGCCAATATACCTAGCGATGGTACTTGCACTCGCTAGCGTCGCTCTCGCTTCACCTCGCAAACAAACCCAGACCACGCCCGATGCGCAACCGCAGTCTGCGCGGTTGATTCGCACCGTCGAAGGACCGGACTTGTTCCGGACATACTGCGCCCCCTGCCATGGCCTGGATGCCAAGGGAGCAGGACCGGCGGCGTCTGCGTTGAAGGCCAAAGTACCCGATCTGACCGTGCTGGCCAGGAACAATCGAGGGCATTTTCCCACGACGCATGTGAGCCAAATGATTGTCGGTGACGATATTGTGGCGGCACACGGTTCACGAGAGATGCCGATTTGGGGACCGATCTTTCACCAGATTGAGGCTGATATGGACTGGGGAAACGTAAGGGTGGAAAATCTCGTGAAGTACTTGGAATCAATCCAGACGAGTACAGCTTCAAATCCCCCGACTGGCGCTGAACTTTACAGCCAACATTGCGCAGCCTGCCATGGAAGTGACTTGAAGGGGGGTGGGCCTGCGCCAGCCCCATTCAGAACGCCCCATGATTTGACCAGACTCGCGCAGCGCCACGGCGGCAAATTCCTCGACGCTTATGTCGCGGACGTATTGCGAAACGGCGTCATAATGCCGGCCCATGGGCCGGCCCAGATGCCTATTTGGGGCGTGGATTTTGCGATGGAGGGTCCAGGTAAGCCTCAAGCGGAATTGCTGATTACAAACCTAACGAACTACATCAAGTCACGTCAGAGGAAATAGGTCTCTACCGATTGGTGCTGTGATATCCCTCTAGGGAATCAAGCGCGACAAGTCCTCAGCCATTCGACCTTGCCAAACGGCACTTCGACATTCGGAAGAGGGGACTTATCAGGATTTGATAGTGATCGAAGAAGTCAATGGTCGGGGAAGCAGGGCGGCAAGTAAAATGAGAACTGCTCAGCGGATTGGGTAATCCGCCGAGTGGTATATACTGGCGGTTCTTCGGGGTTCCCGGCGTGGACCTCCCGACTAAACTGCATATTGAATTCTTGGGAGTGCGCGATGCTGAAAATTGGCAGAATTCTTCTCCCGATCGATTTCCTGAGTGCCTCGAAGCACGTGGTTCATCAGGCCGCAGCCCTAGCCCGCCATTTCCATTCCGAGATTGTGATGTTGCACGTTGTGACACCGCTAAGCTATTCCGCGGCCATGATCAATGGCAATTATGTGCCCGCCAATCTAGCCGATCTGCGCGAGGAACTTATCCGCCAAGCCCAGAGACAACTGGACCAGGCCCTAGGGCCCGAGCTCGATGGCCTCGCGGTCAAGCGTGTGCTGTTGGAAGGGGATCCCGCGCTCACCATTGTGGAAACAGCTCGCGTTGAAAAAGCCGATTTGATTGCCATGCCAACGCACGGCTACGGGGCGTTTCGCCGCTTCCTTTTGGGTTCGGTGACAGCAAAAGTGCTGCATGATAGCGATTGCCCCGTGTGGACCGGCGCCCATCTGGAAGAAGAGCCCGCCCGTGAATTCTCTTTTCGCAGCATTCTCTGTGCAGTAGATTTGAGCCCCCATAGTTTTAAGACCGTCCAGTGGGCCGCGCAGATGGCTGCCGAGTTTGGCTCCCAGTTGACGCTTGCTCATATCACCGCTGACATGGAAGTCTATGGTCCCGGGCCATATCAATCGGATCCCTCTTGGACAGAGGCTCTCATAAATTCTGCCAACCGCCAGCTCGCAAATCTTCAGCAGGAGGTTGGTACCAAGGCCGAAGTATTCATCGGCAGTGGTGACGTGCCTAAGATGTTGAGCCATGCGGCAAAGCAATCGAACTCGGACGTGCTAATTATTGGCCGCCCGGCTGGCGGCCGCCTGCGGGCCACCGGCTACGGGATCATTCGCGAATCATTCATCCCGGTTCTGAGCGTATAAGGCTGCTCACGGCCCCAAAGCCTCTCGACGTGAGATCCAATTAACAGGAAATCAGCATTTTCCGAACAAAGGCTGGCAGTAGTGCGTAATCGGCTCGATCAAGCGTACCAGGACAAACTGGACGGCAAGATTACCGATGAATTCTGGGAGCGCAAGGCGGCAGAGTGGCAATCGGAAGAACCACAAGTGATAGCTGCTATCCGGGAAGTTGAAGCCGCGAAGCCTGAGCGAATGCTCGATGCGATGAGGATTTTAGAACTCGCGAATAAGGCTTATTTTCTTTACGTTAAGCAACCTCCGCAAGGAAAAGCCAAATTGCTACGAATGGTGCTTTCGAACTGCACTATAGATGCCGCAAGTATTTACCCGACAAATAGAAAGCCGTTCGATCTGATCTTTCAAAGAACGAAAAATGATAAGTGGTGCGCCCGGAGAGATTCGAACTCCCGACCCTCTGCTTCGAAGGCAGTGAGGGTCGAATCTAAATGCTTGTTCTGGTGTCGCTTACGAATCGCCGGACGCCTTCTAGTCCGCACAATGATACCTAGATACCTAACGAGACCTGCTGCGGCTTCTGGACACGGAAATTAACGATCCAAACCGGCGCTCACGTGGTCTCGCTTGTGAGCCTCAAACTCTTCCAATAGTTTCCCTCTGTCATTTGAACCAGGCCGAAAGATAGTACCGCAAGCCGAGCACTCATAAACACCAGTCCAATTGCTTCTGCCGTTTCGGGCTTCCATTACAGCCTTGAGGCGAACCTTCGGATCTGTCATGCGATTCATTGACAAAAGGAATAAGTTTCTCATTTCTGATCGATGCTCACTCGCGAGTATCGGTTAGACCCGGTAATCTTCTTGAAATACTCAAACTCGATCCCGAAGACGTGTCTCGTTCGCCGGAGCGCCCAACGAATTTTCCCGCCTTTCATCGTATCAACTCCGGGATCGCGGAACATTAGTATGGATTCATGAAATACATTCAGATGCAATTAGCTATTGCTCAACGAACCGCAAGATTCCTAATTTACTTTCCTCAACGTCCCGGGGGGCAGAGGGATTCGGATCAGCTGTCCAACTTCAAGGTGATCGGGATCTTTCAGCCCAGGATTTAGGGTGCGGATTTCTTCCAACAGCTCAGTATCAAAATGTCCTGCATAAAGGAGACTGAGGTCTTTCAATGATTGTTGCGGCCGGACGATGACAGTTAGCACCTGACCTGCCCCACTATCTTGGGGGTCAGCACTGTAAGTCGTCCTAGTTGTAGGTTTGGATGGGTTGGCTGGGCTCAGCGACCAGCGGGCATTGGGAGAACCGAGAGCTGTGAAAACGTTGGCTTGCGCTGGTCCACCACGTTCCAGTATCGCGGGCAACAAGCTACCCAGCAACAGTACGGCGGCTAATGCAGCGGCACGGAAGGGCCATCGCGGTAGGCTAACTTGTGCGCGCGATTTGTAGGTGAGTTGTGTTGTGGTTTGATGATAACCACAGATCGGACTAGCAATAGGCGCGGAGTCAGGTCCTGAATTACTAGGAGAAAGAGAGGACTCAATCGGACTGGCCACAGGATCAGCAGTCGCGAGTCGTTGCGGGACAAGGGGTCCTATGTCCAAACGAGCCACAGCCTCTTGCACGATTTCGGAAGTCACCGTTCGGCACCCTCGGGCATGGGCGACCAGCAGCGAGTGATAGCAGATGTTATTGATGTTTCTTGGAATACCCAGGCTTCGCTGCGCAATTAGGCTGACAGCGTATGGCTCGAAAAGTGGTTCGCCGCAATAGCCTGCTACCTTGAGCCGGTGCTCCAGATACAAGGCTATCTCCGTCGCGGTGAGGGGCTCCAGATGGCTCAGAACCGCAATGCGCTGCCGCAATTGCAACAGTCGGGGCTGCGCGAGCTTTGCAGCCAATGGAGGCTGGCCGGCTAGGACAATTTGTAACAACTTGGTGTGATGAGTCTCGAAATTGGAAAGCATCCGGACTGTTTCAAGCACGGACTCGTCAAGATTTTGAGCTTCGTCCACGACCAAAACAAAACGTTTCCCAGCGAGCATCTCCTCAAACAATAGCTCGTTCAACTTATTGTGCATCGCGACGAGACCCATTCTCTGGGCGTCGAAGTTCAAGTCGTGAAGGATGTACTGGAGAAACTCGCGCGAATCACATTGGGTTTGGAACAGAAATACGGTGCGTGCAGAATCGCGCAACTCTTCCAATAGCTGATACAACAAAGTAGTCTTACCCATCCCCGGCTCAGCGATCAGCGCCAAAAATCCTCTGTTTTCTCTGATTCCAAACGAAAGCGATGCGAGGGCCTCGCCGTGAGTTCGGCTAGCGTAGAGATACGCGGGGTCTGGAGTCATTCCAAAAGGTTCTTCTCGCAAACCGTAGAAATCCAGAATCGTCGGCGTCGACCCGTAATGTTGGTGATCATCTGACGAAGACTCCGCCGCTTCGCCTTGGTCACTTGAGGTTAGTTCTTTTTCGGCGGCGAGCCAATCAGCCATGTCATCACCACCTTGGCAGCCTCGCTGCGCATAGAACTCGTATGCGCGGTGCTCGATTTGTTGGCTCGCGGGGAATTTCTCCTTCATGTCAGACATGCCCTCCGAACTTGTCAGCCATCGGTGTAAGCCAGAATTCCCCTTTTTGAATTCCTGGTCCACCGACAATGTAAACGCGGCCCCGCCAGTATGCAATGCCTCGATACCGCAGACCCCGTTGCTAGGTGTGCGTCAGGTGATTAAACTGGAATTTCCTTTTTGATCTCGAAAACAGCGCCATAGTACACCCGTCTCGCTTATTCGCGACACTGTGAAATGATTTTCAACGGGAGCACTCCCGACTGCCTGCCATCCGCACCAGCACAGCCCGAAATTGCCCCAGATTCCAGCCCGTTTTTGCAATACCTCTCCTTTCCCCAACCCCACTGTAGACAGATTCCGTTGCTGCCTTGGCCGCCAGCTCTCTATCCGGTCCGTAGCGCTAGCAGCGCGATCCGGCCCAGCATGCAAGATTAAGGATGTCACGAAGTATCTTGCCCTCAAGTCTATTGTGTTCTTCGTCTGCGAAATTTAGGGATTCAATTATGTAGAGGGAGAAGTCCGTTAAAATGTTCTTTGAACTAGATTTCATGTCCGAGTCCTGTTGCGGACCTTCTCGGTCCAATTCATTCTTCCTGCTCACTAGGTGCCTATCCGATTTTGGAGATTTAGCCTCGCACGTTGGCCTTCTGGAGGGGTTGGTCTACCGAGGCTAGCGTTGCGTAGCGGGCAGGATCACGTTTAGGCCATCACGACGTTTTTCGCGCGAGTAGGAGAATGACGAGTTATCCAGGCCCGATGGGAACTCTTGCAGTCAGAGGAAAGCTAAGACGGCTCGACGCTTGCTGGATTCTGTTTCTTTTTTTGTGGGAATGTCATTCTGTATTTGTTCAGTTGGTTCCCTTTGCTCTGTTTGATACTAAGCCAGCCCTTGTTTTTTCTCGTGGTCCGTTTCCGCAAAGTTACTTCATCCGTAAAACAATGCCACGGCATCTCACATTTTTTGATGAACAGCGTAAAGCGCGAGTTCTGTCCGATTGGACGTTCCGAGCTTGTCAAACACTCGAAACATATAGTTTTTCACTGTGTTTTCGCTTAGGCTCAGCTGGCAGGCGATGTCGCGGTTTGTCATACCTTTGGCCACGAGTCGAACGACTCCTTGTTCTTGTTTGGTTAACAGCGCGACACCTTTAGTATTTAACATTTGCGGCGAAGCCGATTCAACTAGGGCATCAACTAGGAAATGCAATTCTTCAGCACGAACCCAGATTTGTCCTTGGTGCACGGCCCGGACACACTCGCACAATGTTTCAAATAATTCGTCTCGGGAAATAACCCCGTGAGCTCCACCGCGAAAACTCTCGATGACAATGTCGCGCTCGGATGAATCGATCAGCATGATAGTCTTGCTCATCGAGCGACACGACTGTAGTTCCCGAAGAACCTTAAAGCCCGCGAGAGGTCCGTCACGCAAATTGGAAGCGATCACGGCAACGTCAGGCTTCTTCTCCTTCAATGCTTGCAGAGCTTCTTGGGATTCGGTTGCGCTGCAGACCACATCAAATCGATATCGGCTGCGCCTCAAAGCTGTTGCCATCAGTTGACAGTGCATACGACTGGCGTCGGCGATGATAACCGCGATGGAAGGGCCCTCTATTCTTGCCGCCTTTAACATTTGATGAGCTCCAGAATCCAGTCATTACACTTTGAGGGAATGAGACCTTATCAACCCGGTTCGCCGTTTGCAAGCAAACATCAGACCGACCTGTGGAAATGATGTGGAAGAAGTGATTCCGTCGAGCATTACAGAACTGTCAAATTGCAAACAGTACTAGCAATGCTAGTACCCGCTCGTTGAAGAAGGCAGACCCCGGTTGCTGCACCTGTGTGCAGGCTCAGCAATTAAGACCCCGCGCATGAAACTGTGCGGGAGGAAGGGACTGTCGGTGTGAAACTAGGAAAGTCGGTGAGCCGGACCCAGCACTGCAACAGCAAGAACCGTCAATGTGTTACAGGGCGCAGGGACCTCCGCGCATCGTTCTTCTCCCTCGGCTCGGCTGCCAAGATTGGGCTTAACATTTTCTCTCATAGGGCCGCTTCTGGCAATTTCGCAATATCCCAAAATTCGATAAAGCAACGGTTCGTATGCGCGAAAGCTGGCGCCACAACTAGGTATAAAAGTATGTTTTCCCTAAGTACAAAAGTATGTTTTTGCTAAGTACAAAGCATGTTTTTTCTATAGATATTCTAACCATTGCAGAATTTCTCTTGGAGGGCCATCGTAACAACCTGTTGCCATCGAACTGCACGGGGAAGACAAGAAAGCTGATCAGCTGTTCAAGAAGCTTGTGATTGAATACCACCGTGATAAATCACAGACGAGCCATTCGCTACCCATTGCAGATGCCTGCTTCTTTCTCGTGGAAGGATGAAGAAGGGATTGTGCACCAGGGCAAAGGGCAAACTCGAAACATTAGCGAGAAGGGAGCATTCGTGGAGGCTGCCATCGTTCCACCTATCGGTTCTTCCGTTGAATTGCACTTTTCGTTACCGGCCCTTTCGGATTCGGGGCGCCAAATGCACGTTCTACACACGGGCGAAACCATTCGACTGGGAGGGACAGAACAAGCAGAGCATAGCGGTGGTTTTGCGATCACGAGTCAAAAGGTCATTTGGCGCTACGAGGACGGAAACAATTTCGACCGGAGCGAGAAAGAACTAGAAGGTGCGCAGGGGAAAATTGGAAAGCGCACGACGGTGTAACTCATATTGAAGATTGAAAGTAAGCGCCGTCCGCGGGCCGTCTGGACGGAGTGTTTAGAGGATTGAGGGATTAAAACAAAATGAAACATCTGAACAATTCTTATCGCAAATATTGGCGCAAAGTGCGGATCGCCATAGAGGCGCAACCTTTGGATTCGCGTATTTATGGGTCTGCCGGACCGGTTGGCGAAGAAGAGTTCGAAGCAGATAGAATTGTTGCAACGGCCCGAGCGATTTAGCCACTGCTGAAAAGTTTGTAGTCAGTCGATTTCAAAACAAGAGATGGGACTGAGAGGGCGAAGCTGTGTCTAGCTTGCAAATACATTTAAATTCCACGTCGCTACATCCTCCACTGAGTTTGGTCCCGGAGGAATCGAACTGGTATGCAATTCATACTAGGCCACGACATGAGAACTGGATTGCCGGGCAGCTTCAGGAAAAGAGAGTTTTCACGTTTCTCCCGCTGCTCCAACAAATCCACCAGTGGAGCGACCGGCGGAGCAAGGTGGAAGTCCCTATGTTTAGTTGTTATGCGTTTGTCCGCATCGTTCAGACTGCTGAGGAGCGCTTAAAGGTTCTGCGGACGCCAGGCGTACTTGGCTTCGTAGGCAGTGAACGACAAGGGACTCCGATCCCCGGTGAACAGATCGAGAATCTTCGCAAAGCGCTTAGGGAAAAGATTCCATGCGCAGTGCATCCCTTCATTCGAATAGGGCAGCGAGTTCGCGTTCGTGGAGGATCCCTCAACGGCATGGAAGGAATCCTCTTGCGCCAAGGCAAAGATCAAAGCGTGATCGTATCGGTGGAACTGCTTCAACGATCTGTCGCGATTCAAGTCGAAGGGTATGAAGTCGAATCGGTTTAGTTGAGGATCCTACGAATGTCTCATCGGGTCCGGGGTCCTTCCCTTTTGCGTGTTGCACACGACAACTTTGTCGTTCGAAATAACGTCGCAATTCATAGATCTGGATCCACGCCGGATGCTTCGAATCCAGTGCGGGTAGGGTGAACTGATATGAGCGAACCGGATATTCCCATCTCGCAAATTGGAGAAAGGTCTGCGCCTGTCCCCGTTCGAGAGGACGCGGGGGATGCACCAGGTGTAGAGCGAATGTTCCTGCAACACTTTGGGCTCAATGAGCAGCCGTTCGGTGTAACCCCTGACCCACGATTCCTTTACCTTGGCCCCAAACACCGGCAAGCACTTACCGCCCTTACCTATGGCACCGAATTGAATCGAGGTTTTCTGACGTTAATTGCCAAGCCGGGAATGGGAAAAACTTCGCTGCTTTTCCAATATCTTGGCGCCTTGCGGAACAATGCCCGTACAGCTTTCTTGTTTCAAACCATGAGCGACGCACGGGATCTCATGCGTTACCTGCTTGCTGATCTCGGGCTAGACGGTACAGGCAAGGATCTCCCGGAGATGCACGCGATCCTGAACCAGGTCCTCATGGAGGAAATGCGCGCTGGCCGACGCCTCATCTTGGTCATTGACGAAGCACAGAACCTGGATGACAAGGCGCTCGAATTTGTCAGGCTGCTCTCAAACTTCGAGACGCCTTGGATGAAACTCATGCAGATTGTCCTGGCAGGGCAGCCGCAGCTCGCCGAGAAGTTGGCCCAGCCTTCCATGGCGCAACTTCGGCAACGGGTTTCCTTCTCGATTCGGATCGATCCTTTCACTCGCGAGGAAGTGGATGCCTACGTCGATCATCGCCTTTGGGTTGCCGGATACAATGGGCCTTCTCTTTTCACCGTGGGCGCGCGGATGTTGCTTGCGGAACGTAGTGAAGGCATTCCTCGGAATATAAGTAATCTGTGCTTTTGTGCGATGTCGCTCGGCTGGGCCACGAAGACGAAAATTATTGACCGGGAAATGATGCGCGACGTACTCGCCGACATGGATCCCGAATCGCCAGATGAAAAGCCAGACCCTTCGCCGAAATCCGCAGAGGAACCTAAGCAGGTCATCTCGATCGCTCCTCGCCCCGCGGTGCTCACGGTGATGGAACCGCCCGCGCGCGGATGGCTGACGAAGGTTTCCCTTGCGAGCGCTTTGCTACTTTCTCTGGGCTGGGCCGGAGTATATTTTAACTTTGAACAGCGACTTGGGTACTCCTGGCACGATATCGCGGCTGCCGTAAAAAGTTATCTTGTCCCGGCAGTGCCACCAGCGTCGCCGGCCCCGGGACTGCCGCACTCTCCCCAGGGCACTTTGATGGGCACAAGTTCAGAAGCGCCGACGGACGACAAGAATCCGGATGCGCCACTTCAAGGCAGGGCCGACATATTACGTCCACGCGGGGGTTCCAATTAACGGAAATGAATTGCCTGGTTCAGATACGTGGGCCGGTTCAGAACTGGATGTGTAATGAGAGGCTCGGCGCTTCCGAAGCTTCTTGGGGCATCCATCATCGCTGTGGTTACAAGATCGGCTGGGGGTTGGAATGCAAGATGAACTAGATGATCCGGTAAGTCGCAGCTGGGAAGACTACTGGGCCATCGCGCTCAGGCGGCGTTGGTGGATCTTGCTTCCCCTGTTTCTCGTGTGGGCCGCGGCATGGGGGGTGGGCCGGCTTTTGCCTTCCACTTACGAGTCGGAGGCGTTGATTCTTGTAGAGCAGCAGAAGGTTCCGGACCAATATGTTGTCCCCAACGTCACGGCCAACCTGCAAGGGCGTCTGCAGAGTATGTCGCAGCAGATTCTTAGCCGCACCCGCCTTCAATCCACAATCGACCGCTTTCATCTCTATCCACAGCCTCGCGGCCTGAACGCCCTGCTGAAGTCCGGCGATCCAGTTGAACGAATGCGCGAGGACATCAAAATTGAGCTTGTAGACGCGCCGGGCCGTCCTGGCGAACTGACGGCTTTCAAGATGCATTACTCCGCGGTGTCGTCCGAGCTTGCGCGGCAGGTGAACAGCGAACTGACTACTCTATTCATTGACGAAAACTTGAAAGCGCAGACGCAACTTTCCGAGAATACGACGGCCTTTCTTGAGAAGGAGCTCGAGGACGCCCGAGTCAACATGGCAGATCAGGAAGCCAAAGTCGCATCTTTCAAAGCCAAACATCTCGGCGAACTGCCCAGTCAGCTGGAGAGCAATGTACAGATCCTGGCAGGCCTCCAAGGTCAGTTACAGAACACCCAGCGGACGCTGGATGCCGCCAAGCAGCAGAAGCTTTACCTCGAATCTCTGCAGCAACAATACCAATCGGCGCAAGCTAGCCTTGGTAGCGTTAGTGGGGACCCGAACGGCGCATCACCCCAGACTCTTGGACAAAAGCTCCTTGAACTGCAGCTTCGCCTTCGAGATTTACAGTCTAAGTATACCGACGAGCATCCAGATATTGTGGCGCTGAAGGAAAAGATTGCGAAGACAGAGGAACTAAAGAAGCAAAATGAAAACGCAATAGCGGACAATCAAAAAGAACCCCAGGCAACAAATGGCGTCGACGCGGCGTCGATGGAACAAGTGCAACGCGGTTCACCAAGCTCCATGATGCAGGTGCAAAGCCAGCTCAAGGCCAATGAATTGGAGATCTCAAACGATGACCGGCGTGAAAAGGATCTCGAGGCGGAAATTTCAGGATATCGGGCTCGTCTGAATTTGACTCCGGAGACGGAGCAGGAGCTCACGAACATCTCGCGAGGCTATGAAGAATCCAAGTCTAATTACGACTCGCTTCTCCAAAAACAAATGCAATCGCAACTGGCCACGAGCCTGGAACATCGGCAGCAGGGTGAACAATTTCGCATCATCGATCCCCCCAGCTCGCCTGAAAAGCCTTCGGCTCCAAACCGCCTGGCATTCAGTTTGGGCGGATTGATTGCAGGTTTTTTGCTTGGACTAGGGCTGGCTTCCGTTCTTGAGCTAGTTGACGTACGTGTTCGACAAGAAAAGGATCTTGAAGGAATTGTCCCAGTACGCGTGCTTGTGGGGATCCCTCGGTTGAGCACGCAGAGGGAGAACGTCGTGCGCGCGATGCGATGGTGGGCGGAACTCGGTGCGGTTACGGCGTTGGTCATGCTGATTGTGCTTGGTAACTTGTACGCGTTCTACAAAGGGTAAGAAGTGTTTCGATTCCCGAGTCTCTTTTGGGAAAACATTACCCGCGTTCGTGCGAATCTTTAGGCCCCGCTTCGATCGACAGATTTCTTCGGCCCAGCTCGATCAATACCGTGTGAAGTATCCATGCCAGCCCAGTAATGGAGTCAGAGGACGACTTAAGACGTGCCACAGTTTAGAATGCAATCAAAAGCAAGGACACTATGAGTCGACTATTTGAGGCTTTAAGCGATGAGGAAATAAAACGCGGCATGCTAAAGATAGTTCCGCGAGCGGTAGCTTCACCCTCCGGCGTTCCACCAGAAGCGACTGCGGCGAGCGTAACTCCAAATGAGGCCGCACAGGATGTGGAGTTGGCACGAGGTTTGCCAGTTCCAGGTGTCGTACCTCCGCCCGACTCGGTTTCGCAGGGGATGATTAGCTCGGAAACGACGCCACTGGTTCCTACGGCGGAAATCAAAAATGAAAAGCGGTCATCGCAAGCACCTCCTTTGAACAACGTTTTAGCCGACATCACTCCGCCGGGCGCAACTGCAGTGGACGTGGCTGAGCCCGGGTCCACCCAGATGGCGAAGCCGTGGGCCGAAGTTCAGACGAAGCAGGTCAGTCCTTCGGAGTCCAGTTCGGTTCAGGTGAGGGTTTCGCCTGATTCGCGATTAGTCGCCTTTTCAAATCCTAATAGTTTGGGTGCAGAAAAATTTCGGGCACTTGTCACGCGGTTGGACCATCTGCGCAAGCAACGGGAGATGAAGTCTTTACAAGTTACAAGCAGCGTGATTAACGAAGGAAAAACCCTGGTCGCCGGGAATTTGGCGGTTACACTTGCCAAATATTCCGGCTCTAAAACTTTGTTAATTGAGGGGGATTTGCATCGGCCAACCTTGGCAGCGCTATTCGGATTAAGCGAATTGCCTGGCCTGAGTCATTGGTGGTCGGGAAGTGATGCGGAACCCACGCAGTTCGTCTACAAGCTGGATGAAATGCCACTCTGGATTCTTCCAGCCGGGAAATCTTGCGACCGACCTTCCGACATCTTGTGTTCACCGCGATTCGCAAATGCCTTCGCTCAACTGGCCAGTCAGTTTGAGTGGATCGTCGTAGATTCCACCCCGATGCTGCCGACCGTTGATGCCAACCTGTGGTCGAGATTGGTAGACGGAACTCTTTTAGTTGTCCGGGAGGGCGTGGCACCGGTCAAGGCCCTAAAAAAAGGCCTGCAAGCTCTCGATCAGCCGAAATTGGTCGGCGTAGTGGTCAACGAGGTGATAGGCAGCGATCATATTAGTTACAATGATCGTTATTACGGCGGTAGCAAAGCCGCGGCGGGGCGGCACGAAAAGATGTGACAGCTTGAGGATTCGTCTCGAGCTTCAGAAGGATCGTTTGCGATAGGATTGAATCAAGATTTGAGATCCGTATAACAATTTTTGTGCCATCTGAACCAAATGCCCACATTCCAATTTGAAGTGATTCTTCGAGCGAGCAGAGGAGAAGGAACGGATTCCTCTTGCTGTTGCTTAGTGGTTTAGCGGCGACTATTTTCGCGCCAGTAGGGAGATAACTAAAATGAAACAGACTTCAAGTAAGGCGACTACGAATTCGGAAGGATTTCTCCTTTTGAATTCCAACCTGAACCCGATTTTTTTCAACCGTGCAGCCGCCGAAATTCTGAGTTACCCGCACAAGGTTGAGACACATAAGAACTTCGATGATTATCTGGCAAACCGGGTACGTACGAATCTAGTTTCGGGCGAATCTTCGTCCGTCCCGAGGGTGGTCTCTGATTTTCAATCTGGGAGGAGGCTCTACCAATGCCGCACCTATCGAGTGAATGCATTGGCTCAAGGGGATGCGCGGTGTTCCCTCGCAATCATTCTCGAACGAGGTCCAAGTGGATCTGCTTCAATCGCGCAAGTTTCGGAGAAATTTCGTCTATCGACCCGGGAACGGGAAGTCCTGCCACATTTACTGAATGGTTTGACAACTAAGGAGATCGCCTCGGGGATGGACATTAGTCCGAATACGGTAAAAGTGTTTCTGCGCATGATTATGGTCAAGATGGGAGTCTCAACCCGTTCTGGCATTGTGGGGAAAGCTTTCACCGGGAAACCGTAAGCGTTTTTTTTTGCTTTATGTTGGACTAACCCATTTGAATGCTTGACTTGATTAAGGATCAGCTTAAACATGGCTCTGCCTTGTGTCCCCAAGCCGATCTAACCGTTAATGAAAAAAGAAACTCTCCGCGATTTCCTTGGTCTGGGGAAATCGCCCTTACCCTACTTCCAGCCCTGGAAGCGTCCGTACAGTCCGGGCGAGTTCTTAAAGCAGAAGCAGAGAACATAGCCAAAGGCGGAATCAGAATGCTTTGCGATCAGCCTATTGCTCCGGGGACGGTCGTGCGCTGTGATGTCGCCCTTTTGAACCAGGCTGTCCACATCCCGACACTCTTGAAAGTTCGATGGATTGACCCCCTGGAAGGGAAGAAGCGATACCGATTGGGTCTAGAATTCCTGATTTAATCTGCCGCGTTTAATGTTGCCAAGTTCAAAAAACTCACCCAAACGGGTTAATCTAAATGAATAGTGACGATCGGGCAAGCCGATCGTACTCAATCACGTTTCGGAGTCGATCGAACGGGTAGAAGATCAATATTGCTTACTCCCTTCCCTCCTCAAAAATTTTACTTTGGCAGAAAGAAAATAATACCCGAGGTCCAGCTTTGATTCGCTTTCTAAACGTCTATTTTCCATTCCGCACTATTTTCCTTGGAGTTACAGAAGCGTGCCTGGTAGCGCTTTGCTTCTTGGTGGCTACGGTTGCGCGGATCGGTGCGAGCGATGCCGCGGTCATGCTCAGTGATGAACAAGGTTTCATCAGCATTTTGGTAATCGCAGCAGTTTTTATTACCTGTATGTATTACTTCGATCTTTACAACCCCATGGTCCTGAATAATCTGCGCGATGTGCTGACGCGTATGATCCCGATGCAGGGTACTGTCTGCGTACTCCTTGCATGTCTCTATTATCTCTATCCGCCATTAAGAATGAGTCGCGGGATTTTTCTCGGTGGTTTTGTCCTTGTCGCCATGCTGCTACTCGTTTGGCGATATCTATTCTTCTTGTTGAACGCCCTTCCGCAATTCGCCGAACGGGCATTAATCCTGGGAAACGGTCCGCTAGCGGGGCCACTATTGGCAGAGCTTCAGTCTCACCCGGAATTGGGGATTCGTGTCGTCGGGCAACTGAACGCGCCCAACTCTGAGGATAATGATTTAGCCTGGGATTCCAGTGAAGAACAGGCTGAAGTACTCATGAACTTGGTTAAAGTTCATCATCCAAACCGCATCATCGTCGCGTTTGGTGAACGAAGAGGGAAGTTGCCGGTCGAAGCCCTGCTTCAACTAAAGAGCAGTGGTGTACGGGTCCAAGAGGGCAGCGAGGTATATGAGTCAGTAACAGGAAAAGTTCCACTGGAATCCTTGCATCTCAGTTGGCTTCTATTTTCTCCAGGCTTTCGAGTTTCTTCGCCTCTATTGATTTATAAGCGCATCTCTTCGTTTATCTTGTCGGCCATTGCTCTGCTTCTGAGTTTGCCTGTCATGGCCTTAATCGCCTTGGCTATTCGATTGGATTCTGCCGGCCCTGCGATTTTCCGCCAGAAACGAGTTGGCGGCGCCGGCAAGATCTTCACGCTCTATAAATTCCGTACAATGGTGGAGGACGCCGACCAAAACGGCAATCATTTCCCTGCAGGGTTAACCGATAAGCGCTTCACCAGGGTGGGTAGGTTGCTGCGACGGACCCACCTCGATGAATTACCTCAGTTTTTCAATATTCTCCGTGGTGATATGCATGTCGTCGGCCCGCGTCCATTCGTTCCTGACCAGGAACAGGAATGCATAGAAAAGATTCCTTATTACCGCCAGCGGTGGGTAATCAAACCCGGGGCGACGGGTTGGGCACAGGTCAATCGTGGCTACAACGCCACAATTGAGGACAACAAGGAGAAGCTGTCCTACGATCTTTTCTATATCAAAAATATTTCGATTGGCCTTGATCTGCTGATTCTCCTTCAGACGGTCAAAATCCTTCTCCTCGGGCGGGGTGGGCGATGAACATCCTGCCCATCCTATTCGCCCCAGTCGTGTTCTGGAGTTGTCTCTTTCTGATTCTTTACTCATATTTCCTGTATCCAATTCTGCTCTTCATTGCGTATAGCGCGTCGCAGGTCTTACGGGATTGGAGATATCTTATCTCAGCCAGTGACCGCCGCGTTCGCGTCGTAGGAGAACAGGAATTGCCCAGCGTTACTTTAATTGTTCCTGCTTACAACGAAGAAGCATGTCTTCCTGAGAAAATCGCAAATCTCAAACAGCTGGATTATCCTCCCGAAAAGATGAAGGTCATTTTTGTTTCGGACGGTTCCTCGGACGGAACGGCTGAGATCCTTAATGGGCTGAATGATTCGAATGTGCACTGCATTTTTGTGCCGGAACGAACAGGAAAGTTTAATGCTCTGAACCAGGCGGCTTCCGCTGCACACACGGAAATTCTGGTGTTTTCAGATGCCAGCACTCTATTTGCCCCAGACGTGGTTCAAAAACTCGTGAGGCATTTCTCGCAGCAAAGCGTTGGAGCAGTCTGTGGAGCGGTTCGGTTTGTCGGAAGCAGTGAATCTCGGCAGACGGAAGGTGTGTACTGGAAATACGAAAGCATGCTCCGCATGATGGAGGGTCGACTGGAAGCGACACTGAACGCCAGCGGAGCAATTTATGCATTGCGCCGGCATTGCTACGCGACTCTGGAACCCAGCCATATTATCGACGACTTCATCATTCCTTTAAACGCGCGCAAGTTGGGCTATCGCGTGCTATATGACCCAGAGGCCGTTGCGACAGAATTTGCGGCCGACTCGGTGAAAGGCGAATTCACTCGGCGAGTTCGCTTGGCTGCCGGCAGCTTCCGGGCGTTGGCTCATATTCGCGGTTTGCCGCTCGCCAACTTCATGGGATTAGCGCTGCTTTCCCATAAATTAATGCGATGGATTCTACCGTTCCTTATGATTGGCGTGTTTGTCAGCAATACGCTGATGCTGAATCAACCCCTGTATCTGATACTTTTCCTCTCCCAGGCGGTGTTCTATCTGTGGGCCGGGCTTGGTTTTCTCTTCCGCCAACAAATTCAAAATACTCGCTTCGCCCTCTTGGGGTATTTCATGGTGGCAATCCATGTCGCTTTCCTGGTTGGTTTCTGGCGTTATCTGCGGGGGCAAAGCAACTCAGCTTGGCAAAGAACAAATTGATGTTCATCTCAGGCGCCATGATCGATCGAGCGCTACTTGTTCCTTCGTTAGATTGTGAAAAAATATCCACAATTGGTTCTAGAAGCGAGCCGCCGAGGTCATGAGTTTCGTCAATAGTTTCGCAGATGATTCGGTAAACGCGATGGCCATGGATTCCACCTCGGTGCGGAAGCGCGTTGTACGGCAGACGCCGCTTTTTGGCGCCTACGCGGCTCTGCTCCTATTTATGTGTATTTACTGTGCGCGGCCTGAGGATTGGATTCCCGGTATGTCGCATGTCCCATTGGCAAAAATTGCTGCTATCTTGGCATTGCTCGCTCTGGCTGTTTCCCTTCAACACGTCCGCGACCGCATGCCTCGGGAGGTTCATTTTCTAATTCTATTGATTGCCCAGTTGTTCGCTGCCTCGGTGATGTCTCCCGTGTGGCGAGGTGGAGCACTCCAAAACACACTAAACTTTACAAAAGTTCTAATGGTTGTCCTCATGATCACTGCAACGGTATCGACGTTACAGCGTTTGCGCTTGCTCATCTTCACCCAGGCGATATCCGTTTCGGCGATCGCAGTAGTCGCCATTTGGAAAGGACGTCTAATCGTTGGGCGATTGGAAGGAATACTTGGTGGGCAATATGGCGACCCAAATGACTTGGCGCTCGCAATTATTATTTCACTTCCGCTGTGTTTGGCGTTGCTATTCCTGAGCAGGAATAGCTTTTGGAAGATTCTGTGGTCGGTATCCATTTTAGTTATGCTCTATGCGGTATTTCTGACAGGGTCCAGGGGTGGATTTCTTGCTCTCGTCGTTGCAGCAGGCGTTTCACTATGGGAGTTTGCCATTCGAGGGCGCCGGCGCTATCTCTTGGCGTTCGCGGCACTCACAGGATTAGTCCTCTTGGTGTCCGCTGGTGGCACGTTGGTTGGGCGTCTCAAGGGAACATTTAATGTCACGGAAGATACTGCGGCGGCGTACGACTCGGCTCGGTCGCGCCGGCAATTGCTCTTGCGGAGCATCGAAGTAACGATGGAACACCCTCTCTTCGGTGTCGGTCCCGGAAACTTTAATCAACTGTCAGGTCAATGGCATACAACCCACAATTCACTCACGCTCATGAGCTCGGAGGGAGGCGTCCCGGCACTAATTTTGTACGTCTTGATTCTATGGTGTGGTTTCAAGAATCTGAGAGCAACTAAACGATTGGCGCGAGGGCGGACGGAATCAAGACTGTTGGCAAGGGCCCTGCTCGCCAGTTTGGCTGGATACGCAGTAGGTTCTTTATTTCTCAGTGACGCCTACCAGTTTTTCCCTTATATCTTAGCGGGGTACACGACTGCATTATTCTCGATTGAAAGGAAATTCGCCGTTCAATCCCGCAAATTTGAATTAGCTCAGCAACCAGGAGAAGAGAAGAAATTGTATGTGGATCCTGCAGAGCCCGAAATCTCTCCCCTTACCTCTTGAAATCCTGTCTACCTTTCTTGTTCGCATTCCGGAACGATCTGGCCGGGATGAGACAAGACTGAACTGCCGCTGAGACGGGCTTGATGGTCAATATTGTCCTCGCGACTGACGGTTGGCGCATGGCGGAACACGGGCGAATACTGCTTTTGGATTGCACTGCATCAACGTGGCCATTGAACCCTAAATTGGCGGAGTGGCACGGCGCCCAATACAAGATAGGTACAAAGTTTCGAAGAATAGATCCAATATGACACGCTTACTATACATACTGCCCGGGCTCGTCCCCCCCGGATCGGACTCGGCCCTCGACAAGTTTACATTCTTGTCTGAAGTTGCCGAGGGAGAGGTATTACTGCCGGTGTGGTTCAAGTCGCCGGATAGCGTTCCCCCATTTTTGCGCGAGACTTTTCCGGTCTATCGTCGCGGGAAGTTCTTTTATCACTTCTTCCTCTCTTTCCAAGTTGCGAAACCTCTCCGGCGGCTCGCGATTCTGCTCTTTTATATCCGTTGCGGCCTGCAACTTCATCGCAAGAAAAAGATCGACGTTATCATGACTTACGGCACGAATCTGCCGGGCATTGCGGGAGTTATTCTGAAATGGCTTACTGGAGCTCAGCTAATAGTCGAAATACCTGGTGTTCCAGAGGATGCCTTTCGGTACGACGTGCCTCATTCCGGCAGTCGCGACAGAATCAAGCGGCTCTTGTCAGATCGGCTTCTCTTGTTGGTGGGCGCAGCGGCTGATTGCTTCAAGCTTCTTTATCCATGGCAGCTGCAGAAATATCCGCGTTTGCAAAAAAAGAAGATTGCCGTTTTTCATGATTTCGTTCCGATCCACATCATCGCTTCGGAGAAAAGTGAGGAGCGATTTATCCTCTCGGCTGGTTACCCTTGGTACCGGAAAGGAATTGATGTCTTGATTCGGGCGTTTAAATTAATCGCGCCGGGGTTCCCGAATTACAAGCTCAGACTGTTAGGCTACTATCCGGATCGAGAATACTTGGACAAACTGGCAGGCGGGAGCCCGCAAATTGAGTTCCTAAAGCCTGGTCCTTATGAACTCGCATTGAAGGAGATTGCTACTTGTTCTGTGTACGCGTTGGCATCGCGATCTGAAGCGATGGGCCGAGTCCTGTTGGAAGCGATGGCAGCGCGAAAACCGATTATCGCGTCTGCCGTGAGTGGTGTTCCGTACTACGTCAAAGACAATGATAATGGACTCCTATTCGAATCCGAAAACGTCGAAGAACTCTCGGCGAAGCTCGTCGCGCTGTTAAGTGACTCCGATTTACAGGACCGATTGGCAAATTGTGGATACAAGAAAGTGATTTCCGAATATGATGAGCGATCGTATGTGCACTCGTTTCTCGGCATGCTGCAATCTCTGCGAAGCTCATCTCTTGGAAGTCATGATCACGACGAGGAATTGCGAGTCGCCGTTAAGAACGCACACACTTGAGAGCTATTAATTCTGAGCGCGGTCCTTGCGTCATGATCCTAAGCCCTGAACAGCAGAACGTCCATCTCCGTAAGGGAGCGCAGGTCCTCGCTTTTCTTGCGTTGCACGCTGTCGTAGGACTTGTAGCCGAAACACTTCATGTAGAGATCAAAGTCCTCCAGCGTAAATCCACATTTTTGGAGCACCCACGGCTTAATCGCGCAAATGATCAGAGGGCGGCCGGCGGTTTGCGTGAAGAATTTGTCGGCGCCTAATAAAACGGGGAATTCGAAACCCTCGACATCAATCTTGACGAACTTAATCCGCTCGGGCTGGGGAATGTGCCGAAAAATATAATCGTCCAGACGCACAACCGGGACCCGTAGCGTTGCCGAACCGGCGCTGTCCTCAACGAGACTTGCGTTTCTTGAACCTCCCTGCGGTTCGTAGGAGATTGGCAGAGAGCCTTGTGTTTGGCCGAGCGCGACGTTGTTGAAAACAAATTTGTACCGTGGATTGAGCGCTTGCACGACCCGCAGACGCTCGTAACATTCCCTCAAAGGCTCAAACCCGTGTACTTCCCCGGCTGGCCCGACGAGTGAGGCCGCGACTGCGGAAATATAGCCGACATTTGCACCAGCATCGATTACAATATCGCCCGGACTTAGGGAGTCCCTGAGAATATCGCAGAGAATGATGTCATATGATCCTGTAAGCATGGCTCGAAAGTCGTCATCATCCAAGAAGGGTAGGGGTTTGTGCTCAAAGCGGACACATCCGTTGATAGTTTTTTCCACCGCTTCTTTTGGAACGGAGACCATCCGTCGCCTCAGCCGCCCAACAACCTTGCGCGTGAACAGCCATGGGTTCGTAATGATCTTGTTGGCAAGCGTTGCTCTTTGGCCTTTTCGAAGTCGTGGATTGTAGCACACGCGTGGTGCGCTCCATTAACCATGGGCCTCGGAGGGAGCGCTGTTAGTGGGGCACATCGTTGCTAGAAGCCATCTCATAAATGCTCACACGTCGAGAAAACGAGAATACTTATGAAGGGAAACTGTCGAAAGTCCGCCAAATCATCACTTTTCACAGGTTCCCGTCGCACGGGTTTAGTGGCTTTCCTGCCACAAAACCATTTATGAGATAAGTTCTAGTTTCTCCATCAGACGCACGGCCCGGGCACTTTGTTCGAACATTAAGCTATTGTTGAAACGATTGAAGTGGCTACCCAACCGTCCCATCCACGTCCGCTCCGTTTGCTTGTGATATTGGAAGCAACGACCGTAAACGCAGTCGCCAAGAACGTCTTGGATTTCTGCCGAGGCGTAGCCGATCTCAACCAGCAAGCTCCTGGTTCAGCTCCTATCGAATTGTCCATCGTAACATTCGATCGTGCGCCGACTTCTAGCTCGAACACCCTTGCGCCAAATGCATTTGTCACAATCGCGCGAGAGCAAGGCATTACTGTTGATGTCGTGCGGGAACGCTTCCGTTTCGATCTGAGCGTGATGCCGGCGCTGAAAAGCTTGGTCACGCGTCGCGCGCCCGATATTATCGCCACGCACAATGTTAAATCGCATTTTCTGACGAGAGTTTGTCGTCTTCATCGCGATCGGCCGTGGGTGGCATTTCATCACGGCTACACCTCAACGGACTTGAAGAATGGAGCCTACAACCAACTTGATCGCTGGTCGTTGGCGGCCGCCGATCGAGTCGTTGCGGTATGTGGTCCCTTCGCCCGACAGTTGCAAGAGCGAGGAATTCCGGCCGATCGGATAATCGTGCTGCATAACTCGATTGGCTCTGAGCTGTCCGCACGTGCGATAGACATTCGTGAAGTCAAGGAGCGCCACGCAATCGGCGATGGAGATCGCTTCATATTGACCATCGGTCGCCTTTCGCAGGAGAAAGGTCATGTCGATCTCATTTCCGCATTCGCTAAATTGCGCGCAATGCACCCAGGGATGCGGGCAAAGTTGGTGATCGTTGGTGAAGGACCAGAGCACTCGACAATCGAAGTCGCCATCAAGACCCAAGGCCTTGAAGATCATGTTCGCCTAGCCGGTTACAGGTCCGATGTGAGTAGCTACTACGGTGCAGCCGATGTATTCGTGCTACCTTCACGCAGTGAAGGCTCGCCCTATGTGTTACTCGAAGCAATGAGAGCTGGTGTTCCTGTCGCCGCAACCGCAGTAGGCGGTGTGCCCGAGATTTTGACGAACGAAAAGACTGCACTTCTCGTGAAACCACGGGATCCCAAGTCCCTGGCCACAGCTATCAGCAGAATTCTTAGCGATGCTGGGCTTGCGAAATGCATCGCTGCGAATGCTTTTGCTCTAGTCTCCAACAGCTACTCGCTAGAAACCTACGTTCGTTCCATGTCAATGATTTATCGCTCGCTTGTATTCGGAAGCACTCCATGTCGCCTACAAATGGTCTGAAGAGAAGCGTGCGAGTCTCCATCGTAATCCCGCTCTACAATAAAGAACTTTGGATCCGCCGCGCGCTGGATTCTATTGCAGAACAATCGTTTACAGATTTCGAACTTCTCGTCGTGGATGATGGTTCGAGCGATGGAGGAGCACAGATTGTCGCAACTTATGGTGACCGGCGTTTCCGATTGATCAAACAACCGAATGCCGGCCCAGGCGCCGCGCGCAACCGTGGTATTGCCGAGGCCAAGGGCGAACTTCTGGCGTTTCTAGACGCCGATGATGAATGGCTGCCCAACTACCTCGCAGACAGCGTTCGCATACTCGACCATTGGGGAGATGAGGTCGCGTCGATTTCTTCCGGATATCTGGAGTATCCTTCCGCCACTTCACGCGAGGCGATGTGGCGAGGCCGCGGAATTACGGAAGGACCGTTTCGTCTATGTCCTGATACCCCGCCCATGGCGGCAGTGTATCGGCTGGCTTATATATCGCCATGGTCCACAGTGGTGCGCGCGAGTGTCCTTCGAAAGTGGGGTGGCTTTTATAGCCGCGACCGGTGTCTCTTCGCAGAAGACTCTTATCTTTGGCTTAAGATCATGCTCAACGAAACGGTGGCGTTTCATATGGATCCCATCGTACGTTTCCATGCCGATGCATCAGAACTCAGCCGGAACTTGAAAGGCGCTCGTCCTTTAGAACCGTTTCTACTGGACCCTTCTGGAATCAATGCTGTTTGCCCGCCCCACTTGCGAGATTTGCTCTCCAACATTCTGGCAATTCGCGCATTCAAGTCAGCTTGCGTACTTGGCTATTGGGGACGATGGCGGGAAGCGAACGCAATGAAAAAGCGCTATTCCGTGCCAGGAGGTTGGAAACTGCCATATTATTTACCCAGCCTGATCTGCAGTACTCCAGTCGGTGCGTGCCTAGGTCAATTGAATCGCGCGTTCAAACGGATTGGTGTACGCGCGTGAAGACATTTAGGGAACATGCGGGTAGCCGTCTGGCCTGCTTCGCCAAACATTCCAATGGAAACTGAAGTTCAAAAAGAAATTACAACAGGAATTGGCAACGCGAGTCCAGCAAAGACAATTCCGATCCTGCTGACGGTTAGAGAACTTAATCTCGGTGGGATTGAGCGCGACGTCACACAAATCGCCATGCGGATCGATCGTTCGCGATTTGAGCCGCACGTCGCCAGCTACCAAGCCGAAGGGATTCGATTTGAGGAGCTTAGCCGTGCGGGCGTTCCCTTCCTCCACGTGCCGTTTACTTCTCTGAAGTCGCCGTCGGCGCTTTCCGCGGCGATGCGAGTCGGGAAGTACTTTCGGAAACATGGAATTCGCCTTGTACATTCGTACGATACGAGCGCCGTATTTATAACGCCGATTGCACGAGCCCTTCGCGTTCCCGCGGTTCTATCGAGCACGCTGGGCAGCCGCGAGCTGCTCGATTCGCGTAGCCACCGCGAGCTACGCTGGACAGACAAAATCGTCGACGCTGTGGTCGTAAATTGCGAGGCCATGCGCCGCCACATGATTGACGATGAACGCGTGCCGTCTGAACGAATCGAGCTTTGCTACAACGGCGTCGATACGTCCGTGTTTTATCCGGAGACGGTCCGAAAACCCGAGCTGGGCGCAGATGGGTCGTTTGTCATCGGAGCGGTCTGCGTGTTGCGCCCGGAAAAGAGTATCGATCTGCTGCTGGAAGCTTTCGCCCGCGTGCGCCATTTGAAACCGGGAATGAAGCTGCGGATTGTGGGGAGCGGCTCGGAACTCCCTAAATTAGAAGCCAACAGCCGTCACCTCGGACTTCAAGAGGTTTGCGAATTCGTGCCCGCTACTAGATCGGTCCCGCAATTTCTACGCGGCTTCGATATTTATGTTTCTTGCTCGCGCTCAGAGGCATTTTCCAACACGATCCTGGAAGCCATGGCTTGCGGCTGCTGTGTGGTTGGATCTCGAGTCGGCGGCACTCCGGAATTGACCGGAGAAGATGAGCGGGGCCTCCTCTTCCAGTCGGGCGATGCCGGGGACCTAGCCGCAAAGTTAACCACGCTCATCGAGAGTGAATCGCTCCGGCGCGCCTTCGGAACCCGAGCCGCGAAATTCGCCAGGGAATCTCTTAGTATCGAAATCGCCTCCAAACGCATGGCCGAGATTTACGAAACCATGCTGCGGCGGAAAACAGAGAAGTGAAAGACCCAAGGGCTCAGATTTGAAATGGTCGCGACGGGACAAAAACTCGCGTTAGGCTCCGCACTCCGGGTCTTCAGCTTGGTGGCAACGGCATTGGTGTCGCTCGTGATGATGCCGTTCGTCGTCCACTCTCTCGGGGATCGTATGTACGGTGTCTGGGCGTTGGCGGCGACGTTCGTCGGCTATTATGGCCTCCTCGATCTGGGTCTTTCCTCCGCCGTCTCCCGATATCTCGCAGCCGCTCTTGGCGCCGGAGATGAGGAACAATGCAACCGCGTCTATAACACATCCTTGCGAATCTTCACTGCTCTTGGCGTTGTGGTCCTTTTGGTTGGGTGCGTCTCAGCCGCGGCCTCTCCGTGGTTTTCTAAATCTCCGGAGGAAGCAGCCATTTTTTGGAGGCTCATCCTGCTCGTGAGCGTCACCTTAGCGCTCAGCTTTCCAATCAAGGTTTTTGTGGGAATCCTAGAAGCGCACTTGCGTTATGACCAAACGACATGCATCGAGATCATAAGTCTTGGACTTCGCAACGGACTCATCCTCGTCGCTCTCCTCATGGGCCTCAAGGTTGTCGCAATGGCGTGGGCAATTATGCTGGCGTCGATCCCGATTTCCTTAGCGTATGTCTACTATGCATACAAGGACCTTCCGTTTCTTCGAGTCGATTGGAAAAACTGGGAGTGGCAGACAGTTCGAGTGCTTTTTTCTTATAGCATCTTCAGCCTTATCACGCGTTTGGCGGATGTTCTCCGGTTTCAGGTGGATGCTATTGTTGTTGCGTCCTTTGTTGGTCTTGCCGCCGTCACTCACTATCGGATTGCCAGTGCCCTGACCGGATACTACCTCAGCCTCATGATGGCTGTGATTGGCGTTGTTTCCACACTGTTCAGTCGGCAAGAGGGCAGTAAGGATTTAGATGCGATGAGGAAGACTTTTTTCTTCGCCAGCAAGATTTCCGTTTGCGTGTCAAGCTTTGTTGGGTTTGGATTGATCGCCTGGGGAAAACCGTTTATTATGCGCTGGATGGGGCCCCAATATCTGGATTCCTACCCTTCTCTCGTAATACTTATATTGGGTTGCGCAGTCGCCTTGTGGCAGATGCCTTCGGTTGCGCTCCTATACGGGATTTCCAAACACAAGGTCTTGGCTCTATTCACGTCAATCGAAGCTTTGGCCAATCTGGTTTTAAGTCTCTTCTTGGTCCGAAAGTTCGGCATGTTTGGAGTTGCATTCGGAACTTTCCTGCCGATGACCCTGGTCAAGCTTTTTGTGCAGCCCTTTTATGTTTGTCACGTCCTTTCCGTCCCTTATTCGGGCTATTTTCGCCCGATGGGGAGGACAGTGGCGCTCGTCGGCGGTTCCTTGGTTGTCCCGGCTCTGCTATCGGTACGGTTTGCCGCACCCGATTACAAGACCCTAGCCGCCCTGGGGATCATTTCAATGATCTGCTACGCATCACCCTTACTGATTTTTGAATTCACGCCGGCCGAAACTCTGATGTTGAAACGGGTAATTTTACCGGGCCTAAACTTGAAACGGGTCAGCGGGTAGGAAAAAGAGAGGCATCCATCAATGCGGGCAGGTATCTACTTAGGTTGGGTCGGAAACGAAAACCTCGGTGACGAGGCGATTTTTAACTATTGCAGAGAACGTTTTTCTTCGCTACGTTGGTCCAGTTTCGAACAGCTCCTCTATGCCCCAAACATCCCTCAATTTGTCGCCCGTAGAGGTCGCAGTTTCCGCCATCTAGCCCACGTCTTCAAGGAAGAGTTGTTGTATCAAAAGAGACTGCGGGAAGCAGCCGTAAACAGCCTATTCCAGTTAGCGTCAAGCCTTGGCGGGGAGATTGGTCTTTTAGGGGGCGGAACGATAATAAATCAATCAGACTATATCCTTGCGTCTTATGTGGCAGTCCGCAATCGGACCAAATCATTAGTACCAGTTCTTGGAGCAGGTGTTATGCCTCCAGATTTTGCCTCTGCGAAATCCGATTGGAAGGATCGCAGGAAGAATTGGGTTGCTGCCCTGGAAGAATTACCAATTGTAGGTGTTCGAGGTCCCCTCTCAAAGAACCTCTTGGATGAAGTCGGAGCCCGGAATGTTGTGGTATGTGGGGACCCGGCGGTTGCATATCATTCTGACTTTGCAAAAAAGCTGTCGATCGCCCGGGCAGATCGGCCCTTACGCGTGGCAATCAATACCGGAGACTGCCTCCGACAGCTTTGGGGCAACATGAGTGATGTGCAAGATTCACTGATCGGCCTCGCCCGTTCGCTCAAAATGGCTGGGCATCAGATTCAGGTTATTCCGGTTTGGCCAGAAGACATCAGCCCGTGCGTCGACCTCGCGAAGAAGGCAGGTTTAGAAAGGTGCGCCGTTAGTCCTGCACTTACCTCTCACACTAGATTTCTTAAAGCGATTGAGCACGTTGATATCGTAGTCGCACTTAAGCTGCATGCTGGAATTTTATCAGCAGCTGCCAATGTCCCATTTGTCCTGTTAGCGTACCAGCCAAAGGCATTGGACTTTGCAGCGAGCTTGAAATGGGAGCAATTTACGATTCGTACGGACGAACTAACTTCGTCCAAATTAATCGAGATCGTTTCCCTTCTCATCGACGAGCTTCCCACGAAAAAAAGGGAACTCTGCACGGGTATGTGCAGACTCGTGCATTTGTTTGAGGAATACTGCCGGAAAATCGAACCAATGCTCCTTGGAAAGTCACCGATGGGTTTAACAGACCGCAAGGTTCCCTGCGAATTCGATGCCGCTTGAATACTTTATTTGCTCCGCTATGTTTTCTGGTGAAGTGAGCGATTAAGACCTCGCCCACCCTAGATGTCAGTTCCGTTTGCTCCGTAATATGATGGCGAGACCAAAATGATCGATACAGCAGCTTCGGGAAGCATAGATTCGAGCAGGCCCGGTGGCCCAACTATTAGTGTCATCATTCCCGCCTATAACACTGCAGGGTACATTGGCGAGGCGCTGGACTCCGTGTTCGCGCAAGTCTACACAGACTTCGAAATCGTTGTAATCAACGACGGTTCGCCTGACACGGAATTATTGGAGAAGGTTCTCGATCCCTACTTCGGACGAATCGTTTACATCAAACAAGAAAATCGCGGCCCAAGTGCAGCACGTAATGCTGGAATTCGATGCGCACGAGGCGAGCACATCGCTTTCCTAGATTCCGATGATAGTTGGTTTCCTGAATACCTGTCTGAGCAGATGAAAATTCTTGGGAATTCTCAAGGGCTGGATATGGTCTATTCGGATGCTCTGATGTATGGAAATACTCCGTTATCCGACAAGAGCTTTTTCCAAGTGTACCCGCCGAGACTGCCTGTAACTTTCGGCAATCTTCTGAAGGGGTGCTCCATTCTTCCTTCCCATGTAGTTGTAAGAAGGCAAATCGTTCTAGAAGCTGGATTGTTTGACGAGAGTTTACACCTGTTGGAAGATGTGGATCTCTGGTTACGTATGATTCAGTGCGGAGGGAGGATCGCTTGCAATAAGCAAGTACTCGCGCGGCATCGATATCGTTCCGGTAGCCAGTCGTACGTCACGAGCAGAGAAATGGCGGAAGCTCAGTTAAGATTTATGAAGAAGTTCGAAGGATCCCTAAACCTGACAGCGGGAATGCGGTCGGCGCTGGATAGAGAAATCAAAGACAACCTGACAGATCTCGAAATCGACCAAGGTAAGCAATTCCTTCTGACCCGCGACTTTCAAAGAGCTATCAATTCACTCGGCAAGGCCAAGAACAATCGGCCAAGCACTAAACTTCGACTTACCGTTTATGGACTTCGCGTCGCACCAAATCTGACGCGTTTCATAACAATAGCATGGCTACGACTGTTATTCGCTGCCGACAATTTGGGCCAGGTTAAGCCGGGCAGGCAAAAGTGATTAAGGAAAACCATTTTAACGACATCTAAATCATGGGTCCCAAGGAAATTAAGGTAAGTATTATTATCCCGGCTTATAACACGGCGAAATTCATCCGCGAGACACTGCATTCCGTCTTTGCCCAAACATATGAGAACTTCGAAGTGATTGTCATTAATGACGGCTCCCCGGACACTGACGAACTGCAGCAGGTGCTCGCTCCTTATCGGGATCGAATTCAGTATTTCGAGCAGCCGAATCGCGGTCCATCTGGAGCTCGCAACACAGGCATTAAGCGTGCGCGGGGAGAATACCTCGCCTTTCTCGACAGTGACGATTCCTGGTTGCCAGACTACCTGTCTTCTCAGATGAAGCTGTTAGAAGAAATCCCGTCGCTGGATGTTGTTTATTGCGATGCCCAATATTTTGGAGATCCTGCTTTGGCGGGCAAGACGTATATGCAAACGTTCCCTTCAAATGGCCCAGTTACCCTAGAAAGCTTAATTAAAGCAGATTGCGTTGTTATGGATTCCTGCACTATCGCACGCAGCCAAGTTGTAGTGGATGCAGGACTCTTCGATGAAAAGTTCCGCCACTGTGAGGACTATGACCTTTGGCTGCGAATCCTCTATCGAGGCGGGCACATGGCGTATCAGAAGAAAGTACTCGGACGATACCGATCTCGTCCCAGCAGCCTGTCAAGAAACGCGATCAAAATGGCGGAGACTCTCGTGGCGGTCTACGAAAAAGCTGAAAGAAGGATGGAACTTTCCGAGGAAACACGTGCCATACTTAAGAAACAACTCAAACAAGCCCAGGCACATTTTGACCTTGAGGCTGGGAAGAATTTCCTTGCCTCCGGGGATTTCGACCGGGCGAAAGATTCATTGACGAAGGCCAATAATTTCTTCCACCGCTCCAAGCTGAAAATGGCAATCCTCGGATTGCAATTCGCGCCGCGCTGGACCCGTTCGGCAGTCCTTGCTTGGCATGATTTGTCATCGCGCCTCGAGTGACCCCTTGTGCGTAGCGGCAACCAGCGGGTCTCTTCATAGCCTCCTCGCACTGCCCGAAAAGGAAAAAGTTCCCCCACTCCATTAAAAATGTCTGCGGGGGTTCGTATCGGTGGCTTCACCCATGAGCACACGTGCGTTGGGTGAAGCAGACGGGAATCAATTTGCCGTCTGAGTGATTTGCAAGGCGTTGATTGTGGCCTCATTTGGGTGCGTGGCCCTGAGCACGAACGACAACTGCCCATTAGTGACCGGCACGCCCGAAAGAACAAAATCAACTGGCCTATACTGTCCTCCAGCCGCAACATTTACATCAATATTGGAGTAATAAACTGTCCCCTGCGCTTCAAGTGTATCGAAGTCGCCGCCGGGAAGTTCAAGAGTGCCAAGCTTTACTCTAATCTGATACGTCCCATTCGGCACAGTGAAATCATAGCGTATGTCATGTCCGTATAGCATAAAATAGTATTCCGCGACGTTGGGCACGGACGGCCAGGGCTGGCCGCTTAAATTACCGCAACAGCTAATCGATCCGCCATCGCCGCCAGCGTTTACCCATTCTTTGCCCGTAGTATCCGTGTATACAGATGTTGCGCCAGGACGAATTTGAATCGATCCTGTCGGGAACACCCAGAGTGTCAGCATGGCTGATATGGAGGTGTCATCGGTGCTCGTGGCCGTCACCGTCGTGCTGGCGGCTGTAGTGAGCGTTGTCGGCGGTTTGAAGAAACCCGTGGAAGATAATGTTGCCCCAATGATTGACGAACTCATGGACCAAGTGACCGTGTTGTTCGCGCCTCCGTGCACGTAGGCCACTAATTGCTGTGCGGGCGTTCCCGCTTGGATATAAAGCGCGTCTTTCGGCATGTTGACCGTCACGCCTTGGAACACGACATCCACGGTAGTTGTCCCTGTACCGGATGTGTAGGATACGATCTCACGGTTCGCGGTCGTTTCGCCGGAGATGGAAGAGACCATTAAACTAGATTCATCTACTGCTTCCCAATCGGACGTTGGAATGCCTGAGACTCCGTTATACGCGACCTCAGCAAATGCACTTAGATATGCTTTCGGCCATGAAGTCGCCTCAACACCACTCTGCCATCCATAGCCGCCATCGGTTAGGATTACGCCGTACTGCTGCAGTTGCTTTAGGAGAATCTGTGCGATGGCACTGTAACCGGATATGTTGAAACTGGATTTTAGGCGAAAACGCGCTCCATATGGGATAATTCCTCCGCCACGGTATGCTTCCGATGTAGCTGGCCAAATGTGTCTTGTGCCAGCCGCATTTCCACCGCAAGCGTTCGCGGTACTCGACCCGCATATATACCCGTTCTGAAGGGTTATCGAAAGAGCGTGGTTGATCGTCCCGCTCGTAGCGACTGCGTTTTCCATTTCTTGCAGCTTCATGTACACAGGCATCATAAAGTTACCAGCCGCAGTGATTACGCCCACAGCGGTGGGCAAACCATACTGAGAATTTAAGTAGCGCATTCCAGAGGCGGCATTGCAAGCCGGACATCTAGCATATGTGCCTGGGGTCACCGGATCATAAATTTCCTGAAACATCCCGTCTGTCGTGTCTATAGTCCACAAATGCCTGTCACAATCAGCGGAACTTATAAGTTCGCCGCACTGAATCCTCTGTCCGGGGTATGCGGGGATTTGAAAAACGCTATCGGTTGCAGGACTAGACCCAAAAATCATGCTCTGCGTCGGCGTAGACCCATCCACGAAGTTGTTTGGAATGGCCACAAGATAATTGAATGGAACAGTCCCAGCTCTGGCAATCCACGCGGCTGAATGTGAGTTCACCGGCAACGAATCGATTCTGGTATTGAAGATATGATTGTTGGGCAATAGCTGATAGCCACCATACGACTGCTGAGCTTTGACTGTTGCGGGAGCGGTGTAGACGCCAGTCCTGGAGTTAATGCTTCCTGCCGCAGTCGTCGGATGCCCGCTGCTATCGGTTCCCGAGACAGACCACGTACCACCAGCGCCGCAGTTCGATATGCAAGTGAAAGTTAGCGTGGCCCCTTGATTGACCACGGGAGTTGCCGGACTGAGGACGGGTTTCCCACCCTTCCCGAGCGCCGCGATCGTGATGCTGGACGACATTCGCGCGATTTCACCCGTCGAATCCGTCAAGTTAAGCGTGAATGTGGATGTGCCGGCTAGCTTCGGAGTCCCAGTGATGGCGCCTGATGAAGCGTTCAGGGTCAGGCCGGAGGGCAGCGCGCCCGCGACGGTCCAGGTGTAGGGTATTACGCCCCCATTGCCGGTGAGCGTGGTTTGAAAAGGAACACCGACCTGCCCGCTCGGCAAGGCGCCGGGCGAAATTTGCAGGGTAAATGCGAGAACGTAAAGGGTCAGAGCTTTCATCGCAGTTTGCGGCGTTGGAGAAGAAGAATCACTCACTTGGGCGCTAAAGTCAAACTGTCCTCCCTGCGAAGCCATGCCGGAGAGCACGCCGCTCGCGGCATTAAGCGAAATGCCGGGTGGCAATTTCCCGGATGCAATGCACCAAACGTAGGGTTGCACTCCGCCCGTCGCGGTGAGACTTTCTTGGAATTGGATGCCGAGTTGAGCGTTGGAAAGCGGGCTGGTTGTAATGGATGGGATCGAATTAGCGCTCGTCGAACTTGAGGAACTCTTGGCGAAAGGATTACCCGCACTTGTTAGCCCCACACATCCCGACTGCGTGAGGGCCGCAAACAGAATTGTAAGGAAGCCTATGACGATGAGGCGGCTGCATTGAATATCATGGCCTCGTCGGTCGAAACGCAGGGCGAGCTCTTTATATTTGCGACGGGTTTGTGTGTGATAGCTCATCTAGGAAGAAGTCTAGACGCCCGAGGGATGGCTGGCGCCTGTCCTGAGGACCAGAACAAGGGCAGCAAGATTGTCTGTCCCAGTAAACTGGATCTTTTCTTCTTTATTTGCTGAGGCTTAGGAGAAGCCTAAGGCTTCTCGACCTAGTAATTACTGAGGCAAGATCTCGGCTGAATCTTAGGGATAAGAAGATGCTGGCTGGCGGCACGGCTGGCAACGTCAACCATTCAATTTCAAGGCTATGCTATGAATTGCGGCGGGATTAGCACCATGGCGATCCATCCAGCTTTTACTGTTATACTGATACCAACGAGTAGCGCGATTTAGCCAATCCACATACAGATGCCGGAGAGAAGACATGTCGACCACTGCTCGTGTATTTGCAACTTCTTGGAAAAATCGCGAATGGATTGTTTGGCCCAGCGCTTTCGTTGCGCTCATCATCATCCTATATGCCCCCATTTTAAAGCAGTTGGTTATTCAATGGTGGACCGATCCGGATTATGGCCATGGTTTCCTCGTCCCACTAATTTCGGGGTACGTGCTTTGGCATCAGCGGGCGCGATTGACCAAGAGCGAATTCAAACCCAGCAATTTTGGCTTCTTGGTGATGCTGGGCGGCGTCGTTCTGCTTCTCGGCGGCTCGCTTGGCGCGGAACTGTTCACCAGCCGTTTCTCTCTGCTGGTGTTACTCGCAGGCATGGTGCTCTTCTTGGCAGGGTGGAAGAGGCTGCGCGCGGTTTCGTTCCCGCTGGGTTTTCTCATATTAATGATCCCCATCCCCGTGATCATTTACAACCAGATCACTTTCCCACTCCAATTGTTGGCGTCCCGCGTCGCAACTTCTGGGCTGGAATTGATGCAAGTTCCGGTCCTGCGCGATGGCAATGTTTTGATTCTGCCCAACTACTCGTTGGAGGTAGTGGAAGCCTGTAGCGGGATCAGGTCCCTGATGAACCTCTTTACGCTGGCGATTGCCTATGGCTACTTTGTCGAAAGTCGGCGCTGGGTTCGCTATGCGCTCGCAATTCTGATGGTTCCAATCGCTGTCGTCAGCAATTCCATTCGCATCATAGGAACTGGTGTGCTGACGTCCCACTTCGGGCCGGAGGCCGCGGAAGGTTTTTTTCACGAATTCTCTGGGTGGATAATTTTTATGGTCTCGCTAGTCCTGATGTTTGTTTGCCACTTGATTTTGAGACAAATTGGCAAAGATCGGCGGCAAATCGCTCATGCTTAAATTTCCTTCATCCGTTCGGCTGTGGATCACTGCGGGCTTGCTGGTTGCCACTTTTATATTATTGCACAGCGTAAGTCATGGCGAAGCGATCGTCCCTCATCGGCCGCTTCGTGAGCTTCCTTACAGTCTCGGCAACTGGACCGGAAGAGAGCAGCCATTGGAAGCGCAAATCGTGCAAGCGGTTGGTGTGAGCGACTATACCAATCGCATTTATACCAGCCAAAACGTCGGACTTACCCAGTTGTATGTAGGCTATTACGCGAGCCAAAGAACGGGCGACACAATTCATTCGCCAAAGAACTGCTTGCCTGGATCAGGTTGGGATCCAGTTCGATCCGGCTACACCAAGATTTCCATTCCCGGCGGCCGCCAGATCGTCGTCAACGAATATGTAATCCAGCAAGATTTAGACAAGGAACTCGTTTTCTACTGGTATCAGGACCGAGGCCGCGTGATAGCCAGCGAGTATTCCGCTAAGTTTTGGATGGTGGCGGACGCCATTTCTCGCAATCGCACCGATGGGGCCTTGGTCCGTCTGGTTACGCCCGTGAATGACGATGAAGTGGATGCCCGCGCTCGATTAGTGAGTTTCACGCAAATTTTATTTCCCCATTTGGAGAGCGCCATACCAAATTAATTCTTAGGCATTGGAAGGAAGCGCATCATGAAAACCAAAAACAAATTCACCACGGTGGCCATCATTCTTATCTCCGCGGCACTACTGCTCAACTCTTGCGCGAGAGATCCGGAAAAAGCCAAGGCAAAATATCTGGCCTTAGGTCAAAGCTATATGAAAAAGGCGCAATTCGCAGCTGCGGCGATCGAATTTCGAAATGCCCTAAGGCTCGATCCGCGCTTTGTCGACGCCTACTATCAACTGGCTCAGGCCGACCTGGCTCAGCGCGACTGGAGCGCGGCATACGCGTCTCTTGAAAAAGCGGTCGACCTGGATTCAAGCCGCCTTGATGCCCGGCTAGACCGCGGGCGTCTCTACCTCGCCGCGCGGGAGTTCGATAAAGCCGAAGCTGAGGCGCAATTTATCCTCAATCAAGAACCCAACAATGTGGCTGCCTCTCAACTGCTGGGTGCGGCGCTAATCGGTAGCAAAAAATCCGACCAAGCGCTGACGGCCTTTTCGAGAGTTGTCGAGTTGCGACCTGACGATGCTAGCGCCTATGTGAATTTAGCGCTGGTTGAGCTCAGTTTAAACCGCATCCCCGAGGCGGAACAGCATTTGAAAAGGGCAGTAGCCGTTGATCCTAAATCGACACAAGCCTCTATCGATCTTGCTAATTTCTTTCGGCTACATAACCGTATGCCCGAAGCACAGCAGGTGTTGCAGGATGCCGTGAACAACAATCCTGATGGAATCCCGCTCTACATCGAGGGGGCATCCATACTCGCCAGCCAAGGCAAGAAAGACGAGGCTGAAGCTGTTCTTCAGAAGCTTCAAAAACAACTCCCCAGCTCAGCGGATGCCGCGATGGCCATTGGTGATTTCTATCTTGCGCTCAATAATTCGGAGGAAGCACTGTCCCAGTATCGCCGGGCGCTCTCGGATTCACCGAAGAACATCGAGATCAAAAAGCGTCTTTTTGATGTTTATCTGTCCACTAACCAAACCCAGCTCGCAGCCGCTTTAGACCAGGAACTGATGAAGGATGCCCCCAAGGATGTCCTCGTTCGCGTCGCCCATGGGCGCCTGCTGCTGGCTCAAGGGAATTCCTCAAAGGCAATCGATCAACTGCAAGGAGTTGTTGCCGATGACGTGGATTCGCCGCAGGCGCATTATTTTTTGGCCATGGCGTTTGAGCAGACTGGCGCGACGGCGCAAGCTAGCAGCGAGTTGCAAGCAGCACTCAAGGATTCAAATGATTCGCCCATGTTGCCGATAGTTTTGGATGCCGTGGCGCGGCTGGATTTGACTCTGGGGAATCCTGCCGATGCACAAACATACGCTTCGGAGCTTATTCAGAAATTTCCAGCCAACCCGGCCAATCATCAACTCCTCGCGCAGGCGTTAGCGAAACAAAGACGCCTGAGCGAGGCAGAGGCGCAAATCCTCATTGCAAAACAGTTGGCTCCAAACAACCCGACCGTTCATCTCAACCTGGCGGAAATCTACTCAGCGGAAAAGAAATGGCCGGAAGCCCAGAAGGAGTTTGAAGCATCGCTTCAGCTCGATCCTCATAGCACCACATCGCTCGGACAATTTGCGGATTTCATGGTGGCACGAAATCAGTCTGCTAACGCCACGGCCCTTGTTCAGCACTATGTCTCTGCCAATCCAAACGATGCCAGTGGTCATCAGATTCTGGGCGCACAGTATTTCGGCGCAAAGAATTACAGTGCCGCCCAAACGGAATTCGAGCGCGCGATTCAACTCGATCCCAATAACATGCTGGCATACTTAAGACTGGGCAAAGTCTTCGAAGCGACTGGGCAGAGCCGTCCAGCAATTGCGCAGTACCAGAAAGCGCTCGATTTGCAGCCCAAGCACACTCCACTGTCTACAATGATCGGAAACTTATATTTGGAACAGGGAGATTTGAAAACGGCGCGCAAATATTATGACCAGGCACTTTCAGTGGATCCGAATTTTCCTATTGCGATCGCAAACATTGCCTGGCTCGATGCTCAAGAGGGACAAAATCTCGATGTTGCTTTAGGCATGGCGCAAAAAGCAAAATCACTTATGCCGGAAGTTCCCTCCGTCACGGACACGTTGGGATGGGTTATGTATAAACGAGGAAGCTATGACAGCGCTGTCCCACTTTTCCAGGAGTGTGTGCAGAAGTCGCCGGATACTGCGACGTTTCGCTTCCATCTAGGCATGACGCTATTGGCAGCCGGACAAAAAGCCAAAGGAAAAGAGCAGCTGGAGACAGCTTTGCGAATGAACTTGGATGCGCCAGATTCCGAGCAGGCTCGCACGGCCCTCAGTAGGGCAAACTAAGTATTGAATCGATGAAAGAAAGCTGCAGGGCCGCGCTAAATGTTTTTCTCACCTGGGCCCACGCGGCAGAAGTATATGCTTCCCAATTTGAACAAGGTGGATCAACCCTGGTTCATCTACGAGTTCTGGCATATATCCAGCCGGATACTCGATCCATATCTTCTCCGTGCGTACACTAATAGTGCTAACCCGAAAGGATTAATGCTTTCGGGTTACGGCATTTTGTCAAGCCCATCTGGGGAATTGCCAGCACTTCTGCACAGCGCAATAATCCCCGCGTTGATTGATTTCAGCACCTGCTATGCGCAAGGTCTCTGAAACCATAGTGCGGTCAGTTGTTTAGATTTGGATCTCTATTGGGGAGGAATCGCGATGCGAAAGTTACTCGTAGGTTTTGTGTTCTCGGCGCTCTGCTTGGCATTCAGCAGCATGCCCGCTCATGCGCAAACAGTTGTCCAATTAGATGTTTCAAGTGGCTTAGTGGTGTTTACTGGTGGCGCGACTATCGGCACAACCGATACCGTGAAAGCTACCATCAACGGCACCGGTAGTGCGCATTCGGGGGCTAACTTGTATACTTATACTCTCGCCAGCGGCCCAATACTTTTGACCGAGACTTCTTCAACCACGCCGGTGGGGGGATCGAATTTGTATACTGCTTCAGCCACTCCGGTAAGCATTACGTTAACCCCTTCCGTTTTAACCCCCCTCGCAGGATCCCTTACTGGAACCCTAGACGTTCTTACTTTTTTACAAACCGGCGGGCTCGGGGGTTTTAACGATGCGTTGACTGCGAATGTGAATGTCCTCACATCCACTGGACCGCTGGCAAGTAACGGTGGGGTGTTTATTCTCGGTCTTAGTTTCGGTAGCACTACTCAGGTCGACACTCACAACAAAACTATATCTAATAATGGCGGCTTCGGCACCCTGACAACGACACCAGAACCCGCATCAATGCTGCTTTTCGGCTCGGGTCTTCTGGCGATTGGTGGAGCTCTCCGGCGTCGCCTGCTGGTTTCAGCATAGTTTTTCCAGCGCTAGAATTGTGAAAAACGGTAGCCGCTCGCCGACCTCCCCGCGAGCGGCTACAAGTTGCTTTTTAGGATCTTCCGCCGCGGCTGCACGCCTCGAATCCCCGGAGGGTCCCTCCTTCCACATCGCATCCCAAAAATCGCTTTACAAAAATATTCAATAGCCTCGAGTCAGGCCTTTTGCCTCGCAGTGATTGAGGCTCGATCACAAACCGCCGCTTCACAAGCTTCGAACCAGGACGATCTGAATGAGAAAGAGTTCCCTCCCAAGCGGTTACCGGTCGCGAAATAGGCAGGAGCTAGCCGAACTCAATGCATGCCACTCCTTTTGCTGCGACTGTGCGCAGAAGTTGGAGTAGAAGGGAACGACAATTAATTTATCCTTCGGTGGGAATCGTTTTGGTTGGCCTTCCGTAATTCCGCATAAAAACTTCCGCCGGATTTCCTAGGGCGAGCGAGTAAGGCGGCACATCGGAAATGACTACGCTGTTGGCGCCAATCACAGCTCCTTCTCCGATGGTTACACCTTTCATGATATAGGATCCGTTGCCGATCCAAGCATATTTGCAGATGCGTACGGGCCGGATATCACGTGGATGAATCGGCGCGTTCTGAGCACGCAAATCGGCCTAGCGGGGATGTCCATCACTGTCGGATATGCTGCAATTCCAGGAAATACGCACATATTCTTCGATGATGACTTCCCGATTTACCACTATTGTAGCGTTCCAGTTTAACTGAGAGTGGTCGCGAATGATAAGTTGGGGAGCATCCATTATTCGACCTGACGCAATGCTGATGTTTCCACCCATCCAAACGTCGTTTCCTATATGGATCTGGACGGGGCCGGTCACGAATGGCATCAGATCTATGGAAACATTGCGTCCGATTTTGGCGCAACGGCCTTGAAACAGTGGATAACAATAAAGGACGTTCCAGAAAGTATGCCACACCCTGATGGCGCCAAAATGCATTTCGTAGACCAGGCGCAACACCGGATGTATAAATCCCGGAAGTCTGGTAACTTTAGGCGAGGTGATCGCCCAGACCAATTTCTTCATCCCCCGGTAAAAAGGCCCTTCAGCTCGCCTAACCTTCGGCCCAAGTCATTCAAGTTCAGTTCATTCGATTGTTTGGACTCTTCCGCTTTCAAATCCGCAAGTATCTCCATTGCCCGAGGCAGACCCGATTCGAGTTAGACCGAAAACAAGCCCATGTCCATTCAAAATTAGTAAATAATGGGATGTGAAATTACTATGCCCGCGCGCCGTGCGCAGTTGGTTGAAGATCAGGAAGCACTCTCAGATGAAACTCGCGAGTAAGGATTCCGCTGCCAAGCTTTTGACGTGTATTGGGATAGCGGTCAGAATCCAGCTTCGAACAAAGGTGTCCAATGGCCATTTCCCTCGAGCAAGCACGGATTGACGTCTGGCGGCAAGTCCTCGTCGAGAACGCGAAGGTCGTCGTGCTAGAGACGGAGGGTTACCCAGTCCGGGTGACTCCAAAGCGCCGTCTGCGGCATGTGGATTCCTGAGTCCAACATTACCCCCGTTGACGTGTGAGGGAGACTGGCACTATGCTCCCGCGCAACGGAAGAATTGGAATCCGGAATCGTGACTTACATTCTACAATCATTGGGGAGGGACCCATGAATCCGAAGCAATCTGAGCGCAGGCGATTCTTGAAGGGCGGTGCGGCGCTGGCCGGTTTGGCCGCTGGAGCGATAGCGATACCGTCTGCGAGCGGCCAGTCGCTTCAGGACGCGATCACCCAGGCTGCCGCCCAGACATATGAGGGAACGCCCGGCCCCGCCCCCGGACAGCAATTCGATCCTATTTACGGCGTGCGCTCGCGTTATGAGACCTCAGGACGCATCGGCGGCATAGGCGCCTTCCACCATGGCCCAAACGGGGAATTTAGCCGTCGTTTCCTTGGGGCGTTAACTCCGATTCAGGATGTAATGGGAATCATTACGCCAGCCGCACTCCATTACTACGATTCTCACGGTTACATACCCCCGGACATTGACCCCACGCAGCATCGTCTCCTGATTCACGGCATGGTGGACCGTCCTATGATTTTCACCTTGGAGGAACTGAAGCGCCTTCCCGCCATAACCCGAACTCATTTCATCGAGTGCAACGCAAACGGCGCCACCTCCGGGTATGGGAGTGAATCGGAAGCGACACCCCAGATAACGCACGGGCTTACCAGTTGCAGCATATGGACCGGGGTGCAGCTGTCCCGAGTCCTCGACATGGTGGGCGTGAAAAAAGGGGCGAGTTGGATCCTGGCAGAATCGGCGGAGGGGACTCGCTTTTCGAAAGGCATTCCGATGGAGAAGGCGATGGACGACTGCCTGCTGGCCTACGGTCAAAATGGCGAGGCCGTGCGTCCCGAGCAGGGTTACCCACTGCGGCTGATATCTCCCGGCTACGAAGGAATCTACAACGTGAAGTGGCTAAGCCGACTCGAGTTGGCGGACTCGCCCGCCATCACAGAGAGGGAACTCTATTACAACACTACTGTGGAGCAGGGCAGGTATGCTGACAACAAATCGCGCTGGTTCCGATTCGAAATGGGCGCGAATTCTGTAATCACTCGTCCTGCCGGCGGACAGCGGCTGGAGAGCCATGGATTCTGCGAGGTCACCGGGTTGGCTTGGTCTGGTGCAGGCGCCATTCGCCGGGTTGAAGTATCCACGGACAACGGCCGGACCTGGAAGGACGCGGAACTCCAGGGGCCGGTGCTTCCAAAGGCGCATACCAGATTTGGGTTTGCTTGGAATTGGGGTGGAGAAGAGGCTGTGCTTATGTCCCGCTCTACCGATGAGCGCGGCCAGGTTCAACCGTCGTTGGTCGAGTTGGGCAAAATCTGGGACGTCGATGCGAACTATCTTAGAACGCATATGGTAGGTCACGCAAATGCCATTCGACCTTGGAAGGTGACGGCAAATGGGAGCGTTTACAATGCGATTTAGTTATCTTTTCGTGCTAGCGGTGGCTCTGGTGGCTTGCGCTTCGGCCTCACCGCAGACGGTTAAGTATGACAATGTAGGCAGGACCGCAACCCCGGAAGAAATCCAAGCTCGGGATATCACTATCCTTCCTTCGGGGAAGGGACTTCCTCCTGGGAAGGGAACCGCCAAGGAAGGCGCCTCGATCTATACTACCCGGTGCGCCTATTGCCACGGGGAAACCGGTAAAGAAGGGGGCCCGCTCGCTCCGAAGCTGGTG
>PLUM01000109.1 GCA_003165465.1 Acidobacteriota bacterium
GGAGGGAAGAGTGCGTGAAGAAGGATATTGCAGACTGCGCGTGAAAACGGGCAATCAACAGGAATCACGTGAGGGAGCGATGGAACCCAGGAGACCTAAGGCACTGCTGATCGGGGAAAGCCCCCAGGGTTCCTCGAACTTGGCGAAGCGCTTGCAGGCACGTGGATGCGAGTGTGAGTTTGCGGTGTCCTCTCAGGAAGCCAGCTCGATGCTCAGGGCCGAGAGGTTCGACTTGGTGCTCAGCCCGATGAGGCTGCGTGATGGCAGTCTTTTTTCTCTGATTAGCTTGCTTGATAGATCCGGCATTACGCTTTTCTTTTCCTACATAGTGGAGGACGGTTGCTGGTGGTTGCCCGCTCTCAGGCACGGTCAAAATTGCTTTGGATCGTCTGCGCTGCGCCCCAGCCAATTTATTGCTGCGCTAGACGAAGCAATTGAGGAGATCTGCTTTCTTGCGGTGATGGAGAGAAACAGTCTGCAATCTGTCGCTCCACGGTTACGTGGTTCACTCACCACGCTGCCGTCGCCATGGAGAGAATCACCATCTGACGGGCCGGAGTACGTAAAAGGGGCCGGAGCTGTTGCGACAAAAGGCGGTGGGACAGAAGGCTGGGTGATGACATTTCAGGCTGGCGAAAGATAGACATGAAAGGAGCAATTATGGGGAACTCGATTGCCGTCAATCTGAGATCGGCGGGGATGAATGCCATGCAGGTAGCTGCACCTCGACCATGGCCGAGCAATACCAGATTCAAAACAGAACTCAGCAGAAAGCAAGCTTTCGATGCCCAAGCTTTTCTCAACTCGGAAGGTTCGGGGAGAAAGATTGCCAAGTTTCGAATAAAAGAAACCGTCTTCGCACAGGGCGATCCCGCGAAGAATGTCATGTACATTCAGGAAGGTTGTGTGAAGCTTACCGTGATCAACGAGAACGGCAATGAAGCCGTTGTGGGAGTTCTGGGACCGGGTGATTTTTTGGGCGTAAAGTGTATTGCGAGCCTGTCCAGTCGCAGGTCGACGGCGACCGCGATTACGCCTACCACTGTACTCACCATTGAGAAAAACGAAATGATTCGCTTGCTCCACGATGAGCACGAGATCTCCAACCGCCTCATCGCTTCTATGCTGGCACGAAGCATCCGAGAAGAGGACGCCCTGATGAACCAGCTCCTCGACTGCGCAGAGAAACGGCTCATGAGTACTCTGCTGCTACTCGCGAGCTTTGGCCCCCCGGACCATCCTCAAGACGTGCTTTCCAAAGTATCGCAAGAAATACTGGCGGGGATGGTTGGCACGACGCGGTCCCGGGTCAATTTCTTCATGAACAAATTCAGGAAACTGGGCTTCATCGAGTACGGCGGCAAGCTGCGAGGCCCGCAAATCAACAAGTCTCTTCTAAGCGTCGCCCTGAAGGACTAACGCTTCGAGCAGCGAAAGAATTGCTGCCTATCGACCCGCTAGACTACAGAATCGAGTTCATCGGGGGCTGTGGGAGGAAGGCGAGACGTGTACCATGGCACAGAATCAACAACAGGCCCTATTCAATGCTCTCCAGTTGGAGCTGGAGTCTTGTGAGCTAGCTGACGGGATGTGATGGGTAATCATAGTCGCGCGTGCGCTCCGTCACCGTTCATGGATAAATAATCTTCAACAAAGTTAGACGCGATAAGTTGTTCAATTGATATTCGCAGTCGGTGAGAGTAATTGGGCTTGGGCAGAGGAAGATGAACCTAATGATTGTGATTAAAAGCCTGAGAGTCCTCTTTATTCACGAATCGGTCTGCTTGTACCAGATGTGAAAACCAGCCACGTGCGTAGAGTGGACTTCTAAGATGCTTTCGGCAAGACGTTTCGCAAACTGTACTGATGGAATAGGCCAATCGCTTCAAGGTACCGTCTTATCATTGCGCTGCGGCCCTCGCGCATTCGCTGTGCCCGACCTTGCCCACCGCATTGTATATGTGCCTGCAAGGCGTCTTGCACGCGTTGTCGCGCAAGTTCCGCAACAGAAATCGTGCTTACGAAATAATGGCCAATGTTCCTCAACCCGTAGACATATTCGCTGAAGTCGAAGAGCCTATCTGCGCGGAACTGCTCAGCATCGAACGACTGGAGCAACGCGCTGAGAGTCTTGCGGCTACTCAGACCGTTACAAATAATTCAGACGATAGCAGGCCGCTTATTCCGCGCGTCACGGAGAACGGGCGTGTTCTGCTTGAATATTACCGCGCAACCGCTCGCGCCATGCAGCAGGAGGAAACAATCACACCCGCAGCCGAGTGGTTGGTCGATAATTTCCACATCGTCGAGGAACAGCTCCGGAAAATTCGGGACGACATGTCCCCCGGTCTCTATCGCAGGTTGCCCAAACTTGCTTCAGGCCATTTGCAGGGCTATCCGCGTGTTTTCGGAATCGCGTGGGCTTTTCTAGCGCATATGGACAGCCGGTTCGATCCGGAAGTCTTGCGCCGGTTTGTGAGTGCCTACCAGCGCGTGCAGCCACTTACGATCGGCGAACTCTGGGCTATAGCGATCACGCTCAGAATCGTGCTGGTGGAAAACTTGCGCAGGCTGGCTGAGCCCCTCGTGCGCAGTCTCATCGCGCGCGAACAAGCTGAAGTCCTAGCTGATAGCCTTGTCGGTACCGCCGGTCAATCCCTAGTTGCTCCCGCCACGGTCCTGCAGGGCTTTGAGAACAAACTGTTGGAGAGAGCCTTTGCCGTGCAGCTCGTGCAGCGCCTGCGTGACTTGGATCCGAAAATGGTGGGGCCTATTCAGTTCTGGCTAAACGAACGCCTGGCTGCACAGGGGACGACTGCCGACGAGATCGTGCGCGCGGAATGCCAACAACAGGCAGCAATGAACGTAACAATACGCAACATTATTATGAGCATGCGATTGACGACTGAATACGATTGGCAGGCCTTCTTCGAGAGCGTTAGCGTAGTGGATGAACTTCTATGCAACGGAAGCCATTTTGCCGCAATGGATTTTGCCACCCGAGATTACTACCGCCATGCCATTGAAGATCTCTCACGGGGATCAGCCTACACGGAAATTGAAGTAACGAAACGCGCACTGCAACGCGCGAAGCGAGCGCGTACTGGGCCACGGAACGACGAACAATCCCCTGAGAACCGGCAGTCCGATCCGGGCTATTACCTCATAGCGCAGGGACGCCGGGATTTTGAGGATGAACTCGGTTTTCACGTTCCCTGGAGGCGTCGGCTTTTGCGTTTGTACGTGCGGGCTGCCGAGCCCGGCTATTTGGGAACTATCGTGGTATTGACGGCGATTATTTTGGCGTTGCCGCTGATGCACGCCCGAGAAATGGGATTAAGCGCGAAATACCTTGCGCTCCTTGCTGTGCTGGCGGCAGTCCCTGCATCGGATATCGCCATCGCATTCCTCAATCGCGCGATTACGGATTTGCTTGGGCCGCGGACTTTAGCTCGCCTGGAATTGCGCGATGGAGTACCCGAAGAACTGCGAACAATTATTGCAGTCCCGACGCTACTGACTTCGAAGGATGCAATCAAAGAACACATAGATAGGCTGGAGGTCCACTATCTTGCGAATCCTGCCGGGGACTTGCGCTTTGCGCTGCTTTCCGACTGGATTGACGCATCGACGGAAAGCTTGCAAGGGGATGACGAGCTCTTAGCAGTTGCCGTCGTCGGCATGGCCAGCTTGAATAAACGGCACGGCCCGCCTCCGGGAGGAGGCGATCGCTTCTTTCTATTCCATCGCAAGCGTGTCTGGAATGAATGCGAGCAAAAATGGATGGGATGGGACCGCAAGCGCGGGAAGCTGCATGAATTGAATCAGCTTCTTCGCGGCTCGA
>PLUM01000106.1 GCA_003165465.1 Acidobacteriota bacterium
TGGCCAACACGATCATGGCGCTGGCCGAGGGCGTGGAAGTCGTGCACTCGACCGTGCTCGGACTCGGCGAACGCGCCGGAAACGTGCCCATGGAAGATACCGCCATGGCGCTCCTCACTCTCTACGGCATCGACACCGGCCTCAAGTACGACAAGTTCTACGGCCTCTCCAAGCTCGTGGCGCAACTCTCCGGCCACGCAGTTCCGTCCAACCGGCAGGTTGTCGGCGACTCGCTCTTCAAGATCGAGTCCGGCATCATCGCCAGCTGGTTTGAAAACTGCGGCGTCGAAAACGCCACCGAACTCTTCCCGTTCCGCTGGGATGTGGTCGGGCAGGATCCGGTCAGCGTGGTGTTCGGCAAGGGCAGCGGCATCGATTCCGTGAAGTGGGGATTGAGAAAGATTGGCGTGAAATTCAACGAGGAAGAAGCGATGAAGTGCGTCGCCGCCATCAAGGATTTCTCGCTCCAGCGGAAACGCCTGCTGACGGATGCGGAATTCCGCGACGTCGTCAACGCAACGCTTCCGGGCCGCGTCGGTTCCGGCAAGGCCGCCGACTAACAGTTTCACAACTTGAACGGTAGTTCGTTCGTGGGAGGTCCGATCATCTTGTCCTGATGAAGGAAGGGCGGGTCGGACCTCCTTTTGTGTCAGCCGGGTCTTTTTTCAGGCCCTGAAGTTTTATGGGCCGAAGCCCCGACCTCCTGAAGTACAATGCCATTGCAAAAATTTCCAAATAGGACAGTGCCGTTTGACGAAAACAGCCCTCATGAAAGCCATGGTCCTGCGAGGCCCACGGGAACTGGGCCCTGCGGAAGTCGAGCGGCCGGCCCCCGCGCATAATCAGGTTCTCGTTCGCGTGACCCACAGCGGCGTTTGCGGCACCGATCTCCACATCTACGAAGGCGCGATCCCGGCACGTTACCCGCTGATCATGGGGCATGAAATGATTGGCGAAGTGGTTGAGGGCGAGGACGCCACGCTGAAACGCGGCGATCGCGTCATTGTCGACCCGGCCATGTACTGCGGCATGTGCGTGAATTGCCGCGCCGGGCAGACCAACCTGTGCCCCAACGGCTCGCTCGTCGGGCGCGATTCCAACGGCGGCTTCGCCGATTACCTCGTGGCTCCGCGCACTCACGTCTACCCCTTGCCCGCCGCGATTGACAGCAGTGTTGCGCCCCTCATTCAGGTCGCAACCACCTGCATGCATGGCCACCACCGCATGAATATTTTCCCCGGGCAATCCGTTGTCGTCGTGGGGCTGGGAGTCGCGGGACAAATTCACGTGCAACTGGCCAAGGCCTGGGGAGCGTATCCGGTGATTGGAATTACGCGCAGCGCCTACAAGCGAAATCTCGCGGGACAGCTTGGCGCGGATATAACCATGTCGAGCGGCGCGGAAGCCGTGCGCGGCGTGAAGGAAGCCACGGACGGGCGCGGCGCCGATGTCGTCATCGAATGCACGGGCGTTCCCTCCGCGCTGGCCGATGCGATGAATATGGTGCGGCTGGGCGGCACTCTCCTGTTGTTCGGAATTACTTCGGCCACGCAGGCTACGTTGCCCTTCTACCAGCTCTATTACAAGGAACTCAACGTGGTGAACACGCGCGCGGCGAAGGGCGAGGATTTTCCGCCCACGATTGACCTTGTGGCGCGTGGCGCGCTCAAGCTGAAGCCGCTCGTGACGCATATCGTGCCGTTGCATGATCTGGAGAAAGCCATCGGGATGCTGGAGTCGGACGAAGACCAGCGCATGAAAGTCATTCTGGAAAATGCGCAGTGACGGCGCGCCAGCCGAATTTTCTTGTGCCTTATCTGAAAACTGGATCTGAAATCAGGTTTTGAACTGTGTGCCCCACCCTTTGCGCCTTTCAAATGGTGGGAGTTTAGAATTAGTGGCAACCGGGAATGTGGAGATGTGCGGTCCGAAAATCCCCACCCTTCGCAAAAAGCGCGAAGGATGGGGCACCCGGCGTCCGGCCATTTCCTGAAAATGGGTTACGCATAACGTCGCACTCTCAGAGAAACGGGAGGACAAGACAATTCAGGACCAAGCTGCCGGCTCTCAAACCAACACAACGGAAAGTTCATCTGGGGCGCGCGGCATTGCCATCGCGATGTACTGCGTGCTGCTGGTTTCCTACATCCTGATGGCCGCGGACCGCTACTTGTTTCCTGTCCTGGCCTCCGACGTTCGCAAGGCCTTCGGTTTTTCCCTCGCCAATACCGGCCTGCTCTCGACAATTTTTACGCTGGGCCTGGGAATCGGCGGCCTTCCGACAGGTTACCTGCTCGCGCGCTACTCGCGAAAGATGGTTTTGCTCACGGGCATCGTTATCTTTTCCTCGGCCACGGCGCTCACCACCGTGGTTCCCGGTTTCTGGACCATGCTCGTGTGCCTCGCGGCGCAGGGCATCGGCATGTCCATGCTGGCCACGTCGATGTTCGCGCTGGCTGCGAGTTATTTTTCAGGGTATCGGTCCGCGGCCATCGGCTCCGTCAATTTTTGCTACGGCATCGGCGGATTTCTCGGGCCGTTTCTGGCCGGCAAACTTCGTCAGTCGTACAACACCTGGCACGCCCCGATGCTGGCATTCGGCCTTTTTGGTTTCGTCATGGTGGTCATGATTGCCGCCACGGTTCGGCCCTGGTTCGTGGAAACGCGCCGCGCCGCCGAAGTCAAGGCGGATAGCGGCGGTGCCCTGAGCCTTTTGAATCGCAACACCGTGATCCTTACAATTCTGAGCCTCATCCACGGTCTGAGCATGTACGGATTTCTCGGCCTCTATCCCACGTTTCTCCGCGAAACGCTTCACTATTCGCCGACCGATGCCGGGAAAGTGATTGGCATGTTCGGCGTCGGAGCGCTGGCTTCGATTCCTTGCGGATGGATTGGAGACCGCTTTTCGCCGAAGTTGGTGCTCAGCGGATCGCTGCTCTCGATTGCCGTGCTCGGTTACCTGTTTTTTCAGGTGTCGCCGACCATGCTGACGCGCGAGATTCTCACCTGCATTTACGGGGTCACGGGAAGCGCGGTCCTCTACGTCAATCTGGCCGGCTATCACGTGAAAGCCCTGCGCCGCAGCCTTTCCAGCCGCGGTTCTGGCATGTTCGTCACCAGTCTTTACGGCGGCGCGGCATTCGGCGGCTACTTGTTGGGATGGATCGTCGGCCACGGCGGGTGGCTCCTGGCCAGCGAAATTCAAATGTCGGTGCTGTCCCTGGTCGGCGCGGTCCTGGCGCTGGCTCTCCGCCCCAGCGAAATGTCTCTCTAGCTTCAGGTGGCACAGGCTTCAGCCTGTGTGATTTGATTTGTGCAAGCCAAAGTCAAAAGAACACAGGCTGAAGCCTGTGCCACTCCGCGCATGCCGAAACACTGTGGCGCGTGCCACGGCTGGCAGTGTAGTATCAAGCGCATTTCCAGAACGCACAAAATGGAAAATTCTAATCCTATGATTATTTTTGAATCGACGAATGCAATCCCGCGCAAAATGCCCGCGCGGCGAGGCCGCCAATGAGCGCGCTGCAGGATTCTCCGGCCCTGCCGGTTGCGGCGCGAACCTCGGCCCTATCCAACAAGGCGCAGAACGCGGCTGTCATTTGCGGATGCATCGTCGCCTTCACCTATTCCGCCAATTACACCAATCACGCGCCTCTCGCGCCCGCGCTGATGCGCGAGTTTGGATTCAACAACGCCCTGGCCGGGCTGCTGACCACCGGCATCTTCGCCACACACGCCGGCTTGCAGATTCCGGGCGGATATCTTGTCGACCGGCTCGGCTCCCGGCGCGTGCTCCTCTTTGCGCTGATCTGGGTGGCGCTGGGCAACCTCGGGATGGCCATGGCCGGCGCGTACTGGCAGCTCCTGTTTTGCAAAATTTTTACGGGCATTGGAACCGGCGTCTGTTTTGTGGGTGGCGCACGGTACGTTCATGAAGCGACGGCCGGCCCGCGTCTTCATGTGGCGCAGGGTTTTTTTGGTGGCTCCATTCAGCTCGGCGCTGGGTTCGTGATTCTCGCCGTGCCCCGGCTTTACCTTTTGGCGGGATGGCGGGCGACATTTATCGTATCAGGAGGCATGGTGCTGGTGGCGGCCGTCATCTGGCTGGCGGGTGCGCCAACGGTTGAGTTCGGCGCCCGGCCGCCCGGCCATTTCCACGAGATGCTGCTGGCCCCGCAACTCTGGTGCCTGGGACTCATGCAGATGGCCACCTTCGGCATTTCCGTGGTGGTAGGCTCATGGATCGTGGTTCTCCTGACGAAAGTCATGAAAGTGCCCGCAACGCGCGCCGGGCTGATCGGTTCGCTGGTGCTGTTGCTGGGCATCATTTCGCGGCCCTTGGGAGGCTACCTGCGGCGGCACATTGGCATACGGAAGCTGTTTGTGGGCAGTCTTTTGATGATCTCGGTGGGCTGCTTTGTGTTCCTGTCTTCCACCATTTCTCTGGCTAGCGCGCTGACGGCTGTGGTGCTGATCGGCATCGGTGTCGGTCTGCCCTACGCCGGCATGTTTTCGCGCGCGGGTGCGCTGTTTCCGGGGCGCGCGGCGGCCGCCATGGGGCTCGTGAATATGCTGGGCATCGTCATGATTCTGGGCGGAGCTCCGCTCGTGGGTCATTTGGCGGATTTGACGGGATCGTTCAAGACGAGCTTTGCCGTACTCGGTGGGTTTGCGCTGGCTACCTGCGCGGTGGTTCCCCTCATCGATCGAGAGGAACCGGAGCCGCGCGGGTAATTACAGGAATTGCCGGGAAATGATTGCCGGAATATGAATCTGGATTCCGAAAATCTAGTCGGCCGATGCGTGACTCAAGTTTTTTGTCCGGGTCATTTTCTGCGCCATGAAAAGCAGCAACTTCCGGTCGCTTTCCTTGGCCCGTCCCAAAACCTGGCGAAACTTTTCGAGCATTCGCGCATCCTTGCCCGAACTTCCCCACGAATTGTCCTTCCCGCCTTTGCGCTTCAGAATGCTGGGCATGGCAGGCGGTTTGTCGCTGTCGTAAAAAAGCTGGTACAAAGGGATTTCCAGCGCGCGGGCGAACTTCTCAAGCGTCTCGACGGCGGGAACGGTGTGTCCGTTTTCCACGCGCGAAATATAACACCGAAGCAATCCGGTACGCTTTTCAATATCTCCTTGCGAGAGTTTCTTTTCTTCACGAATTGCTTTTATATGATCCCCAATTATCATTTTTGTCCTTTCAAATTTTCCTTTCTGGAATTTCCCCCAGCATTTTGAAACTTGTCAAAGTAGTACGAACCCATGCGGATAAATTTATAGTTTCGTATTATCGTTCTGGGACAAAATCAAATCTATGACGGCGGATACATGTATCTGTGACGAACGGCACAATCCTCTAATTATATGTAAATGCGAGACTTAATTCAATCTTTCTAGTGAATTCTTCGAAATGGTGTAAGCTTGCCGAAATGGGAAGATGGGGCTGGAGGATGGTATTTCGCAATTCGTGAGCGCGCAAATTCGGCCCACGGACCGTTTGGCTCGTAACGCACGTACAGAGATAGGTGCCGGACCGCGTCCTGCACCTGCCCGGTTTTCTCATGGGCTAACGCGAGGTTCAGATGAGCGTCGGCCAGCGACGGGACCAGTTCGACGGCGCTGGAAAGATGCAAAATGGCTTCCTGCGTTCTTCCCAGTTGTTCGAGCACGCAGCCAAGATTGAATTGTGCCAGCGCGTTTTGCGGTTCAAATTCCACGGCAAACGAGAATTGTTCGTAGGCTTCCGTCATCCGGCCCAGTTGAAACATGGTCGTTCCGAGGTTAATGCGCGCCTCCACCCAATCCGGCGCCGCATCGACCGCTTTTCGATAAGCGTCCGCGGCCTGGTCGAGCGATTCGGATTTCGAATCGCACATCATGCCAAGTTCAAACCATTCCTCCGCCGATCGCGCCGCCATGTTGTGCACTTTCCTGGCCAGTTTGGAGGTTTCGAAATTCAGAACGAATTGTCCGGTGAGCGGTTCGAAGGGACGCGCCTCCGAGGACGGGGGATGCACGACCACCTGTTTCCCGTTGGTTGAAATGCGCAGCATCGAAAGCGGCGTGTTGGCCGCGCCCAGTTCGGTTTGCAAGGCCGTCACGGCGCGGCGAATGCGCCCCGCGGGAACTTTGTGGGCCGCCAGCCGCTTGATCGTTTCGAGAGCGACGAGGTCGGAGAAATCGAAAAATCGCTCGCCCCAGCGCGCGCGCGGGAGCACCAGCCGAAGGCGCGTCCAGTAATCCAGTTCGCGGCGAGTGACGCCCATCATGCGTTCGACTTCATTGCGCGTGTAGCGGTGTTCCAATCGCGATGCTCCACGGGATATGCGCAAGATGATTGATTATCGCTCTAAAACCCGCTTTTGAATAAAAAAAGTTTGTAACGCAACCGGGAGCGCGGAAAATATCCCGAGCCGCAATCCGCCGGAGTTGCAGCCCAGGAAAGACCGCCTTGCGCGGGGAGTTAATCTTGTTAGACTGATTCTCGTCCGGATTATTTTCTAGCGAAATCTATGCAACCTTACGAAGCCGAGCGGCGCCACCTGGAACGGCAAATTACCTATGGCCGCCCTATTTTCTTGGTGCTGGCTTTGGCCGATTTATTGGATCGCCCTCCCTATGAGCGCGGTGCTCATGCGGTTCTGTTCGTTATCGTCTATCTTGCGGCGTCCCTGATTCTGGCGCTGGCGCAAAATCAGCAATGGATCGGCGAAGTGCGTTTCTCTCTCCCGGTCGATTTCCTCGCGCTGGCCGTGTTTTTGATTCTGTCCAAGTCGGTCGCCGCGTTCTGGTTCGTCTACCTGTTTGTTGCCTTGGCCTCGGGAATTCGTTGGGGTGTCCAGCGTTCCATTGTGCTGGCTGGCTTGGTCACACTGGCCCTTCTGGTTCGAACGGCCATGAATGCTCCGCTCGCTCTGGAGCTGATGATGTCGTCGCTTGCGCTTTGTGCCGGAACGTTTGCGGCCGGGGCGGGCATGTCGTTTCTCGGCAGCCGGCACCGGCGCCAGGCAACTGAGCATGAGTTTCTCGCGCAACTAACCGGGCAATTGGAAGTGGATCGGGGCATGGCCGAATCCCTGCGGCTGGTCCTTGGCGACATGGCCCGCTTCTTTGACTGTGAAGAGGCGATCTTGGTGTTTCGCGATACCGACCTCGACCGCATATTTGTCTGGCGATACCGGTCCGGGGATCATTCGCGCCTTATCCCCGAAAATCTCCCTCTAAATCGGAGCGACGGTTTCCTGCTCGACCAACCTGACGCCAGCGTGTGCTGGAATCAGGTCGCGGGAGCTGGCGAGGGATTTGGATGGAATCGGAAAGATGGCCGCCGTTTGAAGGATTTGCCGCGCTTGCCGGGCCCCATGCTGCAGGAGCTTGGCTGGCGCTCTGTCCTGGGCGTTACGGTTGACCTTGGGGGCCACCCGGTCGGCCGTCTCATGCTGGGTAATGCGCGCAGGCGATTTCTCCCCGAAGATTTGCAATGGCTGGAACGGATCGTCCGCCATCTCGGGCAGCCATTGCGGAACCTGTTCCTGCTTCGGCATATACGGGCTCATGCCATCGAGGGAGAGCGCAGCCGTATCTCCCGTGATATTCACGACGGCATTCTGCAAACCCTGCTCAGCGTGGATATTCATCTGGATGTTTTGCGGCGCAAGGTGCTCGTGAATCCGGATCAGGCGGCCAGCGGCCTCTCGTCCTTGCAGCAGACGGTTCGAAACGAGACCGATGAACTCCGCCGCATGGTTACGGATATGCGCCCGCTCCGGGTCCAGAGCGCCGATCTGGTGGACTTGATGCGGGGCTTTGCCGAGCGTTTCCGCAATGAATCCGGCATGGCGCTGGATTTGCTGATCAATGCCGTCGATTTTCAGATCCCGGATCGCATCTGCCGTGACCTCTTTCAGATATATAGAGAATCGCTACACAACGTGAAAAAACACGCTCATGCTTCTCACGTCGTGGTAAAACTGTGGCAGAATGAGAGTCAGGTTGTTCTCGTGGTGGACGACAACGGGGACGGCTTCATTTTTTCCGGCCAGTTTACCGGCGATGAATTAGATCGCCTCCGGTTGGGGCCGATTTCAATCAAGGAGCGAGCTCGCAGTGTCGGAGGTGTATTGACGGTGGAATCCACTCCCGGGCACGGCGCACGTTTGACGATCGCGATTCCTCTCGGCTGATATGGCCAAAACGACAAAACCACAAATCCGTGTCCTAATGGCCGACGATCACGCCATCTTTCGTGAAGGTCTGCGCAAATTGCTCGAAAGCGACGAGGAAATTACCATTGTCGGCGAGGCCTCGAACGGGAACGATTGCATCAAGATGCTGGCCAAGCTCAAGCCGGACATCCTGTTGCTCGACTTGCGCATGCCGGACAAGGATGGGCTTTCGGTCCTCGAAGAAGTGAATTTTGACCAGATTCCCACACGCGTTGTGGTCTTGACGGCGGCCGAAGACGACCGCGATGTTGTGCGCGCGATGCGCCTGGGTGCGCGGGGCGTGGTCCTGAAGCAGTCCGCAACGGACCTTTTGGTGCGGAGCATTCACAAAGTTCACAGCGGCGAGATCTGGCTCGACAATCACATGACCGCCGAGGTCATGAAAGCGTTTGCGAAGTCCTCCGATGGCGGCCCGCGCCGCGAGAAGTCTCTGCTCAGCGACCGGGAAAAGGAAATCGTACAGCTTGTCGCGCAGGGCTACCGCAATAAGGAAATTGGCGAAAAGTTGTTCATCAGCGAACAAACCGTGAAGAATCATCTGCATAACATCTTCGACAAGCTCGGCGTTTCCGACCGTCTGGAGCTTGCCCTCTACGCCATCCACCATCGGCTAATCGACCAGGCTTAGCTTGTAGCGCCTTTGTTTTCAATGCGATAGGGATTTAATACTAGTACCTGCGTACCAAATTCTTTCCCCCGGAATTGAAACCTTAGCGCTATTGAGCAGCTGCCCCCTCCCACGTATTCTCACACTCGTAAACAGTAGCGCAGCAAATGCGGAGGGTGACACCTTGACAGCTGAAGAGCGACGCGCAACGCAACGATTTCAGATTCGATTACCCATGGTGGTTCGCTGGACCAGCGGTTCGTCCATCGGAGAGGCATCGACGGAATCGCGGGACGTGAGCTCGCGGGGGGTCTATTTTTTCCTGCCAAAAGTGGTCTCCAGCGGTTCACCCGTGGAGATTCTGCTGACTTTGCCCCACGAAATCACGCTTGCCGGACCTGTAAAGGTTCGCTGCCTCGGTCGCGTAAAACGCGCCGATATCGACGAGCCAGGCCGCATCGGCGTGGTAGCCCAAATTGAACGATACGAGTTTCTGCGCGGCGACGAACACGCCGCGTAGCAAGAGTCTTGCCCGCCACCTGCGGAGGCGGACAGGTAGAACCGGGATGCCCCGGCCCCTCAGCTGGGCGTCCCGGTTATTTTTTCGTGATTCGTGATTCGTGATTCGTGATTCGTAAATCATGTCAGGCCCTCAGTTGCCACATCGCGCCCATTAAAGAAAATATCGATATTCCCGCCAAACGAATTGGTTTTGGATTTCCACGAATTACGAATCACGAATCACGCGCTTCACTCGTATCGCAGCGCCTCCACCGGATCAAGCCGCGCCGCCCTGGACGCGGGATAAATTCCCGACGCCAGACTGACGACGATGGCGAAGGCAATCGCGCCCAGCACCAGCCACCAGGGCACGGACCACAGGTTTGGCGGATTCATGCCCTGCCGTTTCATGTAAATCGTCGTGGCGAGATGAATCGCCCGGCCGATTCCCCAGCCCAAAAGCACGCCAAACATGCCGCCCACGAGGCCCATCACGCCCGCCTCGGCGAAAAATAATCTCCGCACATCCCGGTCCGAGGCGCCCAACGCTTTCAAAACGCCAATTTCGCGGCGGCGCTCCAGGATGGCCATGACGAGCGTATTGACGATTCCCAGCGAAGCGACGGCCAGCGCCAGGCTTCCGAAGATTCCCAGGAACATATCGAAGATCGCGAAAAAGATGCGCAAGTTGCGCGCCACGTCGATCAGGGAAAATGTCGCGAATCCCATGTGCGAGACGCTCGACTCGATCTGCGCCACCGCCGTGGGGCTGCTGGCGCGAATATTCAAGGCCGCGTAACGCGTGCCCTCGGCGGCGGCGGAGCGGGCGACATCCCGCAAATCCCCTTGCTGCACTACCTGAAGTTTTTCGGCCACCGCCAGCGGGAGATACATCCCCGCATTGTTGAAGCCGAGCTGGCCGCCGCCCGAGTCGGACGTTGGCGTCACTCCGACAACGAGGAACTTTCTTTCGCTCGGCACAATCGAAAAGCCCGAAGCCTCTTCATCGGGGCCGGCCTCCTGATTGGGCGCGCTCGATGGGTTCTGAACGGAGAGCGGCGGAAGCGTCTGCCGCTGCGCAAAGCGCAACGTAATTTCCTTGCCGAGGAGCGAGGCCGGCAACTGCCCGGCGTCAACCAAGCGCTTTGCCATATCGCCCATCACGATGGCTTCTTCGGCATCCGGACCGGAGAAGAAATGTCCGCTCATGCCGTCGAGAGTTCCGCTCGATTGCGACGAAAGCGGCATGCCCGACACCATCACCAGTTGGCTGATGGGTTCGCGCCGCGCCTCGGCCGTGAAGCGCACCTCCGGGTTCACTTCCACGACGTTGGGCAGGGCGGCGATTTCCTTGCGCGCCGCCTCATCGAGCGGACGCGGGGGAGCGGAATCCGCCGCGTCGCGCCCGTTGCTCCCGTTGCGCCGCCCTCCTCCGGGCTGTCCAATGGGAGTGCTCTGCCGGGAGCGCACGGAAATCGTGTCGAAGAGGCCTGCGCGAGCGACGGAGCGGTCTACGAGCTGCTGCAATCCCACGCCCAGAGACAACAGTGCCACGAGCGAAGCCACGCCTACGGAAATTCCCAGCGTGGTCAGGGAATTTCGAAGCACGGCTTCGCGCAAGTTCCGCGCGGCAAGCTCGGTCAGGTCCCCAAGTTTCATCGCAGACGCTCCTCGCGCAAGATCGCGCCGTCGGAAAGCGTGACGATGCAATCCGCGTACCGTTCAGCCAGTTGCCGTTCATGCGTCACCATGATGATGGTTCGTTGCGGACCCGACTGCGGCCGGTGAATGTGCGCGATCAAGCTCATGATTTCGTCGCCCGTCTTGCTGTCCAGGTTTCCCGTGGGCTCATCCGCCAGCAGGATCATTGGCTGGTTGACCAGCGCGCGGGCGATTGCCGCGCGTTGCTGCTCGCCGCCGGAAAGCTCGGTCGGGCGATGCCGGGTTCGCGCGGCTAGGCCCACGCGCTCCAGCGCCTCGCGCACGCGCGCCGGGCGGTCTGCGCGCGGCACCTCCGCCAGGCGCAGCGGCAGCTCGACATTCTCTTCGAGCGTCATGCGGGGAAGCAGTTGAAAGGACTGAAACACCATGCCAATCGTGCGGTTCCTGTGCGTCGCCAGCTCTTCGCTCGACATGGTTGCAAGATCGCGCCCCTGTGCGAGGATCGTTCCCGAGGAAGGCCGGTCCAGCCCGGCCATCAGATTGAGCAGCGTGGACTTGCCCGATCCGCTGGCGCCGAGCAGCGCCAGAAACTCTCCCGCTGCTACATCGAGCGAAATATCGTCCACCGCGCGGATCAGCGCTTCGCCCATTTTGTAATGGCGCGAGACGCGTTCCGCGCGGATCGCAAATCCATTCGAACTTGCAGGTTGTTCGGGCACACTCATACTACGCAGGGTAACACGCAAATGTTTCAAGGAAGAATCTTCAGAGGCTGCGTTCGTTGAGGGGAAGGAATTTGTTTAGAGATGCCTGCAAGTTGCGGAAAAGAATGGTCGGGGCGTCCGGATTTGAACNNCAGGCTGCGCTACGCCCCGACATGATGTGCACTGCAATTCGCTCTGTAATTCCCATCTGTGATTCCCACCTGTGATTCTAAGATACTTCCGCGAGCACTGCCATCTTAAACGCGCGGAGTGTCTTCTTGCGAGTTTTCATGGGCGTGCACACCCGAATGGATGAAACAGTCACATATGCGCTGTAGGGGCACGGCAATGCCGTGCCCCTACTTCGATTGAGCCGTGTTTCTTAGGAGAAATTCAGATTAAACCGTTTTGTCTTTTGCCTTGCACAAATGCTCGAGGGTGCATTCGGCGCAGTTGGGTTTGCGCGCCCGGCAAATTTTGCGGCCGTGCCAGATGATCTGGTGGGTGAATAGGATCCATTTTTCGCGCGGAATGATTTGCATCAAGTCCTGCTCGATTTTTTTCGGATCGCTATTGCGGGAAAGGCCGAGCCGGTTCGAGAGACGTATGACGTGCGTGTCCACCACCACGCCCACGGCGATGCCAAACGCCGTGCCGAGGACGACGTTCGCCGTTTTGCGCGCCACGCCCGGCAGCGTCAGCAACTGGTCCATCGTGCGCGGCACTTCGCCGCCGAACTCTTCCACGATTTTTTTGCCCGCGCCCATGATGGATTTCGCTTTATTCCGAAAAAAGCCTGTGGGCCGTATGTCCTGCTCGATCTCCGAGGGCGTCGCGTAGGCAAAATCCTGGGGCGTGCGATATTTCGCGAAGAGCGTTTTGGTGACCTGGTTGACGCGCTCGTCGGTGCATTGCGCCGAAAGAATCGTGGCGATCAGCAATTGAAACGCGTTGTCATAATGGAGGGCGCAGGTCACGCTCGGATAAGCCTCGTCCAGCTTTTGCAGGATCGCGCGCACGCGCTTCGGATCCGCTCCCGCGAGCGATGAGGATTTGGATCCCTTCGCCGGCCGCGCGCTACTTTTCGTTGATTTGTTTTTTTGTTTTTTCATTGCACCGAGTCCATTGCAATTTGGCGCACGAATATAACATAACGCAACAATGCCGGAGCGCACTTCACGGCCTGTGTGGCAACTCGATTCCGAAAGAGCCAGCGACTAAAGCCGCATTGATTTCGCGGACTTTACGGCACGGCTGAAGCCGTGCCCTACA
>PLUM01000031.1 GCA_003165465.1 Acidobacteriota bacterium
CTTCTGTTGCTTTCGCATTATAGTCATTCCTCCAAAACAAGAATTGTTTAGATTTTCCGACAAAGCCTTCCCTCTCCGCGGGAACGGCACAATATGTACATCTGTCGTACCCACTTATCTGCAACTTTAGTACCAATAGAAGGCGTGAAGTCGAGGAAAATTGAATGCGCGGCAACTGATTGATTATAAATGTCTTAGTTTAAATTAAATCGTAACTTTTGACCTGTTCTTTCTCACGTTGTCGGCCAATGCGCTTAGCTATGACAAATTGTGTCAACCAAAAGAGCCGGAAGTTGGCAATCGTCTGGGATTTCACCGAAAATTCCATGAAATCAACTAAAGGCAACAAAATAAACATGTTTCGAAAGGGCGAGCGGCACGGGCTTCGCCGGCTGCGGAGTTTTGACCTGGTGAGGACGACGGCGCACAGCGCATGAAGCCCGCCCTATCGAACTCAGCTCCGTTACGCACTTACCGGGTGTTGTATTTCTTGGAGTAATGACGGAAGGAGCGATACGTCATTTTGAGCAGTTCGGCAGCACGTGTTCCGACTCCATCGCTGGCTTCGAGTGCCGCCAAAATGTAGGCTCTTTCCATGTCCTGCACGGACTTTTCCAGATCGATGCCACCCTCCGGAAACTGGACCTGGCCATTATCCTGGATCGGACGCATTGGATTTTCGTGCGACGCGCCACGCTGAACTTTTTCGGGAAGCACGCTGACCGAAATCACGTTTCCCGTTTCCAGCGCGACCGATCGTTCCATCGTATTTTCCAGTTCGCGAACGTTTCCAGGCCAGTCGTACGCTTCCAACAAATTCATGGCGCTGGGCGAGATTCCCTCGATCGGTTTTTCCATGACCTTGCGGAAACGCTCCAGGAACGCTCTGGCCATCAGAGGAATGTCTTCCCTGCGTTCGCGCAGCGGCGGCAATTGGATGGGGATAACGCTCAGCCGATAAAACAAGTCTTCGCGAAACTCTCCGGCGGCAATGGCCTTGTCCAAATCCTTATTCGTCGCCGCGATTACCCTCACATCGATTTCATATTCCTCATTCGATCCGACCGGGCGAACCTTGCCCTCCTGAAGCACGCGGAATAACTTCACCTGCATGGGCGGGCCCATATTCCCAATTTCGTCCAGGAAGAGGGTTCCGCCGTGCGCGCCGCGGAACAAACCCTGGCGGTTCTCGCTCGCCCCCGTGAAGGCCCCCTTGACGTAGCCGAACAATTCGGACTCGAGAAGAGATTCCGGAAAGGCGCCGCAATTGATGGTGATGAACGGCTCCTTGCTGCGGGCGCTGTTTTCGTGAATGGCGCGCGCGACAAGCTCCTTGCCCGTGCCGGTCTCTCCCGTAATCAGGACACGGCTGGTTTGAGGCGCAACCGTCATGATCATGTCAAAGATTTCGCGCATCTTCGCGCTATGGCCGATGATGTTGTCCTGGCCCGTCAGACGGCGCAATTCGCGCCGCAGATAGCCGGCTTCGGTCTTGAGCCGCAGGGTTTCGTCCACCTGACGGACGGCGCGGCGCAACTGATCGACAAGGTCGTGATCCTTGATGACATAACGGTCCGCGCCGGCGTTGATTGCGGCGATGGCGGTTTCCACCGTGGGGACGCCCGTAATCAGCAGAAAATAACTCGACGGCGACATCTCCTTGCAAAATTGCAGGAGTTCCACGCCGGTCCCGTCGGGCATTCGGATGTCGGAAATTACAATGTCGAAAATTTGAGATTCCAGTTTTCGTCGCGCGGTTTCGCAGTTTGAGGCCACTTCGACGCGATGTCCTTCCTTGCGAAAGGTGATCTCCAGCAATTCGCAAATGGACCGCTCGTCATCGACAACCAGAATATGGGCCATATTTAAATGCTTCCTTCCGGCGCATGAGCCGGAGCCTCAGGCAACGCGAGGCAGATCCACCGTAAATTCCGCGCCCCGTTCTTTTTCGGAGTAGACACTGACGCGGCCGCTATGGGCCTGAACAATTTGATAGACGATCGCCAGCCCCAGTCCCGTGCCGCCCACGAAATTGGATTGCAAAGGCTCGAATATCTTTGTGCGCAGCTTCGCATCGAGCCCCACTCCTGTATCGCGAAACCGGATGCTGACCCAGAAGGGGCCGCCTTCGAGCGACACGGTCAAAACTCCCCCGTCCGGCATGGCGCGCAGCGCGTTTTCCGACAAATTCCAAAATACCTGTTTGATGCGGTTGCGATCGACTCGAACGCGAACCGCGGATTTCGCAAATTCTCGCTGGATGCGATACCTTCCTTCGACCTGGGGGTTTCGTTCCAGCAGAGTGAGCGTTTCGTCCAGGAGGTTGGTGATGTCCTCCTCGGAAAATTCGTAGGTTTTTTCGCGCGAATAGTTCAGAAAATCGGTAATGATTTTGTTCAATCGTTCCGATTCCCTGCTCACAATACCCACCAGATGCTGTTCGTCCTCCTGAAGCGGCACCAGGCGTCCCAATTCCTTAACGGCTCCCGCCATGGCCGTCAACGGCTGGCGGATTTCGTGCGCGATGGCGGCGGAAAGACGCCCGAGCGCGGCCATGCGCTCCTTCGTGGCTACTTCCTGTTCGAGACGCTTCAAGTCCGTGAGATCCTGAAAATTGAACACGTAGCCCGTGCTGCGGTGCTCTCCCGTGCGAAGCTGCGAAACCGATATGCCGATAAAACGCTGCTGGCCATCGGGCGTCAGGAGGTCCACCTCGCGCCGCTGTGGGAGCTTGCCGTCTTCCACAATATCTCCCGGAAGCCAGAACGCGGGCCACAGATCCCGTAAAAGCTTTCCCCTTACATCCCGAAATTGTCTGCCTGTAATTTCCTCTCCTGTCCGATTGAGCAAAAGAATGCGGCCTTCCATGTTCGTGGTGAGGAGTCCGCCGCGCATCGAATGGATAATGTCCTCGTTGAAGGCCTGCAAATCCTGCAATTCCCCGCGTTTTGCTTCCAATTCCGCGCTGTGACTCCGCAACGTTTGCGCGAGAAGGCTCGCAAGATAGGCAACCGCCATGAAGTAAAACAAATTGCTGAATATCCAGGTCTGCAACTGGCGGCTGCTTGGCACGGCAACCTGCATGCGCGGCAGGACGTTGTAATAGACGAGTTCGGCTAGGCCCCCGACCAGAATGAAACTGAAACCGGCCACAATAAAAGTTGCGCTCCGAGAAAAAATAATGCTTGCGGCGATGATGGCGAGCGGATAGAGCCAGAGAAAGTAGCTGTCCTGCGTACCCGTCAGATAAATCACGCACGTCACGAGAACCAGGTCGAAAAACAGTTGAACGCCGGCGTGCCAGGTTGCCGCGGGCATCCATCGCATCAAGATGGTGTAGACGATCGCCAGCGTGTACCACAGGATCATCAACGGAATGAAATCCCGGACGGATACTTCGAGCTGGCTTGTCTTGCCCAGCGCTATGACCAGCGCAAGCAGAAGTGTAATCAGAAAAAAACGGACGCGGGAAAGCCAGCCGAGCCATTCAGCGACATTTTGTGTCAGTTCCATTCGAGACGAGCTTGTCAGCAGGCTTCCTTCCCGCGCTTAAAGATTTCCGTCAGGCTCGATCCGGGGAGAGATCAAGGGCGACCGGTTTGGGATCGCCCTCTCGATGCTTGCGACCTCTGAACATTACTCTCGTACACCTCTATTTAGCGTTGCTGAGTTGTCCGATCAGGGTGAACAGCGGCAGGTACATGGAGATCACGATGCCGCCAACAACGACGCCCAGGAACACGATCATGATCGGTTCAAGGGCCGACATCAGATCCTTAACGGCCGCGTCGACTTCATCCTCGTAGAAGTCCGCGATTTTTGACAGCATGGCATCCATGGCGCCGGTTTGTTCTCCGACGGCGATCATTTGCGTGACCATCCCCGGGAACACATTGCTATCCTTGAGGGGATCGGAGAGGTTGCGGCCCGCTTCCAGACCCTTACGAACTTCCATGAGGGCCTTCTCGATGACCGCGTTGCCGGACGTTCGTGCCGTAATTTCCAGTCCTTCAAGGATCGGAACACCGCTTGAAATTAATGTTCCCAGTGTACGCGTAAAGCGTGCCACCGCGATCTTCCGAAGGATGATTCCAATCATGGGCAATTTGAGCTGAATGCGGTCGAGAGTCATACGGCCGGTCGGCGTCTGGTACCACATTTTCAATATGAAGATGGTCGCGACAAGCGTGACCAAGATCAAGAATCCGTAGATACTGCCAATAAAGTTGCTAAGTCCGATGACGATTTGGGTGGGCAGCGGGAGATCGACACCCAAGCCGAGGAACAACGTCGCAAAAATCGGCACGACTTTCCACAGCAACAGGACGATCACTCCGCCGGCAACAACCAGGACCGCGATAGGGTAAACGAGGGCAGACTTCACGGCGGCCTTCAATTTGACGTTCTTTTCGATGTACGTGGAAAGGCGCTGCAAAATAGTGTCGAGAATACCGCCCACTTCGCCCGCCTCGACAAGGTTCACATACAGGGCGTCGAAAACCTTCTCGTGCGCGCGCATGGCTGCAGAAAGCGTTGCACCGCCTTCGACAGCCGCGCGCGTGTCGGTCAACACTTTTTGAAATACTTTATTTTCCTGCTGGCCGGCCAGAATCTCCAGGCATTGCACCAGGGGCAATCCAGCGTCAATCATGACGGAGAACTGGCGCGTGAAGATCGCCAATTCCTTGGAGTCGACGCCTCCTCCAAAAGTCGGTATGTTAAATTCCTTGCCCTTCTCCGACATCTTGGTGACGTTAATCTGCTGGCGCTTGAGATTATTGACAAGCTCGGCCTTGTTCGTGGCCGCTTGCTCACCGCTTACGATGACCCCAGCGCGGTTGGTTCCTCGATATGTAAAAACCGGCATCTTTCTATCCTCCTCAGTATCCGTCCCGCCCGGCCCTCTTCTTCCTGTGCATCCGGGATGGCAACTTTACGATCTCCTCGATCAGCCCGTGGTAACTCAGGACAAACAAAAACAACGTCTCTCGCCCCGTGTCAGCGCCGAACCGGCGCGGCAGGCGGGCGCGAAGAAGTATTCAATGTGACGCCCCGATTAATCATATCCTGCAGTTCCTCAGGATTCGACGAACGACCCAAGGCTGTTTCCAAAGTGATTAACTTCCCCAAATAAGCGGTCGCTAACCCCTGATTGAAGGTCTGCATTCCGGTCTGGGCTGTTCCGGTCTGCATGGCCGAATAAATTTGGTGAATTTTGTCCTCGCGGATCAGGTTGCGGATCGCGGGATTGGGAATCAGGATTTCCATCACCATAACGCGGCCGCGGCCGTCCACTCGCGGCAGCAGGGTCTGACAAAGAACGCCTTCGAGCACCNNTTTCTCCGATGAGCACGACGTCAGGATCTTCGCGAAGCGCCGCGCGCAATGAATTGGAGAAGGAATGCGTGTCCGAGTTGATTTCCCTCTGATTCACCAGACATTTCTTGTGATTGTGAAGAAATTCGATCGGGTCCTCGATCG
>PLUM01000108.1 GCA_003165465.1 Acidobacteriota bacterium
GCCAGCATCGCGTCGTCCATGGCCTTCCACAGGGGAATGGCCCAAGTTTGGTTGTACTCGTCACCCGCCGACGCATAGAACCATTTCGCCCCTTTTTTCACGCCGACCATATCGAGGATCGTGGACATCAACACCCCGGTCCATTCGCTGCAACTGTTCTCGGCATACGCGTGTCCGGCGGTCGCCCAAGGCGCATTCCGAAGACCGCCCGTCACGCCGTCGGTGTTGCATTCGAGAGTGTGAATCCGGGAAACCGACGGCAGGCTCATCAGGTCTTCCATGGATATTGTCAACGGACGATCCACCATGCCGAAGATGGTGATGTGATGCTCCCGAGGATCAATATCCGGGACCTCGCCGTGCTCGTCAGCGAAGTGGAGCCCGCTGGGCGTAATGACCCCTAATTGAGCATCCATCGGAGACATCAACGAATAAAAGTAGGTCTTGGAGGCGCTTGGCGCAGTGGGTGTGCCCGAAGTACCGAAAGCCGACCCTCCATCAAAGCCCCGGCGATAGGAGGTCACGTAACGCGAGCGCACGCCGTAGAGGCGGGAGTCTATTTCCAAGTTCCCGTAGCGGGTACCCATGGCATGTGCATTCTTCCGGTACGCCTCCCACTGGGGTGTCCCGGTCCAGTTCACCAGCAGGTTCCCCTCTTCGTCCCGCATCATCTCTCCGGTCCACGGATCGCGGATGACGTGATCTTTGGGCACTTGTTCTTCGGGCACGTAGTCGGTGCGTTTGTTCGGATCTTCGGGACCTTGAGCGGACGCAGCTCCTATCCCCGCCGCGGTCATGCACGCGAGGGCCGCGCCCTGCTTCAGAAACCGCCTTCGACTTGATTTTTTGGAACTCACATGTCCCTCCTTTGATAAGGAACGTGGTCGTCAGAATAATGACAAGCGGACTCTAGCACCCTGTTAGCAGAAAAGCGAAGAAGAAAGTCAAGGGCGCAAGTTCGCTGCTTCCGGCAGCCCAAGTCCCCTTCGGGCGTCTTGTCCCGGAACCGGCCTGATGTATATTATAGTGGTTATGTTACTTTATTTCCATAACGACAGCCGGCCCGTCAAGCGGCTCAACCCGGATGATGGAAGCCAAGTGCGTATTGCCCACCCAGAACTTTACCTGCTCGCTTGAATCATCCACGAAGGCGCGACGCATGTTCGTTTCGCGGGGCATCAGATAGCCGGTGAACTCGCCGCTCTTGGAATCGAGCCGCAATACAGTATCGCTGAATTCCGTCACGGCCCAGGCATCACCCTTCTTATCCGCGGTTACATCGTAGGGCAAGTAAAACAATGTGGGTGGGTTCCATTCCTGGATTTCGTTTGTCTTTGGGTCAAACACCCCAATCTTGTTCCCCCGGTTTTCCCCGAACCACAACCGTCCCTGGGCGTCGAACGATCCGCGCCGCGGCGCCGAATGGGGAGTCGGCGTCGGATATGTCGTGATCTTCCCCGTCTTCGCATCTATCCTTCCGATGTGCTCGCGCCCCAAAACTGTGAAGTAAACATTGTTTTGCGCATCGGAAGCGATCTGATAAATGTTGGGTCGCGGGGAAGGAAACGGCTCGAAGGTTTCAAATTTTCCTGACGCAATATCCAGCCGCAGAATTGTCCACGTTCCCGAATCGTTGACCCACACTTTGCCGTCGATCTTGCTGTGATTCGGGCTCACGAATGTAAGCTCTCGGTAATCTCCGTCCATTTCGGCGGGAAGCCGGTAGATTTTGAATTTCTCCGTCTTCCGGTCGAATTCCGCGATCGCTCCCTGAAACGTCATCGCGATCCACAAGTTCTGGTCCTCGTCGAATTCCAAATCCAGATTTCCGATAATGCGGCCAGGCTTCAGCACTGGCATGGGATATTCCGTCGTCTTGCCCGTCTTAGGATCGAGCTTCCCCAGAATTGCTTCCCCGAAGCTGGCATACCAAGCCGTCCCTTCCGAATCGACGATCACATCGTGCGGCTGTCGCGTTCGCTTGGGCAGATCGTATTCCGTGATGATCACCTGCGTGGCCTTCCCCTTTGGCCGTGGCGCAATCTTGAGCGGGTACGGCCACTGTTCAACGGAACTTAGGTTCAAGCTGGCGAGATACGCAGCTTGCTTTTGCCGATTCGCCTGAAGTTGCGCCTCCTGGTCGGTCTTCATTTCACCGCCGCCCAGGCGTCCGGGGCCATCCGGCTGCACCATCAGAGGAAACGATTCCGGCGTGTGCCGCGACATCCGCTCCAGCACCCCGACGAACTCATCCGTATCGTGATTCGACCGAACGATCCGCTCAAAGGTGTGGCAATGTGTGCACGCTTGGATGGAAGCTTTTTGCTCGGGGGTTCCGGGGAAGCTTGCGAGCCAATCCGCATTCGTCAGTTGCGACGCAAGATTACTGATTTTGCGAAGTTTGATATCGACCGTCGCACCTTTTTCGGCCGGAAAGTCAACAGAGCTCGGGCTATCCAGGTCATATCCGCCCGCCCGGATTCGAAGTGCGTAGTGCCCTGGCTCCAGCCTGCCTGCGGGGAAGCGGTAACGCCCATGCTCGTCACTCACCACCGTGACCGAAATCGTCGAGCCCACTTTCTTGGCGCTGATGAGCACACCCTCCATGGCGCCCTCTTCCGCCGAGGTGACTTGTCCAGTGAGGGATTCCGAAGCTTCGCTCTTGGCAACGTCCGACCGCGAAGTCGCGGGGTGAAATAGCAAAGCAGCTACAATCGCGACGATCGTGAACAGCACTCTTAAGGCTCGCATCGGAACCTCTCGGTCCTTAGTTAGATAGAATCCACATATTACTCTGGCAAGGAGTTCAAAGGGGGATGCCCGCAAAAACTCCATTTCTTGCCATTTTAGGCGGTGGTCCCGGAGACTCTTCTCTCGATGCCCCTTTTTATAGAACCGGCGCTTGGAGGTTTATTCCCATAGATCACTGGATCGTTACCATCCGCGTGATATACATACGATAAATGCAGTGTTTCTCGGAGTTTACTTTATTGAGTCGGACAGTTTCCTCCTCTGCGGACGTTTTGGACGATAGCACTTTGACAACAGCAATGGAGCTTTCAGGTTGGGTTTCGTCCACTGGCATATCGATCCTCACGACGGCGTATACATGCCGATAGTGCGCGTTTGGTTTATCTATTAGAGACATAATGTTCTATTGACTTTGGGCCAGAGACCCGATTCGCTCCCCAGTCGCTGCATTGTAAACGTCACCCGTTCGCTACCGCGGAGACCGACGCCAAAGACTTGACCGATTTTGGACTCAGCCCGGGCGATATGCGCGCGATCGACCGCGAAAACTCTCTTGAACTCTTCCCGCGATTGAAAACATCAATTTAGTTTGAATCGCCGTGGCCGTCATCTAATTCGGATCATAAACGTCATGCGATCCCGTGGACACTTGGACGTCTGGCGCCCCGCCCGACGTGATGTGCCCGCTTACGAAGTGAATCTTATTGCCCACAACTGCCGTCGCAACGCCGTGCCGTGGAATGGGCAGTGACTGCAGAATGGACCAGGAGTTCGTGGCCGGATCGTATGCCTCCAGCGCTCGAAACGCTCCCACCAGTTGGCGGGTCTGGATTTCGCCGCCGGCTACGTAGATCTTTCCGTTGTAAGTTGCCCACCCTCCGCCGCTCCGGGGCGTGGGCATCGGCGTCCGTGCTCCCGACCCGTCCCATGTATTCGTC
>PLUM01000071.1 GCA_003165465.1 Acidobacteriota bacterium
TCTTACCTCGGCGGCTAAAGCCGGTGGTGAAAACGGGCCAGTTATCGCAGGGCTGAAGCGCTGCGCCACCCAAAATCACGAGCAATGTCGAGTTTTTCCGCAGCCTGTAAAGCCGCATTGATATTGCACACTTCACGGCACGGCTGAAGCCGTGCCCTACAAAGATTGGGCCGTTGCCACACAGGCTGAACAGGCTGCGGGAAAAGTCGGTTCGGAGCGGGTTTTAGTAGCACAGGTACTCTGCCTGTGCGGCTTTTCCAATCAATCGCGTCATGCGCGTCATGGATGGGCGAAAATTTAGAAAACCGCACAGGCAGAGTGCCTGTGCTACTTTTTCCGCGGCAACTTCAATCCGCGGCGGACGCGGCGGCTTCGGGGGCGAGAAGCGTGTGTTGGGGCGCGGCTTCGTTGTAGGTCTCGGTCCAGAGCGAAGGATCGGCCAGGAGTCGCGTCACGAGTTGCGTATGCAGGGCATGGCCGGCCTTGTGGGCTTCCACGCGGGCTAGCAACGGACGGCCGACCAGCGCCAGATCGCCAATCAGGTCCAGCGCCTTGTGCCTGCCGAATTCGTCCGGGAAGCGCAACGGGCCGTTCATCACGCCACCTTCGTTGAGGACGATGGCATTGTCGAGAGAGCCGCCGCGAATCAGCCCCATGCGGCGCAAACCTTCAAAATCCTGCACGAAACCAAACGTTCTGGCCGGGGCCAACATGCGGCAGAAGGATTCGCGGCTCACGCGCAACTCGATCTCCTGCGAACCCACCGCCGGATGCGCGTAATCCACGTAACAACGAACGCTAAAATCGTTCGCCGGATAAATCCCGATGCGCCGCCCGCCCTCGGATACTTCCAGAGGCTTTACGACCTTAAGATACCGCCGCCGCTTGCGCAGCCGCCGGATTCCGGCCTCGCCGAGCATCTCGATGAAGGGCTGTGAGGAGCCATCGAGGATCGGCAGTTCGAGAGCGTCGATCTCGATATACACGTTGTCCACGCCGCAGGAATAGAGCGCGGCAAGCACATGCTCGGTGGTCGAGAGCAGCACGCCTTTTTTCATCAGGCTCGTGGCATAACTGACGCGCGCGACATTCCGCACATGCGCTTCAATCTCAAAATTGTCCAGGTCCACGCGCCGGAAAACGATGCCCGTGTCGGCCGGAGCAGGCACCAGGCGCAGATGGGACTTTACGGCGGTATGGAGGCCGATTCCCTTGGTTGCGACCGGTCGCTCGATGGTGGTTTGACAGTTCATCCCGGAGGATAGTGTAGCATTTCGGAAGCCCTTCCGAAACAGCGTTTACACTTTTAGAATCAGCTAATTACAGACATATTTGGAATGCGGTGTGGTCAATATGCCACAAGTGACACGATTCAGCGTGGCGGAAACGCGTCAATTTGGCATGGCAATGTCCTGCTCAGGCGTCTCGCTCCTTAGGCTGCGGAAAAAGTCGGTTCGGACCTGGTTTTAGTAGCACAGGCACTCTGCCTGTGCTACTTTTCCCGTATCCTGCACCCAGCCGATGCGCTTGTGTCTGGCCGGAGCTGCGCTTAGAATGGGTAATTGAGATCGCTACGGATGTCTTCGCCCTTTCACATCGTTTCCAACTCGCTTCCCCAACCCGGCGCGGAAGGCCCGCTCAATCCGGCGACGCATCCGAGACCGGACTGGCTGCGCGTCAAATTTTTCAACGGGGACAATTACCAGGACCTGAAGCGCATCATGCGCACGCTGGAGCTGCACACCGTTTGCGAGAGCGCACGCTGCCCGAACATGGGCGAGTGCTGGGAGCAGCGCACGGCCACGTTCATGATCTTGGGAAACATCTGCACGCGCGCCTGCGGCTTTTGCGCCGTGCCTTCCGGAAAACCGGCCGCTCCGCCGGATGAGCAGGAACCGGATCGCGTGGCGGACGCGGCCGTTCAACTGGGGCTGCGGTACGCGGTGGTGACGTCCGTCAATCGCGACGATCAGCCGGATGGCGGCGCGTCCATCTTTGCCCGCACGATCACCGAAATTCACCGGCGCGTTCCGGGATGCAAAGTGGAAGTGCTGATCCCCGATTTTCGCGGTGACTGGAACGCGCTGGAAACCGTGGTGGCCGCGCGCCCGGATGTTCTGAACCACAACACGGAAACCGTTCCGCGGCTCTATCATCAGGTGCGCAAGGGCGCGGTCTACGGGCGGTCGCTGGAACTTTTGCGCCGCGCGAAAGCGCTGGACCCCGGCATGTCGACGAAAACGGGGCTGATGCTCGGCCTGGGCGAAGAGCGCGAGGAAGTGCTGGCCGCGATGCAGGATCTCGCCGCGCAAGGGACCGACATTCTCACGCTGGGCCAATACATGCAGCCGACGCGCGAGCATTTGCCCATCGTGCGGTACATTCACCCCGACGAATTCGCCGAATACAAAACGCTCGGCAAGCAAATGGGCTTCGGGCACGTGGAATCGGGACCGCTGGTGCGTTCGTCCTATCACGCGATCGATCAGGAAGCCGCTTCGCACGGGTAGAGCGCGGTATCTTTAGTAGCACAGACTTCAGCCTGTGTGGTTTTGATTTGTGGCAAGCGAAAATCAAAAGAACACAGGCTGAAGCCTGTGCCACTAAAAGCGCGGAAATATCGTAAGATTCTCCCTGACATTCAATCCCCAAAGGAAAAATTCGCATGAAACTCGTACTGACTTCCACAAGTTTGTCGATTCAGATGGCCATGCTGGTTGCGCTGCTTTGCGCGATTCCGGCGGCGGCACAGAATTCCGCGCCCGGCGCATCCGGAGCGACGTCTTCGGCGTCATCTTCCGCTTCACCTTCGGCTCCGGGCATTTCGGGCGAGGACGTTTATCAGAAGCGCTGCGCGAAGTGCCACGATCAGGAAGGCTCCCGCGCGCCATCGAAGGACGCGTTGCGGAAAATGTCCGCCACGCGAATCCTGCGGACGCTCGATTTCGGATTGATGATGGCCGTGGCCTATCCGGTCACGCGTCCGGAGCGCGATGCCGTCGCGAATTATCTGGGAACGAATTTGGCGGAAGCGCCGCTGCCCGCCGCTGCATTTTGCTCGGCGAAAGTTTCCATCATGTCCGGCCCCGCGAACGATAGCTGGGCGGGATGGAGTCCCACGGCGTCCAATGCGCGCTACCAGACGGCCGAACGCGCGGGTCTCGCGCCGGCGCAGGTTCGGCGGCTCAAGTTGAAATGGGCGATTGGATTTCCGGGCGACGTCACGGCCTTTGCCGCGCCGACCGTGGTGAATGGCACGATTTTTGTGGGCAGCGCCAGCGGCATGCTGCAGGCGCTCGATGCCAAAACCGGCTGCACGCACTGGGTGTTTCAGGCGGCTGGGCCGGTGCGCGCCGCCATCGTTGCCGTTCCCGGCGATGACTCGACGTCGCTCGTGTTCACCGACTTGACCGGCTGGGCCTACGCGATCGAAGCGAAGACCGGCCACCTGATTTGGAGGAAGCGCATCGACGAAGACGAGGCCACACGGCTGACGGGCTCGGCCGTGACCTTGGATGGCATCGTTTTCATTCCCGCCGCGTCGTGGGAGGAAACGCGCTCGATCGATCCGCAATATACCTGCTGCACATTTCGCGGAAGCGTCACGGCGCTGCGCGTTCGCGACGGCTCCACCGTTTGGAAAACGTACATGGTGGACCCGGCGCAGCGAACCGGCACGAACAGCGTGGGAACCCCTCAATGGGGGCCATCCGGCGCGCCGATCTGGTCGGCCCCGACGATCGATACCAAGCGGGGCGTGCTCTACGTCGGCACGGGCAACAATTATTCGGCGCCCGCAACCGCGACGAGCGATTCGGTCGTGGCGCTCAACTTGAAAACGGGGAGTATTGTGTGGACGCAGCAAGCGCTCGCGAACGACACCTACAACTCCTCCTGCCGCAGCAAGGGCATCAATTGCCCGCCGCCGAACGGAGGGCCGGATTACGATTTCGGATCGTCGGCGATTTTGGTTCGCGGGCCGAATGGCAAGGAGATACTGGTCGCGGGACAAAAATCCGGCGTGGTTTTCGCGTTTGACCCGGACGCAAAGGGAAAAATTCTGTGGCAGACGCGCGTCGGAACGGGCGGCATCAATGGCGGCGTGCAGTGGGGCATGGCCACCGACGGGCAAAAAGTGTACGCGGCTGTATCCGATGTATCCGGCGTGATGAACACCGCCGGGCCCGTGGGCGGCGCGACATTCGATCCGGCCAAGGGCGGCGGGTTGACGGCGCTGCATCTCGAGGACGGCTCGAAGGCGTGGTATGCGCCGAGCCATCCGTGCGATCCGCCACGGCCGGGTTGCAGTCCTGGGCAGTCCGCCGCTCTGTCGCTGATTCCCGGCGTGGTGTTCTCCCCGTCGCTCGACGGGCACGTGCGCGCGTTCAGCACGGAGGACGGCGAGATGCTTTGGGATTTCGATACGGCGCAGAGCTATGCCACGGTGAACGGAGTCGCGGCCAAGGGCGGCTCAATCGATGGCGCCGGGCCGGTGGTTGTGGGCGGGATGGTGTTCGTTAATTCGGGATATCCGCGCAACGGCGGGATGCCGGGGAATGCGCTGCTGGCGTTTGCGCCGGAGGAGTAACGCTCGTTTCCGACGGCGCCGATTTTAGTGGCACAGGCTTCAGCCTGTGTGGTTTTGATTTGTGGCAAGCTAAAGTCAAAAGAACACAGGCTGAAGCCTGCGCTACTTTATCGTATCAATCCGTATTGACATATCGTATCCATACATATACAAATGGAGTGTACGGGAGGTGCCTGTGCGCTCCGACGAATTGCTTACGCCCCGCGACGCCGCGCGTTCGCTGGGGATCAGCTATCCCACGCTGAAGCAGTGGATCTACAAAAAGAAATTGCGCAGCATTCAAACGGCGGGAGGGCACCACCGCATCCCCCAATCGGAAATCGAGCGTTTTCTGCCGCGCACCGAGGAAAAAGACATCCTGGCGGGGCGGCGCAATTTCCGCCGCATCAGCGGGCGAAATCAGCTGGTCGGGCGAATCGTGGAAGTGCGCTACAGCGGGTTGCTGGCGCAGGTGAAACTCTCCATCGGCGGGCAGCGCATCTCCTCGATCATCACGGCGGATGCCGCGCGCGAAATGCGTCTGGAAAAAGGGCAGGCCGCGGCAGCGCTCATTAAATCCACGGAAGTCATGATCGTGCGTGTGTGAGCGCGGACCGTATGCCCATGCGACGAATCGGCAAAACATTAAGTGTCGCGCTTGCGGCGCTCGCATGCTCCGCGCCGTTGCTACTGCGTGCGGAAAAATCCATCTTCGCTGTCATTCCGAACGAAGTGAGAAATCTCTCCGTGTCCGGGCTTCCCTCCCGGCAATCACGGAGAGATTCCTCGGCACGCAACGTACCTCGGAATGACAGCGCGTCATGTATTTCGGCGAATTGTTCGCTTCGTGCCGCAACACAATCCATTTCAACGCGCCAAGATGCGGCGAAACCGTGCGGCATCGTCACCGTCGCGGCGGCGTCCGACCTGGCCTACGCGATGGACGAAATTGCCGTGAAATTCCAGACCGCAACGGGCTGCACGGTTCGCACGAGCATGGGTTCGTCTGGAAATTTCCTTTCGCAGATTGAAAATGGCGCGCCGTTCGATGTCTTTCTTTCCGCGGACATTGCGTATCCGAAACAACTCGAAAGCGAAGGGCTTGCCGCGCCCGGAAGCACGGTTCTATACGCCACCGGCAAGATCGTCTTGTGGACCAGAAACGATTCCCGCGTGGACATCGCCAAAGGTTTTTCCTCGCTGCGTGATCCTGCCGTGCGGAAAATCGCCATCGCCAATCCGCAACATGCGCCCTACGGAAGGGCTGCGGAAGAAGCGTTGCGGCGGGCGGGCGTCTATGACGCGGTGAAAGACCGGCTCGTGCTGGGCGAAAACATTTCGCAGGCGGCGGAGTTTGTCGAATCCGGAAACGCGGAGGCCGGGATCGTGGCGCTGTCTCTCGCGCTTTCGCCCGCGATGAAAGACAAGGGCCGCGCCTGGAGCATTCCGCAGAATTTGTACGCGCCCATTCAGCAAGGCGCGGTGATCCCGCGCAGCGCGCCGAACGCCCAAGCCGCGCGGCGCTTTCTCGACTATTTTCAATTGCCCGCGACGGCCCAGCTGCTCGAACGATACGGATTTTCTTTGCCCGGCAAGGAGAAGCCGTGAACTGGGAGGCGATTCTTCTTTCGGTGAAGCTGGCGTTGTGCGTCGCGGGAATTCTGCTCGCCGCGGGCCTGCCGATCGCGTATTGGGTGACGTTCTCGCGCTGGCGCTGGAAATTTCTGATCGAGGCGATGGTCGCGCTGCCGCTCGTTCTGCCTCCCACGGTGCTCGGCTACTACATTCTGGTGGGGCTTGGGCCGCGCCACTTTGCCGGAAAAGTTTGGCAGTCATGGTTCGGACACACGCTTCCGTTCACGTTCGGCGGCTTGCTGGTCGCGTCCGTGCTCTACAGCCTTCCGTTCGCCGTGCAGCCGATTACGGCGGGCTTTGAATCCGTGGACCGGCGGCTGATCGAAGCGTCGTGGACGCTGGGAGCTTCGCGCCTCTCGACATTTTTTCGCGTGATCCTGCCGCTCTCGGCGTCCGGCGTGATCACGGGGCTGGTGCTGAGCTTCGCGCACACGATTGGTGAATTTGGCGTGGTGCTGATGGTTGGCGGAAACATTCCGGGCGTGACGCGCACCGTGTCCATCGAGATTTACGATCAGGTGCAGGCCGCGAATTACGATGCGGCAAACCGGACGGCGCTCGCGCTGCTGCTGTTTTCGTTTGTCGTGCTGGCGCTGATCTATGGAACGAATCGCCGGGCGTTTGGATTGTGGCGGAGGTTTTAATCCGCATTTCTCACAAGCGTGACTTGGATCTCTGGATTTTTCGATGAATGAGTTCGCATTTTGCGGCTTCGCGATTGTAGGGGCACGGCAATGCCGTGCCCCTACGGCGAGTCCATGAACCGGCGGCTTCATCAAGGGATGCTCACAAAAATTGAATTGCTCACGCATCGCTTGTCAGAAGGGCGGATTAAGTAGCGCGGGTTTCAGCCTGCGTTACGGAAAGGCGGATGATGTCACTCGAAGTTGCGATCGAAAAACGGATGCCGGATTTCCGGCTTGCTGTCGAATTCACGGCGGCGGGCGCGCCTCTCGGCCTGCTCGGACCATCCGGTTCGGGCAAGACGATGACGCTGCGCGCGATCGCGGGACTGGAGAAGCCGGACCGCGGGCGCATCGCGCTTCACGGGCGCGTGCTGTTCGATTCCGAGCGGGGCATCGACGTGCCCGCGCGGGAGCGGCGCATCGGTCTGCTGTTTCAAAATTACGCGCTGTTTCCGCACATGACCGTGGCGGAAAATATCGCGTTCGGATTGCAGCACCTGCCCGATGCGGAGAGAAACCGGCGCGTCGCGAAACAGCTTGCCGCCGCGCATCTCGGCGGGTTTGCGAGCCGCTACCCCGCGACGCTTTCAGGCGGCGAGCAGCAGCGCGCCGCGCTCGCGCGTGCGCTGGCCATTGAGCCGGCCGCGCTGCTGCTCGACGAACCGTTTTCCGCGCTGGACACGCATCTGCGCGGCGCTCTCGAACGCCAGCTCCGCGAAACGCTGGGTTCCTACGAGGGATCGACGCTGTTCGTGAGCCACAATATGGAAGAGGCGTACCGCGTTTGCGAGGACCTCGTTGTACTGGCGAACGGGAGAGTGGCGGCGCAAGGGCCGAAGGAAGAAATCTTCCGCCATCCTCCGGCGATGGAGGTCGCGCGCGTCACCGGATGCAAAAATTATTCGCGCGCGCGCCGATTGCCGGATGGGCGCGTCGAAGCCGTCGACTGGGGCTGCGCGCTGCGCGTCGCTCAGAAGTTTGAGAAGACGCCGGAGCATGTCGCGATCCGCGCGCACCACGTGCGCGTGTTTGCGACGCGGAAATTGAGCGGCGAAGATTCCGGAAATATTTTCCCTTGCTGGCTGGCCGCGATGGCCGAGACGCCCTTCCGCGTCACGCTCGATTTGCGCATCGGCGCGCCGGGCGCGAGTTCCGCCGATTTTCATGTGCAAGCCGAGATTTTTAAGCAGGAATGGGAATCGTTCCGCGATCTGCCGCAGCCCTGGGCCGTTGAGCTGGCTGTGGAGCGTTTGTTTCTTCTGCCCGATTGAAAAATCCAAGAGCCAAGCCAGGGTTTTAGTGGCACAGGCTTCAGCCTGTGTTCTTTTGACTTTAGCCTGCGACAAATCAAAACCACACAAGCTAAACAGCTTGCGGAAAAAGTCCCTAACTCTGTCATTCCGAGCGAAGCGAGGAATCTCTCTTCGTTCTACGCGCAAGAAAACAAGGAGAGATTCCTCGCTTGGCTCGGAATGACAAAAGGTCTGGGGGATTTTTTTCGCAGCCTGTGAAAACTATGTTGCCGGGTAAGAGGGAATGTTGCTTGTGCGCGGAGAACCCACCCTTCGCACAAAGCGCGAAGGATGGGGCACCCGGGGAAAACTACGGTCAAAAGAACACAGGCTGAAGCCTGTGCTACGGGAGCGCTACTGCCACGGCTGCGTGGAGGGCGTGCAGCCCGAGGCTACTCCCGCGCACGTATCGCGCAGGAACATTCCGCCGGACACGGACATGGAGCCGAGGTTGCTGGCCGAGGACGCGAACGTAATGTAGCGGCCGGTACCGTCGATCGTCGCGGAAGTGGTTGGGCCATTGGCTTGCGTGCCGCCGGTTGAGACGGAAACGAGTTGCGTGGACGGCGTGCAGCCCGAGGCTACTCCCGCGCAGGTGTCTCGGACATATGCGCTCATGAGGCCATTCGTAACGGTCGACATCAAATTCGTTGCGGAAGACAGGAATGCCACGTAGCGCCCATCCACCGTGTTGTTTGGCGTGCTGTCCGCATTGATCGATGGAGAAATGCTGTCGCCGTTGGCCGCGCCGCTGGCTGTGACGGAAACGAGCGTGGTGGACGGCGTGCAGCCCGAAGCCACGCCCAGACATGTATCGTCGACAAAAATATTTTGCGTCGATCCCGCAACTTCGATGGCGCCGTCGGTGGATGCCAGCACGTAGACGCCGTAGCGCCGGTTCGCGCTCATCAGCGGCAAGGACAGCACGCCTCCAGGGCTGCCCGCAGCGGGCGTCGTCGGAGAAGTTGGCGTGTACACGGTAAATGGCGCGTTGCCCGAGGTTCCGCCGCCAGGTGTGGGCGTGGACATCGCGACTCGATCGGTTCCCACCGCCGAGACATTGAGCGCGGGAATCAGCGAAGTCATCCCGCTCGTCCCGACGAAGATGCTTGTGGGCAGCGGCGAGCCGTTCCATTCCACGAACGAGCAGGGCGCGAAGCCGCTGCCGTTCACGGTCAGCGGAACGGGCGGCCCCGCCACGGTTTCCACGGCCGCGCTGGCCGGCGATATCGGGGATGTCGAATTGAGGATCGGTGCGGGAAACGTCGATCCAGTTGGGAGCGCCGTCAGGGCAAACTTCGCCGAGTGAGAAGTCGCTGCGCTGCCGCTCGATACGGTAATGGCCACCGCCGCCTGACCCGTCGCCAGGAAAGCTGTATCCGACGCCGTGATGGCTGCGGTGAGCTGCGTTGCGCTCACATAGGTTGTCGGGCGCGGCGAGCCATTCCAGTTGACAACGAGGCCGTCGGCGAAATCCGTGCCGTTCACGGTGAGCGTCAGGCCGGACGAAGCGCAGTACGGCGTCGAGGCCAACGCCGTGGTGGAGGCCGAAAGCGAAGTGATGGCCGAAGGAACAATCAAGAATGAGATGGAAGGATTGGTCGTGTTCGCGCTGAACGCCGGAGAAGCAACCGAGACTTTCGCCGATCCCAGTGCAGCGATGTCCACTGCCGGAACCGTGGCGCTAAGCTGCGTTGGGCTGACGTATGTGGTTGGCAGAGCCGTTGTGAGGTTGGCAGCGTTTGTCCACTGTACGGCCGAGCACGGGAGAAAATTAGTCCCGACAACACTCAGTGGAAAACCGGCTGTTCCAGCCGTTGCCCTCACCTGTGAAATGGACGTGATCGTGGGCACCGCGAGCGATGATGCCGCCGAAATCGTAAAGGAGGCGGGTGCTGAGCTAACTCCAGAATTGGATACCGTAATCGATGCCGTCCCGGCGGAAGCGATGTCCGAAGCCGAAATCGTGGCGGTAAGTTGCGTTGCGCTGACAAAGGACGTCACGCGTGCCGAACCATTCCAATCGACCACCGAACCATTCACGAAATTCGCGCCGTTCACGGTGAGAATAAATCCAGAGGGAGTGCACGACGCCGTCGTATTGAGCACCGTCGAGGCCGAGGACGACAGCGAAGAGATCGAGGGCGCGGCAATTGTGAACGAAATGGATGTGGGCGACGCGCCGCCGCCTGGCCCGCTGGTGGACACGAGAACCTTAGCCGTGCCCGCGGTGAGAAAGTCGGCGGGTGGCACGGTGGCGGTCAATTGCGTCGCGCTGACATTGGTGGTGAGCAACGTCGTCGGCGTAGAGCTGCCTGGGCTGATCCATTGCACGACGGAGCACGGCAGGATGTTCGTGCCGGTCACGGTCAACGTCTGCGCGGGACTGCCGGCGGAAGCGGACGTTTGCGACAGCGTACTGATTCCGGGAGCCGGGAGCGCCGCCGGAGTGGTAAGCGTAAAGGGCAATCCATTGGACACCCCGACCGAATTCGTTACGGAAACGACAGGCGATCCGGGAAACGCGGCTTCGGCGGCCGAAATCGTGGCGGTCAACTGCGTCGGCGTCGCGCTACTAAAAGTGGTTGGCTGCGCCACTCCGTTCCAATTCACAACCGCATCGCTCGTAAAATTCGTGCCATTTACCGTGAGCGTAAAGCCCTGCGTACTGCAATACGGAGTGGAGGCTGCCGAAGTTGTGGATGCCGACAGAGAAGTGATCGACGGAGGCGTGCCCGGCGGCGGGATAACCGTAAACAAAACCGCATTGGAGATTGCCGTCGTCGTCGTGTTGCCTATTGTTGTTGCGGATTGAGCCGACCCGGGAATCTCGATGGACACCTGCACGGTGCCCACGGTGGAAAGGCTAGACGCGGGGACCGGTGCCGTCAACTGATTGGGATTGACGTACGTGGTGGTCAGAGCGGTTCCATTCCACAGAATCAGCGCGCCGGAGATGAAGCCTCCGCCGTTGGCCGTAATCGTGAAGCCTTGTCCTCCGGCCGGAGCCGTGCTGGGACTCAGATAGGTGAGCACCGAGGAAGATGTCTGGATGGAAAGGTTGGTGTTGTACTGAGAACAGGCGGACGCCAGCCCACACGCCACCAACGCCACAATTAGCCACTTGCGCGAACACATCCGAACACGCTCCTCGCGAGCATCCCACTGATGGGATGCCGTGCAGACAAAAAAATTATGAAATCAATCCGGGTGCTGAGAAAGTCAGCGGCAATTCCATTTCCGGCGGGCCCCACGCCCCGGCGTGGCCGAAGCGTTCATGGCAAAAGCAAACCCCGCGCCCGAAATCGGGAAGAACCCCACGAAACCGGCCCGTTTCTGATACCACCGCAGGACACCCAAGTCAACCCGAACCACGCTCCCGAACCATCTCCTACGGCAACTCACACAGACAGCTTACCGCAGCAGCCATAAGATGCACAGCACACGCTTGACCGTTGCCCGGAGAAATTTGTGGCGCGGTTTTTAGCCTGCGGATTTTAGTCCTTGCAAGCACTACCCTCCGCAAGCTGAAGAGCCTATGGGGCAACACGATTCCGAAAGAGCCAGCGGCTGAAGCCGCGTTGATTTCTGGCACTTTACGGCACGGCTGAAGCCGAGCCCTACAAAGATTTGACTCTTGCCATACAGTCTCTGAAGTCCGCGCTGCTGCAATTCGCGCATGTTCGCTTCCATCCGGCTATTGGATTGCACCGAGCGTGGCGAGAGCTTCGCGGGCGAGTGTATGGGCGCGCTCGCCGCACGAGGTTTCTTCCCAGGGAGCCGAGGCGGCGGCGCGAAACCTCGTGGCGGCCTGTTCGGTGTGGCCCAGTTTCTGTTCGATATCGCCCGCGAGCAGCAGGAAGATGCAATTCCTGGGATACTCCGCGACGAGGGGCGCAGCGGCCTGTTCGGCGCGCGCATAATCGCGGTCATAGTTGCGCAGGCTTTTGGCCATGTTGAAGCGCGCCTCGGCCTGTGTCAGCACTCCCTTGGTGGATGCGATTTCGAGCTGGCGCAAACCTTCGCGCTTGTCTCCTCCCGGAATGCCCATGATAAAGCGCAAGATTTTCGCCATGCCCGAAAGCGTGTCCACGTAATAGTTGTACAGTCCGAGCCCCAGGTAGGCGTCGGCCATGTCGGGATCGAGTTCGAGGCAGCGCAGGAGATGCCGGCGGGCCTCGACGCCCGCGCGGGCCACCGGAAGTTTCGCGAAGCGCAGACCGAGCAGGCGCGCGCGCGACGCGTAGCCGAGTCCCGCGTACAGTTCCATTTCGGCCGTGTCTTGCTTGGCGATGTTGGCTTCGGCCAGGCGCGCTACTTTATCGGCCACCGCAAGTTCCGCGTCGTCGTCGGCGTCCGCGGGGCGCGTGTGGCTCCAGGCGTCAATCGTGTTGTATTTTCGCTCCGACCATTTGCAATAAATAATCCACCACAGCGCGTCGGCCTCGATCAGATAGCCGAGAGGATGATCGGGATGCATGGCTTCGAGCTTATGGGCAAGCTCGATGGCTTGATCCGTTTTGCCCAGATACATCAGATGGATGGCTTCTTTTGCGTCGGAGGAAATATCGAGCTGGGAGGCGCGCGCCTCGCCCGGCAAAACAAATGCGCACGCGGCCATCGCCAGGGAGAACAGCGCGCGGAAGGATCGGTTTGAAAAGGTCACCCGTTTTTTTCCTAAACTTTTTTTCGGCGATTATTTTCCCCGCGAGCCACGCGCCGCACACCCACATCGCATCGCGAAGCATTCTAGCGCATAGAAGGAGAAAACCGCAGCGCCAGTGGCACAGGCTTCAGCCTGTGTTCTTTTAATTTTAGCTTGCGAGAAATCAAAAGAACACAGGCTGAAGCCTGTGCTACTAAAACCATTCCTGCCCGGAAACACAATGCGACATATTTAAAAATAAAAAAAGGCCGCAGGGGATGTTCCCATGCGGCCTTTTTGAAAAAGTAAGAAAGTTAGCCGCGCTGACCGATCGACGCGTAGGGCCGCAGTTCGCTGCCCATATAAATCTGGCGCGGGCGCGCGATCTTCTGCTCGGGATCGAGCAGCATCTCCTGCCACTGCGCGATCCAGCCGCTGGTGCGGGGAATCGCGAACAGCACGGGGAACATGGTCACGGGGAAGCCCATGGACTGATAGATCAGGCCGGTGTAGAAATCCACGTTGGGATAGAGCTTGCGCTTGACGAAGTAGTCGTCCTCGAGGGCGATGCGCTCGCATTCCAGGGCGATATTCAGCAGCGGGTTGCGACCCATGATTTCAAAGACGCCGTCGGCCACGCGCTTGATGATGCGGGCGCGCGGATCGTAATTCTTGTAGATGCGATGGCCGAAGCCCATGAGTTTGGTTTCGCCGGCCTTCACGCGCTTGATGAACGCGGGCACGTTCGAGAGCGAGCCGATTTCGAGCAACATGCGGAGCACTTCCTCGTTCGCGCCGCCGTGCAGCGGGCCGTAGAGCGCGGCGGTGGCCGCGGCGGTGGCCGAAAACGGATCGACGTGCGAGCTGCCCACGCAGCGCATGGCGTTCGCCGAGCAATTCTGCTCGTGGTCAGCGTGCAAAATAAACAGGACGTCCAGCGCATGTTCCAGCGTAGGGTTCGGGCGGTACTTCAGCTCGGAGGTCTTGAACAGCATGTTCAGAAAATTGCCGGCGTAGCTCAGATCGTTATCCGGATAGGCGAACGGCATGCCCAGGCTGTGCCGGTAGGAAAACGCGGCCAGCGTCGGCATTTTGCCGATCAGGCGATAGGTCTGCCGGAGCCGCGATTCCTTGTTAAAAATGTCCTTGGCCTCGGGATAAAAGGTGGAAAGCGCGGCGATGGCCGAAATCATCATGCCCATCGGATGGGCGTCGTAGTGAAATCCGTCCAGGAATTTCTTCACGGACTCATGGATGAAGGTGTGGTGCGTGACGTGGTAGATCCACTCTTCCAGCTGCGACTTGGTCGGCAGCTCGCCATTTAAAATCAAATACGCTGTTTCGAGATAGGTGCTCTTCTCGGCCAGCTCCTCGATCGAATAGCCGCGATATCGCAGGATGCCTTTGTCGCCATCGATATAGGTGATCTTGCTCTGACACAGGGCCGTGTTGTTGAAGGCCGGGTCATAGCTCATCATTCCAAAATCGTCGGCGTTCACCTTGATTTGGCGCAAGTCGGTCGCGTGAATCGTGTCGTGCTGGATCGGAATTTCGTAGGCTTTTCCCGTGCGGTTATCGGTAACGGATAGAGTATCCCGGCTCATGCGGGTGGTCCCTTCGGCTTCAACCTGCGTCTCAGGTTTAGTTGGATTCATTTCGGCAACTGCTCGTAATAACGAGCGCCTACAAATTTACACTAAGTTTGGCTTTTGCGGGAGTGGTATCCATTGGAAAAATGCTGGCGGGCGATTGGGCAATAATTTAGGCGGGCGCTATAGCCTTGCCTCGGTTCCGGGGGCGCTTGAGCGAACTCCTGTATTTTCTTTAATGTGCAGAATTCACCCCGGAAAAATTCCCCGTGGCGTGGCTTTTTTACCCGGCACCCCCCAATGCACATGCTGTATTTTCAATGACTTGCGTTTGGCCTATCGCGTGCGATAGGTAGACTCCGGTGGGGGAAGTCGCGCCGAGATCCCTTTAGGGGATTGAGGGCTGGGCCGGCGCGACTTCCCCCCGACCTGTTTTCGCCCCGCAGCTCACTCCCACTCCGATGGAACACATCTGCATGTATGAAAAGAGCGGACGCTTTTCAGTAGCACAGGCTTCAGCCTGTGTGGTTTTGAATTTTGAGCACGCGAAAGTCAAAAGAACACAGGCTGAAGCCTGTGTCACGTAAACCCTTACTTGTGAAAAGCGCAGGCTAGAATCCGTAGAGCTTTGCGGGATTTTCCACCAAGATGGTTTTGCGCGTGGCTGCGTCCGGCGCCCATGTGGGGAGCAGATTCAGCACGCGGCCGTCGTCAATTTGAAAGAACGGCGTAATTTCGGAATTGTTGCGGCCGGGCACGGGCAGCCCCGGGTGCGGCCAGTCGCTGCCCCACAGAATTTGGCGGGGATTGGCGGCGATCATGGCCTTGGCGATGGGCGCAACGTCCGAATAATCCGGCGCGAGCGTGGAGCTGCGATAGGGCGCGGAAATTTTGACGTAGGCTTTGCCCGTTTGCACGAGGCTCAGCAGCGAATGGAAGCCGGGCTGATCGACTCCGGGCTGCGCTTGCGTGCCCGCGAAGTGATCGAAGACCACCGGCATGGGCGCGGCCGCGACCTGATCCTTGATCCCCTCGATCACGGAGAGGCGCGTGTAGATCTGAATGTGCCATTTCCTGTTTTTGATTCTCTCGACCGCCGCTTGAAATCGCTGGCGGCCGACCGCCGGATCGGTTTGTCCGGAAGTTTCGAGATTCAGGCGAATGCCGCGAATGCCCGCGCGATCCATTTCGTCGAGCGCGGAGTCCGGCGCCTTGTCGTCAATCACCGCGACGCCGCGAGCGCGCGGGCCGAGCTGCTTCATCGCGTCGAGCACTCCGGCGTTGTCCGTTCCGTAGACAGTCGTTTGCACGACGATCACGCGATCCATGTGCAGGGCGCGGTGCAGCGCGCGCAATTCTTCGACCGAAACCGGCTCCGGCGTGTACGGGCGCGATGGCGAATAAGGAAAGCTCTGCGGATCGAACGTGTGCACGTGGCAATCGCAGGCGCCCTCGGGCACCGCGAAATTCACGGGCGTCGATGGCTGCGAAGCGCGCGCAAACATGATGTTCGGCCCCGCTGTGAGAGCAACCGTCCCTGCCGTAACCGCTCCGATCATAACCTCGCGCCGCGTGAACATGAATGATCCTCCGGAAAAGTTTTTGCCGACAAAGTATAACGCGAAGTTTCGGCCGACGCATGGAATTGCAAGACGGAGCGGCCAAACCGTATTTCTCACGCCAAACTAATTTGATGGAATGTCACGCTTCCAAATTGCAAAAAATGCGGATTGCAGTAGCGCCGCACTTCACCGATTGAACATACCTGCGGAGATGGACGCAGCACGAGAGTGGCGAATTTCACGCCCTGACTAGTCTGTCAGGCGAAAGAATCTCCTCCAGACGATTTCATCTCCGAGCGACACATCCACACGAAAGATGCCGGATCGCAACGGCGCGAGAGGAATCTCCCACGTACTGGAGCTGATAGACCCCGAGCGCAAGCTGACCTTCAGGGGATTGGATTGGGCGATAGCACGATTATCGGCGTCATAAACCGCCATCGTGGCGGTTCCCTTGAAAGGCATATTTTCGTTCCAATTCACATACACCCAAATCTTTTGGTCCTTATGCGAGAACTGCTGGCTTGGGTTGGTCGGCATCGACCTTCCATTCGCTTTTTCCAGCGTCAGCGCCAGTTCCGCAACGACGACTTTGTGTTCCGAATTCACTAGAGGCACCATCTGACCCTTGCGAGTCAATTCTTCCAGAGTTGTCGGCGCCTCCTGGCTGGTGCCAACGGGGATCAGATTGATCGGGACAGCGAGTCCGTCCCGGATGTAGGAAGCGGAACCCATGCCATTTGGCGCGGAGGCGAGCAGGTAAGATCCGAGCATGTCCGTCCCAGGCGCGAGGCTTCCTCCCACCATTCCAACCACATCTCCAAACTCATTCGTGAGCGGCGAGCCAATCGCGCCGCGATTCGGACTCTCCGCGATGTTCATGCGCTCGCCGGCCTGCGGAAACGTGTTCTGACCGACGATTGTGCCGTCCGCCAGGACCCGTCCGGACCCGGAAGAGGGTTGCAGAAAATAGCATACAGAACCAACGGTCCAGGATTTCGGCGCAGCACGAGATACGCCATTCACTTTGGCCCCAATGACCGCCAGTATTGCCCAGTCTTGCCATCGATTCCATGCTCGGACGGCGGTCACTTCCTGCGCCGTGCCGTCCGCCGAAATCACCCTGAGCATGGCCGCGCCGTCGACGTTTTGGAATGCCGTGACGAGCTGGCCGTCGTCGAGGTAAAAACCCGAACCGCGCGCAACCGCCTTTCCGTGAGCGTCAATTTTATCCACATATACGCTGACCTCCGCCAGCCGCTTATACAAACCGGCAGTCGTCAGCGGCTGGCGCGGCGGCGGCCCCGCGGCAACGGGCGGCACAGTGCCGGGCCCCGCAATCAGTTGGAATGAAAGCTCTCCGGCGGACTCACCGTCAATGTGGGCTTCCAGAGTCCATAGGCCGGGCGATTCCGAGCCGCTAAGCAGCATGGTCCAGTAGCCGGAGAATAGTTTTCCAGGGGCAATGTATTGGAAGTCCGAAATCAGGGTCACCTTGCTGTCGGCGTTTTTCCAGATTCCCTCGAATTTGTGTTGGCCGGGAGGTCCCTCCCACTCGAAATACACAATTATTTTGTGATCTTGCCCAAGATAGAACACCGTCCTTGGATCATCCAGCACAAGGCGGCCATTGACTTCTTTGCCGGACGAGCCGGCCATCGACCGAAGGACTTTGAAGGTAGGTCCGCCGACCGCGCCGCCTCCGCCACCCTGCGCCAGGGCTTTCCCCACGAACGACGCGCAAAGGATGAGAGCCAGGGCGAAGACGGTTAAACGCGCGAAGGATCGTATTCTTACTTTTATGTTAAGAACGATCATGTAAATTGGGGGTGATTCTAGCGAAAAACGGGAATTCTTTTCAATACCTATTCTCAATCGGCTGAAGGAACGAAGGTCGCGACAAAAGGCACGGCCAGGAAGGGCTGTGCTACTTGACGATTTTAGTGGCGCAGGCTTCTGCCTGTGTGGTTTTAATTTGTGGCTGGCGAACGTCAAGAGAATACAGGCTGAAGCCTGTGCTACGCAAACCAAATGCGGCTAGGTCAGGCTGGAGCTGCCCATTAAATATTTGTCGACCGAGATGGCGGCTTTGCGGCCTTCGGAGATG
>PLUM01000087.1 GCA_003165465.1 Acidobacteriota bacterium
AGCGGCCCACGCTGCTGTGGACGCTCCAGAATTCAGGCGGGCGGCGGCATCGCGTGGAGGCTTCGTACCTGACCGCGAACCTTTTCTGGAGCGCGGACTACGTGTTGAATGTGGGGAAGGACGAATCGAGCGGCGACCTCGACGGCTGGGTCACGCTGGTGAATCACAGTGGCACGGCGTTCAAAAACGCTCAACTGCAACTGGTGGCGGGCGATCTTCACCGCGTTGTGGCGCAAAACGGCATGGATGAAATGCGCGCCATGGGGGCCATGGCTAAAGCGGAAAACGCTCCCGCTCCGTTCCAGCAGGAATCATTTTCCGAGTATCACCTTTATTCACTGAACCGCCGGACGTCGATCTTCGATCAGGAATCGAAGCAGATCAGCCTGCTCAACGCTTCCCATTTCCCATTGCGGAAAGTGTACATGGTGAATGGCCAGTCCTACTACTACCGCGGAGCGGCCCAACCCGGAGCGCCAGTGAAAGATCCCGTGCAGGTCTTTTACAAATTCAAGAACGACGAAAAATCGGGGCTGGGAATGCCTCTGCCGTCGGGAACCATTCGCGTGTACCAGCAGGATTCGCGCGGCGGATCGCTCTTTGCCGGCGAAGACCACATCGACCACACACCTAAGGACGAAGAGATTAGCCTGCACATTGGCAACGCGTTTGACATCGTCTCCGAGCGCCTGCAGACGGACTATAAAAAACTGTACGGCCGGGAGTATGAATTCGAGTACCAGATCACGCTGCGAAACCACAAAAATATTCCCGTCACCGTGGAAGTGAACGAACCGATCGGCGGCGATTGGGAGATGGTCAACTCGACCTTCAAATACACAAAGACCGGAGCATTCGCGGCACAGTTCGAGGTGCCCGTGGAGAAGGATGGGACGGCGGTGCTGAAGTATCGCATTCGCGTGAAGTACTGAATAAAGCGGTGACTGGTGACTGGTGAAAACCGGAAGTAGCGCGGGCTTCAGCCTGCGCTACTTTAGCTGGTATGAAATGCCTGCGCTACTTACCGCTTGCGGCGTTTTGGTTTTGCGGTTTTCTTCTTTTTCGGCGCGCGCGTTGTGACGATGGCTTCGGCTTCGATTTCCACCAGCATTTCGGGCGAAACCATGCCGCCGACCTGCACCATGGCCGTCGCGGGGCGAATCGTGCCGAAACATTCTCCATGCGCGCGGCCCACTTTTTCCCATTCCGCGATGTTCGCGACGTAGATGCGCGTGCGCACCACGTCTTCCAGGCGCGCGCCCGCCTTGTGCAGCGCGGACTCGATGTTGCGCAGTATTTGCACGGTCTGCGCGTAGGCGTCACCCACGCCAACCAGTTTTCCGTCCGCGCCCGTGGCCGTCGTGCCCGAAACGTGCACCGTATCGCCCACACGCACGGCGCGCGAGTAGCCGATGATGGGCTCCCACGCCGTTCCCGTCGAAATGTTGGTTCGTTTCATGGCCGTCCGATCTCCCGATGTAGAGGCGACCTATTCTGCCACGAACCTGCGCGCATTGAGAAGCTGGACAACGGCTCTGCTATGCACTTAAGCTTGTGGACTAGGCTGGGAGAAAAGCTTTTAACACAGAGGGCACAGAGGACACAGAGAAAAGCTGAGAAAGATAAAGAACGACAGAGAGATACTCGGCAAAATAAACTAGCCCATAGAAACACGCAATCCTCCGAACTTGAGAGAATTGATTTTCTTTCTGTGTGTCCTCTGTGCCCTTTGTGTTAAAAGCTTTTGAACTTCGCCGTTTGCAAAACTAAGGAGCCGCTCGTTGCGCTGCAATAACATCCTCGACGCCATTGGACACACGCCGCTCGTGCGGCTGAACCGGTTGACTGAAGGACTCGCCTCGGACGTGTACGTCAAAGTCGATTACATGAATCCGGGCGGCTCGGTGAAGGACCGCATAGGCGTCTCGATGATCGACGATGCCGAGCGCAAGGGCCTGCTGAAGCCCGGCGGCACGATCATCGAAGGAACCTCGGGCAATACCGGCATTGGGCTTGCGCTGGTGGGAGCGGTACGCGGCTACAAGCTGGTGTTCACGATCACGGACAAGCAATCGAAGGAAAAAGTGGATTTGCTCAAGGCGCTGGGCGCGGAAGTGATCGTGTGCCCGACGGCCGTCGAGCCGGACGACCCGCGCAGCTACTATTCCGTCGCGAAAAGACTCGCCAAGGATATCCCGAATTCCTTCTACCCGAACCAGTACGAGAATGCCATGAACCCCGAAGCGCACTATCGCACGACCGGGCCGGAAATCTGGGAAGACTCCGAAGGAAAAATCACGCACTTCGTCTGCGGCATGGGCACGGGGGGAACGATCAGCGGCGTGGGCCGCTATCTGAAGGAGAAAAATCCCAACGTACAAATTATCGGCGTCGATCCGATCGGATCGCTGTATTACGAATTCGCGAAGACGGGAAAAATTGGCAAGGCCAAAACGTATGTGGTCGAAGGCATCGGCGAGGATATTTTCCCCTCCACCATGGATTTCAAGATTGTCGATGACGTGGTGCAGGTGAATGACCAGGAATGCTTCGTCTGGGCGCGGCGTCTCGTAAAGCAGGAGGGAATTTTCACGGGAGGCTCGGGCGGCGGCTGCGTTTCGGGCGCGCTGCGCGTGGCCAAGGGGCTGCCGAAGGGCTCGTTCGTCGTCGCGTTCCTGCCTGATACCGGAATGCGCTATCTCAGCAAAGTGTACAGCGACGAATGGATGCGCGAGCGCGGCTATGTCGATTCGGAAGTGCTGCTCACGGTCGAGGACGTGGTCAACGCGAAACACAAGGTGGGCAAGGACCGCGAATTGATTGTGGTCGGCCCGGATCAGACCGTGTTCCACGCGCTGCACACCATGCAGACGCAGGACATTTCGCAATTGCCCGTGTTTGAGGGACAGCAGCCGGTCGGCGCAATCTACGAAGACCAGATCCTGAATCTCGCGCTGCAGGGAAAAGACCTGCGGAAGATGTCGATCCACGAAGTGATGAGCGAGCCACTCCCCACAATTTCATGCGAGGCTCCCGTCGAGCGGCTCACCTACCTGCTGAGCCACGAGGAGCCCGCCGTGTTTGTGCAGATGAGCAACGGCCGCCTCGAAATCATCACCAAATACGATTTGATGGGCACCATCGCCGGACTCATGGAACAGAAGAGGTAGCACAGGCTTCAGCCTGTGCTACCGAAAACCCTCAGAAAAAGAAGAAACGTTTTCGCTTGCGGTATGGCGCCGGCTTGGCGTCAGGGTCGGAGTGTTCCGGCTCGTAGGGCAGGGGACGGCCTTCGAACGCGGCCAGGGGATTGTCGCGGAAGAGCGCGTTCGCGATCTTTTCTCCGCGGCGTTTCGCGACGGCGTCGAACGCGGCGCGGAGCTGCAGCGGGCGGGATGTAACGTTGTGCGCGTCGCTCGCTACAAAATGCACGCGATCTTCGTCCAGCCATTCTTCGGCGCGTTGCTGCGCGGCGCTTCCAAAACGTCCCAGAATGGATTGCGCGGTGATCTGCACATAGCTGCCCTGATGCAGCCAGCGAACCATCCGCTCGGGCTTGATGCGCAGCGTCGCATTCCGCTCGGGATGCGTGATGATCGGCGACAGTCCCAGGAGATGCAAACGGTGCATGGCGTCGTCCATGGACGGCGGAATGGAAAAATCCGCGAACTCCACGAGCAAGTAGTTTTTTTGGTTGAGGGTGTACTTTTGTGGATTTTTTTCCAGGTCCTGCAAATTATCGAAACTCATATGGAAATCGCATCCGGTCGCGAGCGTCAGCCGATCGCCCACGGCTGCCTGGAGTTCGTCGCGGCGCTGGCGGATGATTTCAGGATCGAATTTGTACTGCGAATTTGCGTGCGGCGTTCCGATCACATGAGTCACGCCGTCCGCGATGGCCATTTCGGCCATTTGGATCGACGTTTCGAGCGTGTCCGCGCCGTCGTCCAGGCCCGGAAGTATGTGGCAATGAATGTCGATCATGGGAAATCCGCGTTCCGTGAATGAAGATACAGGAACGGGGGAGCGGGGACAACTGGCGGTGACTAGTAGCTGGTGACTAGTGACTGGTGACTAGTGACTAGTGACTGGTGAAATGCTCGCCTTTCGCGGTGAATCGTTGGCCGCTTGAGAAATCTTTCCCCTGCTATAATCTTTGCGGCGCTGCGGGATGCGATTGGCACGGTGGCGGAGCGAGAACGGAATCAGGGCGGGAATGGCTACTTTTTTTATCGAACAATTCGGGTGCCGGGCGACGCAGGCGGATGCGGCGGCCATCGAGCGGCAATTGCTCGAACGCGGCTACGCGGTTTCGCCGGACGCGAATTCCGCCGACGTGGTGGTGGTGAACACGTGCACGGTAACGGCCGCGGCGGATTTGCAGGCGCGCCAGGCCATTCGCACCATTCGCAAGGGAAATCCGGCGGCGCGCGTGGTCGTGACGGGCTGCTACGCGCAGCGCGCTCCCGAAGAACTGGCCGCGCTCGAAGGCGTTTCCTGGGTCGTCGGAAATTCGCACAAGCCGGAAATTCCGCGCCTCATTCATGAAATGACGCATGCGATGACGCACGAAATGACGCCAGTAGCGGCTTCCGGCGCGACGCAAGGATTTGTACTCATTTCGGCGATCGCGGGCGCAACGCTTTCTTTCGAGCGCGGGCCGGCCCAAATATTGACGGGCGATATTCTGGCGCAGCATGAGCTGCTCGTCGCGCCCGTCGAGGGCGGCGAAGCGGGACACACGCGCCCGGTGCTGAAAATTCAGGACGGCTGCAACAAGCGCTGCTCGTTCTGCGTGATTCCGCAAGTGCGCGGGAGCAGCCGGAGCATGGAGCCGGGCCGCGCGGTCGACGAAATCCGCAAACTGTGCGAGGGCGGCGCGCGGGAAGTGGTCCTTAGCGGAATCGATCTGGGCAATTACGGGCGCGACCTTGCGCCGCGCGCGGGACTGAGAGAATTGTTGCGGCGCATTCTGGATGAAACTTCCCTGGAGCGTTTGCGGGTCAGTTCCATCGAGCCGATGGACATCACGGAGGAGTTGATCGCGATTTTCGCGGCGAACGCACGGATGGCGCGGCACTTTCATGTGCCGCTGCAATCGGGTTCGGATCGCGTCCTCGCGGCCATGCATCGCTGGTACCGCGCCGAGCACTACGCGCGCCGCGTGGAACACGTGCGCGAGAGGCTGGCGGACGCGGCCATCGGCGCGGACGTGATCGCGGGATTTCCCGGCGAGACGGAAGCGGATCATCAAGCGACGCTTTCGTTCATCGAGCGTTTGCCGATTACGTACCTGCACGTATTTTCGTTTTCCTCGCGCCCGGGAACGGCCGCGGCCAAGCTGCGCAATCAGGTTCCGGAGCGGGATATCGCGCGCCGCGCGCGCAAGTTGCGCGCGCTGGGCGAAGCGAAGAAGGCCGCATTTCAGTCGCAACAGGCGGGGCGCCCGATGCGCGTGCTCACGCTGAATCGCAGCGGGCGGGACGCGGCGGGGCCGTGGACCCGCGCGCTGTCCGGAAATTATCTCGATGCGCGCGTCTCCGGCGCGTGGCCCGCCAATCAATTCGTGGACGTGCAAATTACCGGCGTAACCGACGGCTATCTCACGGGCAGCGCCCTCTCTCTGTAGAGCCTGTGTGGCAACTGAAAAATCTTTGTAGGGCACGGCTTCAGCCGTGCCGTAACGTGTGAGGAATTTCTCTATTTCGTGGGTGCCCCATCCTTCGCGCCTTTTGCGAAGGGTGGGGTCTTGCTCCCTATTTTCCGTTTCCTGCGTCGATCCTCCGTCACGGCCCCACCCTTCGCACAAAACGCGAAGGATGGAGCACCCGGCTCTTTCGGAGTTGAGTTGCCACACTAGCTCTATAAGCTGGGCGCGGCAACGATGCTAGTGGAATTGAGGCGTCCCGCCGGCCCTGCCGCTACTTGCCGCCAGCGATCTTGAACTTCTGCACTCTGCGCCCATCGACCGACTCGCCCACGTAGATATTTCCCTTGGAGTCTACGGCCATCGTGTGCGCGTGCATGAATTCGCCCACCTGATGGCCCGGCCGGCCAAAGCTCCCGAGCACGCGCCCGCTCGCGCGATCCACAATATCGATTTGCTCGTCGATTTCGTTGATGACGTACATGAATTTCTGCCCCGGATCGTTGGAAAATTCCACGGACGAAGCCGATCCCACCAGCATCGCCTCGCGCCTGGAACCTGTTCCGTTCGAGGGAATGGGCGTCCAGACCTTGAAGGCAAACGGCATATTTTTTTGAAAATTCCCGGACGTATCGAAAACCTGAAGGCGATTCATCCAACGGTCACACACGTACACCTGTCCGTCATTGCTCACGCGAACGCAATGCGGCGTGGGCTTGGCCGCGGTCGCCGCTTCCTCGGGCGAACGGTACAACTTCCACTGGCGCAGGTAATGTCCCGCGCGGTCAAACACCACGATGCGAAAATTATTGCCGCCGCTCCCCTTTGCGTGGCCGTCGGCGACATACACATCGCCATTGCGCGAATCGAACGCGATTTCCGAAACACGGAAAAATTGCGATGGACTCGAATTCAACGGCGTGCCATTCACCGTGCCGTCGGAGGAATCGAAAACGCCCCGCTTCCCGATCTGCAGCAGAAGCTCTTTCCCGTCGTGCGAATATTCCTGCACGATGCCGTCCTCGGACCCGTCGATCCACACATGGCCATCGCGGTCAATCGCGCAGCCGTGCAGATCCTTGGGGAGCAGGCTCGAATCGCCCCACGAATTGACCACGTTGCCTTCCGCATCGAACTCGATCACGGGAGGCGAGGCTTGCCCCGCGTTCAACTCATCTCCCGTCAATCCTTCCAGGTGGCCGTCCATCCCGCCCACATCGTTCACACGCTGAACGAGGAACACATGATCCCTGGAATCGACGCACAGGCCGCCGATTTCCCCGGTCACCCAGCGATCCGGCAGCGGCTTGGGCCAGTAAGGATCCACCGCGAATTTGGGAACGCCATCCTGCGCGCGCAGCGGCCCCGGACCGCACATCATCGCCGCGAACGCCAGCGCGCCGCAGGCCACTGCCCACATGGCAGAGCGCCATTTCAATTTTACGATCACTCGATTCATCCCGCCTGATTTCATTGACAAAATTGATATCGCGTTCCTGCCGCAACTCGCGCCTGTCAGCTCAGAAACTTGTTCAACTCCGCCAGCAACATTTCCGGTTTTTCCTCGGCGATGAAATGCCCGCTTGGAATATCCCTGCCGCTGACGTTCGATGCCCGCTCTCTCCAGGTATCGAGCACATTGTACAGCCGGGGCCACGCGCCCCGCTCTCCCCATAACACGAGAACGGGACAAGCAATTTTGCGATCCAGATCGGCGGCGTCATGCGCAAGGTCGATGGTCGCGCCCGCGCGATAATCCTCGCACGACGCGTGAATCGACTCGGGACGCTGGAAGCATCGCAGATATTCAGCGAACGCTTCCTTGCCGAGCGCCTCGGGAGGAATTCTGCCAAACCGCGATATGAGCCAATATTCGGCGCTGTTGCCAATCAGCGTTTCCGGCAACGGCACCGGCTGAATCAGAAAGAACCAATGAAAATTCACCGTCGCGAGTTCACTCGACACACTATGGAAAAACTTATATGTGGGAATAATGTCGAGAACGGCGAGCTTCGTCACGCGATCCGGGTGATCCAGCGCCATGCGATGAGCCACCCGCCCGCCGCGATCGTGGCCCACCACCGCGAATTTCTCAAAGCCCAGGCTGGCCATCAGCTCCACCTGGTCCTGTGCCATCGCGCGCTTCGAGTAGCCAAAGTGGTTGTCCCCATCCGGAGGCGCGCTGCTGTCCCCATACCCGCGGAGATCGGCCGCAACAACCGTAAATTTTTGGGCCAACTGTGGCGCAACCTTGCGCCACTCGATGTTCGTTTGCGGATATCCGTGGAGCAGCAGCAGCGGGGGTCCGTTTCCAGCGGTGACAAAGTTGATCGTGGCGCCCGAGGTCTTCGTGGTGAGTTTCTTGAAGCCTGGGAAGAAATCGGTTGCGGACATTTTGGTGTCCGCTTGGGTCACGGCGCGGACCGCGCGTGGAAGCACGGCTCCGGCGGAAGCCATTGCTCCCACACTTAGAACTGCCGCTTTCTTAAGCAAATCTCTGCGGGCGTTATCGGGCATGTCTCGGTCCCTCCCAGGCGTATGTTGGCACAGCTTCCCATGCGGAGATACATGGCTCTGACTCTGAAGGAATGTCATTGAACAAATTTTATTTTACCGGTGGAATCCTGCGGGCGTTTCCGCTTCCTCGGGAAAAGCGGCCTATTTCCTGGGCTGCTGGACCGCCTTTTTATTGAAATCGAGGAAGCTGGTATTGTCCTCGCAGACATGCTCCATGATTTTCCAGTCCGGCTTCCGCTCGAAAATAATTTTTGCGCCCCACGGCTTGTTGTATGCCTTCGGGTCGTCAATGGTGAAGCCGATTTCCAACGAGTCAGGGTCGAGGCGCCGGATGCGCTCCACAACGTGAAGTGCATCACTGTGCGGACGGCCGACGCGATCAATCAGCGTCTTATCGTTAAAGCCGGTCGTATCGACGACCAGTGTATCTCCCTCCCATTCACCGATGGAATCCCCCATCCACATCGGTCCCTGCCCGGTGTCATGCGGGCGCCCGTCCGTGTAAATTCGGCGGACAAAGTGATCGTACTCGAACAGCATGAGCACCTGCCCGGGGATCTGAACAATCTGCATGGGAAAATTGTAAAGATAAATTCGGGGCACTCCGGGCGGGAAGCAACTGAAAACGGGATCGCTCAATACGGTATTCGCATCGGCGCCGTGGTATTTGGGGCCGGTGATTTTATATTTCGACGCCGCCCACGCCGTCATGGGCGAATCCGTCATGCCAAAATCGAGGACGTAGTTCTGGTAGCCCCGGGCGACCGCGCCGTCCCGCAGCCGCGACCACAGCCCGGAAAAATCGGGGATGGACGCTGGAGCTGCGGCGGGCGCCGCTTCCTGCCGCGCGACCGTTTGCGCGAAAAGCGCCGGCGAAAAAATACAAACCGCGACAACCGAGAGCGCCCGATTCAGCAAGCGATTTCGCACCCTGCGTCTCCTCCCTTGGGTCCAATTTAAAATGTTAGTGATGCAGCCAGGCGCATCCACCCCGGCGCGCCGTTTAATCCGACAAGGAATTGGGATCGAGTTCCTTGCCATTCGCGAGCACCACCTTTTGCAAACGCAATGTTCGCGAGCCGTTCTTGCCGCGGTTTCCGATCACCGTAATCTCGTCCCCTTTTTTCATGATGTCCTTGTCCCAACCGTGCCTGGCGAGAACATTGGGGCTGTTTGCTTCGCCAATCCACGTTTCGGTCTTGCCCTTTTCGTCGGTCACATCGACGGCAATCACCACATGGGGATTGATGAATTGAAAGTCCGCCACTCTTCCCTTCAAGGTGGTTAATTTTGACGTGTCGTACGGCGATGCCCCGTGGTGCGCGAACACGGGCGCTGAAACCATAAGCGCAACCGCAAACCCCGCGAGCAAAACCAATAGCCAGTTTTTCATGCGAAACCCCTGTCGGAAATCGAAACGCGGCCAGAATATCGCCTGCTATGTTGAAGCGCAGGCGACCACGAGCGGCGTTCGATGGGTCTTGAGACCTCTTGGTAACAACAGCCTATACCATTGCGCTCACACGCCTGTCAAAGCGGGCCTGCTGTTCAGGGATGGTAAGCCTTCTACGCGCTCCCGGCGAAGATCGTTGCGAAGGTTCGCGATGCCGCCCGTCCAGCCTTTGGACGCCCGAGAACGCCAGACACCGAGGTTTGCTCGCCCCGCCGATTTCTGTAGAATGGATGCTCACACGAATCGGAACGGCACAGCACCGTGGGCGGCGGCCGCGATCACGAGGCGGCAGGAACGACCCAGGAAGGCGGAGATCATTCGACACAAAGGCAAGAACCTGAAAGACATTCTGAGCGCGCACGAGAAATTCCATAAGGGGCACGCGGGCGGAGAACGCGCCGATCTTTCGGGCGCAAATCTTTCCGGGGCGGATTTGCGGAAGCGCGATCTGACCGGGGCCAACCTCGTGGGATGCAACCTTCAGAAAGCCGACCTGCGCGGCGCGAAACTCAGTTTTGCGGATTTGAGCAAAGCGGATCTTCGCAAGGCCGACCTGCGCAGTTGCGATTTCACGGAAACGAAACTCGAAGGCGCGGACTTGAGCGAAGCCGATTTGAGCGGCACGGAACTGTTTCGCGGGGATTTGCGCTCGGCAAAATTGCACAAAACGATTCTGCGCGGAACGGTTCTGCGTCAGGCGAATCTTCGCGGCGCGGATTTCTCCGGCTCGGACCTGGCGCTCGCCAGCTTCCGCGAAATCGATTTGACCGACGTGAAATTGGATGGCGCGCAACTGCAGGACGCCGTGGTCAGGGACAATCGAAAAGACTGATTGCAACGAGGCCCCGGTGGGACAGGCTTCAGCCTGTGCCACTGAATATCCGCGCTATGTTCAGGTGGCGGATGCGGAAGATTCGGCGGCGCGGGCGGGCCCCCGGCGGCGCGCGTCAATCCCAAGCCGCTTGATCTTCTGATTTAGCGTGGAAAGCGGAATCTGAAAGTTTTCCGCCGCTTCGGTCTGATTCCATTCCGTGCGTTCAAGCATGTCGCAAATCACGCGCCGCTCGATTTCATCCATGATTTGAAACAAGGAAGCTGTCGCGCTGCCGGCTCCGGCGCGCGAGCCAGCTTCGCCCGGCAGCTCGGAAATAAATTCGGAGAGGTGCAGCCTTACGCCGCCCAGGAGTTCCCGCGTCCGCACGCTTTCCGGCAGGAGATCGACGTCCAGCGATTCCCGCGAGGAGAGAACCACGGCGCGCTCGACCACGTTTTCGAGTTCCCGCACATTCCCCGGCCAATCGTAATCCACCAGCAGGCGGAGCGCCGCAGGAGTAAAACGCGCCATCGCGCGGCCGTTTTCCTTGCAAAATATGGCCAGGAAATGTTCGAGCAAAAGCGGCACGTCCAGCTTGCGTTCGCGAAGCGGAGGCAGGGGCACGGCAATCACATTCAGGCGATGAAAGAGGTCCTCGCGAAAGCGGCCCTCGCGAACGAGATTGATCAACTGGACGTTGCAGGCGGCGATGATGCGCACATCGACCTTGATCGTTTCCGTGCCGCCGAGGCGCATGAATTCGCGTTCCTGAATCACGCGCAAAAGTTTCGCCTGCGTCTCCGGCGCTATCGTCGAGATCTCGTCGAAAAAAACCGTTCCTTGATCGGCCACTTCGAACAGGCCCTTCTTCGACGCCACGGCGCTCGTGAACGCGCCCTTCACGTGCCCGAACAGTTGCGATTCGAGCAGGTCCACGGGAATGGAGCCCGAATTGATCGCCACGAATGGCTTGTCCGCGCGCGGCGATGCCGAATGAATCGCCTTGGCGATCAGCTCCTTGCCCGTTCCGCTTTCGCCGTGAATCAGGACCGTCGAGCGCGAAGGCGCCACCTGTGCGACCAGATCGAGCATGGCAAGCATCTTCTCGCTTTTCCCAATGATATTTGGAAAGTTGTACCGCTGCTTCAGCGCGCGCTTGAGGTGGACGTTCTCCTCGCGCAGCCGGCGGCCCTCGACGGCCTGGGCCACCTGGACGAGCAATTCTTCGTTGGACCACGGCTTGGTGATGTAATCCTGCACGCCGCTCTTGAACGCGGCCCGCGCCATGTCAATCGAACCGTAAGCGGTGATCAGGACGACGGAAAGATTCGGATCGCGGCGGCGAATTTCACACAGGATATCGAGGCCGTTGCGGCCGGGCAGGCTGACGTCGAGCAGAATGAGGTCGAACGGCTTTTCATCCAGCAGCGCGAGGCCAGCTTCGCCCGTTTCCGCGCTCGATGCCGAGTAGCCCTCGGTATTGAGCAGAAGTTCCAAGCCCTCGCGAATTTCGGATTCGTCGTCGACGATCAGGATGGAGCCTTTAGACATGAACCGCTTTCCGCGCCACCGGGAATTCCAGCCGGAACGATGTGCCCTTGCCGGGCGTCGAGCGCACGTCCACTTTCCCGGCGTGTTCCTTGACGATGCCGTAACTCACCGAGAGTCCCAGGCCCGTCCCGCGCCCCGAGGATTTCGTGGTGAAAAAGGGATCGAAGATTCGATGCAGATTTTCGCCGGGGATGCCCGCGCCGGTATCGGTGATTTCCACTTCGACCGACCCGTTGAAGGCCGCCGTGCGAATCTCGATTGTCCCGCCGGAGGGCATGGCATCGCGCGCATTCAGAAACAGATTCAGGAAGACCTGCTGAAGCTTGTTGCTCGAGCCCAGCACCTGGGGCAACTCCTGCTGGAAGTTCCGCGTCACCTGCACCTGCGCCGTGCGGAACGGGTGCGCAACCAGCGTCAGCACTTCCTCGACCACCGCATTCAAATTCACTTCGGTGAATTCCGCTACGCCGGTCCGCGAAAAATTCAGCAGGTTGTTGACAATTTCGCTCGCGCGGAACGTCTGCTTAATAACTTTTTCGATCAACTGGTGTCGCGGATCGCCCGCGGGAAGCTGTTTGGCGAGCATTTGAATGTAATTCGAGATCACGGCCAGCGGCGTATTGACCTCGTGAGCGACGCCGGCGGCGAGCAAGCCGAGCGACGTAAGCTTCTCGTTCTGAAACACCTGCTCTTCGAGCCGCATCCGCTGCGTCACGTCATCGAACAGGATGAGCCGCCCGATGCGGTCTCCGGATTTCCCGACGAGCGGAGCGACCGACACGTTGACCACGAGGTTATGCCCGTCGCGGCTGCGCAGGGGAAATTTGTAGAGGCTGGCGACACGCTCGCCGACCGAGCGCGACAGAATCTCCGCCACCAACTCGGCGGGAAGCAGGTCCTCGATCTTGCGGCCCACGGCTTCTTCGCGCGGCACCCCGATCAACCCTTCCATCTGCGTGTTCCAGGATTCCACGGCGCCGCTGAAATCGACGGCCAGCACGCCCACATTCAGCGATTCGACAATATTTTCGGAAAAATCCTTGAGCCGCTCGATTTGCGCCGCTTTCTGCGCGAGCGAGTTGTAGAGATGGGCATTGTCGAGCGCAATGGCCAAATACCCGGCGATGGTCAGCAGCAGCTCGACGTCCTCACTCGACAAAAAGTCGCCGTCCACCGTTTTCCCTAAGCCCAGCACGGCGATGGTGTGGTCGCGCACCTGGCAGGGAATAAAATAATTCAGATCGAGCTGATCGAGCGTGCGCCGGACGGAGGCCGGGGATTCGCGCGCGGCGCGCGCCGATTCGTAAAACATCATGCCCTGCGCGAAGGGTTTCCGTTCGGCGTCCAGAAAACTCAGGTCGAGCGCGCCCGCGTAATGCACGCCGGACGACCGCGCAATTCGGTACGCGCCGGGGCGGCTCTCATCCTCAATAAAAATCGCCAGGCGGTCCACGAGCAGCGCCTGCGAGATGCGGTCCATGACCGAAGCGAGCATGGGATCGAGGCGCACCTCGGACGTGAGCGTGCGGCCAAACTCAATCAGCGTGCGGCGATAGTCCAGGCGGTCGCGGTAAAAAAAACGGTCCAGGCGCGCCTGAATCCAGTCGCGGAAGGGCTGAAACAAAAATGCCGCCACCACAATCGCAATGACTCCGCCCATCATGCCGGAAGGCCAGGCGGTGTGAAACAGCGCCCCGATCAGCGCCACGATCGTGATGTAGACGGCCACCACGCCGCCGCTCGCGGCCGTATACGCAAGGCCGCGCTTGAAAATGATGTCCAC
>PLUM01000051.1 GCA_003165465.1 Acidobacteriota bacterium
TGGCACGTCTTCTCGGAATGTGGCTCAAGACCTTTGGTTCCGCCCCTTAGGCTCTTGGGAACTTTGTTTCGCCCCGCGGTGTCTTATTGAGGTAGATTGCTGGTCGAACTACTGATTTGAGCTGTGTAGAAAGCGGGGAGAATAAACCATGACAATTCGTTGGCCGATCTTGCTGTTGTTCAGTTGCCTATCTCCTGCCTGCTTCGCACAAACCCCAATTGATATTCAAGCAATTAAAGAACTCAAGCCGACTGGATCTTTAGGGACATGTTCGTACACGCCGACTGATAAAGAGACTCCATTCTTTCAAAAGCTCGAACAAAAAGAGCGAACAACGGGTTCGTTCCTTGAATCCTACACGATTCACGGAAAACAAAACAAATATGTGAGCTGGTTCGGGATCGTACGCGGTATTACGGGTACTCAGAAAGACGGCACCTATACACTCTTACTCGAACAGAAGTATTTCGACGGAATGACGGATTGTCACATCATGATGGTATCCAAAAGCGGGTCCGGAGATTTCCTTGTCACGCTCAATCCCGGAGGGGAGGTTATCCCGCCACTGGTTTTATTGCGCATCTATGGAACAGTTGTTGAAGAAGCGAATGGCCAACCGCATGTGACTGCGGAATATGTTCACGTATGGCCGTGGCTGACTTTTACGTTCACCGATCTAGGTGCCGAGGATCAGGGCAATCCACAATGGAAAAAGTTTTGCCGACTCTGTAAAGGGGGCAAGGTCTATAGACCTTACCCGGATAAGAATTACTACCTCAATATGCTAGGTGACCCGAAGGATTTCGGAACCCTTTGACCGAACCGCTGAGCCGAAAGATTTACTGCTGCGGCAGGCGATTTGAGGCCGCAGAGTTTCTACAGTCTCAAACCATTTGAATAATGCAAGATTCCATTCCTAGCGTTTTGCCCCGACATAAGTCGAAATTGCTCCCAAGTCCCGTGAAGTCGTCTTCTCGGAATGTGGGATTTGCCGGGTTCCCAGTTAGCGATAATCCCGTTTATCGGGACTTGGCAACCGAGGGTAGGTCATCCGATTACTACGGCATGTGAATGTCGTGAACAACGGAATCCCCCGGGGGGTGGTATATCCTGACGTCTGGCTCTCCGCGAACGATGACTACCAACTCATCTCTACTCTTTCCGCTACGCGGATCATCGTTAGTTTCGAGAATCACGATCTTGAGTTCAGGGCTGTACCAACTCTCATGAACGACAACAATTGGTTGATCGTTGTGATCCTGCCCAGCGGGGACCGTATAACTGTTACGCGTGCCCTCGGCAACAATGCTTCCGAAGTTCTTTACGCCAAGCTTTTCAACTACGTCACCTAAAGGGCTCATCATAGCTTCAAGGCACGCTACTGGGCATTGTGCCTTGGAAGCGTCCTCTGCCGACGCCCTTTGAGGCCAGTGGATCACTTTCACTTCTTTGGAGGTTGAGTCCCAATTTGTGTCAGTATTCGCAACGGGATCGTGGATTCGGTATAACATTTCACTTTTGAGAACCCTCTTATTACCCTCTAAATAGGTCCAATGCCGCTCGTCTGCGCTATAGGTGCGCCCTTGAGAATCGCGGGCCTTACTTCCGCCCGATTCGGCGCGATTAATCGTGCCATCGGCTGACTTCTTGTCATAGGTGAAGCGGCGCTGCGCCGAGTAGGGCGCGTTAAGAACCCTGTCATCTGCGTTGATTGTGGGAGTCCCTTGAAGAGTGGCATTAGGCTGGGCCGGGATTGCGACCGAAGGCAATACCCCGAGCGCAGCGAACACAAGCGTTGAGCGGATGATCCGTAGCATTGGCACGCCTAGTTTGCAGCTATTAAATGTCTGGAACAAGAATAAAAATGGTTATCTAATGGGTTCCTTGATTTGTCCATAGTGAGAAAAGCGGACGGCTACTTGGCATCTGTTGCCACCTCTTATCGGAATGTGGCTGTGAAACCCAATCGGTGAAGACCTACGTTGGATGGATTCGGCGGGCCTTAATGAATTGTGAAGGAATCCCGGTCGAATTCGGTGGGGTCCGTTATCGAATTCGCCTGAATTAACGGCATGTTGAAGGGTGAGGATGGGAAGGTAACCGGTGGCGTGTATAAGACGCTGAAAGCCGTCTCGTTGCTCAGGGTTCCGCAAGCCCCCGCGCAATTTGCGGTGGGCGTACCAATGGACCAATTCACTCCCGCATTCCTCGGATCATTCGCCACTGTCACATTCAGCGTCACCGGTTGGCCGCCTGCGTTGATCGTCGAAATTTTATTGGTGATCGTGGTCGTCAAACCGGGAACAGTGACGCTAAACACCTCAGTATCACCGTTGAATGGATCGCTGACCGAAATGGCGAACAAAGTAATCTGGTTGAAAGGAAAAGGTGGCGTCGCTGGTGCGTTATACGTTACTGAAAACGGGGATAGGTTGGTGAGTGTCCCCTCTTCGTTCCCAGGTGTCAGGCTCCACGTCACGCCTTTGTTCGAGGGATCACCAGAAACGGTGGCATTGAAAACCAACGAGGTTCCCTGCGGAATGCCACCCGGTTTATTCGTGATCGTAACTACTAAGTCCGGATTGACGCCAACACCGACGTGTCCGCCACCAACGCCACATGAGGAAATCCAGCCGAAGGCGAGGGTTGCGACCAAGAATAAGATAGCAACTCGCATGTGTCCTCCATATGCGCTATATCGATGGCTAGACAGTTAATTGACAATTTCCGACTTGGTTCGATGGTTCGCAGATTGTATGATTTTCCGGTTATCAACGCAAGGAATTTGCCGAGAGAGCAGGCGCCATGGAGGTAGCAGGGCCCCGACGGCTCTTTCTTGCAGTCTGACGACCGCGCGTATTCGGGGCCAAGTCCCGATAAGTCGGGCGGTCTCAAGGGGTCGACGCAACACTAGCTCAAAGTCCACGTGCAGGAGTCTACGAAGCTAAATTCGTTCAAGAGCGTTGATGTGAATGGAAAACTGCCCTGTTTAGGTTCTGATTGAGTACTGCCGAACAGATCGGTTCTCTATGGGAAGTATTGCCGGATCAACCGATTAGATGGTGTTGCATCGACCGGTTGAGCTCGCACCGCTTATCGGAATGTGGCCGATTTGCTCACGACACCACGGGCCACATTGCGAGAAGACCGTTTATCAGGCGGAATCCGGTCTGCGCAGGTCGAACCTCTGAAATAAGGAAGGGGCCGAATAGGTATTATCCGGCCCCGGGGTTTGGAGGATCATATTGCTTTGTTGGTTGCAATCTAACCTGAGTGGATCAAAATATGCTGTATCCCGCGACGTAGGTCTTAGTGATCACTGTCACAACGCGCCCAATAGCTTGCCTTGCTGGCGTTGGCTTATCAAAATATGGCTTTTTGCGCCTGTGGGGGGGGCACATTCCGATAACCCCGTTTCACAGGACTTATCCGAATTCGAGTGCTGATGAACCCGTTGTCATAGTGGAGTGCTAGGATCTTTTGCGAGACTTTACGCCGGTTGCAATTTGACCTAATAGTAAAATTACGATAGATTTGCGTCCATATGCGAGCCGCGCCAGCCCGGATCCTTGGTCTTTTTTTGTCTGTACTTCTGTGCTTCGGTTTTGGCTGCGGGAGCAGCTCATCGCTGGTGTCGCAGACACCAACACCAACGCCAACGCCGACACCGCCCCTTCCGCAGCCGCCCCCTCCGCCACCTTCACAAACGCCTTCACTCGTTTGGTCTGGGGACGCCTTGGTGACTACTCACGTCGGTGACAATGGAATCGATGCGCTTTTCGCACCGCCCGGTGTTCGAGTCCTTCCGGACGGCAGCGGAGGCGCGCTTTTGACCTGGGAAGACGATTGGTACGGATGGGTTTTCGTCCAGCGCCTGGATGCGAATGGGAACCGCATGTGGTCTGACACTGGGGTTAGGATCGCCCCTGACAGCCCATTCCAAGCCGCCCCTGGCCTCGTGAGTGACGGTGCCGGAGGTATGATTGTGGCATTCGTTGACGGACGAGCTGGTTTCTGCGATTACGGGTTTCGCGGGTCGTGCCAGATCTATGTTCAGCGTTTCGACGCTTCCGGCAATCCCTTGTGGCAATCGGATGGAATTCCGATTGATACGGCTTCAGGAAATCAAGGAAACTCTGGGATAGCAATTGCCAGTGATGGTACAGGCGGAGCCTTTTTGTCTTGGGAAGATGCGCGAAACTGCTGCGCAATCTACGCCCAGCATATTTCAAATGCGGGACAGGTGCTTTGGACGACCAATGGTGTGGCTGTAAGCCCTTCGCCAACATTAGCAATTGGATCGATAGATTTACCACCTGTAATAACAAGTGACGGAGCAGGAGGAGCACTCGTTGCTTTTTGGAATATTCAAGTGCCCAACAACCAAAATCCTCTAGTTAGCATGCAGCGGCTCGACCCACAAGGAAACTACATCCGGCCAGCCTCTGGCGCACCTGTGTCCCTGCATTTGATCGATACAAATGAAAGTGACATAACTCTCTACTTTCAGATGGTACCCGACGGCGTGGGAGGAGCAATAGTAGCCGCAGTCGATAATCAGGTGAATGTCTCGATTCCCCGTCTCGTGAAAGTCCAACGCATCGACCAAAATGGACAGAATCTCTGGCAGGCAAACGGCGTGCCCGTAACGACTGCCGTAGTGGATCAAACCTATCCCGAGTTGCTCGCAGACGGGACGGGAGGGGCGCTTGTCGCATGGCGAAACTGTGTTCCTTCTCAAGGTGAGGCTTGCAATATATTTGCTCAACGTCTTAGCTCTTCAGGGCAAGGAGTTTGGGGCGCGCAAGGGGTATCGATTTCGTCGGCACCAGGAGTGAAGGGAGCGCAACAAATAGTTTCTGACGCAAACGGCGGAGCCTTCATATTTTGGAACGATTGTCGGAATTTTACTTATCCCGGCCAACTTTTCACTTGCTATGTACAAATGGATATCTTTGGACAGCGGGTCAACGGACAGGGGGAAACGATGTGGCTGAAAGACGGTTTTCCAATCAGCGCGGCCGCAGGGAATCAAGGTGTACCTTATACAGAAGACTTTACTAATCCTAGTTATGCAGTTTCCGCTGATGGCCAAGGGGGCATCTTGCTCGCTTGGCCGGATGGAAGAAATAACCCCTGTAGTGCTGCCAATAACGCGGAGAGTCAGTGTGACCTGCGCGCCCAGCACGTTATCCCCTAAAAGCTGTCACCAGTTGGTTTGTGATCGTAAGCGTTCAGGGCCAAGTCCCTCTTATCGGAATGTGGAGAATACTGACTTCTAATCACCCACATTGTCAGCCACCGAGCCATTTTAGCGGTGAGGAAACTTGTTCTGAATCACAATGCCGAAGGGTACGAGACCCAAGGCAGCAGTCAGAACAATACAGACGGCTAAACATTGACGCACTGGACTTGTAGGGAAAGACTGTTTGTGGATTCTCCAGCCTTTCTCCCACCCCCATATAGAAACCTTATTTCCGATTGCATTCGCATTGACCTCACGCACCATTTGAAGGATATATTTTCACGTAAGAATGTAGAAAACGAATGCGACGCTAATGATAATCGCAGGCGTTGTGGCCATAGTAGTTTCTACTAAAGCACCTTATACCACAGCGCGACGTGGTGCAGCTTAGATGCAACGCCAAGCGAAAATTTGCTGTTGAGTGGAGCCAAGTCACGATAAGTCGTCTTCTCGGAATGTGGAAATCGCCGGATTCCCAGTTTCCGAGAAGGCCCCGTTTATCGGGATGTGGTCGCCAAACGAAGTCCTTTCGGACGCAGCTTGATCCCTTCCGGGTGACGAATAATGTTAGTGAAAAGGGAGTTGGGACTGTTTGAAGGTAGTTGCTTACTCGTGCAGGACAACACTCAACAGAGAGTCGTTTACGTGGAGCCCCCATCGTAACTGATGAATCCTAGCTTCTTGAACTTAATCATGAAAAAGTTGACGCGCGAACGCGTGGTGCCAACCATTTCCGCCAGCGTCTCTTGCGACACTTTGGGAAGCACCTTTTGCGGCTGCTCTTGGTTGCCATAGCGCGCGAGCAGCAGAAGAGTACGCGCCAGCCGTTTCTCGCTGGAGTTAAAGAGCTGGTCTATTAGGTCCTCCTCGACTCGTACGTTTCGCGCCAGCATATAGGCAATGAAGCGGTCGGAGAACGCATGCTCCGCGTGAAGCACGCGAATCATCTCTTTTTTTTCAATAACAAGTAAAGTCGTCGGAGCGATCGCGGTCGCCGTCCCCATACGAACAAGCTGACCTGCCATGTCCCCCTCACCAAAAAAGTTACCGGGTCCAAGAATCGCCAAGACTGCCTCTCTGCCAACCTCATTGACAACGGACAGCTTTATGCCGCCTTTTTGAATGTACATGACATTCGTAGCGGGATCGCCCTGCGAGTAAGCTTTCTCGGACCTTCGATACTCGACAACTTTTCTCGCAACACCGCACGAAGCAAGATACGCCTGTGCATCGAAAATATGCCTTTTCTTGGTTGTTGTCTTCCTGGAACTCGCGATTGCTTCCATGACGCCCCCGCCTTAAGACATATTGGGGTTATAGCTTGTCCATGGCTCCTAGGCCATTGCAAGCTGCCATTGAGTCACATTCTAGGATAGCTGGCACAAATCAGCTGTCTATTTCTGGACTGTATTAACTCTTACGGCACATTCTGTCAGAGATATTCTCCAGATTACAGTCCGTCTGCACTGCTAACGCGATCTGGGATTCCCTACTAACTCGCAGGCGCGATCCATACCGAATAATCGAGGCCAAGTCATGATAAGTCGGCTTATCGGAATGTGGGTTTTGAGGCACCATACCCCATTTCACGCCGTTCAGCCGGCGCAACAGATCGGGAATACTGATACTCCCTTACCGGAAAGGCTTACTTCTGATTTATGGCCTCATGGTTGATAAGTTTAAACTGTCTGTCGCGGTCCGCCTGCACATCAGGCGAGTTCAGAAGATTCGCCAATTCCTCACCAGGGACGACGGTTGCGATCCCGCTGTTGTCCCGGACTTCGCCTGTCAGGACGGTCGCGGCCGGAACACTGAAGCCAACGGATTCGGGATAATATCCGCTCAGCACGCCCAAGAGCAAGTACCTTTCGCCCCCGGAGATCGTTCCGTGGTGCACGCCTCCGATGTTGACGAATACGGGCGACCCGCTATTGCCGTGGAATGCGTGGATATCCGCCAGGAAGAGCCGCCCTTGCTTATGTAGCGTGGTGTCGAGCTTCTCCTCTGGCAACATTGCGATGACCCCCTCTCGGACGATTGGCTCCATCCGGACGCGACCTGGAAAGTTGGAGAAGAATCCAGCGAAGGTGATGGGGTCGGTTACCCCGACGTCGCCGGTTTTGAGTTGCTCAGCCGTCACTATCAAAGTCGACGGGATAGACATGTAGGCGTATCTAGCTTGGTCGGGTAAGAGTGGTGTAACTGCTAAGTCCACCGCATCGTCTGAGGGAAAGAACCAGTGCATCTGATCCGGGCGGATCGGTTCCACTACGGATTGTATTCCTCCTTGCGGAGTTGCGAGATTCATCCGTAGGAATGTGCCCTGTACCTGGTAAGGCGTGCCCTGTTCGATGCCCGGCTGGGCGACGTGCCGGTTTGTGACCAGGTACATGAATCCTCCACCTTCGCCGATCCTTGAGTCGGGGACATACACGAAGAAGCAGGTTCCTACAAACCCTTTTAGGGCGCCCAGGTCAATGACACCGCTAAGGGCGGCCGGGTCGTTTCCGACTGCTACCATCAAAAAAGCGACCGTCTTCCGAATTTGTTCTGCGACGGGCGCGGTCGGGGCTGCCGTACTGATCGCCGGTTGTTGCGACGGCGGCGTAATCGGCGGCTGTGAAGGCTGTTGGCCGAATGACGCGAGCACCAATAGGTGCATACAAAGAACAAGAGTTGGAATGCGGAAACTTCTCATGTTTGAAACCTTCCTGCAGTTAGAACGAGTGGAACCAATAAACTTGCATGACTAAAACGCGACTGAGAAGGCCTTCGCAGCAGCCGCACTCGCGTCACTGTCCGAAGGATTCACATAGGCCAGCGTCGAGTCAAACGACCGATGTCCAAGGTGCTGCCGAATGAGGAATGCATTCGCGCCAGCGCGCACCATCAGCATCGCAGCAGTGTGTTTCAAGACGTGGGGGTGCTGCAAGGCTTCCGGCAGGCCCACGGCGCGGGCGATCGCCCGGAATAGCTTGTAGACGGTGATGCGGGACAGTCGCGTGGACTTCTGCGAGTTGAAGACATAATCCTCGGCATCGGCCTTCCGCACGTCGAGCCATGCCCGGAGTGTAGCCGCTTCGTTGAACAGGCTCGACCCTTTCACCCGGAGAAGGTTTTGCGTCGAGTCGAGAGAACCTTTCAGCCTGGCGACGTGAATCTGTTCACTCTTGAAATTGATGTCCGAGATCCGCAGATTGCAAATTTCGCTTGCCCTAGCGCCGTGGGCGACGGCAAACAGAAACATGGCGTGCTCACGTGAGCCATGTTGCTTCGCAGCTCGCAGGAAAGTTTCGAGCTGCGCGCTGTCCATGTAGGAAATCCGTGCGCGGACCTGGCGCGGTCGCGGTTTCGTCTGTGCCTTCTGTGGGGGAATCGCTTGCGGTGGTACGGTGAACAAGATAGCTTTTGCAGAAGCCATTGATGCGGCCCTCCTTTGGCCGTGTCATTCGGTTAGGGACGTGTTCGGCAGCAACCGGGCGCGTCCCGCTCTTTCCTAGTGCTTGGGCTTTGGTTTGCGGCCGCGGCCTTTGCGGTAGTGTTCTTCCTTTGCCTTGCGGAGCCGAGAAATATCTTCCTCGCTCCAGAGTCTCTTCCCTACGCCATCAACAAGCCGTGTTCGCGGTGCTCGAATCTTCCGCGCTGTTATCCAGCGTTGGAGGGTGATTCGAGTGATGCCCACCGCTTTTGCTGCCTCACGAGTGCTGTAAGTATCCTGACTCATATATACACGTGTATCATATATACGTTGACCTGTCTAGTCCCTTGTGCGAAAATCTATCGCAGAATAGTTAGGCAAAGAGTGCGCGGCTAGGTTGTCCGCCGAAGAGCAGGGGCATCCCGTCCTGTCTGCCGCGCGCACTCCACAACTGGGATGCCATGCGGGAGGTGGCAGGTGGATCTGCGAGACGAAACGCATCGCCGAAACAAAATTGAGCTAGAGCGACTGACGAGAGTTCTGGCCGGTCGCAATTCCTACAACCCTGCGAATGAATCTGGGCGGCTGCTCATTGCGAAAAGGCAGGAACTAGAACGACAAATTGCGGACTATGAGAGGCTGCTAGAAGCCAGGCAATCTTCACCGGAACCGGGAGGCTTGAAGACACCCCACCAGCCGCCCGAACGAGCGCCCAAGTCTTGGCAGGAGATCGAGATCACGTTTCTGAGCGACCACAGAATTGACATTAACTGTGGTGGCGCTAACCGAAAAACGTACAATTACGCCGACTTAGGTTTTCAGGATCGAAGGGATCGAAAGAACGCGAAACCGAATCGCGCATGGGAAATGCTGCGCGAAATAGCGAAAAGAAAAGGCACCATACCGCGGCCGTCACCCGGGACAAATCGAGCGATGATCCAGAAACGCATGGAAGAAATCCGGGAAAAGCTGCGAGGCCACTTCAAAAATATCGAAGGTGATCCGATCCCCTTCAACTGCGACAGGTACCAGGCGAGTTTTAGGATTAGTTGCGGGCCATCCTTCGAAACGTAAATGGTTGCTCGATCGCTCTCCGAATTTTCGGCACCCCCGGACAAGAATCTTCAAAAAATCTTTCCTTAACAGAGTCAAGCACTTAGAGACAACTGTCGCCAAATTTTCGACGCCTCCGACGAATTTTCGCCGGATATAAGTGCGCGACGCCGCAAGTTTCGTCGCCGAGGAGAGCATCGTGAAGTTTCCAAACCTTGCGTGGGCGATTCACGAACGCGGTTCGCAGTTTCAATTCGCGGCACAGCTCGGCGAAAGCGAATCCTGGGTTTCGCGTCGTTTGACCGGGCGCGTCGAATTCACAGCTAAGGAGCGCCAGCGGGTAGCGCACGAATTGGGTTACCCGGTTGACTGGCTATTTCAAATTCTGGTGCCACCCACAGTCGAACCCAAATGTTCGCGCCAGGAGGGTGCATGAGCACAACGGCGGCAGCACAGCTCAATGCAGCCGATCTTAGGATGTTTGCCAATCTTAGGATTTCGGCTGAACTGCTGGCGCAGGCCGGGATCCGTCGTGTAACTGATGCCGAGGCGCGCGAAGAATTCGGCATCCGCGGCGACGGCAACATGGACGGCATCATCTTCCCCTACATCAACCCGTCCGATGACCACCGCGTCACTGCGAGGCTCCGAAGGGATAACCCTGAAGTCATAGATGGTGAGCTGAAGCGGAAATATATCTGCCCATTTGGTGATCGACGAATCCTGTACTTCCCGCCAGGCACTGCGGCGTTCCTCACAGATCCAACTGTGCCGGTCGTGCTGGTCGAATCGGAGAAGGCAGCACTCGCCCTGACGGCATGGGCTGCGCGCCGTGGGTGGCGCATTGTGGTGATCGCTATGGGCGGCTGCTGGGGTTGGCGCGCGACCATCGGGAAAACTGCAAACCCCAGCGGCGAACACGTTCCCGAGAAAGGCCCTACCCCGGGTCTTGAGCACGCAGCCAATGGGCGCAAGACTTTTGTCCTGCTCGATGTGAACGTAGCCACGAACGAAAAGGTGCGCGCCGCATGCACTGCCTTAGTCCAGCAGTTGCAAAGGCAGAGAGCCGACCTCGTTGCCCTGGATCTGCCTTCCGTTCCTAGCGTCAACGGCCCCGACGACTTTGTCGTCCTGTGTGGAGATGAGGCGATGGCATTAGTTTTTGAGCGTCCGCAAGGAAAACCTAGGCCATTGGCATCTAGTGACTGGCCCGACCCTTCGCCGCTTGGCGACGAACTCCCGCCCGTGGAGCCGTTCGATTCTAGGTTTATTCCTGGCAGTTTCCGCCCTTTGATCGAGGACGTATCGGAGCGAATGCAGATACCACAGGACTATGCCGCGGCGATTACCGTGGTGGCCCTGGCGGGGTGTGTCGGCCGGCGGGCCAGCATCCGGCCGAAAGCAGTCGACCACTCCTGGCGCGTAACTCCGAATATATGGGGCGCAAACATCGCGCCTCCGGGCTACATGAAATCGCCCGTGCTGCGTTCCGTCACTCTTCCGCTGGCAAACATCGAGGAACTGTGGTGCACCGAGCATGAGCAAGAGTCCGAAGTCTACGAAACGGAAAGAGAAGTGCTGGAAATCAAACGGCAAGCGTGGCGCGAGGAATCAAAAAGGTACATCAAGAAAGGCGGTGACCCCACGGCCGCGCCCGACAATACCATCAAGGCCCCGGCGCAGAAGCGGTTGATCCTGACCGACAGCACATTTGAGAAACTCCACGAAATCTTGAGCGATAATCCTGCCGGCGTGCTGGTGATCCGAGACGAATTGACCGGATGGCTCGCCCAACTCGACAAACAAGGACGCGAGGGAGAACGAGCCTTTTATCTTCAAGGTTGGAATGGGGACGGTGGCTTCACCATCGACCGCATCGGGCGAGGCTCGATTCGCGTCCCAGCCGTGTGCATCAGCCTGTTCGGAAATATCCAGCCATCGCGCCTGCGCTCGTATCTCTCGCCCGCGCTCGTGGGCGGCCCCGACGACGACGGGCTATTCCAGCGATTTCAAATTATCGTCTGGCCCGACCCACCACGGGAATGGAAATTGGTGGATCGTGCTCCCGACAATGCGGCGCTGGCCGTGGCCGAAAAAGTCTTCAACGCGCTGTCGAGGCTGTCCCTCGAACAGCCTATCGACGCGTGCTTCGCGCTGCCCGCGCAGAAACTTTTTTTTAAGTGGTGGACGGAACTTGAGGGCAAGATTCGCGGCGAATCAGGAGTTCACCCAGCAATGTTGGCGCACTTGTCGAAATACAGATCCCTTATGCCAAGCCTTGCGCTGCTGTTCGCACTCGCAGATCTAGCAGCGGTCGATGCGCCCATTGCTGCGGGCATGACCGTCGGATTGGATCATGCACGGCAGGCCGCCGGTTATTGCAATTATCTCGAAAGCCATGCTAGGCGCATCTACGCGTGCGTCGTTTCCCCCGAAACCGCCGCGGCCCGTGATCTTGCCCGTCACATCAAAGCTGGCGACCTTCCGGCGTTATTCAGCACCAGGGATGTTTACTTTAGGGGCTGGAGTGGCCTCGATTCGCCGGAACGAGCGCGGGCAGCACTGGATCTTCTGGAAGATGCCGCATGGGTGCGCAAGGCCGAGCCATCAACATCTCCATCTGGCGGACGGCCGTCCGAGACTTGGGTCGTTAATCCGAAGGTGATGCATGCCAAATAAGTGGCTCGAATGGACGCCAGATAGGGATGAAATAATCCGGGAAAGCTCTGCCCGCGAACCATCAAAACCCTCAGAACAAGGTTTTGATGGTTCTGAGGGCCAGCCCCACGGGCTTTTCCCTATTATTCAAGATCACGAAGAGGGCTCCCGGTCTTGGGTAGACGTAATAGAAAAAGCGGGAGACCACGCCCCCTCAAAACCATCAGAACCGCCAGCTGACTCGGCGCAGGGACAAGCGTCCGACATCCTGGCCGCCCTTTCGGGTCGCCCGGCGACCTGCACGCCGTCCTGCTACGAGATAGAGCCCAGGAGGTGGATTCCCCGCCCCTGGGATGGCTGCAAAACACCGGCGACGAGCCGCGGGCCATTCGTCCCATCCCGTGCTGATTGTGGCTGTGATGGCCCCGTCTGTTCTAGGTGCTTCCTCTGTCCCGAGCATTGCCACAGCCGGCTTGGCCTGGTGGACCTGGAAGTTGAGCCGATAGGCGGAGCCAATGAGTGATCTTGAAAGACGCGATGTTCCAAAAAACCTAGCGCGCGGGCGCTCGCAAACTACTGATTTCGCGGACCTGCGGAAACCAGATTGTGAGTTTCCACAATCAAGTGTTTTTGGAGGATGTCAGAAGGTGAATTAAGTATCTAGCGAATGTCTACTGCGCTCCAACTCGAAGTCTCTTTGCCATCGGCAACGGTTGCGGTTACACTCCCCAACCAAGGGCAACACGTCAACGGCCTAGGAGGCTCGTTGGCGAGACGTCGGTATCAGAAAGGTCAGGTACTGCTGAAAAAGAAGTTGGATGAAAACGGCCACATTGACAAGGAGCAGAGCGAATGGGTAGGACGTTGGAGAGAAGACGAAGTTCGAAACGGCCATCTCGTTCGTCTCCGGTGTCGACGTTTTCTAGGAACGCTAAAGCAATTCGAAACAAAGAAGCAGGCACTTCGGGCGCTCGAAAGCCACATAAAACATTCGGGCGTCAACCGTGAAGATTATCGTCCACTCGAAGCTGCGAAGTTCGCTGATTTCGCGGAACGATGGGAAGAAAAAGTCGTCACACAACTGAAACCATCAACTCAGGCCAATTTCCGATCACACCTTCGGAAGTACCTGAAGCCGTTTTTTGGAGAAATGCATTTGAGAGAACTGCGCGCTGAAAAAGTACAACAGTTCGTCGCTTCTCTGACGGTCTCTCCGAAGACGGCAAAGAATACGGTCGTGACTCTCCGCGTCCTTTGGAATTCCGCAAAAGCTTGGGGCTATGTCGACCACGATCCATTCGCCGGCATCAGGCTTCCGAAGTCGCGGAGTCCGAGGCGAATGAGTTTCACGCTCGAAGAGGTGCAACGACTGCTCGCTGCGGCCGACGAGCCGTACAGAACGTTCTATTGGCTGGCAGCCGAAACGGGTATGCGCGCTGGAGAGCTTTGCGGTTTACGTGTCGAGGACCTGAGTCTTGAGCAGTGCCAGGTCACCGTCAATCAAAGTGCATGGCGCGGCCGCATATTGGATCCGAAGAGTGCGAACGGAATCCGTTGTTTCTCACTCTCACGTCCACTCGCATTGCATCTCAGCAATTTCGTACTCAGTTGGAGGCCAAACGATAATCGGCTACTTTTCGCTAGTCGAAACGGAACTCCGTGGGATGCGAACCTGCTCGTGAAGCGGAAGCTTCACCCGCTGCTCGCGCAACTCAAAATCGCACGGTGTGGCCTTCACGCATTCCGGCACGCAAACGCGACGTTGATGGATCGACTTCATGTACCGATAAAGATCCGTCAACAGCGACTCGGGCACAGCGACCCGAGGATTACACCTGGAACTTACACCCACCTCGCGAGCAGTGACGATGAACGAATCGCGATGCAATTGGGAGAAATTTTGGACCCAGATGGACCTAACAACAAAAAAACCGGAGTCGGCGTTTCGGCTAACTCCGGTCTTATCAACTAGAAAATGGTTGCGGGGGTTGGATTTGAACCAACGACCTTCGGGTTATGAGCCCGACGAGCTACCAGGCTGCTCCACCCCGCGACTGCATGATAGCGGATGCACAGAGGTTCGTCAAACGACCGGAAAATATAGGGACGAAAAGCGTGTGAAGGCCATGCGAAGGTAACCGTTGAGCTTGCGCAATCCCGCGAAAAGCGCAAGAATGTGGCCTTCCATGCCTGCCACAACTCCTGTCGCCGGGTGCCTGCCGTGAATCACGTATCGAGTTCCACCAAGACGTTCCTGCGCATCGCTTCCCTTCTGATGCTGCTTATCGCGATTCCCGCTCGCGGACAGGACCAGGATGCGAAGACCCCGGCAAAGCCGGACTCCGGGTCGTCAACGGCATCCTCGTCTCCGTCAAAGGACGTGCGCCTGACAATAATTGTCATCGGGGGAGAAGATCAGAAGCCGATCGACAGCGCCAGCGTCTATATCCGGTTTGTCGAGGAGCGCAAGCACCGCAGGGACAAAAAAGTCGAAATGAATTTGAAGACGAATCAGGCTGGGGTATGCCATGTGCCAGTCATTCCGCCCGGAAAATTTGTGATTCAAGTGATTGCCGATGGCTGGAAAACGTACGGCGAATATTACGACCTCAGCGAGACCGAGCAGACAATTCATATCACGCTCGTGCGCCCACCCAAATGGTATTGAGGCAATCCTCTCGCATGTGTGTAGGCGAATGCGTTTTCGTCAAAAGAATCTCCAAAATGGGAATAACAAAAATTGTCGTACATGAATTTTTTATGAAAATTGCTTCATCTTAGTGCAAAGCGCATCAAGCTCCTTGTTTCTCGCCGGCTACGGGCTTTTGATTCGTCTTTTCCACAACGTTTTCAACAAAGCTGTTGAAAACTTTCGCCGTAAAATTGGATGGCATTCCTTTGACCATCCCCGCGCGCAATGTTAGATTAGCAATTCGGGAATGTTTTCGCAGGATCGGACCAATGGAAGAAAAACAATACAAAGGATTCGTGATCTGGGATTTGCTCTGGAGCAATCTCGGAGTGAGGCCGTTGCGTTCGGCATTGAGCGTGCTGGCGCTCGCCCTTCAGGTATTTCTCGTGCTGTTGATTGCGGGCCTGACGACGGGCGTATTGACCGACTGGCGCACGCGCGCCGAAGGTGTGGGCGCCGATCTCATCGTGCAGCCTCCCAACTCATCCATTTTTTTTGCATTTTCCAGCGCCAAGATGCCGGAAACGCTGGTGGACAAGATTGCCGCATTGCCGGCGGTTGACGAAGTGGCGCCCGTGGTGATCGTTGTGGACCAGAAAAATTTGCAAGTCGTCTACGGCATCGATTACGAACGGTTTGCCGGCCTCAGCAAGGGCTTCAAGTTCGTCGCGGGCGGACCTTTTCAGAAGCCGGATCAGGCCATCGCCGACGACCTCGCCGCGGGATCGCGCAAGCTGCGCATCGGTCAAAAAGCGACTCTTGTGGGGCATGAATTCACGATTTCCGGCATTGTGGTTCACGGCAAAGGGGCGCGATTCTTCATTCCCACGAAGACGGCGCAGGAGATTGCGGGAGCGGATGGCCGCGTCTCGATGTTCTATGTGCGCAGCAAGGGCGATACGGAAGCGGCGCGAAACGAACTCGCTCAACTGCTTCCCACCTACAAGATTCGTTCCATGGCCGAATACAGCACGCTGATGAATTCCAATAATTTGCCGGAACTGAAGCCCTTTATTCGCACCTTCATCATCCTCGGCGTGGTGATCAGCTTTTTGGTCGTTCTGCTCACGATGCACACGATGGTGTTTGAGCGCACGCGGGACATTGGCGTTCTGAGGGCGCTGGGATCGTCGCGCCTGGAAATCTGCGGGATGATTCTGGGCGAGACCTTGGTGATGGTTGCGCTCGGCGTGATTTTTGGACTGGTTTGCACGTATAGCGTCGTCGCGATTTTGCATCGGACTTCGCCCACGCTTCAGATTGCCATCGAAGGCGGGTGGATTGTCCGCGCAGTCCTGCTGACGATTGGCGGCGCGATTGCCGGCGCGCTGTATCCCGCATTGCGCGCGTCTCAAAACGATCCGGTGGACGCCCTCGCCTACGAGTAAGTCGAGGCGCCTGCCTGCCGGAAAACGTGTCCGCCTTTTTTCATGAGCCACGGTACAAATGCACGAATGCCTCACAGGAGGAAATGTTTATGAAACTCAAACAAATGTTGGTCATGCTGGCCGCGCTCGCCCTGGCCATGCCACTGGCGGCGCAGATGGGAATGGGGCAGCGAACGCCGACCCTAAGCGGTATCTGGCACCCGGTCGTGGGATCCGGCGCCGCTTATGAGGTAACAAATCGCGAAGGAACAAAATCCCAAATGGAAATCACCATCGTGGGGAAGGAAGATGTGCAAGGCAAGCCCGGCTTTTGGCTCGAGGTGGGGCTCGCCAATCCTCGTTCCGGCGGCCAAATGTATTTCAAGAGCCTGATGTCGGTGAGCGATACGGGCGTGACTTCCACGCGGACGATCATGCAGATGCCTGGACAGGATCCCATGGAAATGGATATGAACATGGCTCCTGGGGGCCGGATGCAGCAAACAACTCCCGCAAATATTGCCGACAAAGCGGAACTCGTGGGGACCGAATCCATCACGGTTCCGGCGGGCACCTTCACGTGCCAGCATTACCGGATGAAAGACGGATCGTCCGAAGCCTGGATTTCAGACAAAGTCGGTCCGTGGGGACTTGTGAAATCGCAGGGTATGGATTCCTCGATGGTCCTCGGCAAAGTCATCACCGACGCGACCGATCACATCACGGGCACGCCGAGGAAGGTCGATCCGATGCAAATGATGCGCAACCGCCAGGGTCAGCAAAACCAGTAAAGCCCGGGAGTTTGTCCCACGGAAAAGTTCGAACGCTGCAAAGGTGCGTGCCCTGCTTTTGTGATGATCGAAGTCCGGAGGGACGTTACAACGTAGGCTACCGTCGAAACGGTGAGCTACGTTATTTCGTCCCTGACGGGACTGGCTATGGCGATATGAGGGATTTTTGAGTTTTCGCGCAGCCTGGGTTATCCTTTTTATCTCTTCCATCTCCGAAGGCGATAAAGTTAAAAGGAAACCCCATGCCTGCTGCCGACAGTAAATTTTATTCCGCGCGCATACTGGAACGGCGCGACATTTCCAGCGATCTGTGGTCGTTTCGCGTGGACCCGTGCGGGGAATTCCCGTATCGATCGGGCCAGTACGCGACTCTAGGCGTGATTACGCCCGAAAAGCATCACGAGCGCCCCTACTCGATTGTTTCCGCACCGCACGAAAAGTTCCTGGAGTTCTTCTTTGAGCTGGTTCCGCGTGGCCAGGTGACGCCGCGGCTGCACGCCTCCCGCGTGGGCGATCAAATCACGCTGCGAAAAAACGCCAAGGGCAAATTCACGCTCGATCTTTCCGGCAAACACACCAACCATTTCCTGATTTCCACGGTCACGGGCGTCGCGCCCTATGTCAGCTATATACGGGCCCTCTATCGCGAATGGAAGGCCTCGAATTTTACCGGGGCGCACAAATTGTTCATCCTCGATGGCGGCAGCCGTTCCTGGGAACTGGGCTATTCCAGCGAAATCAAGGGCGCGGCCGCCGAAGTTCCCTGGCTGAAGTACGTCCCCACCGTGAGTCGCCCGTGGGAGGACCCGGAATGGAAGGGCGAAATGGGCCGCGTGGACGACCTGATCCGCAAATACTCGGACCTGTGGAAACTTACGCCTGCGGACACGAAAGTCTATCTCTGCGGCCACCCAGACATGATCGAGAATGTGAGAGGCATTGTAAGGCGTCGCGGCTGGCACGAGGATGCGATCGAGGCGGAAGCCTACTTCGTTCCCTTGCGGCACGATTTCACGGCGGAGGCCGAAGACTGAGGGTTTGTCCCACGGAACATTTTTAATCACCGTTCCTGTGGAGTCGCGGTTCCTGTGAGGCGTCCTGCCTTTGTGGTGCTCGAAGTCCCGGAGGGACGTCACAACGTAGCCCACCGCTTGAGCGGTGGGGCACATCGCGCGATTTTATAAAGCCCCGGAGGGGCGACACACGGTTAACCGTATGTCGCCCCTCCGGGGCTTGGCTTTTTGCTCTCACCCGTACCCACCGCTCAAGCGGTGGACTACGTTCTTTCGTCCCTTACGGGACTGGTCAAATTGTTTTCACTCGCATGTGAACCTCGTTTTCACGATTTATCGTGCAGGTCTCAGTTGCACATTCCACTGACAAAGCAAGCGTCCACACATTTCACGGATCACCTGCCAAGGCACGATCTATTTCTCGTTGAAGGTTCTCATCAGTTGTTTTCTTCTGAATGCGTACCAGCGCATATCGTGCCAAAAGCCGATCATCACCTACGGACTCAACCTTCAAACTTTCGATAAGCACCCGCACTGCCGCTTCATTAGCGATTTTTTCGAGAGCGTTGATTGCGATTGGTTGAACGAGTCTCCCGGAAAACAATGCTCGCCGCAGGTAGGGAACAGCTATGGGGTCCTCGATATAACTCAAAGTTCGCGCGGCATCAGCAGCTTGTTCAAAAGAGTTTGACGCTTCTATCTGATTTGTTAGGGCTTCACACGTTTTCGCCAAGGTCAATTCGTCGCTAGGCCCAATCTCCAGTTCAGCGCGAAAACCTGGGTCCGTTTCGTAACGAGAGCCATTATTTATGGCAATCGGTTTAGCCAGCCGGCCTTGTAGAACATATTTTCCGGGCAACGGGAAGTCATACCATTCGTTGATAAGCAAATCCTGGGTTAAGGTATCGCCCGATTTGACGGATACCTCACCCGGGATGGCGATACCCTCGTGAATTATTGCTGGAAAGTCAAGCTTGACTCCATCTGGTTTAGTGATTGCAAACAGGAACCCCCATTTACGATCTTGCCCAAGGTCTAGATTTATCGGTAGGCTCGTTTGGTTGACAACTCGAAATGTAATTATCACCGGCTCGTGAAGAGTAAGTTGACGGGTCGGTGCAGAATATGAAAGCGTCACGCCCGATGAAGGAAGTAGTTTTCCGGCACTTTGACAGCGAGCGGCCGAGTCGAACAAGACTGAGAAGGTCATTGCAACGAGGATGAAAACGAATAACGTCCGCCACTGCAAATGTTTCTCCATAACATCTCCTTATTACCTACGGTAGTGGATCGATGGATGACGTGTAACCACCAGTTTTTGTAATAACATACTTCCATGTGCTGCCCGTGCTGGGACTCACGGTCCTGTCTATAGTAAGAGTACTCGTTAAATGCGTATATGATGATAAGGGCGCTTGGTCGTTCTGTGGGACAGACTCCTGACGCTAAACCGCAGACCATTTCCGAATCGCGCGGCGTGGGTTTAGCAGCTTTCGTGCTTGAGGTAGATGGCTCCGAGGGCCGGAATGCGCAGTTGGATGGAATAGGGGTGGTTGTTCCAGGGAATGGCTTCGGCGTGTACTCCGCCCAGATTGCCCACGTTGGTTCCGCCGTACCGCTCCGCGTCCGTGTTGATGATCTCGCGGTAAAAACCCGGCTCCGGCACGCCCATGCGGTAGGCATCTCGCTGCACCGGCGTGAAATTGGCGACCACCGCCATGAAGTCGCCCTGATCCTTCGCTCTCCGCAGGAAAGACAGAACGCTCGCATCCGCATCCGTGCAATCGATCCAGGCGAATCCCTGCCAGTCGAAATCCACCTGATGCAGGGAAGGCTCGTTGCGGTAGATCGCGTTCAGGTCCGCCGTGAGCGCCTGAAGGCCGCGGTGCGTATCGAATTCCAGCAAGTGCCATTCCAGGCTGCCGTCGTGGTTCCACTCGCCCCGCTGGCCGAATTCCCCGCCCATGAACATCAGCTTCTTGCCCGGATGCGCGATCAGGTACGCGTAAAACAGGCGCAAGTTCGCGAACTGCTGCCACAAGTCGCCGGGCATTTTGTTGATGAGCGACGCCTTGCCGTGAACAACCTCGTCATGGGAGAGCGGGAGCACAAAATTTTCCGTGAAGGCGTACAGCATGGAGAACGTCATCCGGCTGTGATGGTACCTGCGATAGAGCGGGTCCACGGCGAAATAGTCCAGCGTATCGTTCATCCATCCCATGTTCCATTTCAGGCTGAAGCCCAGCCCTCCCAGGTAGGTGGGGCGGGAAACCATCGGCCAGGAAGTGGATTCCTCCGCAATCGTCAGCACGCCGGGGTGGCGCGCATGCACCACCTCGTTCAATCGTTTAATGAAGGCGATGGCGGCGAGATTCTCGCGCCCGCCAAATTCATTGGGAACCCATTCGCCCTCGCGGCGCGAATAATCCAGATACAGCATGGAAGCCACGGCATCCACGCGCAAGCCGTCGATGTGGTATTTGTCGATCCAGAAAAGCGCGTTGGAGATCAGGAAATTCTGAACCTCGTTGCGGCCGTAGTTGAAGACCAGCGTTCCCCAGTCGGGATGATGGCCCTGGCGCGGGTCCGCATGTTCGTACAAGTGCGTGCCGTCAAATTCGCCAAGCCCGTGAGCATCGCTTGGAAAGTGCGCGGGAGTCCAATCCAGAATAACGCCGATACCCGCCTGATGAAACCTGTCGACAAACGCCATGAAGTCTTCGGGAGTTCCGTACCGGCTGGTCGCGGCAAAATATCCGAGCGTCTGGTATCCCCACGAACCATCGAACGGGTGTTCCATCACGGGCATGAGTTCCACGTGCGTGTAGTTCATCCGCTTCAGGTAAGGAATGAGCTGGTCGGCCAGTTCGCCGTAGGTCAGCCAGCGCCCGCCCTCTTCGGTCGCGCGGCGCCAGGAGCCGAGATGCACCTCGTAGGTGGAAATGGGCGAGGACAGCCAATCGTTCCTTGAACGCCAGTCCATCCAGCCCGCATCGTTCCATTGGTGGTGGTCGAGGCGAGCGACGATTGAGCCGGTGTTGGGCCGCAGTTCCGACCGAAACGCGTAGGGATCGCTTTTCAGCAAGGGAAGCCCGGCGGACATCGTCCGGATTTCGTACTTGTAGATCTCACCCTCGGCGAGTTCCGGGACAAACATTTCCCACACGCCCGAAGGACCGCGATTCCGCATCGCGTGCGTGCGCCCGTCCCACTGGTTGAAATCCCCCACCACGCTCACGCGCATAGCGTTCGGAGCCCACACGCCGAACTGCACTCCCGCCACGCCGTCGATTACGGCGGGATGCGCGCCCATTTTTTCGTATTTCTGGTAATGCGTGCCCTCGCCGATCAGATACAAATCGAAATCGGAAAGCATCGGCGGAAACGCATACGCGTCGTGAACCTCGCGCACTGGATGGCCCTCTTCCACGATCTTCCACTGGTAGCTGGTCGGAGAAATCGGCAGCCGTGGAGAGAGCGGCAGGGTCGCTTCGAACAATCCTTCCGCGCAGATGCGCCGTGCGGGAATCGGGGCGGGATGCTCGTTCAGCTTGACGGAAACTTCGCCGGCTCGGGGAAAAAAGCCGCGCACCACTAGGCGCTTTTCCTCGCCCACTTCGACGATATGCGGCCCAAGCAATCCGAATGGGTTGCGGTTCTCCGCGCGCAGAAGCAGCGCGATATCGCGTTCCAGTTCGGTCACCGGCGCGGCGTTGGCCGCTGGCTTTCCAGACGATGGCTTGACTACGCTCAATCCAGTATTCCTCCCATCACCATCAGGATCGGATCGCGTGTTGCAATCATTCTATCAGGGCGGCAGCACAGAGAAAGGAATCATTGGCGGGAGAAGACGGAACGCGGGTCCGTTCCCCGCAGGAAAGACTTCAACCGGCGTGACAACCTGTGCTCTTGCGTTTTGATCTCGCAACCTGCGTGTTGCGGCACGGTACAGGAAACGACCAGAGGTCCGGCAATGAAACAGTCCAGAGATTGCCACCGCGCAGTTTCGAAATGGAGCAACTTTAACCGCATCATCCGTATAAGGTTACCCTCATCTATTCCGTTAAGTTGTCCATTTCTTTGGAAGCCCGATTGCCATTCCTTCCTCCTGTGCGGCAAGCAAATTGACCGGGAATCGCTGAATCAAAACTCCGAGCAGGAGGAATACGACAGTGGATATGTTGCAGAATACAGAATGCGAAGAAACAGCCGAGCGGAGACTGTGGCGCGCCGTAATTGCCAGCACCCTGAGAGAATGGGCCAGCGGCCCGCTTCGCTATAAACGGGAAGCGGAAGATTATTTGTTCAGGAACACTAAGGATTACCGGACCGTTTGCTTTTCGGCGGGAATCAATCCGGAAGATTTGCGATGCCGCCTGGAGAAAATGCGCTCGCCCCGATAGGCCGAAACGCAGCCGCACGCATCGCACAACAGGATTTCCACTCCGGTGGATTTTTCCGCCGGCAAAAGCCCTCGCATGACCTCGCATTGACTCAGCCGTCCTCCTGAGCTACTTTCGATTCGCGGAACATTTGTCACAACCATCCTTCGCACAGCACGAAGAAACTCCGGCCAGCGGCAAGCCACGGCGGCCACGATCAAGGAGATTTTTTTCATGGGATTCGCAACCGATGCCATACACGTGGGGCAGGAGCCCGATCCGGCAACCGGCGCCATCGTCGCGCCCATCTATCAGACCTCGACCTACGTCCAGGAAGAACTCGGAAAGAACAAGGGCTACGATTACGCGAGGACGGCGCACCCGAATCGCCGGGCCCTCGAGCGGACCATGGCGAAGCTGGAAGGCGGCAGCGCGGCGTATGTCTTTACCTCCGGCATGGCCGCGATCGATACCGTTTTCCGCCTGTTACGGCCGGGCGACCACGCGATTATTTCCGAGGCGGTCTACGGAGGCGTGATTCGTCTCACGACGCAGTTTCTGGTGCAGTGGGGCCTCGAGTTCAGCTTCGTGGACACGTCCTCGTCAGAGCAGGTGGAGCGCGCGATCAAGCCCAACACCAAAATGATTTACGTCGAGACGCCGACGAACCCGACGATGTGCGTCACGGACATCGCGGCCATAGCGAAGATTGCCACGGCGCGCAATGCCACGCTCGTCGTCGACAACACGTTCCTGAGCCCCTACCTGCAATCGCCCATTGCCCTGGGCGCGCACATCGTCGTCCACTCGATGACGAAATACTTGAACGGGCACAGCGACGCCGTGGGCGGCTCCGTGATTCTGACGCGGCCCGCCGACGCGGAGAAAATCTATTTCCTGCAGCGCTCCTCCGGAGCGGGACTCTCGCCGATGGATTGTTTTCTCGTGTCGCGCGGAATCAAGACGCTGGCCGTGCGCATGAAGCAGCACGACGCCAACGGCCGGGCCATCGCCCGCTTTCTCGAAGACCATCCCCGCGTGAAGACCGTGCTCTACCCCGGACTGCCTTCGCACCCGCAGCATGACGTGGCGGTGCGCCAGCAGCGCGGATTCGGCGCCATGATTTCCTTCGACGTCGTCACGCAGGAACATGCGCGCACGGTCCTCAATCACGTGAAACTGTGTTCGCTCGCGGAAAGCCTGGGAGGAGTCGAGACGCTCATCTCCCATCCCGCGACCATGACGCACGCCTCGGTCCCCGCCGACGTGCGCCAGCGTGTGGGGATCACCGACGGACTGATTCGCATTTCCGTGGGAATTGAAGACGTGGAAGACTTGATCGACGACCTCGATCAGGCGCTGCGGAAAATCTGATTTGTAGTGCCGTAGCGCTGATCTATTGATCCGCTGTAGAGAGTGGGGTTTAGTAGCGCCGGCGTCCCGCCGGCAGTTTTGCAGCGTGACATAAGCACAAAAACTGCCGGCGGGACGCTGGCGCTACCAAACCCGTGCCACCAAACCGGATTTAGATGACTTCCGAATTTAAGCTGTCTTCGCCGTGAGAAATTCAGGTTAAAAAATCACCTACGAAGTCTCCTCGGAAACGTACATGCGGTGAAAACGCGGACCGGTGAATTCAACTCCCACGATCGACTCGTCCGCATCCTTTCCCTGTTTCCAGTGGACGATGCGGCCGCGCGTGGAAAACACGGTTTCGCTGCTGGCCGCTGTGGGCAGGACGGGAATGCGGATTTCCAATGAATGGCCGAGCTCGACCGGGTTGCGCATGGCCAGCGCGACGCCGCCACGGCATAGATTTTCGCTGGAAGTGGGCTCCTCGAAGTGCGACCCGCCAAAATCTAGTCCTCGAATCACAATGGGGAGATGAACCGACACTCTGCGTTCACGCCGGCGTTCGCGATTGGGAGTTACATCGTTCGCAAAGGTCATGAAACACATCCATGAGTGGCGGTCTGGGCAAAAAAGGCATCCACGCGATTCAGAATCTCGGCCGTGGTCTGCGACGTGTGCACGTCCCGGCGCAGCTTTGCGCCGTTTCGCACGCCGTGCGTGAAGTAACAGGCGAACTGCTTCATTTTTCCAATCGCATCGGGCCATTCGGTCTCGACCAGATTCCGGAAATACATGGAGAGCAACTGGTAACGGTCCCACTCGCTCGGCTGGTCGTACGAACCCGTCGCGGCAAACTGCGCGATCTGGCGGAAAATCCAGGGATTGTTGGAAGCAGCGCGCCCGATCATCACTGCGTCGCATCCGGTTTCGCGCACCATGCGCACCGCGTCCTCGGGGGAGTTGATGTCGCCGTTGCCAATCACCGGAATGCGCACCGCCTGCTTCACGTCGCGAATAACATTCCAGTCGGCGCGCCCGGTGTATCCCTGCGCGCGCGTGCGCGGATGAACGGCGATACCCTCGACGCCGATCTGTTCGGCCAGCATGGCGACTTCCCTTGCAACGATGCTGTTTTCATCCCATCCGGCGCGAATCTTGACGGTCATTGGAATACTCACCGCGCTGCGCACGGCGCGGAGCACTTCTTCTAGCCCCTTCAAATCGCGCAGCAAACCCGAGCCGCCGCAACTGACCACTTTTCTTGCGGGGCAGCCGAGGTTCACGTCCACAATGTCAAACCCAAGCTGCTCGACCATTCCGGCGGCGCGGGCCATCACATCGGATTCGGCGCCGAACAACTGGCCGGTAATCGGATGCTCGTCCGGCTCGAAGAAAAGATAGCGCGACGTGCGCGCGGAGTTGCGCGTAATGCACTCGGCGCTGGTGAACTCGGACATAATCAGCCCGCACCCGCCCAGGCCGCGGATCATGCGGCGGAAGACCGTGTCGGTCACTCCGGCCATGGGCGCAAGCACCGTGCCGGGAGAAATATGCTTGTCGCGAATTGAGAATGTCTCGGGCAACATTTTTCTTTACAGTTCCCTACCGTCTCTACAGCAACGTGTCGTCAAGATTTTGCGTCTGCCATTCCGCAATCAATTCTGTAACAGGTGCAACAGGCTGGTCAATCACGGCCGGCGCGGCGGGGGCGGCCGGCGCGGGAGAACGATATTTCCGTGGCGAGCCTCCCAGCGAGGCCACAGAGGAAAGATGCGCCGCGAGCGCCTCGGACGAACCGTCAAAAAAACCTTCCACAATTTTTTCGACCGCTTTCAACCGGGCCTCTTCGGCGCTGAGCATGGCGCGATAGTGAAACGCGCGGCCCACTTTTCGCCGCGCCACGATTCCCTTTTGCGCGAGGCGGTCCATGATGGTCAAAACCGTTGTGTACGCGCGCGGGCGCGAAGCGAGCAGCGTGCGATGAATATCGCGCACCGTGCCTTCGCCCATCGGCCAGAGAACGCTCAGGCACTCCAGCTCGAGCGGAGCGAGATCGAGAATCGAGTGTCGCGGCCCAGCGCCGCGCGTTTGGCTCGTGCGTTCCACAGGTCTATTCATTTCCATCCGCGGAACCCGTCGCCGCTCCGGCCACGGCCTGAGCGGCGGACTGTTTTTCCGTATTTTCCGCGGGCGCGGTCGAACCAGCCGAAAGAAACCGCTCGGTGCGCAGGAGCCGCCGTTCCAGAGCGCCGCTGAATGCGGTCCAATTCCCTTCGCCCTGATCGGAATCGAGCACGATGCGCATCGCGGCCATCTTGGAGTCGAGATCGTCCAGATAGTGCAGCAGCAGGGCTTCGCGGAACATCGGCAGCTTCGGCGAACCGAATTCGTACTTGCCGTGATGCGAAACGAGCATGTGCAGCACCAGGGTTTTCAATTCGGGCGGAAATCCCTCGATGGCGTCGATTTTTTTCGCGACGAGTTCGTACTCGATGAGAATGTGGCCGAGAAGCTGGCCTTCGTCCGTATAGCCCAGGGAGCGCTCGTAACTGAGTTCCCGCAACTTTCCGACATCGTGCAGGACGGCGCCCGAGAGCAGCAAGTCCGCGTTCGCTTCCGGATAATGGCCGAGAACCACGCGGCACAGGTCGCACAGGCTGAGGACGTGTTCGAGCAGCCCTCCGTAATAGGCGTGGTGCATGACCTTCGCGGCGGGCGCGCGCTTGAGGCGCGGAACGATTTCCGGGTCCTGAACGACGCCATCGAGAAGCTGCCGCAGCCACGGATTTCCGACCGAAGCGACAATCGCGAGCAGCTTCGCGTACATCTCGTCCACGTTTTCTTTTGTGTGCGGAAAGAAATCCGCGGGATCGACTTCGCTTTCCTCGGCGCGGCGAATTTTTTCGATAGCCAGCTGGAGTTTATTGCGGTAATTCTCGACCCTCCCCTGAACCTTCACGAAATCGTCACGCTCGAACGAGGCGGCCATGCGGTCAAACCCTTCCCACATGCGCGCCTCGATGCGTCCGGTGGCGTCGCCCAGCTCCAGGCGCAGGTAGGCCTTGCCATCGCGCGTGGCGCGAACTTCCTTTACACAGACAAGAAAGTGGGTGGTAACGGTCTGGCCGTCCTGGAGGGCGGAGACAAAGCTTTGTTTCATGTGCCGGATTTCTTCTTGGGAAGAATGCCGAATCTGCGTCCGGATTTTTTGGAATCGTCCTTCTCGGGCGTCACGGCGACTTCCTCGATGGGCTCGGCTTTCACGGCGGCCGTGTCCGTATAGCCCGGCTTGATCTGAACGTAGCTGTCTTCCCGCAGCGTCGTCAGATACGTGCGCATGCTCGGCTCCATTTTCAGCTCGTACAGTTTGTTGCTGATTTCGGGCTCGACTTTATCCAAAGGCTGCTCGCCCGCCTGATAGCGCTCGCGGACTTGCAGAATTTCGTATCCCGTCTTTGTCTCCATCACCTCGGTCATCTGGCCGCGATTGAGGGCAAACACTTTTCCCGCGATCTTTGCGTCCAGCTGCGAACGCTGGAAGACGCCGAGATCGCCGGAATTCTGGGCCGTGGGGCTGTCCGAATAGCGTTTCGCCATTTCGCCAAAATCGTCGCCGTTGTTCAGAACGCGGTCGCGCAAACCATCGGCTTTTTTGCGCAGAGCCGGAAGGTCGGCCTCGGGCTTGCCTTCGATCGACACGAAAATTTCGCGCAGGACAACGGTTTCCGGGCGGACAAACTCGCTCTTGTGTTCGTTGTAATATTTTTCGATGTCTTCGTGGCTGACGATGATCCTCGAACCCACTTCCTTGCGAATCAATTCCTGCGTCAGAAGCTGGTCGCGAATCTGGCTCTTGAAATCCTCGTAGTCCTGGCCGCTTTTGGTGACTTCCGCCTCCAGTGCTTCCAGGCTGGGCAATTTGTTCTGCGTGCGGATCGCGTCCAGCCGCTTGATGACATCGGCGTCGACCTTAAGCCCTTCGTCCTTCGCGCGCTGCGTCAGCAGAGATTGATCGATCAGGTCGCGCAGCAGGTTCTTGTCCTTCGCCTCGAGTTGAATGCGAATCTGATCCGGAGTGCAACTCGCGCATTCGTCCCGCACTTCGCCTTCGAGCGAGGCTCGCGAGCGCTCCAGGTCCTCCCGCGTGATGATCTCGTTATTCACACGGGCGACAATTTCCTCGACCACGGTACTTTTCGTTTGCGCGCGCACGGTTGCGCGGACGCAAAACAGCGCCGGAAAAAGAACCAAAAAGATGAGCCATTTGCTTGTTTTCATAAGGGCCATTTGTACTCCAGTTTATCGCTTCATTTCCAACGGAAGCAACACGTTTCTGACGCTTTCCGCCACGCGCCCGCGACGGTCGAGCCGCATCCACAGCGTGCCGCTCGGGTCCAGGCGCAACCCTTCCTTCTGCGACCGCATGAACTTCACCAGGTTTTCCGGAGACAGCGGCGTCTCGGGATGGAATTTGATGGCCACTTCATTGGCGCGTCTCTCGATCGAGGAAATCATCAGGCCCTCGGCCAGCGCTTTCAGCAAGGCATAGTCCAGGAGATTGCCCACCGCGGACGGCGCCGCTCCAAACCGGTCGGTCAATTCGCTATTGACCTCGTCCTTTTCCTTTTCGCTCGAGATACCCGCAATCCGCTTGTACGTCCGCAAACGAAGATTTTCGTTCGGGATGTACTCCTCTGGGATGCGGATATCGAGCCCGAGGTTGATCGTGGCGCGCATGTCGGGTTTGACTTCCTCGCCCTTCAGGGTCGAGACGGCCCGCTCGAGCATCTGCACGTACATATCGAAGCCAATCGCGTTGATGTGCCCGTGCTGCTGCCCGCCAAGCAGGTTGCCCGCGCCGCGAAGCTCCAGATCGAGCGCGGCCACGCGGAACCCCGCGCCCAGAGCGCTGAACTCCTTGAGCGCGGCAAGGCGGCGCGTCGCGAGCGGCGTGAGCACCACGTCCTCGGGCACCAGCAGGTAGGCGTAGGCGCGCTGGTTCGAGCGGCCCACGCGCCCGCGGAGTTGGTACAGTTCGGAAAGGCCGAAGCGGTCGGCGCGATTGATCAGGATCGTGTTCGCGGCCGGAATGTCCAGCCCATTTTCAACAATCGTCGTGCACACCAGAACATCGGCCTCGCCGCGCACAAACTTGAACATCACGGCTTCGAGTTCCTTCTCGTTCATCTGTCCGTGCCCGACCACGATACGCGCTTTCGGCACCAGCTTGCCGACCAGATCCGCAATCGCATAAATCGTCTCGACGCGGTTATGCACGAAGAAAACCTGTCCGTGGCGGGACATTTCCTCGTCGATGGAGCGGCGAATCAGCGATTCGGCGAATGGAGCGACCACGGTTTGAATCGCCATGCGGTCCTTCGGCGGCGTTTCGATCACGCTCATGTCGCGCAAGCCGACGAGCGACATATTGAGCGTGCGCGGAATGGGCGTCGCGGAGAGCGTCAGCACGTCCACATTGAGCTTGAGTTCCTTGAGGCGTTCCTTGTGCGCGACGCCAAAGCGCTGCTCTTCGTCCACCACCAGCAGGCCGAGATCGTGAAACTTGACGTCCTTGGAAAGCAGCCTGTGCGTGCCGATGACGATGTCCACCTTGGCGGTTTCGACAAGAGACAGCACATCTTTCTGTTCGCGCGCGGTGCGAAAACGGCTGAGCAGTTCGATCGTCACGGGAAACGCGGCGAACCGCCGGCGGAAAGTCTCAAAGTGCTGGAACGCGAGGATCGTTGTCGGAGCGAGCACGGCGACTTGCTTCGAATCCGAGACCGCCTTGAATGCGGCGCGCATCGCCACTTCCGTCTTGCCGTAGCCCACGTCGCCGCACAGCAGCCGGTCCATGGGCTGCTGGCGCTCCATGTCGCGCTTCACGTCGGCAATGGCGATGGCCTGGTCGGGCGTTTCATCGAATTCGAAGGCGTCTTCGAATTCGCGCTGGAACGCGCCATCCGGCGAAAACGCAAAACCCTCTCCCGTTTTTCGCCCGGCATAGATTGCCAATAATTTGTCGGCCATGTCCTCGACCGACTTTTTCACGCGCGCCTTTCGCGCCGTCCACGTGCTGCCGCCCAGTTTGTCGAGAACGGGCTTCGCGCCCTCGACGGCGCGGTAGCTTTGCACCAGGTCGAGGCGTTCGAGCGGAACGTAAAGACGCGCGTCGTCCGCGTACCGGAGGCGCATGAATTCGCCGTGCGCGCCACCATTTTCGATCTGGTGCAAACCCTCGAACTGCGCGATGCCGTGGTCCACGTGGACGACGTAATCGCCGGGTTTCAGCTCCGAAAAATCGCTGAAGAAGCTGGCCGTCTTGGGACGGCGCTTCGCCGCGCCCTGCGGCAGCGTTTCAAAAATGTCTCCGGTGCCGAAGATCGCGACGTGCGCGTCGAGAAAGGAAACGCCATCGGTAAACGGAGCGCGGCACAAAACCACGGCGGGAACGCTGCCGGCCGAGGAGTCCTCGGCCAGGCGCGCGCTCGTGGCGTTTTCTTCAATCTCGCCGAGGCGGAAAGGAACTTCGTACTCATGGCACAGGTCGACGTAACGCTCGAGTTCGCCGAGGCTGCCCGCCGCGAGCAATACGCGATCGCCCGCCGCAATCCGCGCGCGCGCTTCAGCCATGAACCCAGGCACGTTGCCGTGAAAACGCGCCGCGGGCTGCGTCTGAATCGTGCGGCTCTCGGAGTCCTCGCGCGTCAGCTCCAGACGATCCAGCTCCAGCCGCGGATGGAGCGCAAGCTGCGCGTCCCAATCGTCGGTAAGGAAATGCGACGACATGACTTCCAGAGAATCGCCGCCCGTCGCTTCCAGACTCTCCAGCGCACTCTGCAAGAACGCGCGGGAAGCTTCCTCGATCGCCGCAGGCTCGTCGAGAAGGATGACTGTATCGTCATGCAGGTCAAACAAAGAGTGGGCGCGCGATGTTTTTTCCGCCGTGGCAGAATTCCCGTTTCCGCCACCGAAACCGCTCGCGGGCCGCTCAACGAGCGGCGGCAGAGTCACGCGATCAATGGGGCGGACGGAGCGCTGCGTGTTGGGATCGAACTCGCGCAGGGATTCGATGGAATCGCCAAACAGTTCGACGCGCACGGGGCGCTCGGCTTCCGCGGGGAAAATATCGACGATTCCCCCTCGGACCGTGAACTGGCCCGGCATTTCGACCATGTCATGGGATTCGTAGCCGACGCGGCGGAGATGCGCGACTAGGTCGTCGAGCGAAATGGTTTCCTCGCGCGCGAGCGTGCGCGCCTGCCCAGCGTAGTAGGCCGCGTCGGCCAGGCGCATGCGCGCGGCGGCCACCGGCGCGACCACCACACGCGCCTGTCCCGTGGCATATCGCCACAGCGTCACCGCGCGATTTTCGAGAATTTCGGCGTGCGGAGCGGCGTCCGCCCAGGGCATCACGTCCATGGCCGGCAGGACCGCCACTTCGGTGGCTTCCTGACCGGCGAGCGCGGCGTAGAAAAATTGCATCGACGCGGCAAACGTCTCCGCTCGCGCGCCGGATTCCACGAGCACAACCATGGGGCGGCGCAACTCGGTCGCAATAATGGCCGCAAACAGGGCCTTCGCCGTGTCCGTCAGGCCTGCCAGACGTTCGCGCGCGGTTCCCTGGCGCAGCGCCAAAATCGCGGACTCCAGCGCGGGATGCCGGCTGACCTGCGCCAGTGTTTCTGAAACCGATGACAGAATCATGATTTATTGTGGGTGTCGCTGGGAGTTGCCGTGGCAGCGCCGCCGTGGTTACGGATTCGCTGCACAAGATTTGTGGTGGAATATCCGGTGGCCAGCGGAATGGACACCACGCGCCCGCCCGCGGCTTCGACTTCCTCGCGCCCGGCAACCTGCTCCAGCGCCCAATCCGCGCCCTTTACAAGAATGTTGGGAAGCACGCGGGCAATCAGTTCGCGCGGGGTCGGCTCATCGAAAATGGTGACGTAATCGACCGAGGCCAGTCCGGCAAGAACCTCGGCGCGGTCCTGCTCGGGAACAAGAGGACGCTCGGACCCCTTGTTGCCACGCGCGCTGCGATCGCTATTGACGGCCACGACCAGCACATCGCCCAGCGCGCGCGCCTCGGCCAAACAACGCACGTGGCCGGGGTGTAGCAAGTCGAAACAGCCGTTGGTGAACACAACCCGGCGGCCGCCGCGCCGTTCGCGCGCCGCCACTTGTATCAATTCTTCCTGCGAAACAATTTTTCCCATGAAAAACGCAGTGCGCGCACAACTCACGAGCCGCAATCTGCAAAAGACATCGTCTCCATACTATCATGCGTGAGGCGCGAGCGTTTCCTCGCCGCAGAGGAGAGCCATGGATCATGGCAGAACGCTCCGTCTGCGGCATTCGTCCTTTTTTTGGTAGCGCCGGCGTCTCGCCGGCGGTTTTGTACCGCGACACGCGTATGAAAACCGCCGGCGAGACGCCGGCGCTACCAAACCCGTGCCCCACATTCAAATTCAACCTGTCTCCGCCGGGAGAAAGTTTAGTTGTCGACGCCTCTTCCGAAACAAGCAAGTCCCAACAAGTCCCCTCATCCATGAAAACTATTTTCCTGTACATTAGTTGAGACAAAAAGTTGAGACAAAAGTGGAGGCGAATTTACGAACGCTCGCCTTCACCGGGGGCGCTATCGGCACCTACCAACACACAAGAGATTTGAGATTTGAGATTTTAAATTTGAGATGTGTCTGGGTGCCCCATCCTTCGCGGTTTTTGCGAAGGGTGGGTCCGGCGCGGAAGAAATTGCAACCACGGATGCACGCGAATCGACACGGATAAAACCAACAGAGAAAAACGATTTTTCCAGGAGAGCAGCGAAAGCGCAACACCAGGCCCATCACATGACCACCGCGACCCAACATAAGAAGGCCGGCACCGGCATGACCCGAATTATTGTCGCCACCAGCTTCAGTTTTGTGGTGACGCAGCTCGATGTGACCATCGTGAACGTCGCCTTGCCGCATATCGCTTCCGGCTTGTCGGTTCACGTGGCTGGATTGCAGTGGGTCGTTGACGCATACACGCTCCCTTTCGCGGTGCTGATGCTTTCGGCGGGAGTGCTGGGCGATCGTTTCGGTTCGCGCCGCACGTATCTGATTGGCCTCGGGATTTTCGCCGCCGCCTCGCTCGCTTGCGGACTCGCGCCGAACATTGCAACGTTGATTGCCGCGCGCGCCGCGCAAGGCGCCGGGGCCGCGCTGCTGATTCCCAGTTCCCTCGCGCTGCTCAGTCACGCGGCGGCCAACGATCACAGTCTGCGGGCGCGCGCCGTAGGCCTGTGGACCGCGTCCGGAGGCATAGGCATCGCCGCGGGGCCGGTGATCGGCGGGCTGCTCGTTGCCGGCATGGGATGGCGGAGCATTTTTCTCGTAAACGTGCCGCTCTGCGCCGCTGGCGCGCTGCTGACCATCCGAACCGTTTCATCCAATAAGCACGGGGATGCGACGCACCATCTCGATCCTGTCGGCCAATTGCTGTCGATCCTGGCCCTCACAGGCTTGACGTGCTCGGTCATCGAATTCCGTCCACTGGGCATCCATCATCCGCTGGTGATCGGCGGGGCCATTCTTGCGGTCGTGGCTGGAATCGGTTTCTACATTGCGGAAACGAAGTCGAGCGAGCCCATGCTTCCCTTCGGACTTTTTCATCTGCCGAATTTCAGCCCCTCCGTGATTTTCGGCACGATCGTAAATCTCACTTTATACGGGACGATTTTTGTCCTCACCCTCTATCTTCAGCAGGCGCGCGGATTTTCCGCTTTGCGTGCCGGGCTGGCCTATCTGCCGCTGATGTCCACGTTTATTATTTCGAACGTGGCCAGCGGCGTGGTGGCGTCCCGCACGGGGCCGCGCCTGCCGATGATCGCCGGAGCGGCCGTGGCGGTCGCCGGATATGCGCTGATGTCCCGGCTGGGGACCGCGACTCCCTACTTTGTCATGCTGCTTCCTTTCCTCGTCCTACCCGCCGGGATCGGCTTTGCAGTTCCGGCCATGACCGCCGCGGTGCTTTCCAGCGTGGATCGCAGGCGCTCCGGAACCGCTTCCGCCGTGCTGAATGCCGCACGGCAGACGGGCGGCGCAATCGGCGTGGCGATCTTCGGCGCGCTCGTCGGAAGCACACCCATTCAAATCGTTCAGGGACTCAGGATGGCTTCGTTGATTTCGGCGGCGCTGTTGCTTATTGCCACGCTCGTGGCCTGGAAAAGCATTCGCCGAACACATGGGACCGTGGAGATCGGCAAGAGGATTGGATTTCAGATCGACTAGCCGGCTTGAAATGCAATTGCCGGAACGAAATTCCGCCGGAATGAGGGCTCCCACCTTTCAATAATCCCATTCCCCGGGGATTCGCGCGCGGATGCTTGCAATCCTGACTAGAACCGGCCCCGCGGCAAATCCGTTGCGTCCAGAACCGAAGAAGCATACGATGCGCAAACAAGAGCACCCGATTGTAATTTCAGGTAGTGACTCAGTTTGAGACTCACGATTGTTTTAGTAGCGCCGGCGTCTCGCCGGCGGTTTTTGTACTCATGTCGCAGCGCAAAACCGCCGGCGAGACGCCGGCGCTACTAAAACCCCGATTTTTATGGAGGAACCGATGAAGAAACCCTTTTCCAGCTCCAAGTTTTTCGAGCGACTGTCGCGCAGGGATCTGCTTCTGGGCGCGTCGTCGGGCGTGGCGGTTACGCTGGCTGGAGCAACGCTTCCGGCCTGGAGCGAAACCCCGCAGGCCGCCGCGAAGCGCTCCCTCTCTCCCGGGTCTATGCCCAAGGCGTGGTCGTCCGAAGAGTTTCGGCGGCGCTGGCAAAACGTGCGCCAGGCAATGAAGGAGAATCGTTTCGACTGCCTGATCGTGCCGCAGCACAGCTCGCAGACCATGATTCACGACCGGCAGGATGGTGACGCGGACGTTCAATACCTCGCGGGCATTCCGGCCGGATGGGTCATCATCCCGGCGGAAGGCAAGATCACGGCGATTTCCAGCCGTGTCGGGTCGTTGCTCGCGGATAAGCGCCCGATACCCGGCCTCGTCCTGACCACACTGTTCGCGGAGAACGCTCCGGACATCGAAGTCCGCTTTACGGAGGAAGAAGGCCTGTGGTCGCCCTCGATCATCGATTCCCTGAAGGAGAAAAAGTTGGATCGGGCGCGCATCGGCGTCGGCTCCATCGCGAACATCTTTCGCAACACGGAAGGTTCGGTCACTTACACGACGTACGACCGCATTCAAAAAGCATTTCCGCAGGCTCAATTCGAATCGGCCGCGGACATCCTATGGCGAATCAAGCTCGTGCATAGCGCCGAGGAGATCGCGGTTCTTGAAAAAGCCACCGAAGTCAGCGAGGCCGGCGTGCAGGCCATGATGGACACGGCCCGCCCCGGGTCCGTTCATCGCGACGTGTGGCTGAAAATGTATGGCGCCATGGTGCAGGCTTCCGGCGAACGCCCCTGGCGATTGAGCATCAGCGCGCGCGGATCGGGGAATGCGAGCTTCGGCTTTCCTCTGGACGATGTGTTTGCCGGCGGACAAATTCTCGGGCAGGAGTGCTCGGGGTCGGTTCTCGGATACGGCTCACAAGTGAACCACTCGGTGCTGCTCGGCTCGCCTGCACCGACGGATTGGGCCCCGGCCGGCCAATACTGTCTCGATCTGTTCCACGAGCTTATGGACCGTGTAGCTCCGGGGAAAAGTGTCAAGGAGTTCTGCGACTTCTGCGGCGATAAACTGAAGGCTCGTGGTGTCGCCAAACCCGGCGGCGTGCTGATCCACTCCGGCGGCCTGTCCGATCTGCCGCGTTGCGGTCCCGGACGCATGGAAGGCGGCGACGATCTGGTGTTCCAGGCCGGCATGGTGTTTGACCTGAAGCCCAGCGTGCCGGTCAAGCAAACCCCTACACCGGCGGAATTCGGCGATTCCATCGTAGTGACCGAGAAGGGCGCTCGCCGGCTCGGCAAACGCAAAATGGAGTTGATCACTCTAGGGGCGTAGCCACATCGGAAACGGCCAGCGCAACCGGTCAACCGATTGTGTGTATCTACCGGAATTCGGTGGAAATGCGGATTTGGCTTGCAATTATGACGCAGGTCACAGATGCTCACGCGGTTCCCAGTATAAGGTGCCCTGCAATTTGGGTGGGAACGCAACCAACCCTCGCCGCGCCTATATCTTGCGCTGGGGCTGTGCAAGGGTGTAAATCAATCACGGGAATGCGCTCAATCAGGAGGCGGCACGATGTGGGAAGCACTGGAACAAATGGGCTGGGTCAAGACATTTGGCAGCACCAGCTGGATGTATGCGAGCGTTTCCGTCATTCATTACCTGACGATGTTCTGGTTCATCGGGTCGATGGCGGTCGTGAACTTGCGCGTGATGGGTGTCGCAGCCAGTAAACGCGATCTCAAGGATCTCGCCGCGCAGATCTATCCCTGGGCATGGACGGGATTGGTGCTGGCCAGCATATCCGGATTTTTCATGTTCTTGACGGACGCGGGAGATTGGGCGCCCGATCCGGTATTTCATATCAAGCTGGGGTTGATCGTCACGTCCATCGCGTTCGCCATCTTCGTGCAGCGCGGCGTGCCGAAGTGGGCGTCGGAACCAAAAATGCCGACCTCGGCAAAAGTCATTGCCGGGATTGCGCTGCTGCTGTGGATTCTGACCATTCTGAGCGCGTCGGAAATTCCCGCAATGGAAGGGCTGGGCTAGGGATTCGCACCACCGCGCCGGAAACGAAATAGAGGAAGCCTCAACTCGGAAAGAAAAGAGGACAGCCTGAAATGTACGGACTACTTGTGGGTTTTGCGAAATGGCTCGAAGGAACTCCGTGGGGGATTGGGGTCCGCACGTCGCTCTGGGCGTATCCCTTCACCCAACTGGTTCATTTCACCGGCCTGTCCATCTGGCTGGGGACAAATCTGGCGCTGGATTTGCGGCTCGTCGGGCTTGGAAAGAAGCGCGAAACTGCCGCGCAGCTTCGGGACGATTTGTTCGCGTGGAATTGGATCGGCTTCTGCATCGTGCTGCTCGGGGGATTGCTTCTGTTTTCCGCGAGCGCGACAACATTTCTGGTCAACGTGGCGTTCCGCTGGAAGCTGGGCGTTTTCGTTCCCCTGGCGCTACTCTGGCACATTTTCGTGCAGTGGAAGGCTCGGGACTGGGGCGTCACGGAAAATACGCCGGCGATTGCAAAATTCGCGGGCCTGGCCGAAATTCTGCTTTGGATTTGCGTGATCTGGTGGGCCGTCCAAATTCCGAACCACTAACCTATTCGATTCTTCCGTGGTTTTGGTGGCGCGGGCTCCAGCCTGCGGGGTTTACCACGCGCAGAGCCTAAATCCCGCAGGCTGAAGCGCGTGCTACTATGCCGCCGATATTTTCTGATATACTCGCGGCTTGGTTTTGGAGGGCCGGACAATTTTCGTAATCCAAAACCATGATCTCTAACTCAGTGCCGGGTTCCGTGCCAGGCTCTGCCCTTTTTATCGAGGCGTTTGCATGAGTGATATTGCGATCGTGGGTGGAGGACCGGCCGGCAGTATGTGCGGGGAGCGGCTGGCTCGCTCCGGCCATAACGTCACTATTTACGATGAACACCTGGCCTGGGAAAAGCCGTGCGGCGGTGGCCTCACGCATAAGGCCATTCGGGCGTATCCCTTCCTGCTGAACGGCCCTCATCCCAAAAAACTCATTCACACGGTTGAGCTGATTTCCAGCAAAGGCCATCGCGCGCGCCTGGCGCTGGATCAGCCGATCGTCGTCTATTCGAGAACGGTGCTGAACGGGCTTCTGCTGGATCGCGCGGAAGCCGCGGGCTGCCGCGTGATTCGGTCTCGCGTGAATCAATTAGACACGGCCGGGGAACGCGCCAAACTGACGGCCGGCGAATCGCAGGTCGAAGCCGACTTCGTGGTGGTTGCCGCGGGCGCGCGCAATTCCCTGTTGCCGGGCACGCGGCCGCTTGCGCGCAATGACCTGGAAATGACGCTCGGTTATTTCGTGCCGGCGCAGGCCGATAGAATTTGCGTGAAATTCCTGCAACATTTCGAGGGCTACCTGTGGTCGTTCCCCCGCTGCGATCATCTCTCCGTTGGAATTTGCGGCAGCATGTCGCAACACACGAGCCAGGAACTCCGCCGCCACCTTCATGCGTTCATGGATAGCGAGGGCATTTCGCGCGAGGGTGCGCGATTCTACAGCCACGTACTGCCATCGCCTCAGAAGCAAACGCTTTCGTCTCGCAGGGTCGTCGGGCGAAACTGGGCCTTGGTGGGCGACGCCGCCGCCTGGGTCGATCCCATCACCGGCGAAGGGCTGTACTACGCGCTGCGCTCGGGCGAACTGCTGGCGGAATCGCTGATCGCCCGGAAGCCCGCCGAATATCCCGCGCGGATTCGCAAAGCGTTTTCCACCGACCTCGAATTTGCCACGCGCATTGCGCGGCGCTTCTACCGGGGGCATTTCCTCGGCGGAGCGGTGGCGACGCGCATGATTCAGTTCATTGAGCGCAGCCCGACGTTTCGCGCGCTGATGGCCGACGTCTTCGCCGGCTCGCAAAACTATTGCAGTCTGAAACGCCGCCTGTGGGCGCAGTGCGGCACCACACTCACCGAAGTCGTGGGAAGCCTCCTGAAAAACCGGCCATCCCTCGCAAAGAACCCGTCAACGGCAGGTTCGGAGAACCTGCAATGACCCAGCACAATCCGGCAAGGATCGAACCCGGCCTCGAAGGGTTCTGCCAAAGAATTGTGCCTCGGGAATGGACCCTAGCGCATATAGACCCGAGCCTGCCCGCCGTCTTTTCCACTCCGGCCATGATCGGGATTATGGAAATGGCCTGCACGCGCGCTGTCAGGAACCGGCTTCCGGCGGGCGCCATCACCGTGGGCGTGCGCATCGAGGTGGATCATCTGAAGTCGGTGCCTGCCGGAGCCACGGTGGTTGCCGTTTCAAAACTCGTGAAAGTCGATGGGCGGAAACTGATCTTCGAGGTGGAAGTCCGAAGCGGAACGGACATCATCGGGCGAGGACATGTATTTCACACCATCGTCCGGCACTCTCGACTTATCGGCATCACCGCGGAAAAACCGGCTTCGCGCTGAAGTCGCCACGCCCAACACACCACGACGACCAACAAGTTTTTCAATAAATTGGGAATCAGACTAGAACGCGTTGGATAGCCTGGCGGAAAATCCTCGCCTCTGAAGAGGCGGGCTACACCAATGCGCAAACACTGTAGCCCGGGTCTTCAGACCCGGGGCTTTTTTTTGCGGAGTTCGAGAATTCATCTTCCGAGGACAACATCTCGCGGCGATTCTCAATGGATTTCAAATTGGCTTCTGCAACGGTTTTCAGTATACGGAACGCCGCTGCACAATTTTTCGCGGAGGTGGAGGAGGAATTACGGCGGCCATCTTGCGAATCATGGCCAGAACCAGGCGCTTATCGCCGTCGGAAAGCGTGGTGCTGTATTTTTTGATTTCCGAAAGGAAGCGGATTTCGTCCTCGGAAAGTTCGCCCAGCATCTTCTGGGTATCGCGGTCGCGCGACGTCTCCGCGCCCGGAAAAAAATCGGCCAGAGCGATTTCCATGGCCTCGGCGATCTTGGCGAGAGTTTCGAGCGAAGGCACGGTGTGGCCGTTCTCCACGCGGGAAAGATAGCAGCGCAACAGGCCGGTTCGCCGTTCGATATCGCCCTGGGAAAGCCCCCGCTGTCCCCGGTAACTTCGAATTACTTCTCCGATGTTTACTTTCGGCTTTTCTTTGGGCACGAGATCGGCACCTTCTTGACTCAGCGGTATCTTACGCAGTACAGCAACAGCACGCAAGAGGTTTCTTTGCTTTTGCGAACGCAGCGCGCCGGAAACAAGTGTGCGCTATGATACGAAGTTCGGATTTGCGAAACTTATCGCAAAGATTCTCGAAGAAATATCCTACAAGCGGAATTGGAAAACCGGCGATTGCCGAGGCGGCACACTCATGGCAGCCCCAAATCTTCGGCCCGACCCAGGCTCGGAACCAGCCATGCGGCGCATTCCCGAAGGATGGTTCCAGATGGGCTGCGACGCGGGCCGCGACGACGAAAAACCCGCGCATCGCGTATGGGTCGATGCGTTTGAACTCGCCGCGTTCCAGACGACAAACGCGGAATACGCGCGCTTTCTGGAAGATGCGCGCCATCCGCGGCCTTCGCTATGGGACGATCCGAACTTCAACCATCCCCGCCAGCCGGTCGTCGCGGTTTCCTGGTTCGATGCCAGCGCCTACTGCGAGTGGTTGAGCCGCGCATATGGAAAATCCTACCGGCTCCCGACCGAAGCCGAATGGGAACGCGCCGCACGCGGCGGCCGGGAAAATGAAATGTATCCCTGGGGCAACTGCGCGCCTGAAGAAATTCCCGATTACGCGAGCCGCTGGAAATCGGGCCCCGAGCCCGTGGGATTGTATGCGCCCAACGCGTACGGCCTCTACAATCCAAGCGACAACGTACATGAATGGTGCGCCGACTGGTACGACGCCGCCTACTATTCCGTTTCACCGGAGCGCAATCCGCAAGGGCCGCCATCTTCCAACCGACGCGCGTCACGCGGCGGCTCGTGGCGCCATCACATCAAGGTCACGCGAACGTCGGCCCGATCCAGCATTCCTCCGGAATTAAAATACGCCGATTACGGTTTTCGCGTGGCCGTAAACTTGTAGCGCGCGTTTTCCCTGAGAAACTTAGCCAGTAGCACAGGCTTTATAGCCTGCGTGGCAACTGGAAACTCTTTGTACGGCACGGCTTCAGCCGTGCCGTAAAGTCCGGGAAATCATTGCGGCTTTAGCCGCTGGCTCTTTCGGAATCGAGTTGGCGCACAACCTGTGAAGCCTGTGCGGGCGGGTAAGTGCGATCGTTGTTTGTCCGCGACGGACCCGCCCTTCGCACAAAACGCGAAGGATGGGGCACCCGGGAAAAACTCAAGTCAAAAGAACACAGGCTGAAGCCTGTGCTACTAAAACCCATTCTGAACCGATTTTTTCCGCAGCCTGTAAAACCCGTGACCCCACATATCGTTATTTCGCGGGTGCGGATTGTTGTGGCATGGGAGAGCCTTGCGCGAGGACAACTTTCCAGTCTCCATTCTGTTTTGCGAAGACGCGGAGGAATCGATACTCGCCGCCAAATGCGCGGCCCTTATCCTGGCCATCGACGGTCACATGCTCAGTCAGGATGGCTACGTCTCCGTAAAAGCGCACCTGCGTTTCACGCGCGTTGTGCACCTTGAGCGTGCGGTCGGTCCTCTTCAAGTTTTCAAGTTGCTGGGCTTTGTTCAACAATTGTCCCTGCGGATTGAGAGCGAAGAAATCGTCCGCCAAAATTTTGTCCAAATAGGCCATGTCGCGATTCTCTTCCGCCTCGATATAGCGGTTTCTGAATTCGACCAGCTCCTGCACGGCCTTGTCGTTTTTGGCCGCTGGCGCCTGTGCGTGAGCGAGCCATGGCAAGACCAGGAACGCCGCCAGCAACGCGATGCGAGTATGTTTCATAACACAACCTCTTTCCGGATTTTTCCCACATTGAATGACTGCCTAAGGCTTACAAATACTCTCAATAAATGTTGGTGAAATTAAAGCTGGTGCCGGAAGAGGGAGTCGAACCCACACGTCCTTGCGAACAACGGATTTTGAGTGCAATGTATGTGCTTGTACTCAACTGCAATAAAACGACTTCTGTTTTTATAATGTGAAACTGTGTAAGTAACTGTGTAAGTGCTCCGTCGTTTTAAAATCTATCTCCAAATCAGAATTCGCCTGCGCAAAGTATCAAAGAATGATCCTTTGCGACAGTGAATTCAGAGTCTGAGCTGTGCAACCCTGGTTTTACACTTCGCGTAGGATGCGTTCAGTACCGATCACCCTGAAGTCGCCATGCGCAGGGCTCGCGTTGCCGGAGAATCCGTGTAGCAAAATTATCCAGCTTTCCCCCCATGCGGAGCACACAGATTTCACTTGCGTGCCCGGAATATCACGGCCAGAGCGATGATCAGCACCACCCCGAACATCCACATCCAACCATTGTTCCACCCTCCCATACCATATCCGTGCACGGGACCNNGGGACACTATCAGACTCATTTCTTCTGATTGTCCACCATCCCTTTATCTTTCTTCATCGTCGCCCCGCTCTTCTTTTGCATGTCCATTGGATCCAGCATCATGGCCATATGGTCGGTCATCATTTGCATGTGATCCGTCATAGCTTGTAAGTGGTTAATCATCGCCTCTTGCAGTTCCATCTGGCCCTTCATGCTGGCTTGCTCCGCTTCCATGTGGCTCTTCATGG
>PLUM01000035.1 GCA_003165465.1 Acidobacteriota bacterium
GGCGCGGCGCATCGCCGAGGGCAAGCCGGACAAGCTGGTGGTAACGCCCGAAGTGGTGCACGAAGCGCTTGGCGTGCCGAGGTTTCGCGCCGAACGCGAAGTCGAGGAGCGCGTCAAGACTCCCGGCGTTTCGGTTGGGCTGGTCTGGACGCCCTCGGGCGGCGACATCATCTTCATCGAAGCGAGCCGCATGAGAGGCGGAAAACAGTTCACCATGACCGGGCATCTGGGCGAGGTGATGCAGGAGTCGATGACGGCGGCGCTCACCTGGGTGCGCGCGAACGCCGAGCGCTATGGAATCGATCCCGACTTCTTCCGGAAGCAGGACATACACATCCACGTGCCGTCGGGCGCGGTGCCAAAGGATGGCCCATCGGCCGGCGTGGCGATGGTCAACGCGCTGGTGAGCTTGCTCTCCGACCGGCCCATCCGCCCGCGCGTGGCCATGACGGGCGAGATTTCGCTCTCCGGCATCGTCCTGCCGGTTGGCGGAATCAAGGAAAAAGTGCTGGGCGCGAAACGCGCGGGAATCCGCGAGGTGATTTTGCCCGCGGAGAACGAGCCGAACGTGAAAGAGGACCTGCAACCGCACATGCTCGAGGGAATGCAAATTCACTACGTGCGCACCGTGGATGAGGCCCTGGACATCGCGCTCTCGAAGCCCGTGCCCGTCGCGGCAAAAGTAAAGAAGGGTGAGTTGCCGGCAGCTCCCGCTCCGTCGGGCCCGCCGCCGGTGCACTGATCGTTGCTTTAGTGGCGCGGGCTTCTAAAGCCCGCGCTACTGCACACCTAAAACGGAAAAGGCCCGGACCATCCGCAACCGTGGATCGACCGGGCCTTTTTCTTTCCGCCCGCGCCATATAAGATTTCGCCATGCCTCGCGCACGCAAACTATTTCCGATCTACGGCAGCGCCCTCGCCAACAACATGTTCATGGCGGTCCAGAGCGACCGCATGGTCAGTCACTTTATAGCCGGGTATGTGGCCGAGCATGACCGCGAGGGAATTCTGGGCGGGCCCGCGCGCGACCGGGAACTTGCCGAAACCGTGGGCCGCGAGATCCTCCTGTGCATGATCGCGGAAGCGCACGAGGCATTGCCGGCATTTTTTGGCAGGAAGCAAAAGAGCAAACTCAAGAAGGAAGAAAAAGAAACGGTAGAGGCGTTTTCCACCGAACTGCTCGCCGCTCTGGCGCGCGCATTAAATTGGAGCGCGGAGGATCGCCGGGAGTTTCGGCGCGATCTCGTGATGTACTCGGATTTCAGGGCGCGGCAGGAGTTGGCGGTAAATGTGCGCAAGCGGGGAGCGACGCCGCAAGAGGAGGCTCCGTTCATCGCGCGCGTCGCACTGCTGCTCGATCCGTCCATGCTCGAGCAGGCCCGGCGCGCGGCGCGGGAATTTCATGCCGCCGTGTGTTTGCTGGCCCGGAAACTTCTCCGGCGAACGTTAAGTCCAGGCCGAAGATAGTCGCGCGCCTGACAGGTTTCGGAAAAAGTCTCCCATACGGAGACGTGCGGGTTGGCCGTAGGGGCACGGCACTGCCGTGCCCCTACAATCGCGACCCACAAGCATTACGGACTTTTTCCGCAACCTCTGAAGCCTGTTCCACCAATGAATGGCTTGCCGTTTGCCGCGCGTTTTGCCACGATATAGGCCCCGGCGCCCCACGGACTTGAATGCCGCTATTCGCATTGCGGAGAATGTGAGCTGCCATGGTTACGAACTCTTCCTCGGAAAAAAAAACCGGGCGGTTTCCGGCTTGGGCAAAAATCCTGCTGGGTCTTTTTGTGGTTTTACTGATTGCCGCGCTGGCGTTGCCCTATTTCCTGAATGTCGATCGCTATCGCGGCACCATCGCCGAGGCCATCGCGATGCAGACCGGGAGGAGAGTCGCCGTCGGCGGGATTCGCGCGCGGCTTTTTCCGGGAGTCGGCGTGACCGTCGCGGACCTGCACATCGGCAACCCTCCCGGCTTTCCCTCTGGAGATCTGGTGGGCGCCGAGGAAATTCGCGTGAACGTGGAAATCGCTCCGCTGCTGCGCGGAATTATCCACGTCAATTCGGTGGACCTTGTGCATCCGAAGCTGACGCTCCTTACCGACAGCAAGGGGCGAGACAACTACACGTTTGCGGCTCCGGATTCGGCGTCGTCATCCTCGTCGTCATCCTCATCCAAGACCGCCGACTCCTCCTCCGGCATGTCGCTGGACCAAATCGACAGCATCAACCTGACGGGCGCGGAGATCGTGGTGGGCAGCGTCATACGGGGCGCCGCCGCTCCTCTCTCCGATACCAAGGGCATCAACCTCAAGCTGCACAATTTTGCGGTGAGTCCGATGCGCATGCACGATTGGAAATCGGAGTCGAACCTCGCCGGCGTGACGCTTTCCTTGAGCGGCTGGAAGTACCCGATCGCGTTTCACACCGGCAAATTCACCCTGTCGGACGGAAAACTCGACGCGCAATTTGTCGCCGACCTCGCGACAGCCGCGGACATCAAAGGGACCGTGAGCGTGCCGGATTTCGAGCATTCCGAAGTGAATTTTGAAATGAGCGCATCGCTGCTCGACATCGACAAATTGATGGACGTTGCGGGCAGCGGGCCGAGTGATTCGTCCTCCGCGCCCGCAAAGCCAGCCGCGGGAAAGAGCAGCCTGGTCGCGCATGGGCACATCAACGTGGAAAAAATAACGACGAAGCCCTACAGCGTGGGCCCCGCGAACGTCGAGATTCGCGTCTATACCGATCGCGCCGAGCTGTGGCCGATTTCCATCGGCATGTACGGAGGTACGCTGCAACTTTCGTCGCGCATCGACCGCGTGACCGACCCGGCGCGGTTCACCGCGAATGTGCAGATGCGCAATCTGGACGTTGCCAAGGTGCTCGACGCCAATCCCTCGGCGCGCGGAAAAATGAGCGGCACGGGAGAGCTGGACCTGCAACTTCTGGGCAGCCTGAGCGACGCCTGGAAAAAATCGCTTTCGGGCACTGGCAAATTTGCCATCCGCAACGGCCATCTGCCGGGAGTGAATCTGGCGGGCGCGGCGCAATCGCTGATGAAAATGTCGGGAGTCGGCGGAGACACGCCGTTCACGGTGCTCGAAGGCGACATCAATATCGCGAGCCAGCGCGTTGCCAGCAAGAAAATTCATCTGGATTCGCCAAGCGGCATCGTGGACCTCGGCGGTAGCCTGGGGCTGGACGGCACGCTCGACTATCAGGGCTCGACAACCGTGAACACGGCAGCGGCACTGGGCTCGAGCAAAGTGGGCAGCGTCGTGGGCGGGCTGCTCGGCGGCCGCGCGGGGAAAATTACCGTGCCGTTCGCCCTTGAAGGAACGGTCGACGCCCCGAAAGTGCGGCCAGGCAAAGGCGCGCCGAGTTTCGGCGGATCGTCCGCATCGGGTTCAGCGCCATCCTCCACGCCGTCCACGCCGCAAAACGACGTGAACACGCTGAAGAATTTATTCAAGAAATACTGACGGCCGGCAGGGCAAGCTTTGCAGGACGCGGATGATCGAGCGCGGCACAAAAATCCCCGGGTCTGAAGACCCGGGCTATAACATTGGCGCGGCGATGACGTATTGCTGTAGCCCGCCTCTTCAGAGGCGGGGGTTTTCCGCCAGTCCTGCAACCCGTCCCGCGTAAGGCTCTCTACGCAGCCAGCGCGAGCCGGTAAAAGCTGAGCGCCGCATCGCCCTGCTCGACGACGCGCGCAAGCTCCAGATCTCCCGCACGCTCGGGCAGTTTGCGTTTCCGCAAGTGCTCGACAATCACGCGGCCCCCGGGCGCGACCAGCGGCGATTCTCCGAGCGCGTCGAGCGCGCTTTCGTACTCTTCGTCGTCAGCATACGGCGGATCGAGAAAAATAAATTGCGCGTGCACGTGCCGCGCCTCCAGCCGCTCAATCGCGCGCACAACATCCACGCCAAGAATTTCGGCTTCCGCGCCGATTCCCAGCGACTCCAGATTCCGCCGGATCAGAGCGACGGCGGGCGCGTGCCGCTCCACAAAAAACGCTTTTTGCGCGCCCCGGCTGAGCGCTTCGATGCCGACAGCGCCCGTGCCCGCGTATAGATCCACAAACGTCGCGCCTTCGAGTGCCGGCCCCACGATATTGAACAGAGTCTCCCGCAAGCGATCGCTTGTCGGCCGAAGCATCTGCCCCTTCAAGCTGCGCAGCGTCCTGCTCTTGTATTTTCCGGCGATTACGCGCATGGGAAACCGTAACTGGTGACTGGTGACTGGTGACTGGTGAATCGGCGACAGTGCGTTGGCAGCGGAGAGAAAAGCGAACGAATCGGTAGTAATTGAGAGCTAAACACTTCTCCAAAATCCCAATTTTCTATCATTGAAAGCGTTCCTCTCAACTCTAAACCCTTGACTCACCACAAATCGTGGGTCCGAATCATCAGTCACCAGTCACCAGTCACCAGTCACGACTTACTCCTCATCCCACTGACGCGAGCTGGTAGCGGCGCTGCCATTCCACCGGGAGCCTGGCGAGCAGACGGCGGCGCGCGGGCTCGGCTTCGGGAGGCTCGACGAGCGCGAGCGCTTCGCGGCGCGCCAGCTCCAGTAGTTCAAAATCGCGAATGGGATTGGCGATATGAAAGCCGAGTTCGCCGTGCTGCCGCGTGCCGAAGAATTCGCCGGGGCCGCGCAATTTCAAATCCGTTTCGGCAATCTCGAAACCGTTGGTCGTGCGCACCATCGTTTCCAGGCGCACGCGCGCATCGTCGCCCGGATTTTTCGGAGCGATCAGGATGCACGTGCCCTTTTCGCCGCCGCGCCCGATGCGCCCGCGAAGCTGGTGCAGCTGCGAGAGGCCAAAGCGGTTGGCGTGCTCGATGACCATCACGGTGGCGTTCGGCACGTCGACGCCCACCTCGATCACGGTCGTCGCCACGAGGATGTCGATTTCGTGGCGGCGGAACTGGTCCATCACACTTTCTTTTTCCTCGCTCTTCATGCGGCCGTGCAACAGGCCCACGTGCCGGTTCGGAAAAATCGTGCTGCGGAGTTTCTCGAATTCCACGATGGCCGCTTTCAGCGAGCGCTCGGATTCGGCGGTCTTGGATTGCTCGATCACCGGGTACACGACATAGGCTTGCCGCCCGGCCTCGATTTCGCGCCGCAGAAAATCCCACACGCCCGGCAAATTCGTTTCGGCCGACCAGCGCGTTTCGATCGGCACGCGTCCCGGCGGCATCTGGTCGATCACCGAAATGTCCAGATCGCCGTAAAGCGTGAGCGAAAGCGTGCGCGGGATGGGCGTGGCCGTCATCACCAGCACATCCGGCGCGGTTCCTTTGTCCATCAGCTCTTTTCGTTGCAGCACGCCGAAGCGGTGCTGCTCGTCCACGATCACGAGGCCCAGGCGCATGAATTGCACGTGCGGCTCGAGCAGCGCGTGCGTTCCCACGACGAGTTGCGCCTCGCCCGACCGTACGCGTTCTAGCGCCGCTTTTTTCTCCGATCCCTTGAGTCCGCTGATCAGCAATTCCACGCGATAGCCGGCTCGCGCGAATATTTTTCGCGCGGCCAGGGAATGCTGCACGGCGAGAATTTCGGTTGGCGCCATCAGGGCGGCCTGATAACCGTTTTCGATGGCGATGGTCGCGGCTTCCAGCGCGACGATGGTTTTCCCGCTGCCCACGTCGCCCTGCAACAGGCGATTCATGGGCACGCCGCGCTCCAGGTCCACGGCGATTTCGACGAGGGCGCGCTTTTGCGCGTCGGTCGGCTTGAAGGGCAGCACGCGCTTGAGCGCTTCGCGGATGGCCGGCTCGCGCACGCGAAACGCGATCCCCGGTTGCTGCTGCGCCGTTTTCTTCCGCATCGCCACGCTCAACTGGTAAAAGAAAAACTCCTCGAAAATCAGGCGCAGGTGGGCCTGGGAGCGAAACGAATTCAATGCCGCGATCGATTCCGTCGCGGGCGGAAAATGCACGAACTGGATCGCTTCGCGCCGCGAGGGGAATTTATAGCGCGCAAGAATTTCCGGCGGCAGAGGATCGTGCATCTCGCCCGAAAATTGTCCGAGCGCCAGATACACGATGCGCCGCATCGTGCGCGAGCCGATCCCGCCAATGGCTTCGTATATGGGAACGATGCGGCCAACTTCGGTCGAGTCCGTATCGTCCTCGCCGAGCATTTCGTATTCCGGATTGATCATTTCGATCCGGCCGGGCCGCGCCGGATCCAGGTCCGCCTTGCCGTGAAGAACCAGGCCCTGTCCGGCCTTGAATTTTTTATCGAGATATTGCCCGTGAAAGAATTTGCAAGGGAGCGAGCCGGTCTCGTCGCTGACGAGCAGGTGATACATCCCTCCGCGCGCTCTGGAGTACCGGACGAGGCTGCCGCCGAGGACTTTCGCGCGAACCGTGTAGACCTGTCCCGGAGCGATTTCCCGGATTTTCGCGAAACGAATTCTGTCTTCGTACCGGAAAGGCAAATACCCAAGAAGATCCTCAAACGTCCGCAGGCCGCGTTTCGCGAGGATTTCCGCGCGGCGCGGTCCCACACCCTTGAGGTACATCAATTCCGTTGTAGGCGCGACGGCCATCCCATCTTTATATCACCGCGGGCGCGTCCGTAGCACAGGCTTCAGCCTGTGTTCTTTTGACTTTCGCATGCCGCAACTAAAACCACACAGGCTGAAGAGCCTGTGCCACTTAAAACATTCCACGCGGAAACGCATTGCCATACGCCAATTTCAAGAACAGGCGGCACATCAAGGCTTGCAATCGACAGCGGCATGGGAAAAGATGAGTCGATTGTGACTGGTCCCGGGAGGCGTGCGTGCCGCTGGAACGGCTTAACAGGAGTGACGCAAAAGTTCTCCTGACCTGGTTGCTTGCGGGCATTCTCGGCGCGGCTGTCGCCTACACGTATTTCTTTCGGGCTTTCCCCGAAGCTTCCGTCGAATTCAAGGTGCCTCGCGCCGATGCACTGGCTATCGCAAAGCAATTTGCCGTGGCGCAAGGCGCGCAGCTTGGCGGATACGATTCCACCATCGTTTTCGATCTGGACGACACGGCGAAAACCTACCTCGAACGCGAGGTTGGACTCCAGCAGGCCAACCAGACGATGGCGAATGAAATTCACATCTGGTATTGGCAGACGCGGTTTTTCCGTCCCCTGAAAAAAGAAGAGTTCGACGTGCGCGTCGATCCCGGCGGCGGCATCGTGGGTTTCGAGCACAAGCTTGAGGAAGCCGCGCCGGGCGCGCGCCTCGAACGCGCGGCAGCGCAAGCCGCGGCGGAATCGTTCTTGCGCGACACGTTGCACGCGGACCTTTCCCGCTACGAGTTTCGCGAGCAGGAAGCGAATCTTACGGAGCGCCCGGCCCGCCGCGACTGGAGTTTCTCGTGGGAGCGGGGCGGCTTCCGCGCCAAGGACGCGCCGTACCGCCTGACCGTCACGCTGGCCGGCGACCAGGTCAGCGGCTACCGCGAATTCCTGAAAGTCCCCGAGGCATGGAAGCTCGATTACGAGCGCCTGCGCTCGTCGAACAATCTCCTGGAATATCTCGCGCTCCTCCCGTACGCGTTTCTGCTGGGCGGATGCCTCTATGTGATCGTTTCCCTTGGGCGGCGCGGGTTGCTCGAATGGCGCATGGGCGTTGCGCTCGGCGCGTTTCTCACGCTTCTGTACTTCGTCATGACCATGAATCAGTGGCCGCTGGACCGCGCGGAATACGACACCAATACGCCGTACCTCAGCTTTTTTCTGAGCCACGTGGGCCAGGCCGCGCTGACGAGCGTGGTGAGCGCCCTGCTCGTGGTGCTCGCCATTGTGCCGGGAGAGCCGCTGTACCGCATCCTGCAGCCCAATAAACTTCGGCTGGAAACTGGATTCCGCCTGCCCGGAATTCGCACCAAGGAATTTTTCTCCGCGAACGTTATCGGCATTTGCCTGGCCGCCGCGCATATCGGCTACATCACCGTCTTCTACATCATCAGCCGCAAATTGGGCGCGTGGGCTCCGCAAGACCTGAATTACGAAAATGTGGTCAGCACCTATGTGCCGTGGGTCTATCCGCTGACAATTGGCATTTACGCCGCGACGAGCGAGGAATTTCTCTTTCGCCTGTTCGCGATTCCCTATCTCCTGCGTACGACGAAGTCGCGCTTCCTGGCCGTCGTGCTTCCCGCGTTTTTCTGGGGATTTCTGCACAGCAATTACCCGCAGGAGCCGGCCTACATTCGAGGGCTTGAAATCGGGTTGATTGGCATCGTCGCTGGCCTTGTGATGCTGCGATGGGGCATCTGGGCGACGCTGATTTGGCATTACACGGTGGACGCATTTCTCATCAGCACGTCCCTCTTGCGCTCGCACGGGACTTATCTGCGCGTTTCCGGCGCCGTCGTGGGCGGGGCCGCGCTGATTCCTCTGGCCATCGCCGCCATTTCGTATCTTTCGCGCGGAGGATTCGCGGCCGATCCGTCACTGCTGAATATCGCGCGTCCGATTGGCGGGCCTCCGATGGACGCGGCGCGTGTGGGGACGGAGCAATCGGCGCCGGAAGCTGCTTTGCCCGTCGCCGTTCCTGAACCTTCCGCTGGCCACGCCGCCATGTCTTCCCGCGCGCTGACTGTTTTAATTGTCGGCGGCGTGCTGGGCTTTGCGCTCCTCGTGGGAGTGAAGCGCGAGGCGATCGGCGATTTTGTGCGCTTTCAAGTTAACGCGGAGGAAGCCACCGAACGCGCGAACGAGAATTTGCGCCAGATTCATATCGATCCGGAAACCTATCGCCACGCCACTATCCTCGTCTATACGTTCGACGAGTACACCAACGAATATCTGCGCCGTGCCGTCGGCATCGCGGCCGCAAACCGTGTGTATCGCGACCAGGTTCCCTCGGCCTTCTGGGCGATCCGCTACTTTCGCGATTCGCAAAATGAGGAATACAGCGTCATCTTGAAGCCGGACGGCTCGCTTCATTCCGTGCACCACACGCTCGACGAAAAATCTCCCGGCGCGAATCTGTCGAAGGAAGAGGCTCAGGCCCGCGCGGAAGTGTTTTTGCGCGACCGGAAAGATGTGAATCTCACTGATTGGAATCTGGTGGAGACCCATACCGATAAGAAGCCGGCGAGGACCGACCACTCCTTTGAATGGGAGCAAAGGGCCGCGCTCGATGCCGCGCCCAGTGGCGAGGGCGCGCACATCCGCATGCAGTTGCAAGTGCAAGGGGATGAGGTTTCCAGTTATCGCGTATTCATCAAGATTCCCGAAACCTGGCGCGACGCCGAAAGCCGCAGGACTCCCGCGCAACTCGCGCAATCGTTTGGCAGGGGCGCAGGCATCGCCATTGCGCTGATCTCCGTGCTGGTGATTTTTTTGCGCAACCTGAAAAATCCGCACGTGGCGCTCGTTCCATGGCGCACGTTGGGGAAATTATCCGCCCTGATGCTGGCCGTGGCGATTGCGATCTACATCAATCGAACGCCGCAACTTCTCATGAGTTACACGACCGCCTGGCCGCTCGCCACGTATTACGTCATGCTTGGCATCTCCCTGATTTTTATTACGGCGCTATATATGGCGGGCACGCTTCTCTTGCTCGGGCTCGCGTGGTTTATCCTGGAGCGGGCGGTTGGCCCGAGCCGCATCCCCGTATGGAACGCGATGAACGGCGAATACTTCCGCGACGCGTTCTGCGTGGCGCTTTTTGGGTCCGCCGCGGTGATGGGCCTCAATCGGTTGCCCGCGCTGTTCGCGCGCTGGCCGCTTTTGCGCCACGCGCTTGGAACGGGCGTTCCGGAGAATCTGGACGTGCTCAATCCCGCGGTAGGAACCCTGGCCTCCTCGATCGCCGCCGGTTTTCTTACTGTGGGTTTCCTCGGACTCGCTGCGGGCCTCATTGCCGCCTACGTTCGCCCGGCGTGGATGCGCGCCGCGCTCTTGGTTCTCTATGCCGTAGTGATGGCGACGAACGTGGCGACGCCCGGCGCGTTCGCTCGCGAAGCGGTGTTCCATCTGGTGGCCGTCGCCGCGCTTTGGTATGGAGTCGTGCATATCGCGCGGTTCAACGTGCTCGGCTACTTCCTTCTCGCCGCGATGCTTACGCTCGTTCCCAGCGCGATCGAATTGGTTGAGCAGCCCAATCCCTACCTGCGTTCCAACGGCTACGCCGTCATCGCCTTTGCGCTCGTGATCCTAGCGTGGCCGCTGATGCGCTGGTGGCGCAGCGCGCCGCGCCCGTAGCACAGGCTTCAGCCTGTGTTCTTTTGACTTTAGCTTGCCACAAATCAAAACCACGCAAGCTGAAGGCGTTGCTACTGTCTGCCCGCAAAAATCCGGCTGAGAAAATAGAGGCCGGCCCCGGCGGCGATCACGGCAATTCCAATCACCAGTTCATTCGTCGATCCGACAAGCTCCGCACGATTGCGCGCGAGGGCCGCAATCATCAGCGCCATCGGCGGCACGCCAATCGCAACGGCTCCCGCGAGGCCGCCGGGAACGCGAAACGGCCGGGCAAGCTCCGGCTCGCGCACGCGCAGCGCCGCAAGCGCCCAAAACTCCAGCAGAATGCTCAAGCCCGTCAGCATCACATCCAGTATTAAACTTTTTTCGAAGCCGAGTGGAAAGCAAGCGGCCCACAAGATCGCGCACACCAGAATCGCGACCCACGGAGCACCCGTGCGCGCGTTGCGCCGCGTGAACATGCGCGGCAAATAACCGTCCTCGGCCATCACCACCGGCAGCCGCGTAAAAGAAAGCATCAGCGCGCTGAACGATCCGATGGACCCGATCACGCCCGCAAGCGCAATCGCCACGGCCAGCGTTTCGCCGCCAACGAGTTGCCCAATATCCACCCAGCCGCCGGTCGTCCAGCGATTCGGATCGATCCCCGTGCTCGCAACCGCGCCCACGGGGATCACGTAACTCACGATTACCAGAATCACCGCGCCAAACATCGCGCGCGAGTACGTGCGCTGCGGCGTTTCCACCTCGCCGGCAATCGTCGAGAGATTGTCCCAGCCCATGTAATTCCACATGGCGATGAGCACCCCACCCAAGAGGTCGGCGTGCCGCAGGGGAATCGCGGGCGCGGCGCCCGACCGTCCGTGGCCCAGCGCCAGAATCGTGAGCGCGACGAATGGCGCAAGCAGCGCCACGCTCAGCCACACGGAACCTTCGCCGACCGAGCGCACTCCCAAAATATTCCACGCCGTGCAGATCGCGATCATCGCAAATCCAAGAACGAGGCCGCGATGTCCCGCGACAAGCCCCGGCATGAACCGCCCGATGTAGGCGATGCAGAGGTTGGGATATAGCGCCATTTCAAACACGCTGCCCGCCAGCGTCAGCCAGGTTTCCTGAAATCCCCAGAACCGGCCCATCCCGCGCCGCACCCAAATATAGAAACCGCCCTCTTCCGGGATGGCTGTCGCCAGTTCGCTCACCATCAGCGCCGTGGGCAGGCTCCACAAGAGCGGCGTAACCAGCAGGATCAGCAGTGTGGCCGCGTAGCCGGTTTTTTGTACGATGTCTTCGAGGCCATAGGGTCCGCCGGCAACCATGAAGTAGGTTGCCGCGATCATCGGAACCACGGAAATTTTCGCGCCGCGTTTTGTGGCTTTTGCCATGTGTGCGTGAAAAAGCGCTCCACCCTTTTGTCATCCCGAGCGAAGCGAGGAATCTCTCTTTCTTTTCTTGGGCCTCGATCGAAGAGAGATTCCTCGCTTCGCTCGGAATGACAAATTTAGATACGTTTTCCGCAGCCTGTGAAACCTGTGCTACCGAACCCAAATTCATTGCCGAAACCTCGGTAGTCTAATATATTGCAACTCAATCAGTTAGAGCATTCTGTGTGAGTGGAAATGGTTGCTCACCTTTTCATTCTTTGGAGCGTCCAATGTTGTGCAGTGGTTCGAGCGCCTCTTCCGAGCGCATTTTCCTGGAGAACGGCAAGCCTGTGAGGGCCACGTCCGCCGCCTCACAAGTGAGCAAGACACGATGGCTGCCGACGAAATGGCGATCGCTTGGTCTGTTAACGATTCGGGTGCGCCCGTGGGAGGCTCCACTTCCGTGGCAGTCACTCGCGGCAGTTTAGCTCCGCCCAACGAACGCGCCCTAATCGAGCGCGCCCTGATCGAGCGCGCGCAGAGCGGCGACCGCGACGCGTTCGAGGAGCTTGTGCACCGCTACGACCGCGAGGTCCTGCGCATTGCCCTGAATATCCTGCGCAAGACGGAAGACGCCCGCGACGTATATCAGGAAGCGTTCCTGAAAATTTACAAAAATCTCCCGCGCTTCCGGTTCGAGTGCAGCTTTTATACCTGGATCTATCGCGTCGTCACCAACGTCTGCCTCGATCACCTGCGCCGCCGAAGCAGCCGCCCGGAAGACCAGGCGCCGGAACTTGCGTCCAATATGAATGGCGAGCCGATGCCGGGCGATTTCTTCGACCGGCAGCCGGATACGGCGGCAACGTCCAATCCCGAACGCCTCATGCAGGGGCAGGAAATCGCCCGCCGCATTTCCAGCGCGCTCGACCGGCTGACCCCCCGCGAACGCATGGTATTCGAGATGAAGCACTATCAGGGATTAAAGCTGCGCGACATTGGAGAGACGCTTGGCACGTCGGAAGAAACCGTTAAAAATTCGCTGTTTCGCGCGACGCGCAAATTGCGCGCGCAATTGGAAGGACTGCTGTGAAAGAGCCACAAAAAAACAATCCGCGCATTCGTTGTGAAGAGATCGAATCTTTGGCCGTTCTCCACGCCTGCGGCGAATTGGATGCCGCCGCGCGCGCCGCGCTCGATGCGCACATCGCGCAATGCCCCGCCTGCGCCGCCGTCGTCGAACGCGAAGGCCGCCTCCAGCAAGCGATTGCTTCGCTCGCCCAGCCCGCCGATTCGCTGGATCGCTCCGGCCTCGTGCTCGCGCAATGCCGCGGCGAACTGGCCGAAGCGCTTGACGATCGGGAGGCGCGCGCGAACCGTTTCGCGTGGCGCGCCATGTTCTCGCCCGTTGCGTGGTGGGCCGGGTTGCGCGACACGCTGATCTATCATCCGGCGATGAGCATGACCGTACTGGTGGTGGCGGGATTTCTGGCGGGCGTTCTGGGACAGCGGCAGCGCGTTGTGCCTCCGCAGGTTTCGCCGGCCCCGGCGCTTGTGGCTTCCGCCGCGCCAAAATTAACCGACCAGCAATTGCAGAGCGCCGGAAGCGCCCACGTGGCGTGGGTGACGCCGTCCGGCTCGCGCACGCCCACCGTACAGGTGCAGCTCATGTCGCAGACGCCGATGAACATCGTCGGCGCGCCGGACGATGCGGACGTGGCGCGTGCGCTCATCTTCGTTCTGGAGAATGGCGGGCGATTCGATCCCGACGCGCGGCTGGGCTCGCTCGATGTGTTGCGCACGCGCACCGCCGATCCTGACGTGCGCCGTTCGCTATGCGCCGCGGCGCGGCTGGATCGCGATCCGGGCGTGCGCGTGAAAGCGCTCGAAGCGTTGCAGGGGTTTGAGCAGGACGGCGCGGTCCGCGCGGCGCTTCTCGATGCGCTCCAAAACGACGACGCTGCCGAAGTGCGCGTTGCCGCCATCAATCTTCTCGTCAGCGCGCTGCAATCCAAAAATGGGTTTGGCGCGGCCGACCCGCAAATGCTGGACGTCCTGCGTGACCGCCTGCGCAACGATCCTAGCAATTACATCCGCCGTCAAAGCGCCGCAGCCCTGCGCGAATTGGGCGACCAGTAGCACAGGCAGTAGTACAGGCTTCAGCCTGTGTTCTTTTGACTTTAGTCTTTTCCAGGTCCCAGATTCGAGGTTCCGATTCCCTGCGTATTGTGCGAAGTTCTGTGTGGTTTTGAATTGTTCTGAGAGAAAAAAAAGAACACAAGCGAAACACCCCCGGCATGGCCGGGACCCGCGCACTGAATTTCACCATCAAACATCGGGATGGAAAAAACTTCAGGCCAGCAGGTCGCGCGTGGCTTGAAAACCATGCAGGCTGCCGAGCACGGTGAGCGTGATGCGGTCCGGATCGAAGAAATCCCGCGCGATGGTGTGCACTTCCTCGCGCGTCACGCGTTCGATGGATGCAAGCATTTCGTCGAGCGAAATAAACCGGTCGAGATACATGGTCTGGCGGGCGAGATTTGCCATGCGCGAGCTTGTGGATTCGAGCGACAGCATCATCGAACCCTTCAGATGATCCTTCGCGCGGCGCAATTCCTCGGCGCTCACTCCGTCTCCGCGAACCTTGCGAAATTCCTCGCACACGGAACGAATCAGTTTCGCGGCGGATTCCCGCGACGTCCCCGCATAGACCGAAAGCACGCCCGAGTCCGTGTACGGCGAAAGGTCGCTCTCGATGGCATAGGCCAATCCCTGCCGTTCGCGAATGCTCTGAAACAGCCGCGAGGACATCCCGCCGCCGAGAATCACGTTCATGAGCGACGCCGCGTAGCGCCGCTCGTGGGCCAGCGGAAACGACGGCACGCCCAACACAATGTGCACCTGCTCGAGTTCCTTCTTGTCGCGCTGCTCGACGCTCGCGTGCGTCTCGGGCGGCGCGGATTTCTTCGCGGCCGAGGAGCGCGCGGCCCCGTCGAATTCGCGCGCCACAAGTTCCACCAGGCGCTCGTGTTCCAGATTTCCCGCCGCCGTGATCACCACGCGGTTTGGCGCATACCACTCCTTGAAACATTCCGACACCGCATCCTGCGAAAATTCCGATACCGTTTCCGGACTGCCCAGGATCGGCCTCCCCAGCGGATGCCCGCGCCAGAAATTGCGCGTGAACAGTTCGTGGATCAGGTACTCGGGGTTATCCTCCTCCATTTTGAGTTCCTCGAGGACAACCTGCTTTTCCTTCGCGATGTCTTCCGCCTCGAACCGGGGATGCAGTACCAGGTCAGAGAGAACTTCGACCGCAACCGGGATGTGCTCATCGAGCACTTTCGCGTTGAAGCAGGTCATTTCCTTGGCCGTGAACGCATCGAGCATTCCGCCAACCGAGTCCACCGACTGTGCGATTTCCTCGGCCGTGCGCTTGCTCGTGCCCTTGAACACCATGTGCTCGATGAAATGCGCGAGGCCGTTTCGCTCGATGGACTCGGCGCGCGATCCCGTGCCAAGCCAAATTCCCACGGAGGCCGACCGTACGTGCGGCATCTTCTCCGTGACAATCACCACGCCGTTGGGAAGTTCCGCCCGTTGGATATCTCTCGCTGGCTGATTCATGGCTCTATTGTGGCACACGAGCGGCTGAGAGTGCGATCCGAGTGGCGGATCGCTTGCAATTTATGGTGCGGGGACACACGCTCAAAACGGAAATGGATGTTAGGAGTTGGTTTCAGGGATGCGGAATACTTTACCTATTTGCTGGTCCCGGGCGCTTGCGAGTGGAGGGATCCCAGTCTTCGGGCGGGAATGCGAGTCCCCAGAAGCGCGGCGATGGCGTTGCAAAACTAAGCCCCACCTGTGTTTTTCCCTCGTTCACGTTTCCCAGCGTGACCACATGGCAGGTAATTTCCTCGTTCGATTTCATGTTCGTCAGAAGAATCGTCTGATCTTTTACGAGCGGCGTTTCCAGCTCGAGCAGGCAACCGTTGGCATTGATATTCTGCGTTGTGGCGATTTCCTTGAAGGGTGCGCCGGCCGCGCTGTGTCCATAGACAAACACAGGAATAGCGAAATGGATTCGCGACGTCCTCTTGCGCAGCACATCGGCCTTCACCATGGTCCCCTAAAGGCTTGCCCGTTCGCCCCAAGCCCTTCCAACTTGTGATCATACTATAAATTGGGAATACACTCCTCCCGGCAGTTCAAGGTTGGTGTCGCGTTAGACACAACGGGGATTCCCCATGCCAGGCGCGCCCGGAACAGGCATGACGCGGCTGGGGGGGATATGCCCTGAAAACGCGGATTTCCATCGCCTTCAGGCGCGCATGGTAAGATGAAGAAACGGCTTCAGGGAGACATCCAGTGCCTGTGGAATTGCTCGGAAAATCGGCGGAGGAATTGCGCGAGTTCGTTGCCACGCTCGGCGAGCGGCCTTTTCGCGGCGCGCAACTCCATCATGCGTTGTACGCCGAGCGGCGCTTTGACTTTGCCGCCATGACCAACATGCCCGCCGCCTTCCGCGAACGTCTCGCGCGGGAAGCGTGCATCACGCCTCCGCGCATCGCGCGACGTTTCCCGTCCGTGGACGGATCGATCCGCTATCTTTTCTCGATTGGCGGTGAACAGGGAAAGCCCGCGCAGATCGAGGCCGTTTTCATGCCGCGCGAAGGCCGCCAGACGATTTGCATTTCCACGCAGGCCGGATGCGCCGTCGATTGCCATTTCTGCCTCACCGCGCAACTGGGCCTGATTCGCAATCTCACGGCGGGCGAAATCGTCGGGCAAGTTCTTGTGCTGCTCGAGGAAAATCGCGGGCAGCTCGAGCCGCAGACGAACGTGGTTCTCATGGGCCAGGGCGAGCCGCTGCTTAATTATGATGCGACCATGGCGGCGGTGCGCATTCTGCTCGATCCCAAGGGCGTTGCGCTCGCCCCGCGCCACGTCACGCTCTCGACCAGCGGCATCGTTCCCGGCATCGAGCGGCTCGGCCGAGAAAAAATACGCCCCAGCCTGGCCATTTCGCTGAACGCCTCGAACGACGAGCAGCGCAACGCGCTCATGCCCATCAACCGCAAGTATCCCCTGGACGCGTTGCTCGACGCCTGCCGGAATTACCCGCTGCGCCCGAGGGAATACTTCACGTTTGAATATGTGCTGCTCGGTGGCGTGAACGATACGCCCGAGGATGCGCGCCGCGTCGCGCGCCTCATCGCGCACATCCGCGCCAAGGTCAACCTGATCCCCTGGAATCCCGGAAACTTGCCGTACCGCGCGCCCACGCCGGAAAGCATCGAAGCGTTTCAGCGCATCCTCATGGAGAAGAAAGTCCCCACATTCATCCGCTACTCGCGCGGCCAGGACGTCTTCGCCGCCTGCGGCCAGCTCGCGCTCATGGAAACGCCCAATCCGCTCGTTGCAATTCAGTAGAACGCCCCCTCGCGTGGAAGTTCGATGCGGGGCTTTGGCGCGCACATTCGGTCCTGCGTGGTTTTCATGAACGAGAGGCTATCCACTTCGCGTCGTGTAAGGCGCCCGACATGAATAACGTGCACGAAATAAGAGTGAGATTCTTCGCGATCTGAGAATTGCCGTGATCTTTGTAGGGCACGGCTTCAGCCGTGCCGTAAAGGCCGCAAAACAGGTGCGGCTTTAGCCGCTGACGTGACGCAAGCTGGATTTTTCACTTTCTAGTCGTGCACCCGTATGCGTCATTGACGCAAGCGCTTCCGTTTGTCATTATTCGGTGGGCATGCGCGCGCGTTTGCGCTTTCCCGGGGAGCATTTATCAGTCTGCGCGTAACGATTCTGGGATCGGGCAGTTCGGGCAACTGCACGTTGCTCGAAACGGACCATACCCGGCTGCTGGTGGACGCGGGACTCGGCAAAAAGGAAACGCTGCGGCGCCTGGCCGCGGTGGGGCGCGAAGTCGATCGACTCGATGGCATCGTCATTTCCCACGAACACAGCGACCATATCGGCTCGCTCGCGCAAGTGCTGGGCCAGTGGCGCACCACCGTCTTTCTGAACGAAGCCACGCACACCGAAGTGATGCGCATCCTTCCGGAAACCTCGCACAAGCGCCTGGATCGCGTCGAGCACATTCGAGCCGGCCAGCGATTTATCGTCGGCGACATCGAAATTTCTCCGTTTGCGATTCCGCACGATGCGGTGGACCCTATGGGATTCACCTTTCACTCGAATGGAACGAAAGTGGCAATTGTCACCGACCTCGGCTTTCTCCCCGAGCACGTGAAAGTTCACTTGCGGGATTCCGACTGCCTGATGCTCGAATCCAACCACGATCTCGAAATGCTGAAGGTCGGGCCATATCCGTGGCACATCAAGCAGCGCGTCATGAGCCGTACTGGGCACCTCTCAAATCATGCGGTCAGCGAGTTTCTCGCCGATGCGGACGAGTTCGACGCGCGCGCGCGGTACGTCGTGCTCGCTCATCTCTCGGAGATCAACAATAACCCCAACACGGCGACCATTTTTGCCGAAGAAGCGCTTAGCCGCCGCACCGGCGCCGCCGCGTTTGCCGGCGAACTCATCGTCGCATCGCAAGCCTCGCCGATTCCCACGCTGAATTTGTAATCCCTCTCAGTGAATCCAAATTCCCGCGCAGTCCAAATCTCCCACAAGAACTTTGCGATCGCGGGCTGGCCGCTTTTCCGTGACACAGGCTTCACAGCCTGTGTGGCAACGAACAAATCTTTTTGGGAGGCGGTTTCAGCGGTGCTGTAACGTGCGAGGAATTTCTCTGTTTCCGTGGGTGCCCCATCCTTCGCGCCTTTTGCGAAGGGTGGGTCCGTGACGGAGGAACGACGCAGAAAACGGGAAGCAGGGAGCAAGACCCCACCCTTCGCAAAAGGCGCGAAGGATGGGGCACCCAGTTCTTCCGGAGTTGTGTTGCCATATAGGCTGATGCCTGTGCCACGGAAACCTATCGCGTGCGCGAAATCCGCCTTAAAAATTCCCCTGCGTCGGGCTGTACGCACTGTCCAAATACTTTCGCGATTGCGCCTCGTTCTTCAGCGGCAAGAGCTTGTCAGGATCGAGCCGCACCATCACGTAGCGGATGTGATCGTCAATCTTCGTGAACCAGTGCCCGGTTCCCGCCGGGATCACGATCATGTCGCCCGCCTTCAATTCATGAACTTCCGGATTCTTGATCGACGCGGCGCTGAAGCCGGGGCCATTCTGTTCGCGCACGGTTTTCAGCGTGCCCGGCCGCGGCTTCGGGTCCACGAGGTCCGGGCCCGTCAAGAGCGTCGCCGAACCGTCGATGACGTAGTACACCTCGCTCACCTGCTCGTGCTCGGCCACGGCCTCCGCCACCGTATTTTCCAGGCCCGTGGCCTGCCCCAGCTTTCCGCGGTAGATGCTCCCAATTCCAACCTGCACTTTTCCCACATCCACCAAGCGTACCTGCTGGTCCACGAGCTTGTGTTCGATGGCTCGCTGGTTATATTCATCCAGCTCGCTCTTCGGAACGTACGTGGCCGAGCAGCGATTGCACGTGGGCTTCGGCTCGGCTTGCTGTGCGAGAATCGGGAACACGCCAATCACTGCGCTCAGTACCATCACTTTTAAGGCGATTTTCTTCATTTGCATTTCGTTTTCTCCTCCGAAAATATTTTTCATCGCGCTGGCTCGGTTACGGTTGCGCGTATCCCCGCATATGGAGCGACATCAGGATCGCTCGCGGCTCGTGGAAAAAGCTGCTGGGCGAGATTCTGCCTCATTCTCCCGCTTTGGGGAAGACGCAGGCGCCCGGCTCTCCTTTCTCCCCATCCATACGGCGAAATCCGTCTTATGATGTACCGATGGCGCCACTGATCGAGCTGCGCGGCCTCACCGTGGAAATTCCCACGCCGGCGGGATGGATACGTCCGGTGGACGATGTTTCGTTCACGCTGGACGCGGGCGAATCGCTGGGGCTTGTTGGCGAATCGGGCAGCGGGAAATCGATGCTCGCGCTGGCGCTGATGGGTTTGTTGCCGCCGGGGGCGCGCGCGCAGGGCGAAGCGTGGTTTTCTTCCGCAAATGGCGGCGCGAACGGCGCCGCGGCGTCGCGCGTGAATTTGCTCACTCTTGCCGAGCGCGACCGCATTGCCGTGCGCGGGCGCGACATCGCCATGATTTTTCAGGAGCCGATGACGGCGCTCAATCCCGTCATGCGCGTAGGCGCGCAGATTGCCGAAGCGATTCGCGCGCATCGTGCGGGACTTTCGCGCGAGGATGTCGATCGCCGCGTGCTTGCCGCGCTCGCGCGCGCCGCCGTGCCCGAGCCGGCTATGCGCGCGCGCCAGTACCCGCACCAGCTTTCCGGCGGCTTGCGCCAGCGCGCGATGATCGCCATGGCCCTCGCCGGGCACGATGGCGATGCGCCGCTCGCGGAGCGATCCTCCGGCGAGCCGTTGATGGGGAACGCATCTCGCGCGCCGCGACTCCTCATCGCTGACGAGCCGACCACGGCACTCGACGTCACCGTGCAAAAACAAATTCTCGAACTCCTCGCGCAATTGCGGCGCGACCTCGGCCTCGCGCTCCTGTTCATTACGCACGATCTCGGCGTTGTCGCGCAGGTAGCCGATCGCATTGCAGTCACCTACGCGGGGCGCATCGTGGAGGAAGGCCCGTCGCGCGAAGTGCTCGAACGCCCGCGCCATCCGTATACGGCGGGCCTCCTGCGCGCGTCGCCGCAACTCGTGCGAAAGAAGCTGGAGCCGATTCCCGGCACGGTGCCGTCGCTCACGGCGCTGCCTCCGGGCTGCGCGTTCGAGCCGCGCTGCGCGCTGCGCATCGCCGAATGCGCCGCGTCCATGCCCGCGCTCCGCGCCGCCGGCGAGGCGCATCGCGCGCGCTGCATCTTGGTGGAAGAAGCGGCAAAATAGATGGGAGAAATATTTTTCAGTGGCACAGGCTTCAGACAGGTTGCGGAAAAAGTGCTCCCAACCTTTTGTCATTCCGAGCGAAGCGGGGAATCTCTCTTTCTTTTTCACGGCCGCGAGCGAAGAGAGATTCCTCGCTTCGCTCGGAATGACAGCGCAGGGGATTTGTTCCGCATCCTGTTCAAGCGGTCGCGCATCTCTACGCTTTGGAACTGCCAACGGAAAGGAGGTGCACGCTGATGCCCGCTCCGCTTCTTGAGGCGCGCAATTTGCGCAAGACGTTTTCCGCCCCGGCAAGCGCGTTTGTGATGGGATTGTCGCGGCCTAATAGCGGCGCGCCCTTGGGCGTCGCGGCGGTCGACGGCGTGAGCCTCGAATTGGCGGCGGGAGAAACGCTGGCCATCGTCGGCGAATCCGGCAGCGGCAAGACGACGCTTGCGCGCATGTTGCTGCGCCTCATCGAGCCGGACTCCGGCGAATTGCTCGTGGACGGTCGCGATTTTCTCGTCGCGCGCGGCGCGGAACTCCGCGCTCTGCGCCGCGAAATGCAAATGGTGTTTCAGGATCCGTTCGCGTCGCTCGATCCGAGAATGCGCGTGGGCTCGATCGTCGGCGAGCCGCTGGAAATTCACGAGCCGCAACTGTCCCGCGCCGCTCGACGCTCGCGCGTCGTGGAAATGTTGCGCGCCGCCGGCCTCGCGGAAGACGCGCTGGCGCGCTACCCGCACGAATTTTCCGGCGGACAGCGCCAGCGCATTGGCATCGCGCGCGCCCTCGTCCTGCGCCCGCGTCTGGTGGTGGCCGATGAGCCGGTTTCCGCGCTCGACGTTTCCGTGGGCGCGCAAATCCTCGAGCTGCTGCAAAACTTGCAGCGCGATTTCGCGCTCACCTACCTGCTGATCTCGCACAGCCTGCCCGTCGTCGCGCAACTCGCCACGCGCATCGCCGTCATGCAGGGCGGCCGCATCGTCGAAACCGGCCCCGCCGCGCAAATCCTCGCCGCGCCCGCGCACCCGTACACGCAGTCGCTCATCGCCGCAATCCCCGCGCTCCCCACAAGTATTGGATGACGCAATGTGGTAGGGGCGCGGCATGCCGTGCCCCTATGGCGGCAGGGGCGCGCGCCCGATTTGCATTATGGCCGCGCGGTTGGCTTCCTATCGTCCAGCGCCTTGAAGGACATTTATTTTGGGCCTTCCACCCTTCAAGCCATTTCTTCTGGCGGCCGTGATTTTTGCCTTGCTCCTTGCCAGTCCTCCTCTGCGCCCTATTTCGTTCATCCATCGTTTTGTTCCGAATCTGTGTTCGAGCAGGCCGGAAACGTAGTGATCGACATCGAGCAATGGCCAATGCAGTCCGGTCCCATTACCCACAATTTCAATTTTAGAAAGCTGCGATTGCTTCGCCGGGTCGAGGCCTTGCAATTGGATTCGTGGAATCGAAACCTTTAACCCGTCGGCAAAGAACAGGCTCACGAAATCGCCTTTCGCTTCATAAAGAACTTTGATTACACGAGGATCGTTGCCCTCGAAATGCCGCGCGCGCGCGATGGCGGAATCGATCTGGGCGCTGGAAGTGCGGACGTTGTGTGTTTTCTTAGGCATGCATTTTCTCCCACAGCGAAACCAGCGAGTCGAAATGTTTCGCCGCCGTTCTCAAAATCTTGCGGACGTCGCCGCGTTTTGCGTTGCCCGGGCGAATGCAGTCCGGGCGGTCGGCAAGCGCGACATTTCCATCGATGCCGAGGTCGACAATCGCTTCCGTCTCTCCCGTAAAACCATGGACGTGGCGCGGCTCATGGTCTTGCGGATAAACGATGAACAGGACGCTGCCGAAACGTATCGACGCCACGGGTTAAAGTATAACCCAAGCGCCTTGGGTTATAAAGCCCCAACGGGAGATGTCTCCCCTGAATAGAATAGGAATGAAATCATTAGCGGCGGCGGAAGCCGGTCCAGTCAGCGTGGAAATGTGGCAATGTTCCACGGCCCTGCTAAACTCACTGCGATGGAATTTCACTTTGAGGTTTTGAAAACCGATCCGACCGGCGCGCGGCTGGGGCGCTTGACGACGCCGCACGGCGTGATCGATACGCCCGCGTTCATGCCGGTGGGCACGGCCGGGACGGTAAAGGGCCTGACGCAGCAGGCGCTCAACGAACTCGGCGTACAAATCCTGCTGGGCAACACGTATCACCTCTACCTACGTCCCGGCCACGAGCGGATTCGCAAGCTGGGCGGGCTGCACCGATTCATGTCCTGGGAGCGCGCGATCCTCACCGATTCGGGCGGCTTCCAGGTGTTCAGCCTTGCCGAGATGCGCAAGGTCACGGACGAGGGCGTGGTTTTCCGCTCGCACCTGGACGGCTCGGAGCATTTTCTTACGCCGGAAAAATCCATCGAAATTCAACAGGCGCTCGGCTCGGACATTGCCATGGTGTTCGACGAGTGCATCGAATATCCCGCCGATCGCGAGCGCGCGTCCGGCGCGATGAAGCGCACGGCCGAGTGGGCGCGCCGCTGCCGCGACTATGCGCGCGCGAACGCGGAGCGCTCGACCACGCCCGGCCAGTCGTTGTTCGCCATCGTGCAGGGTGGCATGTACGCCGATCTGCGCCGCGACAGCGCGCGCGAACTGGTGGACCTGGATTTCCCCGGCTACGCGGTGGGAGGGCTCGCGGTGGGCGAGCCGCACGCGCTTTCCTGCGAGATGGCCGCCGTGGCCACCGAATTATTGCCGCAGGACCGCCCGCGCTACGTCATGGGCGTGGGCTTCCCCGAGCAGCTTGCGGACTACGTGCGCTGCGGCGTGGACATGATGGATTGCGTGCTGCCCACGCGGAACGCGCGGAACGGCTGCCTCTTTACGAGCGCGGGCCGGATCAACATCAAAAACGCGATTTATGCCGACGATCCGCGCCCGCTGGACGCGCGCTGCTCGTGCATGGTATGCCGCACCTACTCGCGCGCCTACTTGCGACATTTGTTTCAGGCCAATGAAATCCTGGCCTCCATCCTGAACTCCCACCACAACGTTGCATTTTTCCTTGACACAATGGGCAAGATTCGCCAAGCTATCGCGATCGGGGAACTGGCGAAATTCTCCTCGGAGTTCCAGGCGCGCATCGCAGCGGGTGAATCCTGAAGGTGACTCCTGAAGCAGCCGGGTCGCGGATGTTGGCGAGCTGGACTGCGCGGATCATGTCAGGGGATAATGGCGGGCGATGCGCTTCGCAGGTCTGCCCTCTTGGATGGATTAGGGTCGCGGAACGATTGTTGCCTGTGGCAGTTTCGCGGAGAATTGAACCTAACGGAAGGATGGGATCGCAGCGATGTCTTTGTTTTCAGCGGGGTTTTCATCGGGAAGCTTGTCTTTGATGGCCCAGGGCGTGGGCGGCGGCGGAATCATGGCGTTTTTGCCCCTGGTCATCATCATGGTGATTTTCTACGTGCTGCTGATCCTTCCCGCGCAGCGCCGCCAGAAGAAGACGCAGGAAATGATCACTGCCCTGAAAAATGGCGATAAAGTCATTACGTCGGGGGGATTGTTGGGCACGATTGTGGGGCTTGAGGGCGATTCCATTCAGCTTCGCATCGCCGATCAGGTCAAGGTAAAGGTACTGCGTTCCGCGGTGACCGGCCTGCAACCAGATGGTAAGGAGGAGTCGTAGGGCCGGGGTAACGATCCGCTCCATTTACTTTGGCGGGCAGGAAGCATGACCCGCACACGTGGAGTCCTGAGCCAGTTCAAGCCATGAACTCAAATCTTAAGTGGAAAGCACTCTTCATCGTAGGCGTCGTCCTCGCTTGTGTGATTGGTCTTGTGGGGCGGCCCGATTTCCCGCCCAAGTCCTGGGCCGGGGTCAAATCGAATTTTTCGAACAGCATCAAGCTGGGTCTTGATTTGCAGGGCGGCACGCACCTGATTCTCCAGGTGCAGGTGCAGGAAGCCATCAGCCAGGAGACCGATCAGGCGGTGGACCACATTACGACGCTGCTTCGGGACAAAGCCGTTCGCTACGACGATATACGCAAGTTGAGCGACACGCAGCTTCTGATCCACAACATCGCTCCCGAACAAGCCGGCACCGCGCGCAACCTGATTAACGATCAGTTTCCGGATTGGGATGCTTCGCCCGCTCCCGGCGAACCCTCCGGCTATCTCGTGACCATGAAGCAGTCGCGCATCGTCAACATTAAGCAGCAGACCATGGATCAGGCCGAGGAAACCATTCGGCGCCGCATTGACGCGCTTGGCTTGACCGAGCCTCTCGTCGCTCCCTACGGCCAGGGCGAAAACGAAATCATCGTCGAGCTGCCCGGCGAAGGCGATCCCAACCGCGCCAAGAGCGTGATTCAGGCTGGCGGACAGCTGGAATTGCACCTCGTGCTGGACTCGACCGCGTATCCGTCCGAGTCCGGCGCGCTTGCCGCGCACGGCGGCATTCTGCCGCCAAACGGGCAGGTCGTGCAGGGAAAGAGCTCGGCGGCAAGCTCGGGCCAGGCGGCTGTGGAAAGCTGGTACGTGATCGATCGCGTGCCGGTGGTGACCGGCCGCGACCTGCGCAGCGCCACAGCTGTACGCAGCACGAAAAATATCGGCTTCTACGATGTGGATTTCACGCTGTCCACCGAAGCGGGGCGCCGGTTTGGTCCCTTCACCGAGCAAAACATTGGCAAGCAGTTGGGTATCGTGCTCGAGCACAAGCTTCAGACCGCGCCGGTCATCAACGGGCGCATTGACGATACCGGCGTGATCGAAGGCCAGTTCGGCGAGCAGGAAGCGAACGATCTGGGCTTGGTTCTTCGGTCCGGAGCGCTGCCCGCGTCCATCAAGTACCTCGAAGAGCGCACCGTCGGTCCTTCGCTCGGCGCGGACTCCATACGCCACGGCGTGCAGGCTTCGATCATCAGCTTGATCGTCGTGATGCTGTTTATGGTGGTTTATTACCGCTTGGCGGGCGTCAACGCGGTAATCGCATTGGTCTTGAACCTCGTGCTGCTGCTGGCGGCTCTGGCCTACTTTGGCGCTGTGCTGACCTTGCCCGGCATTGCGGGCGTCATCCTGACCATCGGCATGGGCGTCGATTCGAACGTGCTGATTTTCGAGCGCATTCGCGAGGAATTGCGTGCGGCCAAGGCGGCGGTTTCCGCCGTCGATATGGGCTTCAAGCGCGCTTTCCTGACCATTATCGACACGCACGTCACAACCATCGTTTCGGCCGCGTTCCTGTTCCTTTTCGGTACGGGTCCGATCCGCGGGTTTGCCGTCAGCTTGGCGGTGGGTTTACTCGCGAACCTGTTCACGTCGGTCTATGTGTCGCGCGTCATATTTGACTGGCACCTGTCCAAGATGCCCCGCGAGGCGGCATTGAGCATCTAGTGGCACAGGCTTCAGCCTGTGTGGTTTGAGGTGTGGCGGGCTAAAGTCAAAAGAACCCAGGCTGAAGCCTGTGCTACAGGAAAAAGATTTTCGGTAACAGTTCGTTTTCGGGAACAAATTCGGGATGCTGGTGTCAAATGTTGAAGGGTCAGAGTGAGCATGGAATTCTTTAAACAGGTTGATCTGGATTGGATGGGCAAGGCCAAGTACTTCTTTGGCCTGTCGTTTCTCCTGCTCGCGGCTGGAGTGGCCTCCATCGTTGCCCATGGTGGACTGTTCTATGGTATTGATTTTAAAGGTGGTACGGTCGTCGACGTGCGTTTTTCCGGTCCTCCGCCCATTGACACCCTACGCAACGGCCTGGCGCAGCAGGGGATTGGCAACAGCACGATTGTCCCGGTCAGCGACATCGCCACGGCGAACGCGAACGAAGTTTTGATCAATCTTGAGGAAAAGGGCCAGGGAGCCGAGGCGCTCGACGCCGGCAAGACGGCTATCCTCAACGCCCTCCACGCCACTTTGGGCGCGGGCGAGGCCGGCAAGCAGGATTTCAATGCGGCGGGAGCCGACGTTATCGCCGAAGCCTTGACGCGCAAAGACCCTCTGAGCCTGGGAACGTCCGCGGGAGACCGCTACGCGCAGCTGGCACGCCAGTTGACCGCGTTTCGAGATCACGACCGCCGCGGCATCGTAACCGACCTGGGCGAGCTTTCGGCGACAGGTGCGAGCGCGGGAGTGATTGCGGCGCTGCGCGCGTCGTTCTACACGAGCAGCTTCGCGATCGTCAACGTGGAGATCGTAGGGCCGAAGGTTGGGTCCGAATTGCGCCGTCAGGCAGTGGTGGTCACTCTGTACGCGCTGGCCGGGATGCTAGTTTATATTGCATTTCGCTTCGAGTGGGTGTACGGTGCTGCGGCTGTGCTTGCGGTGTTTCACGACGTGCTGATTACGCTGGGCCTGTTCTCGATCTTTCACTTTGAGATTTCGCTGACGGTGATCGCGGCCCTCTTGACACTCGTCGGGTATTCGATGAACGACACGATCGTGATTTTCGACCGGATCCGCGAAAACGCGCGGCTCATGCGCCGGGAGCCTTTTAAGGACATCGTGAATCGTTCCATCAACCAGACGCTTTCGCGCACCATTCTGACGAGCGGTCTGACGTTTTTGACGGTGCTGGTGCTGTTTCTGATGGGCGGCCAAGTGTTGCGCGCTTTTTCCTTTGCATTGGTGGTTGGTATTCTGGTAGGAACGTACTCAAGTTTTGGTATTGCCGCGCCTTTGGTGGTGGCCTGGAATCAGTGGAGAGGCCAGGGCGGGGCGGTAGTGGTATCCGGCACCGCATCCGGGAATAGACTCCGGAAGACCTAGGGACGGGGGCGCAGGCTCTGCCGGAGTCCGCTCTAAAAGTATCCTGGAGCTTTACGGCAGGAGGGACGCATAATGTTCGACGATTTGCTGGAATCTACAAACGAAAAAAAGAAAACCAACAAGGGCTGGGGTTTTATACTCTCGGGGATCGTCCAGGCTGCGATTCTGGGCGTACTGATCCTGATTCCCTTGATCTACACCGAGGCGCTCCCAAAGGCGATGCTCTCGACTTTGCTGATCGCTCCTCCTCCGCCACCGCCACCGCCGCCACCGCCGGCTGTCGTGAAGACAATCATTAAGCCCGTGGCGCGCTTGATCCAGTCCGGGAAATTGATGCAGCCGCGCGCGATTCCCAAGGAAGTGGCTGTGTTCAAGGAAGCTGAGCTTCCGCCGGATGTGATTAACCCCAGCGCAGCGACCGGCGTGTTTGGCGGCATTCCCGGGCAGGGCATGGTCTCCTTGGCTCCGCCGCCGCCGAAGCCGACGGCTCCGCAACGCGTCAAGCAGGGCGGTCAAGTGACGGCGGCTTCGCTTGTCACGCAGACTCGTCCGGTTTACCCCGCTCTGGCGCGGCAGGCGCGTATTCAAGGCAGCGTCATCCTTCACGCCATCATCGACAAGGATGGCAAAGTCGCTCAACTTGAAGTGATCTCCGGTCACCCGCTTCTGGTGCAATCGGCCCTGGATGCCGTGAAACAATGGCGCTATAAGCCGACGATGTTGAATGGCGACCCGGTGGAAGTCGACACAACGATTACAGTCACGTTTACAATGGGTGGTTAAGTTTGTGCACGTTGGCAGCCTGGGGACCGGTCTTCAAATTTATTGAAGTCCGCGATTGAGGCCGCCAATCAGGGGAGTCGGCTGGAAGCGGTAATGCCGTTTTCGGCCCGGAATTTTCAAACGAAATAAAAAGGAGCGAATCACATGCTTGGGAATCTAGCCGTTTGGGCAATGAACCTGATCGTCCTCCAGGGTCAATGGGACCTGAGAACGATGTGGGGCAACATGAGTATCATCGCGAAGGTCGTCGTAGGCATTCTCTTTCTTCTGTCGGCATGGTCGCTCGGCGTCATGATCGACCGCGTGCTGATGTACAGCGCGGCCCGCAAACAGTCCCGCGTTTTCGTGCAGCAGGTTGCCGGCGCGCTACGTGAAGGCAAACTGGACGAAGCCATCTCGATCGCCGAGCGCAACAAGAAGAGCCACATCGCCAAGGTTGTGGCCACAGGGCTCTCCGAATTCCAATCCGCATCCTCGCAGGTCGCGGACATGGAAGTGATCGAAGCCGCCAAGCGTGGCCTCGACCGCTCCGTCGCCATCGTGCACGCCGAAATGAAGCGCGGCCTTTCCGGCCTCGCCACCATCGGCTCGACCGCTCCGTTCGTCGGACTGTTCGGCACCGTGGTTGGCATCATCAATGCGTTCAAGGGCATCGAGACGACCAAGGCGACCGGGTTGTCCGCTGTCGCCGGTGGTATTTCCGAAGCTCTAGTGACCACCGCGCTTGGCCTGCTCGTGGCTGTGCCCGCTGTGTGGGCCTACAACTACTTCACCAACAAGGTTGAGGCGTTCGACGTCGAAATGGACAACTCCTCGATGGAACTGGTGAACTACTTCATTACGCGCCGGGCTGGCGCCAAGAAGTAAACCATGCGATACAAGCCCAGCGTCGGCGCGCAGATGTCGGCGCCGAACGTGATTCCGATGGCGGACATCATGCTCGTGCTGCTGATCATCTTCATGGTGGTCACGCCCATGCTCACTAAGGGCCTGTCGGTGGAGTTGGCGAAGGTCAACAACCCCACGGATATGCCCGACGCCGATAAGGACGATGCCATAATCGTCGGCGTTTCCATGAGCGGGGATGTGTTCCTCGGCAGTACCAAGTCGGACATTACGCAAATTGCCGATCAGGTGCGGGACCGCATTGCCAACAAGCTGGACAAGACCGTCTTCGTCAAGAGCGACGGCCGTGCCAAATACGGCGATGTGGTGAAAGTGGTGGACGAGATTCGCTCCGCGGGTGTCGATAACGTCGGCTTGATTACCGATCGTGCCGATCAAGCTCGCCGGCCGCCTCCACCGCCCGTAAGTTAGGTTTTCGGCTGGGAAGCGGGGCAAGTGCCTCGCTTCCCGCTTTTGTCCTTGATGAAATGAACGTATCCGTTCCGGTGACCTCACTGGGGCGCGCAATTCGATAGGGAGCCACGACAATGGGAATGGACGTTGGAGGAAAAGAGGGCGGAGCGATGGCGACGATGAACGTCGTCCCCCTGATCGATATTCTCCTGGTCTTGATCATCATTTTCATGGTGATCACGCCGCTGACGCCGAAAGGCATGAACGCGCTGGTGCCACAGCCCGCGCCGCCGAACACGAAGCAGCCCGACCAGGTGCAGCAAAAAACGGTTGTCGTTCAAGTCCTCGAAACCGGAAAAGTGAAGATCAACGATGAGGACACCACGTGGGACACGCTGGGGCCGCGCCTCACCGACGTCTTCAAGGAGCGCGCCGAGAAGGTCGCATTCGTCAAGGGCGACGACAAGGTCCGGTTCTCCGATGTCGCGAAGGCGATTGACATCATGCGCGGGGCCGGAATCGACAAGGTTGGATTGATTACCGCCAATCTGGAAGCGGGCAAGTAGTACGCGAGTTCTGTTCGGGTGAAAGCGATTTATTTGTTTCACGAAATAAAGTTGCTTTCATCCGGGGCATTGCTGGTGTAGAGTGTGCCACTGTGGCCCGCGCATTGGGAAGTTTGGGTGCGGGGAATCCGGGGTAGGCGCTGTATTTGCCCTGAACGCGTAAATGGGAAGCGGCGGGCCGGCCGAATTGGCCGATACAGTTGGCACTGATTCAGTAACTGGTTTCTTGCAGTGCGGTTGAACCAAGCGTCGGAAACTTCATTGCCCTCTCGGGGGAATACAAAATATTCGCGGGGACGGATTGTTTGCCATGAATCCTTTTGCTCACTTTCGGTACTCCAGAAATAAACACACCTCCATGGCGCTCTTTGCAGTCGCCATGATTGCGGTCGGCTTCGGCGCGTCGGGTTGCGCCAAGCTGAAGGCTCGCGACGAACTCAATAAGGGTGTCGCCGCCTATCGCGATGGCAAGTATGACAACGCCATCGAGTTCTTCAAGCAGGCGAAGGAAAACGATCCGACGCTGACCAACGCTCAGCTGTATCTGGCCACGGCCTATGCGACGCAGTACATTCCCGGCGCGCCGTCGGACGAAAATGTTCGCATGGGCGAGTCCGCGGTGAAGGAATTCCAGTCCGTGCTCGCCACCGACTCCACCAACCTGTCGGCAATCGACGGGATCGGCTCGATTCTCTTCAACATGGCCGGGACTCCCTACACGCGCGCCCGGTTCGAGGAATCGAAGACCTATCACATGAAGCATATCGCCCAGAGGCCTCAGGATCCAGAGCCGTACTACTGGGTCGGAGTCATCAACTGGACGCTCACCTACCGCGCCAACCTCGAAGCGCGCGGCGCGTGGCGGCTCTCGCATGCGGGCAAGGCGCTTAGGGACGAAGATCCGCTGCCGGAGGACGTACGTGCGGCCTACCTCAAGGACAACGGCCAGTTGATCGACGAAGGCATCGACGACCTGAAGAAGGCGCTCGAACTTCGCCCCGACTACGACGATGCGATGGCCTACATGAATCTTCTCCTGCGCCGCAAGGCGGACGAAGCCGCAACGCCTGACGAACGCGCATCTCTCCTGAAGCAAGCCGATGACTTCGTCGACAAGGCCAAGGAAATCAAGCAGAAGAAAATGGAAGCCCCGCCCAAGCTCTAATCGCGATCAATCATTTGTACAAAAAAAGCGGCCCGGAAACGGGCCGCTTTTTTTGTGTTCTGGCTGAGTCTGTTGTGCAGTGGCGCGGGCTAAAGTCCGCGCCCATCCTTCGCGTTTTGTGCGAAGGGTGGGTCCGCCGCGACAAGCAACGATCGCTCTTACCCGCCAGCACAGCCTTCAAAGCCTGTGCCACTAGCGGATTTATGGTTTGCTTGCGGGCGCCGCGTTCTTGGTCTCCACGGCGGAGCGCACGAGGGACGAGAGTGCCTCGATGAAGGTCGGAGAGACGCCTACGGCGGGCATCAATTCGAATTGCTCGATGCCGGCGGCGCGCGCCTCTTCGCGGGCGACGATGTTGATCTCGTGGAGCGTTTCGATGTGCTCGGTAACGAACGAGATGGGAATCACGAGCAGGTTTTTCACTCCGGCACGGCCCAGCTGCGGGAGCGTATCCGCCAGCGAAGGCGAGAGCCACTTCTGCCGGCCGACGCGGCTCTGAAAGCAGAGCGTGCTCGGTTGGTTGGTCCAGCCGCCGAGTTCCAGGACCGCCTGCATGGTCTCATCAATATGGCGCTTATAGGGATCGCCGCGCTCGATCAGGCTCATCGGGAGTCCGTGGGCGCTGAAGAGCAGATGCACGCTGGAAGGATCGTCGAAGTGCGTGAGGCTCGTTTCGATTCGTTCCCTGAGCGCCTGAATGTAGAGCGGATGCGTATGGAAATCCTCGATCAGAATTTCGGGCGGCGCGCCGGGCGCGGGACGGTACACCCGCTTCCATTCCTTGAGGCTGCTCAAGGTGGTGGCAAAGGAATAGTGCGGATAGAGTGGCAGGAGCACCAGCGAGTCGAGCTGCGCCGCGCGGACAGCCTCGACCGCAGCCTCCGTGAGCGGGTTCCAGTAGCGCATGGCCACCCAGCAGTGAACGTCGAAATCCGCGGAGAGCGCCTCTTCGAGTTTGCGGGCCTGGAGTTCGGTGAGCAGACGGATCGGGGACTGTCCGCCGATCACCTTGTAGAATTCGCGGACCACCACGGATCGCGTGCGCGCGATGTAACGCGCCAGCGGCTTGCGCGCCACCCATGCCATCGGAAAATTAATGATATCGGGATCGCGGAAGAGATTGTAGAGAAACGGCTCCACGGCCTCGGGCGAGTCCGGGCCGCCGAGTTGGAACATCACCACGCCTAGCTTCGGTTTTTTTATTGTGTCAGTCATGCGCCCAAGGTTCCCGTCATCCATGTCTTAATCGGAAATTTCTCAATTAAAAATCATACGCTGCTCTTTGCGGGCGGCACAACTCATTTGTCCCGTTCGTGGTAGCGTGGGCTTCAGCCTGCGGGACTTAGTGCATCCCAGAACCAAACCCCGCAGCCTGAAGCCCGCGCTACGCACACTCGAAATTAGCGCGGCTCGATTTTTACGTATTTTCTCAGCCGGTGAGGGCCAACATCCGCAGCGTAGATCGTGCCGCTTGCGTCGGCCACGATGCCGGACGCGCCGGAAATGCGATTCACGTCCGCCTGGGCCAGGTCGGGATCGGGGATAAAAGCCGTGAGCGAGCCGTCCCTGGCGCTCCCGACCGTAATGCCCCGCAGATAGCCGGGATTTGTCGTCGAATTCGATTGCGAATCGCTCACGTAGAGCGTGTCGTCTTTCGCGATGTATACGGCGCTGGGCCGTCCAAATTGTTTCCACGCGACGATGAAATTTCCATCCTGATCGAACACCTGCACGCGGCTGTTGCTGCGGTCGGCAACGTACACGTAGTCACGCGAGCCGCCGATGGAAATATCGTGAGGCTGGTCGAACTCGCCCGGCCCCCACCCGTGATGTCCCCACGCCTTGATGAACCGGCCGTCCTTTGAAAATTTCACCACGCGATCGTTTTTGCCGTGCCCGTCGGTCACGAAAATATCGCCATTGGGAGCGACGGCAATGCCCGAGGGCTGATCGAACGTATCCGGACCATTCCCCGCGACGCCTTCCTTGCCGAGCGTCATCAGCACCTTGCCGGAAGGGCTCATCTTAAAAACTTGTTGGCCGCGCACCACGCCGCTCGCATCTTTTGCCGACAGGCCGAGCACCGTTTCGCTGGCATTCGCATCGCTCGCCCAAATGTTTCCCTGCGCATCAATCGTAAAACCGTGCGGAAACGCAAACATCCCACGGCCAAGGCTCGTCAGCAGTTTTCCCGCGGGATCGAATTCCAGAATCGGCGGGTCGGTCCGCCCCACGCACGTGGCATAGCCCGCGGGTTCCGTGTTGAAGCACCGATGAAAAACCCAGATGTTTCCTTGGGGATCGATGTCCGCCCGGATCAGCTCGCCCCAGCGGCCTCCATTCATGCTCGCGGGAAGCGTAGGCCAGCCGTCCACCAGCCGATACGGATTGGGGAGATCGCTTTGCTTGGGGTAGGGAGCTTGCTGGGCGCGCGCCACGGGCGCAAGTGTGGCGGCCACCGCAAGCGCGGCGATCCGCGAGAATTTCATTCGAATTGTAAGAGCCATCGTGGAATCTCCCGCTGTAATTTGGCGAATCGCGTCACCGCCGTTTTTATCTGGTGACGCGGAGAGGAACGATCCATCGGGACCGGAGCACTTATACACCAAGGTTTCTTTCCTGCGAACAACATAAGACATCCTGGTAGCGCGGGCTTCAGCCTGCGGGGCTTTGGCGTGGCTAGCATTAAACCCTGCAGGCTGAAGCCCGCGCTACTAAAAACAGTTCGACGCAAATCACATTAATATCTTGACATCTCTAATGTCGCGATGCTAAAGCCATGCGCATATCTGCGTGGTCAGATGGAAGTGAACCCCCGGTCAAAACCACTCTCCTTATGCCGGGGCCTTTGATTCGTGCACGGTCTTCAGGACAAACTGGAATCGCACATCATTTTACGGGGTGGGGGTGCAAGAATGAGTTTTCTTGGGAAAATCGTCAGTCAATTGCTCCGTGTCAACGTGAAGGGAACGATTCGGGCGCTGTGTTTGAGTATGGGTGTGTTTCTGGTTTGCGTCCCTCTGTTTTCACAGGGCAATCAAGGGCGTATCACGGGAACGATTACCGACCAAAGTGGCGGGGTCGTTGCCGGCGCCACCGTCACGGTTAAGGATGTTGAGCGAGGCGTCACCCGAACTCTGATCACGGGCGACTCCGGTGAGTACAACGCCCCCAACCTGCTTCCCGGCACGTATGCGGTTCGCGCCGAGGCCAAGGGGTTCAAGGCAGTGGAGCGCCCGAACATTTTGCTGGAGGTTGGAAAGGAGATTCGTGTTGACCTTCCTCTCCAGCCCGGCGAAATCGCTCAGACGATCACCATCACCGAGGCTGCTCCGATGGTGGAAACCACGAACGCCACCCTTGGCGGAACGCTCAGCAACGAGACCATTAACGATTTGCCGTTGAATGGCCGCAACTACATCAACCTGCTCACACTGCGTCCGGGAATGAGCGTTTACGCAGGCGGCGGGAGCTTCACCCGCTCCGCCAACGGGACCCGCGCGGAGGACATCGGCTATCTGATCGATGGGTTGAGAAACGACGATTCCTATACAGGCTCGAGCGTTCTGAATGCCGCCATTCCCGCGGGCGATGCGTCCACATCCCTGCCCATCGACGCCATCCAGGAATTCAACACCGAGGAAAATCCGAAGGCGGAATTCGGCTGGAAGCCCGGCGCCATCGTCAATGCCGGAATAAAGTCCGGCACCAACTCTCTTCACGGTACCGCGTTCGCGTTTGGCCGGGAGACCTCGCTCGATGCCCGAAACTTTTTCGACGCGGCGCCCTTGCCGAAGTCGCCCATCGGTTTGGAGCAATATGGAGCAAGTCTCGGCGGAGCCATCAAGAAAGACAAAATGTTCTACTTCGTGAACTACGAGGGCCAGCGCTATAGCGTGGGAGACGCGCTCATTACAAACCCTCCAGTGACCTGCGGCGGTGGGACGGCAGGTTGCGGGCTGGCCGCGGCCGACCCGGGCACCAGTCTCGTGGATGCGTGCATTGCAGTCGGTTTTGCGAATGTGACACCGCTTAGCGCGCACATTGCGGGACTCAATCCGGATTGTTCGCTGAAGCCCACGAATTACACCCCCGGTGCGAATGAATCCCTTTTCCCGCCCAACCTCGGGACTGGCCAAAATAATGCGGTAATTCTGGGTTTGGTCAGCACCAGCGCGCAAGACAATGGCGTGGCAAAATTAGATTATCACATCAACGATCATAACTCGCTGGCCGGCATGTATTTCCGAGGCGTAGGCGGCGGGTCCTGGCATGACGGCGCCTGGGAAGTCGGGATTCCAGGGTCCTCGAACGCTCCGTTTATATCCAATCTGTGGGGCTATATCCAGGCGGGATCGGGGTCCTGGACCTGGGCTCCGAATTCGACGCTGGTCAACGAATTCCGTGTAGGCTACTCCTACTACCTCCAGTTAAGCGATTCCAACGACGCAGCCATAAATCCGCTTGCCTACGGCATTAACACGGGCGTGACCGATCCGCGCGATTTCGGTTTTCCCCTCCTCCAGATCAATTCCTTTAATGGCGCCAATTTTCGCCTCGGGGGCAATTGGCCCAAACACATCGGGCCTGACGGCAGCTTGCAGTTTTTGGAGCACGTCTCGGTTTTGCGCGGCAAACATGCCTTCAAGTTCGGCGGGGAAATCATTCGAGACACCGCTGATCCATTCGTCACCCAGAATGCCAAGGGCATCGTCAAATTTCAGAATCTCGATAACTTTCTGTTAGGCAACGTCAGGCAAAGCGGTTCTCAGATTTTTGCCGGCGATCCTTCCCGGAACCTCAGCAATCAGTCGTATGCGGCCTTCCTGCAGGACGATTGGCGGATCAAGCCGAGGCTGATATTGAACCTCGGGGTGCGCTACGAACTGACCACGGTCATCAAGGACGCCAACAACAAGCTGGGCAATTTCGATCCCAACTCCGCTACGGGGCTCGTCCAGGTTGGCATCGGGGGGCTGTCCGCGCCCTTTCACGGCGATCACAACAATTTCTCGCCCCGCGTAGGCTTTGCGTGGGACGTGCGCGGCGACGGGAAGACCGTAATCCGCGGAGGGGGCAGCATCATGTATGAAGAGATCCCCCTCATTACGCTTACCGCCGTGGGGAATCAACTTGGGCTGAACCTGGTGCCCACGGGCGCGACCGAAATTTTCTGTTCCGCGGATCTCCTCCCAGGCGGTTGCGGGAGTAGTACCGCAGTGACCACCAGGCCGGGCATCGGCAATATGGGTGCAATCATTGCCGGCGTGCCCGGCAGCACGCTCACACCGGCTTGGCAGGCGCAATCACCCACCTGTGTCAACGGGGGCACTACTGCCTGCGGCAGCCTCTTTCCCCTCCAACTGCAATGTGGCGACAGTCTATTAAACGATCCGCTGCCTTGCAACATCGGAGCCGTGGATCCGAATCTACGGACGCCCTACATCAGCACATGGACACTGACCATCCAACGTGCCATCACGAACAACTTGTCGTTGGAAGTTGCCTACGTTGGCAATCACGGCACTAAATTGTTGGGTTTCCAGAATATCAATCAGCCGCCCTTGGGTTCTTCGTATCCGGGTGCGGGCTTTCTTTCAGGGACCTCAATGAGCGAAGTTGCATGGTGCAATGCTAACAATCTTGCCGCACTTACCATATCTAACCCTGGGTCAATCCCGACATTCGGCGGCAGCCCCATTCTATGCGATCCCAGCGAAGCAAACGTCAATCAGGCGGCCCGCCCGTTCTTCAGCAAGTTCCCATACATCGGAGAGATCGACCGCCTCTCGAACCAGGACAAGTCGAACTACAACAGCATGCAGGTGACCCTTACCGAGCGGCCTACGCATGGGCTTTCGTTCCTGGTGGGTTACACCTATGCTCACGCCCTCGACGCCGGCTCGAACAATTTCAATGACATTCAGTTGCCGCCGGATAGCACTCCCGGGCACGCGACCGCGAATGTGTATGGGAATAGTTTATTCGACGTTCGGCATCACCTCACCCTTTCAACGACCTATGCGATACCGGGGAAGAAAGGGTTCGGGCAGCTCCTCGAAGGGTGGGAACTCAATTCCGTTGTGACCCTGCAATCCGCGTCGCCCTGGGGCGTGCAAGACTTTACCAACGATTTCAGCGGAACCAATCAGGTGAACGAGATTAACACGTTTGGCCAGCCATGGAATTTCAACGGGAACCCCAGCGACTTTACAGCCGGCCGAAATGTGGCCACACCTTGCTGGTCCGGATCGGGCGCATCTGCGCTGCCAGGCTGCGCGACAGGTGGACCAGGATCGTCGGCGCTGACGATTACGGCCGCCCCCGCAGCGTGCTTGAACGCTGTAGGAAGCAATATCGGCGCACAGAACACGCTCAATTCTGTTGGTTGTTACTTCGTGGGAAACTCGGCCCTCACTCCTCCGGCGTTGGGAACGATCGGCAATGCCGGCCGCGACATCTTCCGCGACCTGGGTTTCAAAAACTGGGATTTATCCGTGGTGAAGGATACGAGAATCAAGGAACGTCTCACCGCCCAGTTCCGCGCCGAGTTCTTCAACGTCCTCAACCATGCGAACTTCTCCAACCCCAACGGTCCGGCGAACGCTGGGTTCAACGATCCTTCGACTGGCGCGGCCGGCAATTTCGGTTGCAGCTGTAACACGCCTGACCAATCCGCTCCCAATCCCGTTCTCGGGACAGGGGGCAGCCGCTCAATCCAGCTCGGGCTCAAGCTGATTTGGTGATTTGACGAAATTGTGTGCGCCGGCGCTAGCGCACCTCGGCGTTGGTTCACGGAACCTAAACGAATCGGCCAACCGGCCATTGACGGGCTGAGTCTGTGCCCGTATAATCAGGCGTTGAGATTCGTGTCTGGAGGGGCGATGTACGCCGTCATTCGAAGTGGTGGAAAACAATATCGGGTAGCGCCAGGCGATACGGTCAAGGTCGAAACCTTGCCCGGCAGCGTGGGCGGTAAGGTCACGTTTGGCGACGTGGTCGCCGTGGCGACCGACGAAAAGAAACTCGTGACCGGAGCGGCAGCGGCCAAGGCCAAGGTCATGGGCAAAATCGTTTCGCAGGGACGCCATCCGAAGCTTACCGTTTATAAGTACCGCTGCATCAAGCAGTACAAGATTGTCCGCGGCCACCGGCAGAACTACACAGCCGTCGAGGTCAGCGGTATCGAGCTCTAGGAGCTCCAAAGGAAATTTGAGATGGCACACAAAAAAGGCGGCGGCTCATCTGTAAACGGCCGCAACTCTCCGGGGCAGCGACTGGGCGTAAAGCGGTTCGGCGGCCAGCTGGTCCACGCGGGAACAATATTGATTCGCCAGCGCGGCACGAAACACAAGCCCGGCGTGAACGTGGCCCGGGGCAAGGACGATACGCTGTTTGCCCTGATTGACGGCGTTGTTCTGTTCCAGGACAAGGGCCAGGACGGGCGCTACATCAGCGTCATGCCCGCGGAGCAGGCGGCATCGGTAACGCCTGCGGCTGCTCCAGCAAACTAACTGGATCTCGAAATCGAGAAGGCGGCTCCGCGGTGCGGGGCCGCTTTTTTGTTTAGAATGACGGAAACTCCCCCAGTAGCACAGGCTTTTTACCCTGAGCATCGTGAAGGGCAGCCTGTGTGGCAACTGCCAAATCTTTGTAGGGTACGGCTTCAGCCGTGCCATAAAGTCCGCGAAATCAATGCGGCTTCAGCCGCTGACTCTTTCGGAATCAAGTTGGCACACAGGCTCTCCAGCCTGTGTGCATTTCGATTGCGAGACAATCAAAACCTCACAGGCTGAAGCCTGTGCTACCAAAACCGCGGAGTGCAATTTGGCCTCGTAGTGTCGTATTCTGAAGGGCGGAAGTGACTTATGGTGTTCGTTGACGAAGCTAAAATTTATGTGAAGGCCGGCGACGGCGGAAACGGCTGCATTGCGTTTCGCCGCGAAAAATTCGTGCCGCGCGGCGGGCCTTCGGGTGGCGACGGCGGACACGGCGGCAGCATCTACCTCGAAGCGAATCCGCATGACAACACGCTGTTGCGTTACCGCTACAATCGCGAATTCAAGGCCGACCGGGGCCGGCACGGCGAAGGCTCGAACTGCTCCGGTCACGCGGGCGATGACATGATTTTGGCCGTACCCGTTGGCACCGTGGTCTCCGATCAGGATACGAGCGAGATTATCGCCGATCTGACGCAGCCGGGACAACGCATCTTGATCGCGCAGGGCGGGCGCGGCGGGCGTGGCAACCAGCATTTTGCAAAGCCGTGGCATCAGGCGCCGCGCGAATCGGAAGACGGCCAGCCCGGCATCGAACGCAATCTCCATCTGGAATTGAAGCTGCTCGCGGATATCGGGCTTGTGGGATTTCCGAACGCGGGCAAGTCCACCCTCATTTCGCGCATTTCGGCGGCGCGTCCAAAAATCGCGGATTATCCGTTCACAACGCTTCAGCCGGGGCTTGGCGTGGTTTCGGCCGACGGCGTTCCGGGCAGGCGCGCGGAACGGGGCGGCGGACGCACGTTCGTGGTCGCGGATTTGCCCGGCTTGATCGAAGGCGCGCATACCGGCGTGGGCCTCGGCATACGGTTTCTCAAGCACATCGAACGTACGCGCCTTGTCGCGCACCTGATCGATACGAGCGACGCTTCGGACCGCGATCCCGTGCACGATTTTGAGATCATCGCGGGAGAACTCGCCGCGTTCAGCGAAAAACTGGCCGAGAAACCAGTGATCGTGGTCGCCACGAAACTTGACGCAACCACCGATCGCGAGCGGCTGGAAAAGCTGCGCGATTTTTGCGTTGCACGCAAATTTGAGTTTTACGCGATCTCGTCCGCCTCGGGCGAAGGCATTCCGCAACTGGTGCGCGGCATGGCCGATGCGCTCGACCGCCTCGCGCCTCCCGAACCGATCGTGGAAGCCGCGGAAGAACCGGCGCCGTTGCCGGAATCGCACGAAGACGAAACCGCCGAGCCTCACTCGGAGGAGCGTTGAGCGCCGCGCCGCCGGAATCGCACGGCGTTTCCCGGGAGCGTGCGCCCGAACGCCGCATTGCTCTCTTCGGCGGCACGTTCGATCCCATTCACATTGGACACCTGGCCGTGGCGAGCGCCGCCGAGCGCCGCTTCCATCTGGACGAAATTCATTTCATTCCCGCGGGGCGTCCGCCGCACAAGCATCGCCCCGGCATGGCTTCGTTTGCGGACCGGTACGCGATGACGTCCATCGCCTGCGCCGATCATCCGCGATTCGTGCCGTCGCTGGCCGAAGCCGGCGCCGGCCAATCCGGCAGGGATATTTTTTATTCGGTCGATACCGTGAGGCACTTCAAGCAGAAGCATCACGGCACGGGCGCGCATTTTTATTTTTTGCTGGGAGCGGATTCGTTTTTGCGCATTGCGACGTGGAAGGATTACGAAACGCTGCTGGGCCTGTGCGATTTCATCGTCGTGAGCCGCCCCGGCTTTAACGTGGATTCGCTGCGCCTGGTGATCCCGCCGGAGCTTTTCGCGCGCCGTGGCGCTCCGCACGCGCCGCTCGATCCCCGCGCGATCTCCCTGCGTCGCACCGTGGTTTACGTGCTGGACACGGTTTCGAGCCACGTTTCCGCGACCGAGGTTCGGGACCGCATGGATCGAAACGATTCGATTCACGGCATTGTGCCGCCGCGCGTCGAGGAATACATTAACAAGAAGGCCCTTTACCGCCGATGAAAAACATAAAAGAAAAAGAACAGAAAAAAGATTTCATTCCCCCTCACATTCGCGAGGCCATTGCCGCCGTGCAGGAAAAACAAGCGGCGGACGTCATTCTGCTCGATCTCGACGGACTTGGCGCGTTCACGGATTATTTTTTGATCTGCACGGGCTTCAGCTCGCGGCAGATCGAAGCCATCTGCGACGAAGTGGAAGGCCGGCTGGACCGGATGGGCGTGCGCCGTTTGCACCGCGAAGGAAAGGCCGGCAGCGATTGGATGCTGCTCGATTTGGGCGGTCTGATCGTTCATGCGTTCACGGAACGCGCGCGCCAGTATTACGATCTCGAGCGCCTGTGGCGGGCCGCGCGGCGCGTTGAATTTACGGAGTCCGGCGCGGGAACTCCTCTGACCGGCGCCGTGGAGGCGGAAGGATGAGCGAGCCGCTCGCGGGGAACGCTCGCGGTGAACCGCGCATGGTCTGGATCGGGGAAGATCCCGCGTCCAAAGCGGTCCTGGACCTCGCGCGCAAGGTTGCGGAAACTTCCACAACTCTGCTCATCACCGGAGAGAGCGGCACGGGCAAGGATCATCTTGCGCGCCTGATTCACGAACTCGGGCCCCGCCGCGATGCGCCCTACCTGAAAATCGATTGCGCCAGCCTGCCGCAGGAACTCGTCGAATCGGAATTATTTGGACACGAGCGCGGCGCGTTCACTGGAGCGGTCGAGCGCAAGCTTGGTCGTTTGGAGATGGCTGAAGGCGGAACGATCGTGCTCGATGAAGTCGCGGCGCTTTCTCCCTCCACGCAGTCGAAGCTGTTGCGCGTCCTCGAAGAACGGCAATTCGAGCGGCTGGGCGGCACGGAAACCCTCACCATCACGTCCCGCCTGATCGCCCTTACCAACTCGGATCTTGCGCGCCTGGTTTCCGGCGGGCAGTTTCGCGAGGATTTGTTTTTCCGGCTGAGCGTGCTGACGATTTCCGTTCCGTCGTTGCGGGCGCGTCCGATGGATATTTTGCCGCTCGCGCACGCCCTGCTGGAACGCGGCGCGCGCGTACACGGCCGCGCGGGCGTGACTTTTTCCGAAGCGGTGGAAAAACTTCTGACGCTGTATTCGTGGCCTGGAAATGTGCGTGAGCTGAGGAACGCGATCGAGCGCGCTCTGGTATTTTCCGGCGGCGCGTCGCTGATTTCCGAGGATTTTCCGGAGTCGGTGCGCGCGGCGGATTCGTCGTTCGGGGGCGCGCTGCGGTCGCTCGAAGACGTGGAGCGCGACGTCATCCGCGCGACGCTCGAAGCGACGCGCTACAAAATCGGCAAGAGCGCGAAGATTTTGGGTATCAGCCGCAAGACCCTCCTCGACAAACGCAAAAAATACGGATTGAACTGAACCTGAATTCCGAAGCGGTTGCGGGAGATTGGCGTTCCCAGGATTGCCGATGAAACTTCACCTGGTCATGCTCGGGAAAACGCGGCGCCCGGAAATTCGCGCCTTGATGGACGACTACGTGGCGCGCATCCGGCGGTTTGCCGATGTGCAGCTCACCGAATTGCGCGAGGATTCCGCCGCCTCCCTGCGCAAGCTGGCGCTGGATTCGGCCGCGACCGTCGTGCTGCTGGACGATGCCGGAAAACCGCAAACTTCCGCGCAATTCGCAAAGTGGATGGGAGAGACTCGCGACCGGGGCGTGCGCGAAATCGTGTTCTTGTGCGGCGGCGCGGAAGGTTTTCCCGAAGAGCTGCGCCGCCGCGCGACACAAAAACTTTCGCTTTCTCCGCTAACGTTTTCGCACGAACTCGCCCGCGTTATGCTCGCCGAGCAGCTCTACCGCGCCTTCGCCATCCTTGCCGGACATCCCTACCCGAAATAGCGCGCCGCCAAACATCCGCGCCGTTTGGCGGCTAGTCCTGATATCTCATCACGTTTCGAGTCATTCGATTGGCGATCCATTCTTTCATGCCTTTCATTGCATGGAGTGGAGTTGGTAGCGCCGGCGTCTCGCCGGCGCTGCCAAACCCTTTGCAATGAAATCGGATTGGGCGATATCGGAATCCAACGCTGTCTTCGCCATGAGAAATTCAGGGTGGCGCGCGTTTATGTCTCGGAAATCGTTCGCGGCCCCTTTTCCGAAAAAACTTCCGCCGTGAAGCCGAACACCTGCGTTGCCGGATCGCGCCAGGCATGGCGCGCGAGGCCAGCCTTCACGCAGGTCTCCTCCAGCAGCCGCTGGCTGGTCCATTTTCGTTCGGTGGCAACTTGCGGAAGCAAAAGCCCACGGAAAGATTCCCTCGCCACGATTAATCCATGCAGGCCCACGACAATCGCTTCGGGCAGAATGCGCTCCGGCGCGGTCAAGACGGAAATTTCGATATCAAGCGCCGCGATTTCCTCGGCGATCACCGGGGGAAATCGCGTGTCGTACAGCGCCGCATTGATCGCGGAACGCGCGACCACGCCCGCGAGAGGGCCGGGATTTTCGACTTGCCCGACGCAGCCGCGCAACATCCCGGCGCGATACAGGCTGACGAACGCTCCTCGGGGTGCGGAAAGCGAAGCGGGATAAGTGGGGAAATCCGGGAGGCGTTTCTCGATGACGGCGCCGGTAATCGCGCGGCGGGCAATCTCCACCAGCGTCAGCCAATCGTCACTGGATAGTCGGGACATCCTGGGCGTTCTTGCGCCGTTCGAGAATTCTCAGGTGACGCCGCTGCTTCACGCTGTCGTCGACACGGCCCCAAAATTTTTTAAAATACTGAGATGCGGAAACAATCGCGCTGCCCACGACCAGCCACAAAAGCAGTACCCCAAGCGGCCGAATGATCGGATGTTTTGACGCCAGGATCACCGCGCAAACGGCGATCACCTGGAGAACCATTTTCGTTTTGCCGAGCGCGGAAGCCGGAATCGTGAATCCCTCGGCGGAAGCGATATTGCGCAGGCCCAGAACGACGATCTCGCGCCCGATAATGATCACCGCCATCCAGCCCTGCACCAGGTGCATTTCCACCAGGGAAATAAACGCGGCGGACATCAAAAGTTTGTCAGCGATGGGATCGAGCAGAATTCCGAGAGTCGTGACTTCGCTTCGCCGCCGGGCATAGAATCCGTCCGCCCAATCCGTGGCCGCGGCCGCCAGCAGAATGAGTACGCCCCACTCGGCAAAATTAATCGTCACGCCCAAAAACGCGATATTGGGTTCGCGGGTCAAAAGGATGACTACCAGCACCGGGATAAAGAATATGCGTAAAAGGGTTAGGCTGTTTGGCAGGTTCATAACGCACCCGGGGGGTTCCCTGCTCCTATTTGGATGTACCCGCCCAGTCGCGAGGCGTAATCCACTATAGACGCACCCGCGCGGGCAGTCAACGATTCCTCAAGATTCCTAAAAATCAGTGGCGGGGCGCATGGAAAGACGCACGTTCATGGATCAGGCACGTCCGCAAAACCCTGTACTCTTAAATAACATGCGCCCGCAAGCCTGTGTAAATCAGGGCTTTGCGGTTCATACAGCGAAAAATGCCCGCAAAACGCGGTACAATGCTCCGAAAGACCACGCAAGTTGATGATAATGCGGTAGTTGTTATTATAAACGCCCGTTCACATTGGGCTTGCCGCCGGAATTTCGCTGGCGGTGGCGCTGGCGGTGCGGCATGATTTCCACAGACATTTCCACAAGCTGGGCATTTCGCGAATCATTCTTCGCCCTCAAAATGCCTGGATTTTGTTTACTTTTTATGAATTATTTCGGGGGGACTCGTCCTTCTAAAGTGAAAGGAACCCAGCGCATCAGGCGCTCGTTTGCGCCGGGCCGATTCGCAATTGGCGAGCCACGGATTCGGGGATTTCCGCCTCGATGTCCATCGCCGAATCGCGCACTTCGGAATGCAGTACGCGGCCCATGGCGTGTACGAGCGCAATCGCGCGCCCATTCGCCAGCGGAAGCGTGAAGTGCAGATGCAGCAGGGGATCGACGGGCATCGCTTCATCGATGCGTTTCAGCAGTTCCTCCAGCCCCTCGCCCGTGAGTCCGGAGACGCGCGCGGAATTTTTTCTTCCATTCGCGGACGAGGCTTCTTCGGGAGTGAGCCGGTCGATTTTGTTGAGCACGTGCAGACGAGGACGGTCCGCAACGCCCAAATCCTTCAGAATTTTTTCCACCTCCGCATCCTGCTCGGTGTGGTGCGGATTGGAGATGTCCGTGACGTGCAGAATCAGCGCCGACTCCTGCACTTCCTCGAGCGTGGCGCGAAACGCGGCAATCAATCCCGGAGGAAGATCGCGAATAAATCCGACCGTGTCGGACAAAAGCACGCGCCGGTTCGAGGGGAGGCGCACGGCGCGCACGGTCGGATCGAGCGTCGCGAACATTTTGGACGAGACGAGCACGCCGGCGCGGCTCAGCGCGTTGAAGAGCGTTGATTTTCCGGCGTTCGTGTAGCCCACGAGCGCGACGGTGCCGAGCGGTGTGGCCTGGCGCGTCTCGCGCCGCAGGGAGCGCTGCTTGCGGACGGCTTCAATGGCCTTCGAGATTTTGCTGATGCGGTCGCGGATGCGCCGGCGGTCGGTTTCGAGTTTTTGCTCGCCGGGGCCGCGCGTGCCAATGCCGCCGGCCTGCCGGGAAAGCTGTTTTTCGCTTCCGGCGAGGCGCGGCAGGGAGTAATTCAACTGCGCCAGTTCCACCTGCAGCTGTCCTTCGCGGCTGCGCGCGTGGCGCGCGAAAATATCCAGGATCAACTGCGTGCGATCGATCACGCGGCATTCCGTGCCTTTTTCAAGATTGCGCAGTTGCGTTGGCGAAAGGTTGCGGTCGAACACGATGAGCGGCGCTTTGTGCAGATCGGCTTCGATCTTTACTTCCTCGATCTTGCCGCGGCCAATCACTGTGGCGGGATCGATCTTGTCGCGCATCTGAAAAATGCTGCCCGCGACTTGCGCGCCCGCGCTGCGCGCCAGTTCCGCCAGTTCCTCGAGCGACGCGCGTTCGGCGTCGCCCGCGTCTATCCCCGGCACGTGCGAGGCGCGCTTCATGCCCACCCCTACCAGGAATACTCGCTCGTGGCTTTCTGTCGGACGTGTGGTCTTCATTCTTGAGCAACGATTGCTTGTGCGACGTTTGCTAGAGCGACGATAGGAAACGAATGCGCGCGAGGAAAATAATTCAAACTGTGCAATTTCACATGCTCATTATACACCCGAACGGCAATCGCAACCACGCCGCCACTCTCTCGCCGTTGTCCGCGAAAGGGCAAATCGGCGGCAAAAACTTGCAGCCCCCCGGTGCAATCGGGTACCGTCTATGGCTGAGGATGAGCGCTAAACCAACGCTCGTCGATCACTCTAGGAGGATGGATGAAGCGGATGGGGATGGCAGTTTTAGCGCTCGGGCTATGGGCTTCGGGCGTGAATGCACAGCAAGCGCCCGCGAAGGCTCCGGCAGCGACGGCCGCGCCAGCGCCCAAACCGGCGACGGCGTTCAAAACACAAAAAGAAAAACTCAGCTACGCAATCGGCATGGAAATGGGCAAGGGCGTGAAGGCTCAGGGGATCGACGTGGATTCCGGCGTTCTGCTCCAGGGCCTGAAAGACGCGCTCACCGATGCAAAGCCCCAGATGAGCGAGGATGAACTTCGCCAGGTGATCGGCGCGCTGCAGCAGGAAATGCGGCAGAAGCAGATGCAGGCCGAAGAGGCCGCCGCGGCGGAAAACAAGACGAAGGGCGAGGCGTTCCTCGCGGCCAATGCCAAGAAGGACGGCGTTGTCGCGCTTCCCGACGGATTGCAATACAAGATCATTACCGCCGGCGAGGGGAAGAAGCCTGTGGAAACGGACACAGTTCTTTGCAACTACAAGGGAACATTTCTGGATGGGACCGAGTTTGACAGCTCCACGCAGATGGGGAAGCCCGTGCCGTTTGAAGTGAAAAGCGTCATTCCCGGTTTCAAGGAAGTTCTGCAACTCATGTCCGTGGGTTCCAAATGGCAGGTGTTTGTTCCGTCGAATTTGGCTTACGGCGAGCGCGGAGCGGGCAACGTCATCGGGCCGAACGCCACGCTCATTTTTGAAATCGAGCTGGTGAGCATTCAGGGAAATCCCGAAGGTTCGGCTGTGCAGCCTAAGTAGCATAGATTTTATAGGTTGCGGGAAAAGTCGCGATGGTTGTCATTCCGGGCGAAGCGAGGAATCTCTCTTTGATTTAAGGCCGGGAAAAGAAAGAGAGATTCCTCGCTTCGCCCGGAATGACAAAAAGTTTTGGTTTTTTCCGCAGGCTGAAGAGCCTGTGTGGCAACTCAACTCCGAAAGAGCCAGCGGCTAAAGCCGCATTGAATTCGTGGACGTTACGGCACGGCTGAAGCCGTGCCCTACAAAGTTTGCGCCGTAGCTACACAGGCTGTGAAGTTGTGCTACAGGCCGCGCCGCGTTTTTTCGGGAATGCAAGCAGCGAGGAAGGAATCACCGGCCGTGTCATCCGCATTCATTTGTGAGGGGATCCGAACGCCCATCGGGCGCTATGGTGGCGCGCTCGCGCAAGTTCGCACGGACGATTTGGCCGCGATTCCCTTGAAGGCGTTGCGCGACCGGTTTCCGGCGAGCGACTGGGAATCGATCGACGAAATTATTTTCGGCTGCGCGAATCAGGCGGGAGAAGACAATCGCAACGTGGCGCGCATGGCGCTGCTGCTCAGCGGCATTCCCCACACGGTCCCGGCGATGACCGTGAATCGCCTGTGCGGCTCCGGGATGGAAGCGGTGACGGTGGCGGCGCGCGCGATCGGCGCGGGAGAGATTTCTATGGCGATTGCGGGCGGCGTCGAAAGCATGAGCCGCGCGCCGTTCGTCATGCCCAAGGCCGCGAGCGCATTTTCGCGAACCGCGGAACTGTACGACACCACGATCGGCTGGCGCTTTCCGAATGCGCGGATGGTGAAGCTCTACGGAAACGCGTCCATGCCGGACACGGCGGAAAACGTCGCGGAGAAATACAAGGTGGACCGCGCGTCGCAGGACGCGTTCGCGCTGCGCTCGCAGCAAAAAGCCGCCGCCGCGCAAAAGGTCGGAATCCTCGCGCAGGAAATTGTTCCCGTCCAGATTCCCGGCCCGAAGGGAAGCGTGAAGACTGTTTCCGACGACGAGCACGTTCGCGGGGATACGACGATCGAGGCGCTGGCCAAATTGCCCACGCCCTTTCGCACGAACGGCACGGTGACGGCCGGAAACGCTTCGGGCATCAACGATGGCGCGTGCGCGCTGTTCGTGGCTTCGGAAGAGGCGGCCGCACGCTTTGGATTGAAACCCATCGCGCGCGTTGTGGGCGGCGCGAGCGCGGGCGTCGAGCCCGACTACATGGGGATCGGACCGATCCCTGCGGTGCGAAAGCTGCTCGCGCGCTGGAAAATTTCGATGAACGATATTGATGTGTTTGAATTGAACGAAGCCTTCGCCGCGCAGTCGCTCGCCGTGACGCGGGAACTCGGTTTGCCGGACGACAGCGAAAAAGTGAATCCCAACGGCGGCGCGATCGCCCTCGGCCACCCGCTGGGAATGAGCGGCGCAAGACTCGTGTTGACGGCCGCGCGGCAGCTTCAACGTGTCAAGGGACGCTACGCCCTGGCGTCCATGTGCATCGGCGTAGGGCAGGGCATTGCAATTCTCCTCGAACGCGTGTGATGGAGTTGAAGGGCTGAGGCAAGCAGGCTTTTCGTAACGCCGGCATCCCGCCGGCAGGTTTTTCCGACCTTCACGACAACGCAAAGAGCCGGCGAGACGCCGGCGCTACAAGACCCCGCAAGGAACGGTCATTCCCAATTTATTCCCGCTTCATTTGCGCGATGCAATTTTCCAGATGCTTGTGTATTTCCTCGGCGGAGCCGTGGCCGATGCGTCCGTGGCCGGGCAGAACCCACTCGAAGCGGCGGACGAGAAGTTTTTCCATGGAACGCGTCTGCTCCGTCCAGGAATGCCAGCAAACATCGCGGAACGCCGTCAGGGTTTCGCGTTCGGGCGACCACGCGAGATGGTCTCCGGTGAACAGCACTTTATCGCGATAGAGAAAAACCTGGTGGCCGCGAGTGTGCCCGGGCGTGGGAATTAGCTGGAGATCGCCGTCGATCCGCAGGATGTCCGTTCCGGTAACGACGCGCTCGATGCCGCGCGCGGCGGCGCCGTCTCCCTCGTGCATCACGCGCGAGCAATGGAAGTGGGCGGCGAATTTGACGTGGTCGGCGATATCGTCGCGATGCGAAAGAAGCATCAGACGCACGCCGCCCATTTCCTCGATGCGTTTCACGAGCGGATTGCTGAATCGCGGCGAATCGACGAGGACGTTTCCGCCCTGCTCGGCGGGCCTCACGATCAGGTACGACCACGCGCCGAAGCTGGCCTCGGACGTAAAGCCGCAAAAATAAACGTTGTCCACGACGTGAACGGGAAAGGCCGCGACGCCCGAGCGCGCGCTGCGCCGAGACACGGTGCCGATCGAAGCCGTCGGGCACGCCACGAGCGCCATGAACGCGCGGTGCAGTTCGCCGGGATTATGCGGCTGGCGATAGACGCTCGACTGGCCGCCGTGATCACGAAAGCTCGCGGGCGCAATCTGCCGGCACGCGTCGCAATCGATGCAACTCGCGTCCACGTAGAATTCGCCCGCGATATTTTCAGGCAGCCACTTGCCGATTTGCGCCATGGGTGATTGGATCCCGCCTCGCTCCGGGAGCCGTATTTCTAGCATGCATTTCTCGCGAACCGGCCGGGATCGTTCGCAAATACCGCGAATGCCATCGAATTGTGATGGCATCGCCGTGTAGGGGCACGGCATTGCCGTGCCCCTACAACTTCCTCGTCCTGCAACTAAAATACCTTATAATCCTTTGGTCCTGAAGCGTTGGGATATTCCGTTGACCGTGACCAGCGAGGTGAGGCATTGGTGGCAATAACCAGTCGTGCAAAATCCAAGCCCGGAAAGAAAACTGTTCCCGTGAAGAAGCCGGTGCTTCGCCGAAAGAAACTGAAAGTGGCGATTGCGGGTTTCGGCACCGTGGGCAGATCCGTCGCAAAATTGCTTTGCCAGGAAGCGAGCGACACCTTTGAGCTGACGCATATTTTCAATCGCAACGTGGCGCGCAAAAAAGTGGACTGGGTGCCCGCGAGCGTGCGTTGGACGGAAAGCATCAACGAAGTCCTTTCCTCGGACATCGACATTTTTGTGGAGCTGGCCGGAGGCGTGAAGCCCGCGGGCGACTGGATTCGCAAGGCGCTGCGCTCCGGCAAATCGGTGGTCACGGCCAACAAGCTGCTGATCGCCGAAAGCGGACCGGAACTGGTCGAGATCGCGCGCGAAGCGGGCAGGCGTCTGGAGTTCGGCGCGTCGGTCGCCGGAGGAATTCCGGCGATCATGGGAATTCAGGACGGCCTGGCGGGAGACCGGCTGTTTAAAATCGCGGGCGTGCTCAACGGAACCTGCAATTTTATTCTGACGAAAATGGAAGCGACGGGCGCGAGCTTTGAATCGGCGCTGCGGGAAGCGCAAGAGCTGGGCTTCGCCGAAGCGGATCCGACGAACGACGTGGAAGGATACGACGCGCGCGCCAAGCTCGTGATTCTGGCGCAGGCCGGGCTGCGCGTGCGCCTCGAAAGCGAACAGATTCCGTGCTGGCCGATCTCTTCGGTCGAGGCCGTGGATTTTGCCTACGCGCGCGAATTGAGCTGCACCATTCGCCAGATTTCCCTGGCCCAAAAAGAAACCGGAGACGGCTTGAGTGTGCGCGCGTTTGTGCGCCCCGCGCTCGTGCCCATGTCTTCGCTCGTGGCGCACGTCGAGGGCAGCAAGAATCTGGTGATGGCCACGGGGCAATACGCGGGGCAAATGGTGTTTTCCGGATTCGGCGCGGGCGGCGATCCCACGGCGGTCGCCGTGGTTTCCGATCTCTATTCCATCGCGCGCACCGGCCAGAGTCCAGCCGGCAATCTTCCCGTGGTCGAAACGCCGAAGGACGTCAGCGGAGAATTCACCGCGCCGTATTATCTGCGCTTCGTGGTCAAGGACCGCCCCGGAATTATCGCGGCCGTCGCAACCGTTCTCTCGCGGTATGGAATCGGCATTGACGCGGTCTTGCAGAGGCCGGGATATCCGCATTCCGCCCTGCCCTTCATCATGACTCTCGAGCCCGCCGGCAGCGCCATGCTGGGCTGCGCGCTGCAGGAAATTAACCGGCTCGACTTCCACGTGGAGCCCGTTCTTTGCATGCCGATCCTCGTGGATTAGCGCGGATGTCTTTAGTGGCACAGGCACTCTGCCTGTGTGATTTTCCGAACCTCCGCGCATCCATAACGCCATGGATCGGAAAAACCGCACAGGCAGAGTGCCTGTGCTACCAAGAAAGCCTCCGCTCGCCGTTTGATGGATGAATCGCGATGGGTTTGCGGTAGAATCCAGGGTATATCGAAGGCGAGCGGCGTGTATTTCGTTTGAGTGCGTTCGGGCCGGATTTCGCTTTCCATCTTTCGCCGAAAACTTTCCGGCGCCGACAACTTTCCGGAATGTGAAAAAGGGGGAGCCATGAAGCTATCTTCCAGGTGCTTGGGCAAGTGCTCGGGTCTTCTGATGGCCATTCTGTTTTTTTCCTCATTCGCCCGCGCGGCAACCGTGAACGGCTCCGTGAAAAATCCCGACGGCGCCCCTTTCCGCGGCGCATTCGTGCAGGCGCAGAACACGGGCACGCGCGTCCTGTTCAGCGTGCTCACGGACAAGGATGGCCGCTACCGGATTGAGAATTTGCCCGCCGGAAAATATCAAGTGCAGGTCAAGGCCATTGGCTATCGCGCCGCTCCGCGCACGGATGTGAATTTGGCGGCGGAGCAGAACGCCTCGTACGATTTCGCTTTGCAGCCGGGCATGGTGCGCTGGAGCGATTTGTCCCAGTACCAGGGCGAGGTTTTGTTCCCCGAAGCGAAAGGGAAAGATTTGCTCGTCAACCGGTGTTTCGCCTGCCACGGTTTTCAGTCGCGCATGGCTGCGGCGCGGCGCGATGCGGAGGGCTGGCATGACCGCGTCGCCTACATGGCCGATTCCATGCACTTTTTTCTCGGCGGAGTGGGCGGCCCGTTCAACGAGCAGACCACGACGGACGTCGCCACCTACATCAATTCGCTTTTCGGCGAGGAATCCGTTTTGCCCAAGTCGCCCTCCGAAATGCCGAAGTACAAGGAACTGGTTCGCACGTTTGACGACGACGCTATGAAGATCGTTTACGTCGAATACGATTTGCCGGGGCCGAGCCGCATGCCCTGGAGCGCGTTCCCCGATAAAAACGGCAACTACTGGATGCCGTACTATGGGAATACAAACAAAATCGGCCGGCTGGACCCGGCAACCGGCGAAGTGCAGGAATATTCCGTGCCGAATCAGGGCACGGCCGCGATTCACTCCGCCGTGCCCGCGCCGGACGGCAGCGTCTGGCTCACCGAGCAGGGCTCGAACAAGCTGGGACACTGGGATCCCGCGACTCGAACGATAACGGAATATCAGGATGCGTATCTTCCCGGCAAGGAAGGGACGATCGCGGGCGGATCGAAGCACACGCTGCGAATCGACGCGCAGGGAAGAGTCTGGGCGACGGGCGGCCCGCTCACCGTTTTCGATCCGAAGACAAAAACATTCACGCGCATCGAGGAAGTCCCGACCGCGTACGGCCTCGTGCTGGACAGGGATGGGAATTGCTGGTTTGCGGAATTTGCGCCGAACGGAAAAATCGGCAAGGTGGACGCCAAAACGCTCAAGGTGACGAAGTGGCAGCCGCCCACGCCCGATGCGCGCCCTCGCCGCATTCAGATCGATACCGACGGCACGATCTGGTTCGCGGAATTTCAGGCGGGCAAAATCGGGCAGTTCGATCCGAAGACGGAAACGTTCAAGGAGTACGTGCTGCCGGGGCCCGAGGCTACTCCGTATGCGCTGGCGATCGCGAAAAACCACACGGTGTGGTATTCGTCCGAACACCTGGACGTGATCGGAAATCTCGATCCGAAGAGCGGCCACGTGACCGAGTATCCCTTCCCGCAAGCCGAAAACACCATGCGCGAATTTTATCTCGATGCGCAGGGCCGCATGTGGTTTGGCACGCCGGCCAACAATAAAGTGGGCTATTTTTACTTGGCGGGAAACAGTGCGCCGCGCGCAGGCGATTGATTCGAGTAGCGCGGGCTTCAGCCTGCGGGTTTTGATTTGTGTGAAGAGAAAATCAAAACCCGCAGGCTGAAGCCCGCGCTACTGAAAAGCGTCCATTCCGATCGGGTCGTCTGTAGGGGCACGGCAATGCCGTGCCCCTACCAGTGCGACACAAGCAAAACGCGCAGACATTCATCGATTTCGTGAGCGATCTTGGTTTATGAGAAATGCGGGTTAGCCGGCGGCCACGAGATCCCCGCGCCACCAGCGCGCCGAGAACACGATAAACGCCGCGGCCAGCCAGCCCGCTGCGTACATGGGCTGCGCGCCCCAGTGCAGCGTCGGCGAGTGCATCAATCCAAACCAGGAAAATACGGCGGCAATCAGGCACCAGAGCGCGGCGCGCCCGAAATTCCGGTCGATCATTTCCGTGATGAGCGCGGAAACCACCAGCACGAGGAACAGAAATCCGTTGCCGAGTCCCTGAATCGACGACCAGTAGATCGAGCGATTCAGCGCCGCCTGGACTTCGGGATTCGCCACGGATAGCTTCAGCGCGGGCAGCGCGGAACTCACGGCGGAGCCCACCACGGCGCCGGCGGGCAAAACCAAGCCCAGGAGCACTGCGTTCAGATATTTTTGGTCCACGCGATGCAGCGTCGCGCGGCCCACGCCAATCGCCACATACGCGATCATCGCGGCGAGAATCGCCCACGGGAAAAGCTGGGCCATGAACAGCGAAATGCCGCTCATGAAGATGGCCAGAAAAATCACGCCGCTCCAGAAACAGAAGCCGATGCGCGCGCCCATCATTTTGTAGGGCGGATGTATCGCGGCGACGACCGGCGTGATGATGCTTCCGCCCACGCCGCAGAGCAGCGTTCCCAGCCCGTCGCAGGCGACGATCCAGCGGGCATCGTAATTGTCCCCGGCCGCGTTCGCTCCCTCCACCGACGCGATGTCCTGCAACACCTGATAAATCGACATCGGCGCGATCACCGAAAGGTAGGGAATCACCAGCGCCATGGCCTGCAGGAGGCCCGGAGTCCGCACGAAAGGAATCTGCAGGGAAAAGCCGTGCCACGCGGGATGAACGTAGCCTACGGCTAACCCAATGGCGAGGGGCACGAGCCACGCGACGAGGAATGGCGGAATTCTCCACTTCGTGATCGGAACATTGGCCATGACCGTGGCGGCGACGATCGCCATCGCGACGATGCCCACGAGCGGCTGATCGAAGATGCGCTGCAACAGGACCATGGCGAGGTACGTGTACATGGCCGCGCCGAACACGGTCATCATCGCGGGCTTGGGAATGAATCGGCGGATCGCGCCCGCAAACGGCGCGGCCACGAGTTTGATGATGCCGGTCCATACGACCGCCGCCGCTCCGATTCTCCACGCCAGTTCCTGATCGTGCGTTTGCAGATACACGGGCAGCATGATGGACAGCGTGTAGGCGATAATTCCCGGCACGTTATTTACGTAGACGTGCGCCGTGACGTTCGTGCGGCCCTCGCGTTTCGCGAGTCCCACGGCCAGCGCCGTCAGCCCGAGCGAAGCGACGAAATATCCCAGCACGTAGCCCGGCAGCAGATGGGCCACGCTGAAGCTCATGGCAATGCCCACGGGCGCGAGGAGAAATACGGGGATGATCATCTGCGCGACGTTGAAGCCCACCTGCGAGATGGTCGCGTCGATGTCTCCGCGTTCGAGCGCCCACCAACGAACCGTGATGCTCTGTCCGCTTTCAGCCATTCGAGTGTTCTCCCTCGGTGCGTTTCACGCGGCGCCGCAAGTTCGGACCCATCGTTTCCAATCTCAAATCTGAAATTTCAAATTTGAAATAGACGGCCGAGATCGATTTTCCGAGACTCGCAATCTCAAATCCGAAATTTCAAATGTGAAATCTAAACTCTCACAATCTCAAATCTAAAATCTCAAATCTAAAATTTGGAATCTCAAATCTTGAACGCTTCGAGCGATTCCGGAACGAACAATTCCTGCGGCGTCAGCAAGCGCTTGGCCAGCCCCTGCTCGTACGAGTAGCGCAGGAACGTGTTAAGCCCATGCATATTGGCTTCCACGCCGTAGGGCCAGAAATCCTTGCCCATCAGGTCGCGCGTCTCTTCCGCATGGCGGATGAGCCAGGGCAGCATGAATTTGAGCGCCGCCGTTTCGTACAGGTCTTCGTATACTTCCCGCTGCGCGAGGACGAACGCCTTGTAGAGCGATTGCGCGACCCACGGATATTTTTCGTAAACCTCGCGGCGAATCACCACCGTGTGCATGATCGGAAAAATTTTCGTTCGCTTGTAATACTCGCGCTCCACCGCCGCGTAATCCTCGAACAGCCGCCCCACGGTTTCTTTTCCCTGCGCCACGCAGGAAGGCGTTCGCGGAGAGTAGATGGCGTCGATTTCTCCAGTCTCCAGCATTTTGGACAGGGTCTTGTCGTCGGCGATATTTTCCAGGTGAATTTCCGGGGGGAGCGTGACGGTCTGCTTTTCGGTTCGGCCGGGCGTCTCCTCGCCTCCGCGCAGGTAGGTGACGCTCGAAACCGGAACCTTGTATTCATCGCTCAAAATACCGCGAATCCACACGCACGCCGTCAGTTGGTATTCCGGATTGCCGACGCGCTTGCCGATCAAATCCTTCGGCTCGCGAATGCCGCTGTTGCGGTTGATGTAAATGCAGGAGTGCCGGAAGTAGCGCGAAGGAAAAACCGGAATGGCGACAAAGGGTTTCGGGTCGCGGAACATGGACAGCGTGTAGGACGAGAGAGACATTTCGGCGATGTCGAATTCGCGGTGCCGGATCATCCGGAAAAACGTTTCCTCGACGGGGATGTTGATGTATGTCAGGTCGATCCCGTCGATGGGAACGCGCTCTTCGACGAGCGCGCGCGTGCGGTCGTAATTCCAGCAGGCCATCGATAAACGAAGCTTCGACATTGTGAATCTCTCCGGTGATGCAAGTGTTCGGCAAGCGGCAGCGCCATCTTACTGGCGAATTCCATCCGGCGCTTCAAAAAGTTTGGTCTTCCATTTGGATGCGCATGGCCGGCGGCAGTGCAACGCTCCGATGGCCATCGCGCGATCCGCGATGAGAACAAACGCCCGTTCCTTTTGTCATGGGAGTGGGTTTTGGTGGCACAGGCTTCAGCCTGTGTGGTTTTGATTTGTGGCAGGCTAAAGTCAAAAGAACACAGGCTGAAGCCTGTGCAACTAAAGTCCGCGTCACACGCTATTCCCCGCGTGAGTGGCGGCAGGAGGGCCAAATCCTCTAAGATGGATGCATATGGGGATGGCAGGTGGATTTGGCGGGATGGAGTCGCATCGCGGCATGAGTTCGCGCGCCGAGCGCGGGCATGGCTCGCGGCACGCGCGCGAGGATGCCGCCGACGCGAGCAAGAAAAAAGCGTCGCGCGTTGTGGATCAACTGCCTCAAATTTGGGCGCTGATGCGCCCGCGCCGCGGCTTGCTGGCGCTGGGCATGGCGCTCATGGCCGTGAATCGCATCGCGGGCCTCGCGCTTCCGTACACCACGCGCTACCTCGTCGACAACGTCATGATCCACCACCAGACGCAGCTTCTGATGCCGCTCGTGGGCGGCGTGCTCCTGGCCACGATCCTGCAAGGCGTGACGTCCTACACGCTGACCCAGACGCTGTCGAAGGCCGCGCAGCGCATGATCACCGAACTGCGCCGAACCGTGCAGGAGCACGTGGGGCGGCTTCCGGTTGCGTACTACGACTCGAACAAAACCGGCGCGCTCGTCTCGCGCATCATGAGCGATGTCGAGGGCGTGCGAAATCTGATTGGTACGGGGTTGGTGGAATTTCTCGGAGGCCTGCTGACGGCGGGCATCGCTCTCTTTATGCTGCTGCGCATCAGCCCGGTGATGACCGGGCTGGCGTTCGCGCTGCTGCTCGTGAGCATGGTCGGACTGAGAAAAGCGTTCAGCGTGCTGCGACCGATCTTTCGCGAGCGCGGAAAAATTAACGCCGAGGTCAGCGGCCGGCTCACGGAGTCGCTCTCCGGCGTGCGCGTGGTGAAGGGTTACCATGCGGAGCAGCGCGAACACAACGTGTTCACCAAGGGCGTCGAGCGCCTGCTCAACAATGTGCTGCGCTCGCTGACGACCATGTCGATGATGAGTTTTTCGACGACGGCGCTGGGCGGCGTGGTCGGCGCGGTCGTCATGTACGTCGGCGCGCATCAGGTGATGGCCGGAAACATGACGGTCGGCTCGTTCATGAGCTACACGGCGTTCCTCGCGTTCATGATCGCGCCCGTGTTTCAGGTGGTCGGGATCGGCACGCAACTGACCGAAGCCGTCGCGGGGCTGGAGCGCACGCGCGAAGTGCTCGACGAGCGCCCCGAGGACGAAGACCCGCGCCGTACCCACACGCTGCCGGACATCGTTGGCGACCTCGCGTTCGACAACGTTAATTTCGCGTATGAGCCGGGCAAGCCGGTGTTGCAGGACGTGAGTTTTCATTCTCTGCCCGGCACGGTGACGGCGCTCGTGGGTTCGTCGGGCTCGGGGAAATCCACGATCATCGGCCTCGTCGCGGCGTTTCACGTGCCGCTTTCGGGGCGAGTCCTCGTGGACGGCGTGGATCTTTCCACCGTGCGGCTCGATTCTTATCGCACGCGCCTCGGCGTGGTGCTGCAGGAGTCGTTCCTGTTTGACGGCACGATACGCGAGAACGTGGCGTTTTCGCGGCCATATGCGAGCGAGGAAGAAATTCTCGCCGCGTGCCGCATCGCTCGCGTGGACGAATTCGCCGACCGCTTTCCGGAAACCTACGACACGATCATCGGCGAGCGCGGCGTGAAACTTTCCGGTGGGCAGCGCCAGCGCGTGTCCATCGCGCGCGCGATTCTCGCCGACCCGCGTATCCTGATTCTGGACGAAGCGACATCGAGCCTCGATTCCGAATCCGAAATGCTGATCCAGGAGGGCCTCGCGCAGTTGATGCGCGGGCGCACCACGTTCGTCATCGCCCATCGCCTCTCCACCATTCGCCGCGCCGATCAGATTCTGGTCGTCGAAGGCGGAAAAATCGTCGAGCGCGGCACGCACGCGTCGCTCTACGAACTTGCCGGGCGATATCGCGACCTTTACGACAAGCAGCACGGCCTCGAAGCCAATCTGTTTCTACCAACCGGCGAGGGAGAAATTCCCGAGCTCGCGGAAGCGGACGCCGCCCCGGCGAAAAATTCCGATCCCGACATGCTGCGCCTCCTCCGCGACCGCCGCACGTAGCCCGTATTTCTCATAAGCGTGTCTTAAATCCCCGGATTTTTCGACCAATGACTTCACATTTCGCCTGCGTCGCGGTTGTAGGGTCGCGGCATTGCCGTGCCCTTGCAGCTTGTCCATGAGCCAGCGGCTTCATCCGTGAATGTGCGCCAAGACTGAATTGCTCGCACATCGCTTGTGAGAAGGGCGGGCTGGAAATCGGATTTAGTTGCCACGCCCGCCAATTCAGTCTATAAACCTGATCTAAATTCAGAACCAATCCGTGGGAGGAAAACATGCGAGCGAAGCCGGCGGTTCGGGTGATGGTTTTCGTTTTGGCATTTGAATTTGCTGGCGGCGCGCTGCGCGCGCAATCGTGGGCGATGCCGAGCGATGCGCAGCGGTGCCCGTCGAAGTGGGGCGCGAAGGATGAAGTGGGTTCTGGGAATTTGATGAAGCCGGAGATGGCCCTGAAAGCGGCCAAATTGATTCACTCGGGCGAAGTTTTCACGCTGGGATTTCATCTTTCGGCGGAATTGCCGCTGATCGGCGGACGGCGCTTCGATCTTCACATGAAGCGCGGCACGGCCACCGATCCCGACACACGCGGCGAGAATGAGGAAGTTGTCATCACGGAGCTTGGGCAGGTTGGCACGCAACTCGACGCCTTCGCGCACCAGATGTATGGCGGCGAATACTACAACTGCATTACGGATCACGAGATGAGCTTCTCGGCCGGCAATGAACTGAACGGCGGCGGGCGGCAGGGTTTTCCGAAGCTTGGCGTCGAGAAGATTCCCGACATCATGACGCGCGGAGTGTTGATCGACGTGGCGGGCCTGAAGAATGTGGAGATGCTGCCCGGCGGTTACGTCATTACGGCGGACGATTTGCAACAGGCGCTGACAAAGGAAAAAGTAAAACTGGAAACGGGCGATGCCGTCATGATCCATACCGGCTGGGGCAGGCTGTACACGGCCAGGGACAAGGATCAATATCTGAAATCTTCGCCCGGCATCGGCATCGAGGCGGGAGAGTGGCTCATCAGGCAGAATCCGATGCTCGTGGGAACGGATACCTGCTGTGTCGAGGTGCGGCCGTATCCCGCACAAAAAATAAATCTGCCGATCCACGCGATGTTTCTGATCGTCAACGGAGTGTATCTGGTTGAAAACTTGAAGCTGGAGCAACTCGCCGCTGAGCGTGCTTACGAAACCGCGTACATCATGACTCCCTTGAAAATCGAAGGCGGGACGGGTTCGACCATCGCGCCGATCGCGGTTCGATGAGCGAGCTGTGCTGGCCCGGAAAATTCAAGGGCTTTTAACACAGAGGACACAGAGAAAAAAAGAGAAAACCTGGAGGCTTGCACGTAAAGCTGCGGGAAGGAATTAGGCCTGCACGGCGGGTTCGAGGGCGCGCGCGGCCTTGCGGGGCTGAACGATTTCCAGGTCTGGATTTTCCGCGGCGCGTTGCCGCACCAGCGTGATAAATGCGGTCGAGGAGCGCGGCAGCGTGCGGTCGCGCCGGTAGACGATCCCCAGTTCGCGCCACAATTCCACGTCCGAGATCGGAATCAGTTTGACTTCGCCGGCGCGCACTTCGTTACGCGCGAAGCTCGCGCTGATCAGCGACACGCCGAGTCCCGCCGCGACGAAGCATTTTATCATTCCCACGCTCGTCAGCTCCATGGTGATCTGGAGTTGCGCCTTATAGGGACGGAAGTGCTTGTCCAGCAATTGCCGCGTGTATCCGGTTCGCGGAAAAATCAAGGGCTGCTGCGCAATATCCTTCATGCGGACGCTCTTGAGTTTTGCCAGAGGGCTGCGCGGGCTGACCATCAGCATGACTCGGTCGCGGAAGATCGGATGGAACTTCAGGCTCGCGGACTTCGCCGGAAGCGTCACGATGCCGACGTCAATCGATCCGTCCTCCACCTTTTGCATCACCTTATGGCTGAAATTGCGGTAGATGCTGATCTGCACGGAAGGATACAGCGTGTGGTATTCCGCGAAAATTTCGGGCAACACGTACAGGCAGGTCGCTTCATTCGCGCCCAGGGCGAGCACGCCGCGCGGCGTGGTGGCCTTGTCGGCCACGGCGCGCATGGATTCGGCGCGCAGATTCGCCATGCGAATGGCGTATTCATATAGGGTTTCTCCCGCGGCGGTCAGGCGCACGGACTTGCGCCCGCGGTCAAACAGCTTCTCACCGTACTCCTGCTCGAGCTGGCGCACCTGCGCGCTGACGGCCGGCTGCGAGCGAAATAATTTCTGTCCGGCGCGCGAAAAGCTGCCAAGCTTGGCAATTTCGATGAATGTGGTGAGCTGGTCGAAATCCATGTTGATCGCGAAAGTATAACAGATATGCGGTGAAGGCCAGCTTTATCCAAAAAAATTATGCGATGAATAACAAATTAAGATGGCTCATGCCGTGGGGGACAAGCGGGTGGATGGAATGGTAAGATAGCCTCTTTCCGGTGAGTTGGTCACGGGATGGCGTGGAAGTGTATGAGGGGACGCATTCCCGCAGGCGGCCAAGATCAGCAGGGAAATCAGCCGGAACCGATATACGTTTTTCGGATTATTTTCGGATTCAATGTTTTGGCCAAGGAGGCCGCGGCGTTCCAGGGAATGCGGTTGGAGCGGGCCAGCCGAGTCGAATGCGGATGGTTCGATGGCTTTCGCCGCCGCTGCCTACTTTGGATCCCCCGTTGGATCGTTGATCGCGGCTTATGATGAGTGAACTTTATCCATTTCGAGGATTGCCGCCCGCTCAGGGATTGTATCGCCCGGAGCACGAGCACGACGCATGCGGCATTGGATTTGTGGCCAGCATCGAGGGCAAGAAGTCGCACGACATCGTTCTCAAAGGCGTACAGATTCTAATCAATCTGGCGCATCGCGGCGCTTGCGGGTGCGACCCGCAAACCGGCGATGGCGCGGGAATTCTGATTCAGATTCCCCACACATTCTTCGCGCGCGAAGCAGCCACGCTGGGTTTCACGCTGCCCTCGCCCGGCGAGTATGGAGTGGGCATGGTTTTTCTTCCGGTCGATCCGCACGACCGGCTCATCTGCGAAGGGATCATCGAAAAAATCGCGGGCGAGGAAGGACTGAAAGTTCTCGGCTGGCGCGACACGCCCATCAACGGCAACACGATTGGGCGCCTGGCGCGGAATTCGCAGCCTTACATCGAGCAGATTTTCATTCGCAGCGGCCCCGGCATGGATCAGGACGCGCTCGAGCGCAAGCTGTACGTGGTGCGCAAGAGGGCGGAGTCGGAAGTGGCGGCGTCGGACTTCAAGGAGAAGGAGTTCTTCTACCTGCCGTCGCTGTCGTCGCGGACGATCGTCTATAAGGGGCTGTTGCTGGCGCCGCAGATCACCGACTTCTACAAGGAGTTGCTGGACGCGGACGTGACCAGCGCCTTGTGTTTGGTGCACCAGCGCTTTTCGACCAACACGTTTCCCAGCTGGAAGCTGGCGCATCCCTACCGCTACGTCTGCCACAACGGCGAAATCAATACGCTGCGCGGGAATATGAACTGGATGTACGCGCGGCAGTCGGTGCTGGCCAGTCCGCTGTTCGGCGAGGACATGGCCAAGCTGCTGCCGATCATCACCGCGGGCGGGAGCGATTCGGCGATGCTGGACAACGCCGTGGAGCTGCTGACGCTGGCGGGACGCAGTCTGCCGCACGTGATGTCCATGCTGATTCCGGAGGCCTGGGACCACGATGCGACGATGCCGGAGGACGTCAAGGGATTCTACGAGTACCACGCATCGCTGATGGAGCCGTGGGACGGGCCGGCGGCGGTGGCGTTCACCGACGGGCGCGTGATCGGGGCGAAGCTGGATCGCAACGGGCTGCGTCCGGGGCGCTACCTGGTAACGAAGGATGGCTTGGTGGTGATGGCGTCGGAGGCTGGCGTGCTTCCCGTGCGGCCGCAGGACGTGCGCATGAAGGGACGGCTGGCCCCGGGGCGCATGCTGCTGGTGGATACCGAGCAGAAGCGCTTGATCTCGGATGAGGAGATCAAGAAGCAACTGGCGGCGCGGCAACCGTACGCGCAGTGGGTGAAGGACAATCAGATCACGCTCGACCATCTTCCGACTCCCACGCGTGTGCATCCGACCGATCACACCACGCTGCTGATGCGCCAGCGCGCGTTCGGGTACACCGACGAGGACCTGAAGACGATTCTGCTGCCGTGCGCCACCAACGCGGAAGAACCCATCGGCTCGATGGGCATCGACACGCCACTGGCGTGCCTTTCCGACCAGCCGCAACTGCTGTTCAGCTATTTCAAACAGACGTTCGCGCAGGTGACCAACCCGGCGATCGATCCGATCCGCGAGGGACTGGTGATGTCCCTCAACAGCTACATCGGTTCGGAGGGCAACATCCTCGAGGAGACGCCGCAGAACAGCCACATGCTGAAGTTGCGCCATCCGATCATCTCCAACTGGAGACTGGAAAAGCTGCGCCGGGTGAGCTGGGGCAACTTCCTGGCAACCACTCTGCCGATGCACTTCCGCGTGGAAGAGGGCGAGAAGCGCCTGGAGCAGGCTGTCGAGACGCTGTGCCGGCGCGCGTCGCTGGCGGTCAAGGCGGGTTACACACTACTGATTCTCTCCGACCGCGGCGTGGACGAAGAGTACGCCGCAATCCCCAGCCTGCTGGCGCTGTCGGCGGTTCACAACCATTTGATTCGCGAGAAGACGCGCAATCAGGTGGCGCTGATCGTGGAATCCGGAGAGCCGCGCGAGGTGATGCACTTCGCGCTGCTGCTGGGCTACGGCGCGAGCGCGGTGAATCCGTACCTGGCCATCGAAACGCTGGAAGACCTGCATCGCAGCGGGGCCTTCCCTGCCGGGCACACCTGGGACAAAGTGTTCAAGAACTATATGAAGGCCATCGACAAGGGCCTTCTGAAGACGTTTTCAAAGATGGGCATCTCGACGCTGCAGAGCTATCAGGGCGCGCAGATTTTCGAGGCGATTGGCCTGGAGCGTTTGCTGGTGGAGCGCTACTTCACCGGCACATCCTCGCGCATCGAGGGCGTGAGCCTGGCGGTGCTGGCGCGCGAATCGCTCGTGAAACACCAATTTGCCATGCAGCCGCCGGGCGAATCGGAGACGGAGCTGCGGGTCGGCGGAGAATACCAATACCGGGTGCGCGGCGAACGTCACCTGCTCAATCCGACGACGGTGAGCAAGCTGCAGCATGCGGTGAAGCAATCGAAGTTCGAGACCTTCCAGGAATTCGCGGCCATCGTGAACCAGCAAAATCGCGACCTGCAGATGCTGCGGGGAATGTTCGACTTCAAGGCGGACGGACCGGCGGTGCCGCTCGAGGAAGTGGAGCCGGCGGCCGAAATCGTGAAGCGCTTCGCAACCGGGGCCATGTCTTACGGCTCGATCAGCAAGGAAGCGCACGA